>CAZAKI010000038.1:0-18779 GCA_964485855.1 uncultured Syntrophomonadaceae bacterium | reverse complement strand
TCGCCGGCTATTTCCTGGCCAGTCTGGCCTTGGAGAAGCTGGGCAAAGAGCTGCACCCGGTATGGGTCACGCTGATTGGCGTACTTGTTTTGGCCTTGATTTTCAGAATTCCTTATGTCGGATGGTTGATCCACCTGGCTGCAGTACTATTTGGCTCCGGTGCTTTCATGCACTACATGCTGAAGAAGAAGGATGAACCAGAGCAGGTTCCGGTAAGAACTGAAACTGAGACCGCTTAAGTTCTGTTTCCTGTAATAATCAGGGGGTTGGTTGGGAACCAACCCCCCATAATTAATTCTTGCCTGAGTAAATGAATCGTAAGAATTAAAGATCACGGTAGACATAGCCGCTTGCCTGTGGTAGGATTATTAAAACTAAATATTATACATTCAGGTGTCCAATTAAGGACGAAGAGGGAAACCGGTGCAAGTCCGGTGCGATCCCGTCACTGTAAACAGGAGCCGACTCCAAAAAACTCCACTGGCTTTTTTCGCTGGGAAGGAGGAGAAGGCAAAGAATGTGAGCCAGGAGACCTGCCTGAGTGTCGCTACGTTCCCCTTCGAGTGAAAGGGCTGGTCGCGGTGAAGAAGGCGCCGGGCAAGCATTCACAGGCGCTGTTTTTATTAAAGAAAACTCCGGCTTAGATCCTCGAAGGCCGGGGTTATTATTTTAGGAGGCTGTATTGTGGATACCTTTTGCTCCTTGCAGGTTGATTTAAGAGATCGTCCCTGCCTAATTATCGGCGGAGGCGCTGTTGCCGAGCGCAAGTTGAAAGTGCTCCAAGGCTGTGGGGCTAAGTTAACTGTAGTCAGCCCTGTTCTGAACGAAGCGCTGAAAGCGCTGGTTGCTGCCGGTCTTATTGATTATACTGCCGATATCTATCGACCGGTTTACCTGGATCATAAATTTTTAGTAATCTGTGCTACTAATAAACCGGAAATAAACCGTCAGGCTGCTGCTGACTGCCTGAAACGCGGTATTTTAGTTAACACTGTAAGTGAGCCGGCCAGCTGCAGTTTTTTTATGCCGGCTATTTATAAAAAGGGACTGCTTTCCATCGCTGTCTCCACAGCCGGTAGCAGTCCGATCCTGGCTCGCAGGATTAAAGATCAGATAGCCCGGATGTTTGATGATCAATTTGATCAGTATCTTCAGTTTCTAAAAGAAAGCCGGTTGGAAGTTCTAAATCATCTGGCTGCCGGTGAACGGCGCAAAGCAGTTCTGGAAGAACTGGCCGGAGACCATTTTTTTGAGCAGTTTAGAAAGATGACACCTGAAGAAGCTATCGCCATGATGAAAAAGATGATAGCTGAGGCTGAAGAAAAAGACAGGAGAGAGAGAAACTGAGAAAATTCGTGATCGGTACCAGGCGAAGCCGGTTGGCTATGATCCAGACTGAAATAGTCAAATCCGGCCTGGAAAGGCGTTACCCGGACCGGAAATTTCAGATTAAAACGATTAAAACTACCGGTGATCTAATCAGTGATTTGCCGCTGAATAAGATCAATGAAAAGGGCTTATTTATTAAGGAACTTGAGCTTGCGTTGCTTAATGATGAAATCGATTTAGCCATTCACAGCATGAAAGATGTCCCAACGCTTCTTCCAGTGGAATTGAAGCTTGGTGCTGTTTTGAAGCGGGAGCAACCCTGGGACGTAGTGATTTGTTCCGCTAATTATTCTTCTTTAAAAGAGGCCTCGACCGGATTTCGCATCGGCAGTAGCAGCTTGCGCAGGAAAGCCCAGTTAATCCACAGCTATCCTCATCTTGGCATCCAACCGATCCGGGGTAATCTTGATACCCGCTTGCGCAAGCTAAATGAAGGACTCTATGATGGTATTGTCCTTGCTTATGCCGGGGTTGTCCGCATGGGTTGGTTTTCTTTGATCAGCGAGGTGCTTCCTGCCGACATTTGTCTGCCGGCAGTCGGCCAGGGGGCAATTGGCATCGAGATCAGAAATAATGATGCCGAAGTTGCCGGCCTGGTAGCATCACTTAATTGCCCATCCACTGAAGCTGCAGTAACAGCAGAAAGGGCATTCCTCAGTAAACTGGAAGGAGGTTGCCAGGTGCCGGTAGGCGCTCTTGCTACTTGCGATGGAGACGAGTTGAAATTAGAAGGGATGGTTGCATCGCTTGATGGCGAAAAGATTATTCGCGCTAAATTATCTGGCTTCAGAAATGAGGCTGAACGAATAGGTTTTCAGCTGGCAGAAAAGATGCTTCAGCAGGGTTGCGGAACAATTCTTGATCAGATTAGGCAGGAGTGTGAGTAAGTAATGAAAAGCAGAAATGCCGTGAAGGGGATGGTTTACCTGGTGGGTGCCGGTCCGGGCGATCCGGGCCTGCTGACCTGTAAAGGCCTGGAATGTATCAGGCACTCCGATGTCCTGGTATATGATCGCCTGGTTTCTGATGTTTTGCTTAAGCAGGCACCAAAAGATGCCGAGCTAATCTATGTTGGTAAGCTGCCTGATCGTCATATGCTTAAACAGGAAGAAATTAATAATCTCCTGGCTGCCAAGGCTAAGGAGGGGAAGGTTATTACCAGGTTGAAAGGCGGAGATCCTTTTGTTTTCGGTCGGGGGGGCGAAGAGGCACAGCTGTTGAAGAAACAGGGTGTTCCCTTTGAAATAGTCCCCGGGGTAACCTCGGCGCTGGCAGTGCCTGCTTATGCCGGTATTCCGGCAACTCACCGCGGTGTTACTTCATTGTTTACAGTAATTACTGGACATGAAGATCCGGAGAAATTGGAATCCGCTATCAATTGGAGTAACCTGGCTCATAATCAAGGAACCCTGATTTTTTTGATGGGTATGAAAAATCTTCCCCTGATCACTAAAAAGCTGCTGAACGAAGGAATGGCTGCGGATACGCCGGCCGCTATCATCGAAAAGGGAACAGGAGCCCGGCAGCGTACCCTAAAGGGAACTCTGGACGACCTGGCTCTGCGGGCGGATCAGGAAGGTTATACTAATCCGGCAGTAATTGTTATTGGAAAAGTAGTTGCCCTGCGGGAAGAGTTACAGTGGTTTGAGAAAAAACCATTATTTGGCAAGCGGATCGTGGTCTCAAGAGCTCGCGAACAAGCCAGTGTATTTGCTGCGAAATTAGCAGCCCTTGGGGCCGAGGTGGTAGAGTTTCCGGCCATTAAGATTGTCGAACCGCTTGATTATGAACTGTTCGACAGGGCCTTAAGCGCTTTGGCCTCTTACCAGTGGATTATTTTTACCAGTGAGAATGGGGTAAAAAGTTTTTTTAACCGTTTGCGGGATAGTGGGAAGGATATCCGCAGCATGGCGAGAGCGAAGATCTGTGCGATCGGTCCGCAGACAGAAAGAGTTCTTTTGCAATATGGTTTAAAGGCAGACTATGTCCCTTCAGAATACCGGGCTGAAGCGATTATTGAATTGTTGCGTGACGAGATCAAAACAAAAGACCGGATCCTCTTGCCCCGGGCTGACCTTTCCCGTTCTGTTTTACCTGAAGCACTATCGGCTTTGGGCGCTTATGTGGATAATGTCACAGCATACCGCACAGTTTTTGGTGACGGGGATATCCCGATGCTTAGAAAACTGTTAGAAAACAATGAAGTTGATATGATCACTTTTACCAGTTCTTCCACAGTTCGCAACCTGTTGAAAATGCTATTGCCAGGATCGCCGGAAAAAACAGTTGATCAAACTGCTGTCCGAAAGTTATTTCAGCAGGTAGCTTTGGCGGCGATCGGGCCAATAACGGCGACAACAGCCAGGGATTATGGACTTGAAATAGCCTTAGAAGCAGCAGAGTATACGATAGATGGTTTAGTTGAAGCAATAGTCGGCTACTATGAACAGAGAGAGGAAAAATAAAGATGAGTAATCCAAAACCTGTTAAAAGACCGCGGCGTCTTCGGACCACCGAAACAATGCGCAGTTTAGTCAGAGAAACCAAACTGGACCTGAATGATTTGGTAAACCCTTTTTTTGTTGTCAACGGCGAAGGGGTTACTGAAAAGATTGATTCAATGCCGGGAGTGTTCAGGTATTCAGTCGACAAATTATTGGCAGAGATAAAAATCATTTACGACTTGGGAATCAAGGCTGTTCTACTTTTTGGGATCCCCGCTTACAAGGATGCTGGAGGCAGTTCTGCCTATGACTCCAATGAAGCGGTTCAGAGGGCAGCTGCTGCGATAAAAGATCGGTTTCCCGAGATTTTTGTTGTTACGGATGTTTGTCTTTGCGAGTATACCGATCACGGCCATTGCGGCCTGGTAGATGAGGGTAGAATTCTAAATGATCAAACTGTGGAAATCTTAACCCGGGTAGCGCTTTCTCATGCCCGGGCCGGAGCAGATGCAGTCGCCCCATCGGATATGATGGATGGCCGGGTGGCAGCTATTCGCAGCGCTTTGGATCGTGAAGGATACGAAGAAAAAGCGATCATTTCCTATGCAGTTAAATATGCATCGGCTTTCTACGGTCCCTTTAGAGACGCCGCAGGGTCGGCCCCTCGGTTCGGTGATCGTCGGGCTTATCAGATGGATCCCCCCAATATCCGAGAAGCTTTAAAAGAAGCGCTGCTTGATGTTGAAGAAGCGGCGGATATTATCATGGTGAAACCTGCCCTGGCGTATCTTGATGTGATCAGGGCTGTGCGCGAAACCGTTAATTGTCCTGTGGCTACCTATAACGTCAGCGGTGAATATTCAATGGTCAAGGCAGCCGCTGCTAATGGGTGGGTTGACGAGCAAAGAATAGTCTTCGAACAACTGATAGCCATGAAGAGGGCTGGAGCAGATCTCATTTTTACTTATCACGCAAAAGAAGTAGCTCGTTGGCTCCAGCAGATTAGCTAATTGAAAACCGAAATAGGAGGAAAAGAGCAGTGTATCCTAAATCACAAAAACTATTTTTGCAAGCCGAAAAGATAATCCCCGGTGGTGTAAACAGTCCGGTTCGGGCAATGAAAACAGTGATGGATCAGCCTATTTTTATTGAGCGGGCTAAGGGCTCCCGGGTTTATGATGTTGACGGCAATAGCTATATCGATTATGTGGGATCCTGGGGGCCCCTGATCATCGGACACGCCCACCCGCAAATTATCGAAGTAATTGCTAAAACGGCTGCTAACGGAACCAGCTTTGGGGCACCTACAGCGCTTGAGAATGAAATGGCTGCTTTAATCGTTGAAGCACTGCCGGCGGTTGAAATGGTTAGAATGGTTAATTCAGGCACGGAGGCAGTTATGAGCGCCTTGCGAGTTGCACGGGGCTACACCGGCCGATCTAAGATTATCAAATTTGCCGGATGCTATCATGGACACTGTGACAGTTTTTTAATCAAAGCCGGATCGGGAGCGGCCACCCTCGGTTGTCCGGACAGCCCTGGCGTAACAGAAGGAACAGCCGGCGACACAATTATTGTTCCCTATAACGACCTTGATGCAGTAAAAGAAGCTTTAGAGCTCTATGCTGGAACGATCGCAGCAGTAATTGTTGAGCCAATCGCCGGTAATATGGGATTGGTCCTCCCCCAGGAAGGTTTTCTCGAGGGGTTACGCGATCTGACCAGTAAAAACGGAGTTTTACTGATTTTTGATGAAGTGATTAGTGGCTTTAGAGTTGGTTATGGTGGGGCCCAGGAATATTATCAGATCAAACCCGACCTGACAACCTTAGGGAAAATAATTGGCGGAGGTTTACCGGTTGGTGCCTACGGTGGACGGCGCGAGATCATGGAACAAGTGGCACCATGTGGACCGGTCTACCAGGCGGGTACTTTGTCCGGAAACCCCTTGGCGATGGCAGTCGGCATCGAGACCTTAAAAATTTTAAAAGCACCCGGCTTTTATGAAAAACTTAATGCAAAACGCGAAAAACTGACATCCGGCCTAGCGAAGAAAGCCAGGGATACAGGGATCTCGATTCAACTGGGGGCGGTCGGCTCAATGTTTGGCACTTTCTTTAATCTAAACCCCGTGAAGGATTTTGCCGGCGCCATACTTTCCGACAGCAGCGCCTTCAAGATCTATTTCCTTAACCTCTTAAAGCAGGGGATTTATATTGCTCCTTCTCAGTTCGAGACGGGTTTTGTTTCGGCAGCCCACAACGATGAGGATATTGAGATCACAGTTACTGCGGTCGGTCAAGCATTCCAGGCCGTTAGTAATCATTACGAACAACATTAGCCGGAAACTGTAAATAATAACGATAACAACCTAAATGGAGCCAGATCGATGCAAATACTAGTTCTTGGTATTAACCATAAAACAGCAGATTTACAAACCAGGGAGAAGTTGGCTTTTACTGATAAACAGGCTGAAAGGGCTTACCTATACCTGTTAAAGCAAAGCGAGATTTTTGAAACGGTGATTATTTCAACCTGTAACCGCACTGAAATATATGCTTATACCGCAAATGTAGAAGCAGCCAAAAATGGTCTAATTGCAATGCTGCGGGTTGTTAAAAATATGAATTTCAGCGAACTGGAGAAAGCCCTCTATTATTATTACGGTTGCGCTGCGGCATCCCATCTCTTTACCGTAACTGCTGGACTTGATTCCATGATCATTGGAGAAACCCAGATTTTAGGCCAGGTTAAAGAAGCTTATGAAAGAGCAGTGTTAAAAGGCTCGGTTGGCAAGGTAATGCATGGTTTATTTCAGCAGGCAATTAGCAGCGCAAAGAAAGTACAGACAGAAACGATGATTAATCACAATTCTGTTTCAATCAGCTATGTTGCAGTGGAAATGATCAGAAAAGAGCTTGGCAGTTTTGAAAATCTAAAAGTCCTGGTTATCGGTGCCGGTAAAATGTCAAGGCTTACTTTAAAGCACTTACATGCTTTTGGCGCTAAGGATATCCGGGTGACAAGTCGAACCTACCAACGGGCGAAAGATCTTGCCCATCTGTTTAATGGGCAAACTTTAGATTTTCAGCGTAAAAAAGAAATGTTGCCTGAGATTGACATAATTATCAGCTCTACCGGAGCGCCTCACTATATACTGCACCACGAGGATCTTGTGCCGGTAATGGAAAAACGCCGGCACAGGCCAGTTTTTATTATCGATATTGCCGTTCCTCGCGATATTGATCCGGCTGTACGTGATCTGAAAAATGTATTTTTATTTGACATGGACAGCTTGCAACAAGAGGTTTCAACCAACCAGCAAAATCGGCAGAAAGAGGCAGCCGTGGCGGCAAATATGATTTCTGCAGCGGCGGAAGATTTTCAGACCTGGTTCAGGATCCTAGAGGTAGAGCCGATTATCGGAGCCCTGAGGAACAAGGCTGAAAAAATACGTAAGGAGATGACCGATAAATATCTTCACAACAACTTATGCAATCTTAGTGATAAAGAAAAACTGGCGGTTGAAAATTTAACTAAGTCCTTTACTAACGCTATATTTAAAGAACCGATCCTGAGATTAAAAGAAAATGCACGGTTAAAAAAGAATGGCGAACACATTGGTTCAATGCTTTATCTTTTTGATCTGGATGAAAATGGGCCAGAAAAATGCTTGGATCTTGACAAGGGAGACGCACATTAGTGGGGATTAATCATCAACATCAGCAGCCTGTTTTAGACAGAAGCCCGCAAATTGCAGCTATACCATGGGAACCTCGCACTAAGCTGGTTTCCGGGCTGGTTTACATCTTTGGGGTTATTACCCTGCAAGATCCACGCCTGGTAGCCGCTGCTTTTTGTTTTGCCCTGATTTTTGCCTTACGGGGGAGACTTACTCCATTACAGCTGATCAGACGACTATTATTGCTTGCGCCATTTTTGATAATGATGAGTATTCCTCTACTATTTGGTGGTGGTTACCCTCCATCTCCCGACAGGGTCGAGTTGGTCTTACAGATTATTCTTAAAGTGCTCACAGCTATGACTTTTACTTTGTTTATTTTTACCAACCAACCGATTGAGAACTTGCTTGAAGCGTTGGAGCATCTAAAAATGCCTGGGATCATAGCCACTATTATCTATCTGGCTTATCGTTACGGTTTTTTAATTATTAATGAAACGCAAATAGTGCTCAGAGCCTTAAAAGCCAGACTGTTTAAGCCGCAGCTTAGTCTTCGCTCTCTGCCGGTTTATGGAGAAATGGCCGGTGGACTTTTTATTAAATCACTTAATCGTTCTGAAACTGTCTACCGGGCAATGACTTCGCGCGGATTTAGAGGGCAAATGCCGGTTAGCCCCTCCCGCAAAATATTGCCGAACGATATAGGGAAAGCAATTATTCCTAGCATCTTCATTATTACTCTCATTGTTATAGAGCAGGTGGTGCTTTAATGTATGTAATTGAGATCGAAAACTTAAGTTATACCTATCCGGATTATACGCCTGCTTTACAGCAGATCAGCCTTAAGGTCAGGGCAGCCCAGAAAACAGCGATTCTTGGCACTAACGGTAGTGGCAAAACAACGCTTATCTATCATATTAACGGTATTCTGCCGGCTCAGGAAGGAACAGTAACGGTTGCCGGATCTATTGTTGAGAAAAATTCTTTAAACTTTGTACGTCGCCAGGTGGGTTTACTTTTCGATAATCCGGATAACCAGCTTTTTTCAACGACCGTTTATAGTGATATCGCCTTTGGCCCACGAAATTTAGATCTTACAGCAGAAGAGGTTTGCCAGCGAGTTAACGATGCGCTCAAGCAATTGTCGATTATTGAACTGGCGGAGCGGCCTCCTTATAGCCTCAGTCTGGGACAGAAAAAAAGGGCTTCCATTGCCGGATTAATGGCTATGAAACCGCAGATTCTGGTTTGTGACGAACCTTTCTCCGGTCTTGATCCTGATGTTAGCAGGCAGTTCAGGAAGATCCTTGACTGCTTGATCGATAGCGGCACTTCATTGATTTACAGTACTCACGATGTTGATTTGGCCTATGCCTGGGCCGATGAAGTGATAGTGATGAAAAATGGCTCTATCCTTGCTGCCGGAACGGTAGAATTGCTGCAGGATGAAAATTTAATGCATGAAGCTTGCCTACCTTTGCCTCTATTGGCCAAATTATTTAAGGACAGCGGATATCAACCGCGAACTGTTGAAGATGCTTCATTATTAGTGAAAGGTTTTTTAAAACAAGATAAGCTTACTGGTTAAGTGAAGGGATTTATCAAAGTAACTCTAGTTATGTTGGTCGGCACTAATAATGCTTTCAATATTGAGGAGGAATTTGTAATGAAAAAAAGCCTGATCTTAGTAACACTTTTCCTGGTATTTGCCCTTTTATTCTGTGGATGTGCCCAGGATACGGCCATCTTAGCTAACGAAACGGTAGATGAAACTCCTGACGAAGAACCCGAAGCAGAGCATCAGTGCGATTTGGATCATGATCATTATCCTTTTGAATGGAGTGGAGAAATATCATTCTCTGCTGGTCTTTACAATCTAAAGTTCGAAGAAAGTGGAGATCCTTCAATAGAAATAATATTTATTTCAAGTGAAGGAAATCTTGAAGATAGTGAAATATTTGCCCATCATGTCTGGGAGGCGGAAAAAGAGTTAGTCGAAGCCGGTGAATCTTTTACCGCACTATATGACTATGGGTACAAACTAATGCTGGATCCTGAAGGAACATCATTTACCCTTGAGGTGATAGAAGCTGGAGATTACCTTGTTTTCACAGAACACCTACCTGAAGAATTCCAGATGCAGATTACTAACCTCGATGGTGAGATGTTAACCCCAAATTGGGATAAAGAATACGAAGGGCATGACCACGATCATTAATCTGTTTAAGACTGAAGGGATTGATCTTTAATGCATCTTGCTGATGGAGTACTGAATACACCGGTAGCTGCTACAACTACTGCTGCTACGGCAGTCGTTCTGGTTTACTCGGTGCAAGGGATTAAGGAGGAGGAAATACCCAAAACAAGCCTTCTGGCCGGGGTCTTTTTTGCTGTATCACTAATCAGCATTCCGATTGGCCCATCATCGATTCATCCGCTTTTTGCCGGCTTACTGGGGGTAATTCTAGGCCGCCGCGCGCCACTGGCGCTTTTTGTCGGCCTGCTTCTGCAGGCAATTCTCTTCCAGCATGGCGGTCTCACTACTTTGGGAGCAAATACCATGATGCTGGCAATACCTGCGCTTTTAGCTTCCTGGTTTTATCACCGACTAGGGGACAAAGCAGTATTTTTGAAAGGAGCGATTATTGGTGGTCTATCGGTATTAGTTACAGTGCTCCTGTTGATAGTCTTGCTGCTATTGACAGATCTCCGCTTCGGTGAAGGGGCCTTCTCGGTGATCAACATGCTTATTGTTGGGCATCTGCCTTTAGTTGCCATCGAAGCTGTGGTAACCGGGGCAGCTTTACAACTGATAGCCAGAGCTAAACCGGAGCTTTTAATCAATAAAAATACTGCCATAGGAGGCAGTTGACTTTGAGCTTAATAACCACTATCCGGAGGACAAGCCGGCTTCTACTCCTTTCTCCGGCTGATTAGCTTCTGCCACATTCTCCGGGTTAATTGCCCAAAAACCCCTTCCCGGCGCCAACGGGAATGCCGACCATCCGGGAAGGGGCTGGGCATTTTTTAGCATCTAAGTTGGATTGGCAGGTATCTTATTTTATCACACGGCTGAATCTTTATGAAAGAAGTATTATACATTAAATAACTGTGAGGTGCAGTGATTGTGAACTTAACAAAAATGATGATTATGCTTTTGCTGATCGTTTTAGTGATCTCAATTCCTGTTGGCACTGTCTTTGCCCACCGCATGGTGATTGAAGAGCTGGAAGCCGGCTTGGTTAAGATTGGTTACGAAGACGGCCGATTTTCCAGGCGGACCGAAATCGTAGTCTACAATGAGCAGGGGATGGAACTGCAAAGAGGGATGATTGATACTAATGGGCAGTTTTCCTATCAACCGGAAGAGGTCGTTCTGATTGTTGCTGACGATGGCCTCGGACACCGTGCGGAACTTAATTTGGGTCAAGAAGTAGAGGAAGAGCTGCCCCGTGGTCTGACGGTAAGCCTGGTGTTTTCAGCTTTTGTATTGTTTGCCGGTGTTTTTCAGAACAGGCTAAATCATAAAAAAAAGAAAAGCGGAGAAGTATAAATATGTTAACAGCCCTGATTGTTTTAGGACATGGCAGTAAAGTCAAGGAAGCAACTGATAATTTAGCGGCAATTACCGCATTAGTTCGGGAAAAGAGCTCTTATCACCGGGTAGAGTATGCTTCGTTACAGTTTAGTGCTCCAGGTTTGCCTGAAGTCGTCGACGAGTTAGCACATGCCGGGGTTAAGAGAATTTTTGTTGCTCCATATCTTTTGGCAACCGGCCAGCATGTCATGGTTGATATTCCTGCCGAGTTGGATCTGTTACGTCATAAGTATTCTGAGCTTGAACTATATCTGGCAGCACCGCTTGGAGTTGACCACCGTCTTGCAGATTTAGTTTTAGATCGGGTGGCGGAACTGGAGCAGGGCTTATGAGACAGTTTATTACCGACCCGGTGGGCATTGAAACTAAAAGCATGCAGTTAATCGAGGCGGAGCTGGGGGTGGAAGCAGCCCGTTTCAGCCCGGCTGAACTGGCGATTGTTAAGAGGGTGATCCACACCACGGCTGACTTTGAATATGCCGACCTGATATATTTTTCTGCCGGCGCAATCGGTGCCGGTGTTAAAGCTTTTAAAGATGGCGGCGCCGTGATTGTGGCGGATACCAACATGATTGTTTCCGGAATCAGTAAGGTGCTGCTGGAACCATTTTCTGTCCAAGTCTGCTGTCACGTTGCCGACAGCGAAACGGCGAAACTTGCATCTGAGCATGGTCTGACCAGATCGATGATCAACATCCGCCGAGCCGCGGCAGAAAACCCGGAAGCGATTTTTGCGATCGGTAATGCACCGACTGCGCTTTATGAGCTGCTGGATCTAGTTAAACAGGGCCAGGCCAGACCGTCCCTAGTAGTCGGGGTACCGGTTGGTTTTGTCGAAGCAACGGAATCGAAAGAAGCCTTGCTGAAGACAGAACTTGACCGGATCGTGATCCGCGGTCGCAAAGGTGGCAGCACCGTAGCGGTTGCCATTATTAACGCCTTGCTTAAATTGGCCCAAGCCCCTCTAAACATGATTTAGAGACGGTTCTCTTAACGCCTTGGTAGGGTTGCGACTTAAGCTTTAATTTTGTTGAGTATGGAGTGATTTTCATTTCTGATACCAATGACTGGCGCGACACAGTTACCGCAGGCCGCCGTTTAAAACGCGGCTACAGCACAGGATCTTGCGCGACAGCCGCCGCTAAAGCGGCAGCTGCGATGCTCTTTGGCGAAGAAAACCTGGAAATCATCGGGATTGATACTCCTGCCGGGATCAGATTGATGTTGCCGGTTGAGGAAATTGTGCGCAAAGCAGATTCGGTTAGCTGTGCAGTGCGCAAAGATGCCGGCGACGACCCTGATATTACCAACGGGATGCTGATCAGGGCTGGGGCAAAAGCCTTGGACAAGCCCGGTGTAAAGCTTATAGCCGGCATAGGGGTTGGCCGGGTTATCAAGCCGGGTTTGCAGGTTGATGTCGGTAAACCGGCCATCAATCCGGTACCGGAGAAAATGATTTTGGGTGAAGTGGCAGCGGTAACCCCGGCCGGTCAGGGGGTAGAGATCGAAATATCGATACCCGATGGGGAAAGGCTGGCTAAAAAAACAATGAATGCCAGGTTGGGGGTAGTTGGCGGACTTTCGATCCTGGGCACAAGTGGTCTTGTTGAACCGATGTCTGAACAATCATACCGCGATACGCTGGCGCTCGAAATTGGAGCTCTGAAGCGGGAATACAGAGGCCCACTGGTCCTGGTTACCGGTAATTTTGGGAAGAGCCTTGCTCTGGAACATTTTGGCTTGCCAAAGCAGGCCTTGGTTAAGGTCGGCAACCTGATCGGTTTTTCCCTCGATCGCAGCCTTGAATGTGGTTTTGAAAAAATACTGATCATCGGGCATATCGGCAAGCTGATTAAGGTAGCTGCCGGAATTTTCAACACGCACAGCCGCGTAGCTGATGCCCGTTTTGAGATTTTTGCCGCCCATGCGGCGTTGCTCGGGGCCGACCGGGAGACCATTACAAAGCTGGAAAAAGCCGTTACCACTGAAGAGATGTGTGATATCCTGGCTGTACTTGGCGACGCAGATCTTTTCGATCACCTGGCGGCAAAGATCTCAGAGCGTTCATCGGCTTATTTATATGATGAAGCAGAAATCGGCTCGGTAATCTTTAATTTCCGTCGCGGCCTGCTCGGCCTGGATCTTCAGGCGAAACAGATCATGAACGTTTTTAAGAAGGAGATTTAAGGTGAAGAAAATAGATGTTCTCTCTGTGGGGCCGGGTTCGCCCGCTCACCTTACTCCCGCTGTCAGAGCAGCGGCTGCGCAATGCGATCTGTTGGTTGGCGGCTGGCGTAACCTGGCCTTGTTCAAGGGGAGCGGACAGGAGACACTCGAGATTAGCGGCAATTTGGCGCCCCTGTTTGCAACTGTTAAAGAGCGGCTGACTGCTCAACGGATCGGCTTTCTTGTTTCCGGTGATGCCGGCATTTTCAGTATTCTGCCTCGCCTGGAGGCAGAGTTTGGTCGGGAAAACCTGGTAGTCTATCCGGGGATCAGCGCTGCGCAATACCTTTTCGCTAAACTCGGCCTCTGCTGGCAGGAGGCGCGTTTTATCAGCCTGCACGGTCGGGAACTTCAAGAACTTTCTCCTCTGCTCAACAAACCAAAGCCGTTGGTCCTCTTTACTGACTCTCGTAATAATCCCGGTCACCTCTGCCGTTTAATGGTTGAAGCGGGGATCGGCCAGAAGAAAGTATATATTGGCGAAAACCTTTCCTATCTAGATGAAAAAATCAGTGAGGGTTACCCGGAGGATTTTACCGAATTTAGCGGCTCGGATTTGAACTTGGTGGTGATTATTGATGAATCGTGATTTTCAAAACAGGGTTACTCCCGGTATTCCTGATGAGCTGTTTACAAGGGGTGAAGTGCCGATAACTAAGCAGGAAATTCGCGCACTTACCCTCTGCAAGTTGCAGCTTTCTGCAGAGCACCGAGTAATTGATATCGGCGCCGGTAGCGGTGGGCTCTCAATTGAGTGCGCTTCGCTGCTGACAACCGGCCAGGTTTGGTCTGTCGAACGTGATCCGAAAGCGCTTGAACTGCTAACAACGAACTGTAAAAAATTTGATTTAAATAACATCAATATTATTGCCGGAGAAGCGCCTGTGGCTCTAGAAGGGCTCGAACCGGTTGAACGAATCATGATCGGCGGCAGTGGTGGAAAACTGGGGATGATTATCGATTATTGCTACAAACTTCTGCTAAAAGACGGACTTCTGGTGATCAACTGTATATTAGTTGAAACTCTCGCGGATTGTCTGGATCTGCTCAATAAACTGCATTTTGTTGATCTGGATTTCATCCAGGCATCAATATCCCGGGCTCGTATACTGGGTCGGGGACACTGCTTGCAACCGCTTAATCCAGTTTACATCATCACTGCCAGAAAAGGAGATTATTAATGCCCGGTCTGTTTTATGGAATTGGTATCGGCCCCGGGGATCCGGAGTTACTGACCATCAAGGCATCACGCTTGCTTGGTGAAGTTGATGTTGTGGCTGTCCCGGTAGCAGGAAAGAACAGGGACAGTACTGCTTTCAAGATTGCCCGCCGATATATTAACCCTCGCAGTGAGCTATTGGCTTTAGCTTTTCCAATGACCCAGGATCAGAATGAACTTGAACAAGCCTGGGAAAAAGCGCGAAAATTAATTCGGGAGACTCTTGATAATAATCATTCGATCGCTTTCATCACCTTAGGAGATCCGATGCTCTACAGTACCTATATCTATCTGTATCAGTATTTATTGGCTTCAGGATATTCCGTTCAAACTGTGTCAGGGATTAACTCTTTTAGTGCGGCTGCGGCTGCTGCCGGGATTCCTCTTACTTATGGCAACGAAAAGATGGCTGTTCTTCCAGCCGAGGTTATTCCAACCATGGAAGCGAGGGAGCTTCAGAGCTTTGAAACTCTGGTAATATTTAAAGTTGCCCGTTGTTTTGACCAGGTTGTTTCTATCCTTAAAAAAGTTGGCAGGCTTAAAAATACAGTGATGGTTGTAAACTGCGGCCAATCTGGAGAAAAGATTTTTAATGATCTCACTAAAGTTGAAGAGCAGGATCTTTCTTATTTTTCTTTGATTATTTCCAGGAAGGAGCCAGTGAATTAATGCAGATTATTTATTTTGTTGGTGCCGGTCCAGGGGATCCGGAATTATTAACCCTGAAAGCAGATCGGCTACTTCGTGACGCCGATTTAATTATCTATGCCGGTTCACTTGTTAATCCCAAGGTGCTGGATCGGGCCAAGGAAAATTGTGTTATCTTAGACAGCGCTGGAATGGAATTGCAGGAAATATGTGCAAAGATGATTGATTTTGCCCAAGCTGAAAAAAAGGTGGTTCGTTTGCACAGCGGCGATCCCTCGCTATATGGAGCTTTGCGCGAGCAGATGCTTATTTTAAAAGATGCAGGTATTGATTATGAAATGGTTCCCGGGGTTAGTTCATTTGCCGCTGCCGCTGCTGCGGTCGGGAAAGAATATACTCTTCCAGAAATTTCGCAAACTACGATCCTGACTAGATTAGCCGCTAGAACGCCGGTGCCTGAAAAGCAGGCTTTGAACCACCTGGCCAAACACAAGGCCAGTATGGTTATCTTTCTCAGCATTAGTTTAATTGATGAGGTGGTATCCGAACTTCTCTGTGGGTACGATCCTGATACCCCGGTAGCAGTGGTTTATAAGGCTTCCTGGCCTGAAGAGCAAGTAATTGAGGGTACTCTTGCGGATATTGCCGGGAAAGTGAAACAGGCCGGCTTGAAGTTAAGTGCCCTCATTCTGGTTGGTCCTTTTCTAGGTGACCCCATAAGCCCTTCCAAGCTTTACGATGCCAATTTTAGTCACGGATTCCGGGAGGGAAAAGATTGAGCATAGCGATCGTTGTTGTTAGTCAGGAGGGCATTAATATTGCCAGGCGCCTGTTAACTCTCTATCCCCAGGCTTCGGTCTATGTAACACCCCGGTTGTTGCCAATTGAGAAGGAAGTAAAAGGAAGCAAGCTTCCTGGTGAAAAAGATCTAAAAGACAGTGTCCTTCCCCTCGAGAGGGGAGGAATGGAGTGGGGATGGCCTTTGCACTTCCTCGAAGGAAATTTTACAAAGGCAATCGCTAAAATCTTCAACCAGAACCAGTTGTTGATTTTTGTTTCTGCCGTTGCAGTAGCCGTGCGGGCTATTGCCCCCAGTCTGCAAGGGAAAGACAAAGATCCCGCGGTAGTGGTAATCGATGACCGGTCTCACTTCGTTATTAGTCTCCTCTCAGGACATCTCGGTGGGGCCAACGAAGCGACGCAAAAAATTGCCCGATTTCTTCAGGCCTGCCCGGTGGTAACAACTGCTACGGATTGCCGAGGCATAACCGCTTTTGATGATTTGGCACGCAGGTTAAGCTGGAAAATTGAAAATCTGCCCGATCTCAAAAAGATCAGTGCCGCCCTGCTTGAGGAGCGAAAGATTTATTTGCTGAGTGATAAACCTTTTAAATATCCGCTGAAAGGGAATATCGAGAGAGCTGAAAGCGAACAGGATTTGGAACTGGCTGTAAACGGTTATGTCCTGATCAGCAACCGCCTTGAACCTTTGTCCCACTACCCTCCTTATCCCTATATTCTGCTCAGGCCAACCTCTATTACTGCTGGTGTTGGCTGCCGCAAGGGTATCTCGGCTGCAGCAATCATCAGGGCGGTAGAGAACGCTTTCACCAAGGCCGGCTTATCTCTCTCATCCCTCTCCTGTTTGGCGACTGGCGAATTTAAGGCGGAAGAGGAAGGCCTGATCAGCGCTGCCGCCCACTTTAAGGTTCCGCTGCGGATCTTTACCGGAAAAGAGATTGAGCAGCAGATTGGCACCAGCGCCATATCAGAATTTGTTAAAAATCAAGTTGGGGTAGGGGCTGTTGCTGAACCCTGTGCCCGGCTGGGCAGTGGCGGCGGACCGCTGTTGCTGGAAGTTCAGCGGGGTGAAGGAATAACAGTAGCACTGGCAGAAAGTCTCTTTTACCCAGCCCAGGAGGTATGAAAATTGCGAAAAGGCAAAGTAAGCGTAGTCGGCACCGGTCCTGGTGATGTTGAATATCTCACCGCCCAGGCTATCCAGGCTATTGAAGAATGCGACCTGGTAATCGGCTACCGCCTCTATGTCAGGCAGATCTCCATTTTATTAGAAGGTAAAGGTAAAGAAGTGATCATGTCGGCGATGGGCAGCGAAATTGAACGTTGCCGATTCGCGGCGACCGAAGCGTTAAAGGGGAAAAAGGTAGCCCTGGTTAGCGGAGGAGATCCCGGCATCTACGGTATGGCCGGTCTAATGCTGCAAGTTGCCGGCGAGGGCGAAGAGCAATTGCCGGTTGAAATTATTCCCGGCATTACGGCCGCCGGGGCAGCCGCAGCGGTGCTTGGTGCCCCTTTAATGCACGATTTTGCGGTGATTAGCTTAAGTGACCTCCTAACCCCTTGGGTTTTAATTGAAAAAAGGCTCCGCGCGGCTGCTTCGGCCGACATGGTGATTGTCCTCTATAACCCGCGCAGTAAGGGGCGCAAAGATCTGCTTGCCCTGGCTGTCCAGATCATCGAGGAGCAGATTACTGGCGATCCAGCAGTGGGTCTGGTTCGAGCTGCCGGGAGGGAAGGCCAGGAAGTCCGGCAGGCAAGCTTAAAAAGTTTGTTGGAGCATCTTGATTTTATTAATATGGCTACCCTGGTGATCATCGGCAACAGCAAAACCTATTGGCAGAATGGTAAAATGATTACTCCGCGGGGTTACCAGCTATGATTCTGCTTTTGGCTGGAACGACCGAGGGACGAAAAATGGCTGATGGTCTACATCGCCAGGGATTTAAGGTGCTGGCAGCAACTGCCACTGTTTATGGCAAGGAGCTCCTGAGCAAAACTTACCCGGGACAGGTCATCGCCGGTCCGCTAACCCTCGACGACTTACTTATGATCATCAAGGAAAAGGCGATTAATCGGGTCGTTGACGCTACTCACCCCTATGCTACTCAAATAACCTACAATGCGCAGGAAGCCTGCCGCATCACGGGGATTGCTTACGAAAGAGTGGAACGCGAAACAAGTGGCATTAAGGCCGATGAAGGCATTATTCCTGCCGTTGATACTGTCGAAGCGGCGCACATTGCTGCCAAGTTTAAAGGAACTGTCTTTTTAACCACCGGCAGCAGCAAGCTTGAAGATTACACAAAAATTATCGCTGCTGATCGCCTGGTTGTGAGGATCCTGCCTGTCCGGGAATCTCTTGATAAATGTTTGAAACTCGGCATCTTACCGGCAAATATCGTTGCCATGCAGGGGCCTTTTGATTATAAAACGAATAAAGCTCTCTTTTTGCGCTACGCCGCCGCAGTTATCATATCCAAAGAAAGCGGTCCCCAGGGTGGGGTAAAAGAAAAAATCGACGCCGCAGCATCCCTCAACATTCCAGTCATTCTCATTTCCCGTCCTTCAGTTCTGTTATAACCTTCACATCCCAAACAATCAACGCAGGGGATCCAGGGGATCAACACAGGGGGACGGTTCTTTTGTGTTGTTTTAATCATCCATAATAAATATAAAACGACACAAAAGAACCGTCCCCCTGTGTTGGAATCAACGGGGGAATTATCGAAAGAGGATATCCGCTATTAAGTCTGAGTGTTTTCGATTCGCTTT
>CAZAKI010000037.1:0-18986 GCA_964485855.1 uncultured Syntrophomonadaceae bacterium | reverse complement strand
CTGCTAACACTGTCTTCTTGTTCGCTGCTAATTCACTCATCCCGATAACCTTTTGGCAAAATTTTGCCCGGTCTGCTAACCGTGCAGTAACCGGACAGAATAATCATAGCACAAGTCTTTTTTTCTGCAAACTGTATTTCCTTTTATTTTCCAGTTTTCTTCCGTCTGATCAGTTCGGCGGCAATAAAAGAAGCGACGTGATTGGGTAGTGTTCCCGGTCCGAACCCGGCATCGTAGCCCAGTTCAATGGCCAGCTCATGCGAGATGCGCGGCCCGCCACAGATTAAAAGAACCTTATCACGCTGTCCTTCGGCTTCCGACAGTTCAACCAGTTCAGTAAGGTTTTCCAAATGGATATTTTTCTGGGTCACTACCTGGGAAACTAGAATTGCATCGGCGTTTAGCTCAACCGCCTTGGCCAGCAAATCCGCATTGGGCACCTGGCTGCCCAGGTTATAGGCATCGATTTCCGGATAGCGTTCCAGGCCATACTCACCCATATAGCCTTTCATGTTGATGATCGCGTCAATCCCGACAGTGTGAGCATCACTACCTGTACAGGCGGCCACTACCACTATTTTACGCCCTAACTCGCTTTTAATCAGGGCGTTTACTTCTTTGAAGTTCAATATTTGCTGCTGCTGTTTCGGAATTTTTATCGCTGAGTAGTCGACTTTATGTGAACACTTGCCATAAAGCACAAAAAAGGTGAACCCGGCTCCTAAGTCAGACATTTCTGTAACCGCCGGCGACTCAAGCCCCATCTTCAAGGCAATCTGACGGGCTGCTTCTCTGGCCTCATCACCGGCCGGAACAGGCAGGGTGAAACTTAACTGCATTGCCCCATCATTTAAGGTATCCCCGTAAGTTTTTACTCTGGAGAAATCAACACTCATCTCAGGAATTCCTCCCTTCAGCCAAGGTGGCATGATTAACAAAGAGATCCATGAAGGGGTTGTAATAACCGGCTGCTTTCTTGATTACGCCGCTTCCGCCTTTACCCCCATCACGAGAACGCTTAATATCGGCAAACATTCCTTTTTCCATCGCTGATTCAAGACCAATCTTTTCAATTTCCTTCAGCATCTTACAAGCTTCATCAAGTAGGTATGACGCCCTTTTTTGAATCTTTCCGCCTGGCGCAAACAGCACTTCATCCCCGAGATGGCGGGCGTTATTAAAAATATATTTGCTGTTCTCAATACTTAAGTAGCGATCGCTGATAAATGGGGTGTGGATAGCTTCAGTTAGCATCCCAAGCAGCTGGATCTCCTGCCCGGTCATCACTGAGACCAAATTATACATGCCGTTTATCAGGTAGGTCTTAAAAATATTGCCGGTTACATGCTTAGTAGGCGGCATATATTTAAGCGGTGATCTGGGGAAAAGTTCTCGGCAGAGCTGAGCCTGGGCAATTTCCATCAGCAGCCCGTCTTCCATGGCCGGATTAATCTCGAAGGCGTGACCTAAACCCATCTGTTCCTCTTTCAGCCCCGAACGTAAAGCCAGTTGTTCATTGATAAACTGGGAAGCAAGCACGGTATAGCCTTTGTCAAATGCATCGGCAGTCGTCAGGTAATTATCTTCTCCCGTGTTGATGATTATTCCGGCGTAGGCATTAATCATCCTGGAAAAGTGCTGATCGATAAAGGTGCGGCGCATATTGATGTCACGGAAAAGAATACCGTACATGGCATCATTCAGCATCATATCCAGTCTCTCCAGGGCGCCCATCACTGATATTTCAGGCATACAGAGACCGGAAGCATAATTAACCAGGCGGATGTAACGACCGGTCTCTTCTCCCGCTTCATCCAAAGCTTTGCGTACAATGCGGAAATTTTCCTGGGTGGCATAGGTTCCCCCAAAACCTTCGGTAGTCGGGCCATAAGGCACGAAGTCAAGAAGGCTCTGGCCGGTATGCCTGATCACTGCTACGATATCTGCTCCCTGCAGCCCGGCTGCCTTTGCCTGAATGGCATCTTCATAAACATTGCCGGTCGCCACGATCACATAAAGCATCGGTTTGCCCGGCGGTAGCGCTTCTTCAAGTTTCTTTTCTCTTTCCACCCGGACAGCCCTGATTTTAGCAGCAGCTTTTTGCGCAAGATCATCAGCTATTTCGCGCCATTTTTCTTCAGGACATTCTTCTGTTTCCGAAACGTTTATATCTCCTTGTTCAAGCGCTTCAGCAACTTGTTGGGGTGATTGATTACGAGCGACAACTGCTTTGGCCAGCCAGGGAACTAAACCCCGGTCCAGTAAGCCGGCCTGCTGCAACTGATCCACCATGACGTTAGCCAGCGGAACTCCGGCGGCATCTACACCGTCGATCCCAAGCAGTCTCGCAGCAGCTCTTTCCGTGGTAGTAGTAGTATAGTCGCCGATCCAGGAGTGCAGACGTTCGGCAATGTGGCCCGCCATCTGCCTGGAAAGATCAACTTTTGAACGATCTAAATCTAGTTTGTTTTGCAATGACAATCACTGTCCTTTCCTGACACGTCATATTGACAATCCGCTTAACTTAAGATCGACGAACTTTTATAGTTATCTATTTCCTTTGTTTTCATAAATAAGATCGAAAACCGGACAGGGTTTCAGGGTTTCGATCATTTTTGCCAAAAACAGCTGCGGATCGTAACCTCTGCCGCAGGGATCAGTCGGGTTTAGGGTCACTGCAATCAGTTTAAGTGGATTAATGACATTTATTTTCCCTCCGCGATTTACAAACCGGTAATAAATATCTGGCGAAATAAAAAGTTTTGTCGCATCTTCAACAATTAAAATTGGTGGTTTAGAAAATATTTCCATTAAATCAATCAGGTTTTTATCAACCAGGGCTCCACCAAAAACTAAACCTTCTGTCTCGGAACAACATCTATCTGCCAGCTGTGCTCCGGCCAATAACGGTATAGCTGCCTGCAGCGGTTTTACAATATATTCACTGCCGTTGTTGTTTAATAAGGCCGCATTACCCGCTTTAAGTCCGCTTTTTGCCGCAACAAGAAGTTCTTTTTCTGCTTTTTCTGTTTGCAGTAAATCTTTACGGAAAAGGGTCTTGCGGATTACATCGTCCATCGTCGGGCCGAGAGCTGCCCCAGTTGCCAGAATGGTTGCAACCGTAAGTAACGGGGAAGCTGAAGCCAAGCGGTTAATTGCCCCGTCAACCAGAACATATTCGGAACCGTATGAAAACATTTTTTCGGTTAATTCCTTCAGGGCGGAAACACTGCCCGGTCCAGCCAATTCAACCAGGCCGGCTTTTTTCACTTTTCCCAGAACAACCGTGCCGAGAGGGGTGGAAAAGTTGCTGTTCTCCAGCAGATCAAGTTCTGCTTCAGCAGCCTTAAAACAGGCTTCCGCCGTAGCGACCAGTGTCTCCAAAGGTGCATAGATCCGCGGTTTATCCTTCAGGGTCAATCGATCAAAACGCTCCCCATCGTAGCCGGCAGAAATCAAACCCGGAATAATTGCATCATTTTCGAATGCTTCAACCAGGTAATTAAAGGTAACAGTCTTGCCAACGTTTTTGGTCATGCCCACGATGGCCACCGACTTGTAACTTTCAGCAACAACTAATTCATATAATGCGGTCATCATAACCTCGCCAGAACTGAAAAATAGTTAAAAAAAGATTCTACTGCGTCTGGATCAATTGCTGTGTGTATGGTGCGGCCATAACTATTAAGAGGACTTCTTCTATACAAATGACATAACCGCAATCATTTCTTCGGCAGTAGAATCAACTTAAGAATACCAAAATTAAGAAGCGAAATCCTTCACAAGCCAGGCCAAAAAAAAGAGGTTAAATTTATACACCATGTATATAAGAAGAAGGATCACTGCCAACAATATTGAATTAAACAGCAGAAGATTATCAGACGATAGCGCGGTGGAAAAAATGTCTCTTACCGTTCAAAAAGCCTTAAATCTTGACATTTTTAGCCGGTGCAATTTGTTAACCGCAGGTGAAGGGTTAAGCAACAATATTTATTGGGTTAACATCTTGGAGATTTTAGACGATCTAAGCCACCTTGAACCCGGCGAGTTTTTAATAACAACCGCCCACGGTCTTCAGTCGCTTGGACCGACGCGGCAGAAAGAGATGGTAGAACTGTTTGCCGAACGTCGCCTGGCAGCAGTGGCAATCCAAACAGGTCATTACATTGATCGAATCCCTTCAACCCTGATCAAGCTTTTTCGAGATTGCAAAATCCCCCTGATCGAAGTTCCTCCCGATCTCAGTTTTAAAAGCATCACCAGAGCCTTGCTGCTCTCACTTTTAAAGACCGAAAATGAGGACTCAGGCCTAAATATATCCGCAAAAGACAACGATCAGAAACAACGCAAATATGAATCGATGCTTGCAACCTGGGGTAAGCTAGTCAAAGGAATTGACCCGGTTTCACTGAACCAGGATTTTCTCGATTTGGGGTTCAAGATTGACCAAGATTACTGGCTAGGCCAGATTGCAGCAACAGAACAAGGCCAAAGCAGAAAAACTTCTCCCTTAATCACCGAAGATCATATTCTCGAAGAACTTGGCTTTAACCTTTTCCAACTGATGGAACAGCGTTACATTCCTTTTTTACTTGGAATCACCGGCAGCAATCTAACCCTTCTATTGCAGCCTTTAGCCGGCAGTGAATCTGGGGACAGTATCATTCAGTCCAGCAGAAGGATCTTGGAAGAACTGCGGCTGATTTGTCCAAAACTAGAGGTATTTATGGGCTTAAGCAAATGTCATCCAAGCATCAACAGCTGGGAAAAAGCGGTTGATCAGGCTGAAAAGGCCTTATGGGCGGCTACCTTGGGGTTATCAAAACAATACGGTCATGGTAATTATTCCACATTAGGTGTGCTTAAACTAATTCTCGCCATGGAAAAAACAGATGTTTTAGAAGATCAATTGAATGAAACTTTAAAACCGCTTTTTGAATATGACCAACGCACCGGCGGCTCATTAATGAAAACTTTAAAGATATACCTCAAATATCATAATATTAAAACCGCGGCCGCCGAGCTCTATGTGCACCGGCATACGATGAAATATCGCCTGAATCAGATTCGCAAACTAACCGGGTATAACCCTGAAGAAACATCTTCCCTGGTCATCTTAAGTGAATCGATGATCATTTACGAGTACCTGAAAGCCCGCGGCCTTAACCCCTTTTAAAGAACCCTGCAACACTGTGTATCAAGTTATCCAGTTATTAGGATCAGTACTAGTACCGCGAAACTCTCTGTTTTGTGCTAAGAAGTTGGGGGCAGTGACAGATCAAGGATGGAGCGGTTTTCTTTTTGGCGTACAGAGCCGGTAATGTAGTGCAGCGGCTGATGGAAAGATGGTCCGTCGACTACCAGAGTGTGGGCTTCTCCCCCTTCGCCGCAAGGCGATATACCGATGTCGACACAATAATTAATATAATCTGCATCCATCACCCGGCCCAGCCATTTACGGTCGATCAGATCGCTGCGGATCGCTACAATTAAAGCTTTTCCTCCACGCTTGATCAACTCCTCGGATACAGCTCTTTCTTCCATCAGCCACAGGGGCAGGTTATAGTTAATTTGGCAGCGATCGGTCATTTTCTCAACCCACTGACGGTGCTCTTCAAGATTGATATCGCCAAAAACACCGCCTGTTATAGAATAATGCTCTCTTAGCACCCTTACTGCCCTTTCGAATCCTGCCTCATAACTTTCCCAGGTAACCTCTTCAAGATGGAGGGGAAGGCCGAGCGCTTTTGCCTGCTCTTTCAGCAGGTTTGTTTTCAAGCCATGTGACCGGCTATAACCGTCCGCTCCTACAAAGCTTAGCAGACACACAACATTCAAATCTTTTTCCCTGGCCAGTAGCAGGGAAAGATAAGAATCTTTACCCCCGCTCCAGGAAATGAAGACACTTTCGCCTTTATTGCTCTTAAATACCATCCGGATTAACCCCCATTTTATTACCGGCATCTAAATGATCGATCCGGTTGTAGTAGTCAACAATAAATCGATCCCCTGCTTTACTAATCAGACTGATCGAAGCGTTATCAATTTTTATATCCCAGAATGATGCTCGATCAAGGTTAAGCAGCTTGTAAAGCAGGGCTCTGATCGAACCACCATGACTGACAGCTACTATCCGTCGTTCAACTTCATTTTGTGCTACGAGTCGGCTGATAAATGTGCTCATCCGGGAACAAACTTCACCCAGTGTCTCCCCACCTGGAGCCGATTTATGAAAAGGATCATCCAGCCAACGGCTAATCTCTACACCCCAGTCCTTTTCAATCTCGTCAAAGGTTAGCCCTTCCCATTGCCCAAAATGAATTTCCCGTAAGAGAGGTGTGACAAGCGGCTTTACGCCGCAACCGGCACCGATGACCCTCGCCGTGTGTAAAGCCCGGTTTAGATCGCTGCAATATATTTCATTAATCCCTCTAGCCGCAAGAAAGTGGGCAGCTTTTTCCGCCTGACTCAGCCCCTGGACCGAAAGGGGAGATTCAGTCCAACCCTGGTAACGCCGCTCCTTGTTCGATTCAGTTTCCCCATGCCGAACCAGATATATCTCCACTCTTTAATGATCTCTCCTTAGCTCTGTTTTGACAGGTTCTTCTTCCTTGTTACTAACGTTAGCATCTTTAAAAGTTGCCATTTCGACGGTCAGCCGCGCTGCTGCCTCGACTAGGTGCATAGCCAAAACCGCCCCTGTTCCCTCTCCAAGGCGCATCCCCATATGAAGATATGGTTTCAGACTAAGATAGTCCATCAGTAAAGCATGACCCGATTCTGCAGACAAGTGAGATGGCACCAGGTACTGAAAAACATCAGGGCAAAATTTAACGGCAACCAGGGCTGCTACACTTGAAATAAAACCATCGATTACCACCGGTATTCTCCGTCCGGCTGCCCCAATTATCAAACCGGCCAGGGCTGCTATTTCAAGTCCGCCTACTTTACTGAGCACATCAAGCGGATCCTCTTTCTCCGGCCGATGCATCTGTAGTGCTTCCTCGACAACCTTTTGTTTATGCTTCAGTTTAAGGTCATCCAATCCGGCCCCCCGGCCGACAACAAGCGAAACATCATATCCGGTAAGCGCTGACATTACAGCACTGCTTGCTGTTGTATTGCCAATGCCCATTTCACCTGTTGCTAAAAGCTTGATCCCGGCTAAATCTGCTTCTTCGGCACATTCCACTCCGGCCAGTAAAGCTTGAAGAGCTTCCACTCGGCTCATCGCCGCAGTTCGACGAAAATTATCTGTACCACTTTTAATCCGGACCTTTTTAACTTCCGGCAGATTAGGATCAACTTTTACACCGACATCAACCACCTGCACTTCTACTCCACTCTGGCGTCCCAGGACATTAATCGCCGCTCCGCCACTGGTAAAGTTGGCAACCATCTGAGCCGTTACCGCGGACGGATAGGCACTGATCCCTTCCGCGGTTATACCGTGATCTGCGGCCATTACTACTACCCTTTTCCGGGTATCTACTGGGAAAAAATCACCTTTTATTCCAGCAAGTTGAATGGCAAGCTCTTCTATTCGGCCGAGACTGCCCTGAGGCTTGGTTAAAATATCCACCCGGGCGCGTGCTCTTTCCATTGCACTATTGTCCAGAGGTTTCACTGCTTTGACTGCTTTCTGTAATTGTTGGATCAAGCTTTTTTCTTCACTCACTACTAATATCTCCTCTCGGTATAATCTGTTCGCTTTTTTATCTTTCACTGCTAATTTACTATCCGGATCCGGCAATGATCTCCATTATTTTGATCATGTTCAGGTTATCACGAACTACCTTCGCTAAAAGATCATACTCCTTCTCTTTATGCTCCCGGTAGGTCGACGGTAGTTTGTACTGCTTTTCTGGTAAACCTTTCCGCAACCGGGCAGCATTCAATAGATTGCCAGTCCAGTTTAAATTATCAAAAATGCCATGTAAGTAAGTGCCAAAAACATTGCCTTCGGTATTAACCGCTCCATCATATCGATTTTCATTGAAAATATGTAAAGGCTGCCTTACCGGTCCGTAGTTGGTCTGACCCATGTGTATTTCATAACCGGTTAGCTTCTCTTCAGTTCCCATATAAGAAAAGAAATGTCTATCCCGGAATTGCCAGCACGCCTCAACCTGCTTAGTAGATTTCTGCTTCTCCATTACAGTCTCGAGCTCCAATAAATTGAGACCTGCAACCTCAGGGAAATTGCTTTCCACTCGTCCAGGGTCAAGGATACTTGTTCCTAACATTTGAAATCCACCACAGATGCCAATCAGCAAGCCACCGCTATTAGCATAAGCTTTGAGCGGTTGTTCCCAGCCAATCTTCCGTAAATGAAGCAGATCTTCAATCGTATTTTTCGAACCGGGAATAATCAGTAAGTCGGGCGAATCAAGCTCTTGCGGTTCCCTTATATATGTCAAACTCACATCCTCAAAGAGTTCAAAGGGATTAAAATCAGTAAAATTGGAAATCCGGGGTAAAAGTATAACCTGAACTTTAAGTTCGTTAGAACCACCCCGACGCACAAAACGTTCCGTGACGCTATCCTCATCATCAAGGTTAAGCTTGACCAGCGGAACAACTCCCAGTACCGGTAAAGAAATCAGCTTTTCCAGCTGTTCCAGTCCCGGCTCTAAAACCTTGGGATCCCCCCGAAATTTATTAATAATCACGCCTTTAAGCAGCTGTCGCTCCTCTGCTTCAAGCAGAGCTACCGTCCCATAAAGAGAAGCAAACACCCCGCCACGATCGATATCACCAATCAGTAAAACCGGTGCCTGCAAGCGTCTTGCCAACCCCATATTGACAAGATCCTGGTCTTTTAAATTTATTTCTGCCGGGCTGCCCGCTCCCTCGATTACAATCAGATCATAATCGGCCTTAAGTTTTTGATAAGCCTGGTCAATAACGGGCAGCAAATTTTCCTTCCACTGAAAATAGTCCATGGCGCCCATGTTGCCGATCGGCTTGCCCATTACAATAACCTGGGATCCCTGATCAGAGGTTGGTTTGAGTAAAACCGGATTCATTTCAACCAGTGGTTCGATGCCGGCCGCTTCGGCCTGCATCACCTGGGCCCTTCCCATTTCTAAACCATCCCTGGTCACAAACGAATTGAGGGCCATATTTTGTGATTTGAAGGGAGCAACCTTGAAACCTTCCTGCTTTAGGATGCGGCACAGAGCGGCACAGATTATACTTTTTCCCACCGAGGAAGCGGTTCCCTGGATCATTAAACTGCTTTTCATCACTGCTTTCCTCCCTTACTTTACTCAGCTGACGGCTGTTCCCTGCACCACATATGAATTGCCTGCAACAAACGTTCGTTATCCGCTCTTTTGCGGATAGCTATCCTGAAATAATGATGATCCAGACCCGGAAAATTATCGGCACGCCTGACCAACAATCCGCGGCGAGCCAGGGCGGCCTGGAAGCGAGCAACCTGAAAAGAAGAATCAAGACCACGCACCAGCAAATAATTGGCAGCTCCTTCGAAAACCTGAAACCGACCCCCAGCACTAATTCCGGCTGCCAGGTATTTTCGTTCAGATTGAATCAGTTCCAGAGTCTTTTTAATAAAATTGTTTTGCTCGAGACAATATAATCCGGCCTGTTGAGCCAACGAGTTAACCCGCCAGGGATCACCCCACCCCGACAATTGTCGTATTCCCTGCTGCGGACCGATCAGGCAACCGAGGCGTAATCCGGGTAAACCCCAGATTTTTGTAAGTGATAATACTACCCAGATTCGCTCTTCTTCGATGTCACACAAGCTTTCTTCTGCGTGACCGCTAAGCAGGATAAAGCTTTCGTCCAACAGCACAACCGCGCCTCGTTCTTGGGCCGCCTTCAGCACCTCAACCAGTTCTTTTCGCCGATATAACTTTCCGGTTGGATTATTCGGATTGCAGAAAACCAACAGATCTCCCTTTTCCAACTTGCTGATGATCATCGCCGGATCAAAATCCGCGTCTGGCATTAAGGGAAACCTTTCAACCAGGGAGCCTGCCAACATAGCCGCCCGTTCATATTCTGAAAAAGAGGGAGCAGGGATCAGCACCCGTCTTGGTCTCAGCCAAAGCATTACTAGGTGGATCAGCTCATTGGCACCGTTTCCCAGCAGCAAGCGATCTTCGGTAATCCCAAGGAATCCGGCCAGTTTGTGTCTTAGATTTCTGGCCTGCGGAGTCGGGTAGGAAGTGATTCCCGGTAAAAAAGCGGTCAGATGCTCTAACAACCCGGCAGGAGGGCTGAGGGGGTTAATATTGCTGCTGAAGTCTATAAATTCTCCGGCTTCTGGATTCCAGAGTTCCAGGGCTTTGGCAAGATCCCCACCATGACCACCAGTTTCATCCCAAGAGATTAGAGACAATTTGGGACACCGCCTTGATCAAAGATATATTCAAATTGCTATGTTTCAGGAATAGATAAAAACAAAGTAAAAAAACTGCCTCGCCCAATTCGCTGGCTGCTCCAAGAATATCTCCGGTCAGGCCACCCAGTCTGCGGTTAGCATAGCCGGCCAGTAACCAGGAGCTGATCAGGGCAACCCCTGAAGCCGTTAAAACCGGTCTAGTCAAGGGAGGCAACAGCCAGAAGATTAAAACCATGATCGGCATCATTCCCAGAGAAGCTATTATAAAATGGCGCAACCCCAATTGGCGCAAAAAAAGATCACCCAGGCCCTCTTCACGGGCTGGATTATAGAGACTACCGGTAAACACAATGACCCAGCGGCCAACCAAGGGCATGAAAAATAATGCCAAGGGCAGCAGATCACCTGAATCAGTAAGGAGACTATACTTAAAAAGATAAACCAGCAGTAAAATCGAGGCACCCATTACCCCAACTGCGCTGTCGGTCATCGCCCGAATAGCTTTTTCACGGTTTGTAGTGCCGATTAACCCATCAGCGGTATCGGCAAGGCCATCAATATGCAGACCACGGGTAAGCAAGAAACCGGCTAAAAGACAGATTATCGTTACCGGGCCTGCTGGCAGAATGGTTAAAAGCAACCAAGCCAAACTGGCCTGAATTAAACCCAATGTTGCCCCAGCCAGGGGAAAAGCTACGGCAGCATCAGTTAATTTTCGACCATTTTGATCGAAACTTATAAATGGTAAAGGGATAATCGTTAAAAAAGAAAGGGCCCGCAGATAGTGTTTCAAAACTTAAATACCTCCATCCTGATAAACAGTGAGGCCAGGACTAAACTTAATAAAAAAACCGACAAAGACAAACGCCGGAAAAGATTAAGACCATTCTCCAGGTCGAAAGCTGAAGCTTTTCGCCCACCTTTATTGATCACAGGGCGTTCTTTCAGTCGACCTTCGTACGAAACCTTGCCGCCCAGGCATACCCCGAGCACCCCGGCAGCCGCTGCTTCGGGCCAGGCACTGTTCGGGCTTTCATGCTTATTATGATCAGCCATTAAAACTTTCCAACTTTTGGCAATCTCCTGATCGCCCATTCCGACCAGCAGAATAATAAAAGCCGTCAGGCGGGCCGGTATTAAGTTAAGCAAATCATCGAGTCTGGCAGAGGCAAACCCAAAATCCTTGTATTTTTCATTCTTATAACCAATCATTGAATCAAGAGTGCTGGCTGCTTTATAAAATACAGCGCTGGCCGGACCACCCACTACCGCAAATAACAGAGGCGCAACCAGGCCGTCTGAACTGTTTTCAAATAAGCTTTCCAGCGCAGCCCTGGAGATGCCATGTTCGTCAAGATAATCTGTATCCCTGCTGACCAGTAGGGCAACTTTCTGTCGAGCAATATTAAGTTTGCCCTCGAGTAAAGCAGTCTTTACCTTTTGCAGATGATTGCGCAGATCTCCGCCGGCCAGAACCAGATAATACACGTATAGTTCAAAGAGCACTCCGGCAATCGTATTAAGCCGATAAAAAGCCCCCAGCAGTAAAAAAACTGCTACTGCCGAACCGCCGGTAACAATAACCATGATCAGAAATCCGGTCAGTTTAAGCCAGGATGAATCAACACTGATCCGAAATATTACCGTTTCTAGAATCTTCCCAACCCGGCCGATAAAACGAACAGGATGCGGCAAAAAATGCGGATCGCCAATTGCTAAATCAAGCAAATATGCTAAAAGCAAAGCAACAAGGGTCAGCACGGTACGCTCCATTTATTTAATCTGCTGGGGCAAACCGCAGACAACCAGCCAGACCCGATCTGCTATTCTTGCAACAAGCTGGTTGGCCCGACCGGCCAGATCCCTGAAAACCCGGCCCACCGGATATTCAGGAACCACTCCCATTCCGATTTCATTGGTCACCACAATCACATTAGCCGCAGTGGAAGCAGCGGTTTCAGCAAAAAGTTTAATATAATCAAGGGTTCTCTCCGCGGCTTTTTCAAGTAAGAGTTCATCGGCAAAAATATCTTCACCTTCCCTGACCGCTCCATGTCGATCTAGATCGGCCAGAAAGCGATTGCTTAAAAGCAGGGTAAGACAATCAACTAAAATCACTTTAGCAGCTGAATCTTCTTTTTCCAGAACCAGGTGCGGCTCAAGTGGTTCCTCAACAGTTTGCACTTTTTCAGGCCTGCGTTGTTGGTGACGCAGCACTCTTTCGCGCATCGCTTCGTCTTCTACCCTGGCCGTTGCCAGATAAATTATTTGCCTTCCGCTTTCTGTAGCAAGCTGCTCGGCAAAAGTGCTTTTACCGCTACGAACTCCCCCGGTGATCAGGGTTAAAGATTTATTAACCTTTTCAATCATCAACTATCTCTTCCTTTTTGCCGATCAAATCCGGCAGATCTTCAATTCGCTTTAGGGGGATCGCCCCTTTTTCAATCATCCCGGATAGCAATTCTAAGGCTTTACCGCCGCTGTAATCTCGCTTGCTTACCTCGGCGAAGTCAATTAGGTAAAGAGATTTACCCTCTTCCAGCACCTGTTCAACCTCTTTAAATAACGGCAGGTTCCCTTCCCCAAAGGGGATTGGAGGTACAACAATAGCCTCGGCATCGCGCATCAGCTGTAGATGTTTTCCCCTGTGCTCTTGATTCATATTGGTGAACGGAGGAACAATAACCACAGGTAGACCGTTGAAATGAGCGAAACGACAACCGCTATCCTGGGCGGAAACCGGACCGACTGAAAGATCATACCCTGCCTGGTTTAAGAATTCCAGAGTCGGCATTGCTTCTTCACCGCCACCAATCACATGGACCCGCAGGCCTTTTGTCTTTAACTCCGCCTGAGGTTTTCCCCGGGCAACACTAACCTGTAAAACGCCGTGCAGGGGATGCCTGAAAGTAGAAGCAGGAACCCCATATGACTTTTGAATGTTTTCGGCAGTAATCACCTCATCTGCCCTACCTGCAGCCAGCACTCGACCTCCGGCTAACAAAATAAAGCGGTTAAAGTGATGAACTGCCAGATTAATATCATGAATGGCCGCAATTACCGTTACTCCCTGTTCACTGTTCAGACGGGAAGCCATTTCAAGCAGCATTGACTGGTAGCCAATATCCAGGTTGGCTGTCGGTTCATCAAGGAGTAGCGCTTCCGGTTGCTGGGCTACTGCCCGGGCCATCACGACCCGCTGCTTTTCTCCTCCGCTTAACTGAGCGATTGACCGTTCCGCCAAGTGGGTAACCCCGGTCATTTCCATGGCCCGAAGGACAATTTCCCGATCTTTTTGCTCTTCTTTCCGGAAACGGGTCAGATAGGGAAAGCGACCCATCATCACGATATCTTCTACCGTGAAGTCAAAATCTGCCGCCGTTTCCTGCGGGACAACTGCCATCAGGCGAGCCGCCTCTCTGTTATTTAGAAGCTTCAATTCACGGTCATCAAGTAAAATATGGCCATTAGCCGGTTTAAGAATCCGGCTGATACAACGCAGTAAAGTCGATTTTCCGGCTCCATTCGCTCCCAACAGAGCTACAAGATCGCCGCGGTTCACCTGAAAAGAGGTTCCATCAAGAACTGGGATGGAATCATAGGCAACGGTCAGGTCATGGATATCGATTTTCAAACCCACCGGATTACCCTCCTCCGCCAAAATAGCGCAATTTCTTTCTCTTTTTGAGCAGGTAAACAAACATGGGCGCCCCGATCAAAGCGGTTATTATTCCCACCGGCAATTCAGTCGGGGCAATAATTACCCTGGCCAACATATCGGTGGCAATCAACAGAGTTCCACCCAGCACGGCGGATGCCGGAATTAGAAAGCGGTGATCCGGCCCGGCAACCAAGCGCACAAAATGCGGGACCACCAGTCCGACAAAGCCAATAATGCCGCTGGTCGATACTGCTGCGGCAACCAACAGTGAAGCCCCGATCAGTAAAATCTTTTTAACTTTTTCCGTGTCTACTCCCAGATGACTGGCCGTTTCTTCTCCAAGCAGCATCGCATTCAATTCACGGGAAAAGATACTAACTGCCAAGTAACCGACAAAAGCATAGGGCAGCATTACTTTTACCTGCTGCCAGGTAGCACCGCCGAGGCCGCCCATCAACCAGAAAATCACCTGGTGCAGCTTTTCACCGGCAAAATAAGTGAGCAGGGAAACCAGAGCTGACAAAAAAGCGCTGACGGCAATACCGGCCAGGAGCAAGGTCATTACCGGGACTGCTCTGCCTACCCTGGCCATGCTGTAAACGAGAAGAATTGTCACAATACCTCCGAAGAAAGCAAAGAGGGGAACCGCGCCAAAACCGCCAAATACCAGGTTAAAACCGCCAAGCATGGCAAAAACCGCGCCCAAGGCAGCGCCAGAAGAAATACCAATCACATAGGGATCGGCCATCGGGTTGCGGAAAAGCCCCTGAAAAACCGACCCGGAAACAGCCAGGGAACTACCAACCGCCGCTGCCAACAGCACTCTCGGCACCCGGATTTGCAGCAATATATCTTTATAGACCGAGGCAATGCCGGCCGCTGTTTCAGATCGATAATAAGGCAGGGCATCAAAAAGAATGGCCATCACATTTTTCCAGCCGATAGTCACCGCGCCCCAGATCATCGCTGTGAGCGCCGTGAAAACCAAAAGGATTATAAGGCCGAACATCAATAGTGGCCGCTTTAGGTTGCTGTTTTTTTTAATTATCGGCGGAATTAATTTACTCAATAATCGTTACTCCTTTTATTTTAAACACAAGAAGATTAATCACAGCAGTTACAGGAAGAATCATTAAAGAGCTCCGGATAAAATAACGCCGCCGCCTCTTCCACTGCATTCACAACCCGTGGGCCGGGTCGGGCAAAAGCATCATCTGATATGGCATAAACCCGGCCTTCAATCACAGCCGGTATACTTTCCCACCCGGGCCGCGAAGTCATCGCTTCTATAACCATCTCGGCCGTACCGTGATAGTCTGGATAAAGAATTACCTGGGGTTGACGTTCAACAACCACTTCGGCACTGATCTGAGGATAGTTTTCATCAATATCTTTAAAAATATTTATTCCACCGGCTAGTTCAATTATTTCATTGATAAAGACACTGTTGCCGGCGCTCATCAGTGGATCGGAATAAACTTCGTAATACACCAAGACCCTTTGATCATCATTGATTTGGGAAACAGTTTCTTCGATTGATTTGATCTGCAGCTGCATAGAAGAAATCAGACTTTCTCCCTGGTCTGAGATGCCGGCAAGTTCGGCAACCAGGCTTATGCTGGTAAACAGTTCTTCCAAGTTTGCCGATTCAATAACTAGAACGGGGATACCTAAAGCATCAAACTGGTTGATTACTTCTTCATGAATGGTTGAAGCCAGAAGCAAATCGGGTTCAAGTTCAATAATTTTTTCTATATTTGGTGTAGCAAACCCCCCGATCACTTCTTTTTCCAAGGCCTCCAACGGATAATTACAATAATCGGTTACCCCAACCAATCGATCAGCCAGCCCCAAGGCAAAGGCAATCTCTGTATTGCTCGGCGATAATGAAATTATTTTTTGGGGCACACCAGCCAGAATCACTTCACGCCCCATCTGATCAACAACCATCATTGAACCGTCGCTTTCGATCTGATTCCGATCAGGGTCAGAAGCTTCTTCGGGCGTCAAAGCTTTTTGTTCACACCCAATGGCAATGAAAGCATAAAAGAAAACCACCAGCAGGATTAGTAACAATCCATTTTTTTTCATCAAAAACATCTCCTTCTCTTAGTAAACTCCGGCTGCTTTTGCGGGATTACCGGAGTTTAAGGTTTATAAACAAATAGACCACGGCAAAACGTGGCCTATACCCCGCCTTACCCTCTCACCCGAAGGGGTTAAGCGCGTGTCATCAGGCAGGTCTCCTGGCTCGTGTTCACTGCCTTTCCAACCTTCCCGGCTTAGCAGCCAGTGGCTTCAGGAAAAGCATCCCACTTACAGTGGCGGGACCGCGCCGGACTTTCACCGGCTTCCCTTATTAAGTCTAATACACCTGAAAAACAGCTATTCAATTATCGTCATGATTATAGCACTACCTTGAATAATTGTCTAATTAAAGTTTATGTGGCTCCTTCAGTAAACCGATATTGGTCAGAGTAAAAATGATTAAAGCTGTCCAGATAAAACAAAAACTGATTAAATGAATTGTTGAAAAATGCTCTTTAAAGATAAAAACCCCTAAAAAAAGAGTGAGCGTCGGGGTAATATATTGCAAAAATCCCATCATGGAAAAAGTTGTTTTTTCAACCCCCCTGGAAAAAAGAATCAACGGTGTTGCCGTAACTATCCCGGCCCCAGCCAGAATCAATTTAATGGCTGTGGAGGCAGAACCCATGGCGCCTACGCCACCGATCTCAAGGTAGCCCAGAAAGAAAAGGGCAATGGGCATGACAATCAAAGTTTCCAGGGTTAACCCAGTAATTGAATCAACCCGGGCCAGTTTTTTTATGAGGCCATATGCCGCAAAAGTTGTGGCCAAAAAAATGGCAATCCAGGGCACTCGGCCATACTGGGAGGTAATAATTGCCACCCCGATTGCAGCCAGTATTAAGGCGACCAGCTGCCAGCGGGTAAGCTTTTCCTTTAAAACCAGAACCCCGAGCAAGACAACAACCAGCGGGTTAATAAAGTAACCCATGCTGGCTTCAATTACATGGTTGGTATTGACCGCGTAGATATAAGTAAACCAGTTGATACTAATGATAAATCCACATAAAAACATGTAAGACATTTTCTTTCTGTCCGCTACTACATAAGTAAGAGCCCTACGGCCACCGCTGCTAAAAACAATCAAAATCATAAAAATAAAAGACCAAAAAATACGGTGAGCCAATATTTCCAGCGCAGGCACCGTAACTAAAAGCTTCCAGTAAAGAGGCAGAAATCCCCATAAAGTATAGGCTGCTAAACCGTACCAGATACCGACTGTATTATCATCAAGCGTGTTCGCCTTCAAAACTGAAGCAGCTCTCCCTGTGGCCTTAAATTTGATTAATGGTGATAGCTTATTACTAAAAGCAGATCAAAGCAAGCAATTTAGCGCTTTTTTAATGTCAACTTTTTTCTAAGACAATAAATATTTAAACCGCCTGAAGCCAACTTTCTAAATCTGTTTATTTAAATTGCCACAAATGAGCCTATCGCGGTCAACAAGTACGCCAAAATTACCAGAACCTGGAACATAGTCCCGCCCCAAAACCCGATATTAATACCGTCCTCTTGCAGTTCTGAATCCCTGCTGTTCCTTGAAGCCCGGTAAGCAGGAATCAGCAGGAGAGCCACCACAACGGCTATACCTCCACCGACCAGACGCATCAAGCTTAAAAAAGTAGACGCTCCTGCCAGCCCGATCACCAGTGTAGGTAGCGTCGCCGCCAACCAGGAAAGTCTTTCCGGCCAACCGATCCTTTCACGGATAATAACTACCAATGCGTACGATAGCGACCAATAAGTAGTCAACATGGCGAGAAAAACGAAGACCGAACCAAGAATTGCCGCCCAGCCCCCAACCGCCCCCGACCAACCGATAATGGCCACCTCGGTAACCCGCTCCGAAACAGAAAGAGCAAAAAAGGTGATGATCAGGATAAACACCAGGTTGAGACCGATTCCGGCAAATACCGCCCGGGGGATCAGCTTTTTATTCCAGGAGAGCCCTTCGACTGCCTGGGGAATTGAAAAGAACGAAGCAAAAGCAAACATGATCATCCCGAATAGAGCAAGGGTTATATTGCCAACAGGTCGGACCAGAACCAAAGGCTGCATTGGCTGGCCAAGAGAAGCTGCTGACAACACGATAAAGATCATCGCAATGGCTGCCACGGCATACTTTTCACTGATACCCAGAACCTTTAAACCGAAAAAAACCACTCCGGCTGCTACCAGATAAAAAAACAGTTTACCGACCCAGAACGGAAGACCGATCAGGTTGACCAATATTTCACCGCCTCCAACAATATAGGCAGCCATATTTGATAGAAGAATTACTAATAAAAGGACAAAGAAAAGCCAGGTAAAAAGAGTTTCAAAGCGCCCCTTGAAAAGATACTTGCGGAAAAGTTCGACAATCTGCACCGATCCCTCTTCGCCTGAACACATTTCAGCAATCATCAGGTGTAGCAGCACTGAAAATAAATATGCAACAACGATAATCATCAGGGTTATTAGTAAGCCATTTTGCGCCGCCAGAAAAGGCACCGCCATAATCCCTCCACCGACTCCGTAACCGGTTATAATGCAAGATGCCTCAATAAAAGTTAGCTCTTTCCTGCTGCTCATCTCTTTTTCCTCCCCGCCAAATATCAGCCATATTTAACTTCAGTCTAATTCCTCTTCGAAAGCTTCAAATCCTTTCGATCCATGGGGAAGATATTTTACTTTAATTATTTTTCCTAGCAAGACTTTCTTAGACTTATAGCTAATAACTAGCTGGTAAACAGAAAAATCGCCTTTACAGGACAACTCAGCTATAATAATCATAATAGAAAAGGGTGGTAAAGCGATGAACAATTTTTTCCTGGCCTGTGCCGCATACCTTTTAGGCACTTTCCCTTCAGCTTTCATCATCGG
>CAZAKI010000036.1:15557-20242 GCA_964485855.1 uncultured Syntrophomonadaceae bacterium | reverse complement strand
ACAAACATATCAACAAGTCCCCCGCCAGTTAAAGTGAGGTCAGGCTTTCCGGCAGTAGTAGCTGTGGTGGTTGTGGTCGTAGAAGCTGTTGTGGCGCTTGTTGCGGTAGTTGTTGTTGTACTTGCCGTGGTACTTGCCGTAGTGCTTGCTGTAGTTGTGCCTGCAGCAGTTGTCGTCGGAGCGGCGGTAGTTCCTCCAGCTGCGGTGGTTGTTTCAGATTCACTTCCCGTTGTCGTTTCCTCGGTTTGTTCCTGCTCATCCTCACCGGTGACATTAACAGAAATGACATCCTTGAGGATAAATCCCGCCAATACTAAGACAATGATCACTAGTATAGCAATGACAAGGGTACTGGTTTTAATCACTTCATCATCCCCCTAATAAAATATTTTACCCAATTACCAGCAAATACTGATATTTTATTATAACTCCGAACGATGCGGGTGGCAATATAAAATATTTAAAATTTACAGATTTATAAGCGTCTTCCGAATTAATTACCACCTTGCTTCGGGCCCGGATCGCTGGTTATTGGATTTTTAAATATATAAAACTTAAAGAACAGGTAATTAAGAATCAGCACGAAAATACTGACCAGAATTTTAGCCGCTAAAGCTTCAACATGAAAAACACTATAAAGCAGAAACACGCCCCCAATTTCCGTTAAAATGCTTAGACCGCGGGCCACAGCAAAGCGGAATAATTCTGATGCCAGTCCGGCAAAGTTCCTGCACCTGCTTTTAAAAACAACTATTTTATTGGCCAGATAGGCAAAGAGTACTGCCAGTACTACGGAAATGATATTGGCCGGGTTAGGCTGCAAATTGAACAGCATCATAAGAATCCAAAACGACCCGAAGCTGATAAAAGTCGTAACCAGACCAATTAATATATATTGCAGGTAATGTTTAAGGGGCAGTTTCCCCTTATTTTTACTATGAATAGCCATTACTGAACATCGCTTTCGGAGCCCATTCTCTCCGCTATTATATAGCGCGGCCGGTTTTTTATTTCATCATAAATCATTGCCAGGTAAACTCCGATAATGCCAAGCGAGATCAGAATCAGGGCCCCGGTGAAAAGAATGAGCAGAATAACGGTGGTAAAGCCGCTTAAGGCTATCCCGCTCAGATAATTGTAGAGAGTTTGAATAGCCAAAATCACTGATATAATCAGGAAGAAAAAGCCCGCTAAAATCGTCAGGTAAAGCGGCTTGCCAGTGTAGGCCAGGGTTGAATGCTGAGCCAGACGCAATAATTTACCGGTTGAAAAACGGCTGGCACCGTTAGCTCTTTGTTCAACGACAAAATGAAAGGTTACAGACTTAAAGCCAACCCAGTTAACAAGTCCCCGAAAAAACAGGCTTTTTTCATCAAACTGGCGTAAAGCCTCTGCCACCCGCCGGTTTAGTAGTTTGAAATCCGATGAATTATCGAGATCCAAACCGGTCAGCAGTTTAAGCAGCCGATAAAATCTTTTTGTGCAGTAACGATATAAAAGATTTTCCTTGCTACGGGCACTTTTGACCCCGTTCACAATATCAGCCTGTTCTTTTTCCATCAGCTCAAGCATTGCTTGAACATTTTGGGGAGGATGTTGCAAGTCAGAATCCATAATCAGGTAAAGATCGGCATCAATGTGATCCAACCCTGCTGTAATCGCCGCCTCTTTACCAAAATTGCGGGAGAACCTGATGGCCGACAGATCACCATATTCTGCTTTTAATTTTTGGATTTCAATCCAGGTACTGTCAGTAGAGCCATCATCAATTAATAAATAGCGGCAGGTAATGTCAATTTTCGAAAGCTCGCCCCTGATTTCAGCCAGGTTAGAGGATAGAAAGGAACCCTCGTTGTAAACCGGAATAATTACAGCAAGCCCTTTTGACTGATCAGCCACTTTAGGAATCAACTCCTTCCAAGCCCTCTGGACAAACCTAGCCCAACTTTGCTAATCAATAAGTTTCCTGCCGGAAAACCTTTCATATACCAAAAATGCAATAATTAGAAGCCAGGAGAGAACTGATACGATCATTCCTTCTTTAAGGCCACGGGGACAATAATCAAGGGTAATCCTTCGTTTCCCTGGAGGGACCTTAACGGCAAGCAGGCTGTCCAGCACCTTTATAGTTTCCGCTTTTTCATTATCTACCATAACCTGCCACCCTTGATCATAGGGGATCGAAGTAAACAGAACCTCCCCCTCTTCCATCTCAACTTCAATTCGCAGCTTAGTATCAGATATCCTTTCGACTTGAGCCTTCTGATCGCCTAATTTGGCGATCGCCTCTTCAAAAGCCGGCCGGTCCAAATAATAGAATAAGTTATGATTTAAAAAATATTCGCCTTCGATTGGTGTGGTAATCAGTGAAATTGTTTCCCGATCCGGATTGGCACCCAACGGTATGATACAAACAGAACTGTAATCAAAGAAAGTATCGACGTATTCATGATCTTTCCAGATATTTACCTTGCGGGGAATTGAAGAAACCAAATACATGTACATCTCGTTCCCATCGGCCGTGTCAATCAGGTATTCGATATGAGCATTTTTAGCAGGATTAATAATCGAGTAAGCAACAATGTCTTCTTGTTCCACCCCTTCAATATTTTCAAAGATCACTTCTCTGATCGTAGAAAGCTTGAAGTATTCAGTATAAGGTTCGCCAATCATCGTGCTCAGTAAAAAGTTTTGATTAGCAAAAGGATCGTGTGAATCAAGCTCTATTGTCAGGTACTTTTCATCAACGGCAAAAGCTAAAGGCATCGCCGCTTGATTTCTATAGATCAGAATATCATCCTGATCATAGATCTTGCGATATAGATTGTTTACCGGTTTTTCAGCCAGGATATAGCGAACCCCAAAAAGCGAGTCAGTAACAGGAGTTGCCCCCTTATAACTGGTCCAATGTTCCCTTGCGGCAAAGCCCAGGCTATAAAAAAGATCAATCACCCTTTTATTGAGCACTGAGCTGGAATGAGATAGACCATAAATGCCAAGGGCGAGAGGGTCATTGACCGTCCTGCGGATTACAGTTTCAGTCCTGAAAAATTCCCGATCGTTATCCTTGATATAATCAATAGCCGGGTAAAGTTGATCAAAGTAATCACGGTAAGATAACCGATCACTGTAATACACTTCCTTGTGAGCCCCATCGATCAGGGCGATGGTATTTAAGAATAATTCCAGCATCACGACGAAGATTAAAATTGCTTGCAGTATCCGATCATTATTAACATCAGGAAGCTCTGTCTTTTCTGTTTTACCAGGTAGCTTAAGCTTAGCCATTTTCAGGTAATAAATTAAAGAGCCATACAAAACAACAAGCATGTAACTGAGCCAGAGCGACTTTTCCGGCTTTAAAAAGGAAGCTTCAATTCGGCCAATAAAAGCGGTAACTGCCAGCAGCGCAAGGCAGATTCTAAATAGAGTTTTTCGATCCGCCGGATTTAAAACACAATAGGCTTCACAGGCCAGGGAAAGAACAAGAAATGAAAATATAAATGAATAGCGGTAATTGAGCCAGATTGGTTCCTGGAAACCATGCAGGATTAGATCAAGCGAACTAACCGAAAATACGATCATCACAAAGCTTAATAAAACCGCAGCTGCTGCCTTCTTTCTACTTTCGATGCCTTCCGCCGTAAAATAGAGAATGACAAGGATCAGGGCCAGGAGCCCACTATAGATAAAAGGATAGCCCTGAACATTAACAGAATCATAACTGAGCGGCAACATCTTAGCGAAAAGGGCAAAAATATCCAGCTTTTGCGTTGGGGCAAAATTAGGGTTTGTAAAGCCGAATTTACCAAAACTGAGGGCATAGTAGGTTGGTAAGAGCAACCACAGTGCACCGGCAACTGCCATTAAGGTTGCCGTGAAAAAAAGCGCGGTTTTTTTATAGAGTTTTTCCCAATTTGCACGGTTATGGCTGCTAAAAAGGTAGTAAATAAAATATGCAAAAACAAAAATACCGACCATGTAGCCAATGTAGAAGTTCGCCATGAACATTAATGCGAGAAAAAACACATATAGAGCCCATCGATTCAGGTCAACCAAGCGTTCAACTGCTAAGATGATCAATGGAAAAAATATCGGCCCATCGAGCCACATTGGGTTCATGGTCTGAATAATATTATAAGACATCAGCCCATACATGGTTGAAAAAAGAATCACGGTCAGCGGCTGGGCTTTTCTAGCCACTTTAAGGTAAAGGGCAAAGGTGAGCGCCGCAGCGCCCACCTTCAGTAAAATCATCGTCAAAACCGCTTCAGTGATCAGGACCCTGGGAAAAAACAGCAGGATAAAAGAAAAGGGACTGGCCAGATAGTAGGCAAAAGTGCCGATCATTTCACCGCCTAATGAGCGGCTGAAGGAATAGAGCAAACTGTTATCGGCTAAAAAGATCCCCCGGTAAAATTCATAGTAATAAATATACTGGCCGTTTAAATCCAGGGCCAGAATCGAGCTTTCTCCAAAAGGATAGACCCCTCTTAAAGCATAAACAAACAGTAGTATTAGGGGCGCAGCGATAAATGACAGCAGGTAGATGTAGTGGCTTGAAGCCAGGCTTTTTACTTTACCCATTGCAGCTCCGGATCTAAGTAGTTATGGCATTTTATGGCTCGGACAACGATGTTAAACTAGATAAACTGCCTGTAAAAAATGTAGTTAAACTAACTGTT
>CAZAKI010000036.1:0-15457 GCA_964485855.1 uncultured Syntrophomonadaceae bacterium | reverse complement strand
CAACGATGTTAAACTAGATAAACTGCCTGTAAAAAATGTAGTTAAACTAACTGTTTTTTTAGTTAAACTGGATAAAGTAATTGTCCCGATCGTCTTAGATGTTGTTGCAGTTGTAGTTGGTGGATCTGTCGTGATAGTGGTAATTGAAGTTGTCGTTTCTGAAGTAGTCGGTGGTGCTGTTGTAGTCGTCGGAGGATTGGTTGTTGTAGCGGCCACAGCAGTAGTAGTCTCGACTATCGTTTCATCGCCATTTTGTTGACTATCTGACATAATGTAATCTCTAACAAAAAAGAAGCCCATAAATATTAATAGCATGACCAGAACAGTTATGATTACTGCCGGTTTAGTCCCCATCATAGCCTCTCCTTTCCTATACTGCTATTGATTTAAATCATGTTATAATTTGCAGGGCAGATTTTACACACAATTAGGATAATAAGAAATCAGGCAGTTGCTGCATAGCAGTTAAAGGGAAAGCTTAACTTGTTTTATTAATCAAAAGTATATCAATATTCTGGTTTTAGTGTCAAGGTTTAAATTGCCATCTGCCTTGAGGCGCACTATAATTGATCAGGGGAAAAATATGAAAACAACCTATATTATCTTAGCAGTTTTACACTTCTTTGTCGGCATTGGGGCGCTTTTCGGCGGCGGGGCGGCGCTGCTCAACCCGGTAGACCCGCTCGGATTTCCCATTGAGATGCTAGCAGGCTCCCCTTTCAGTAATTTCTTTATACCGGGCTTGATTCTTTTTACCGTGATTGGACTCGGCAGTCTCTTCGCTGGTGTTACCGCCCTGCTCAGGAACAACCTGCAGGGTTATTTCAGCTCGATAACCTCCTGGGCCCTGATGATCTGGATTATCGTCCAATGCCTAATGATCAACACAGTGGCTTTTGCTCACGTTTTATATTTTCTGATCGGCCTGGCCGGGGCAGTCCTGGCCTTTCGAATTCTTTATGTCCGGCAGCAGTTCCCGGCCAACCTATTCTATCTATCGTCCAAAAAACCTGATCAGCTTTAAGCATCTATTAACATTTCAAAACCGGAGGTTTTACTATGAGAGAACTGAAAGTATACAATGAACCTGAGCTTAGTGAACCTGTTGACCTCTGCCTGGCCAATGGACGGCTGAACCCCTCCGCCGTGGGCTGGTCGCGCCGGCCGCTGCATAACTGTAATTTATCAGGAAGCCCGCTGCGTAAAAAACGCTGGAATTACTGGTGCATCACTACCGACTCCTTTCTCTTTTCCGTAACGCTATCGAATATCGACTACATGGGGTTGGCCTTTATCTATTTCCTTGACTTTGAATCCAAATACTTTCACGAAAAAACGGTAATCAGGCCCTTCGGCAAAGGCTGCGATCTGGGCAACCGGGTTACGGACAGCGCCATGTTTGAAGATCCCAAATTAAGGCTAAGCCTGCAGAACAATGATCACCATAATTTTATCACGGTAAATTGTCCTGATTTTGACGGAAAACTGCTAACCACAGAATTATCTATTAAAACTCCACCAGGTCACCAAACCCTAAATGTCGTTATCCCCTGGAGTGACAGTCGCTTTCAGTTTACCTCCAAGCAACATGCTCTAGCGGTCAGCGGAGAGATAAAAATCGGGGATAGATCTTTTAATACCGCGGGTGGCTCCGCCTGTCTCGATTTCGGGCGCGGCATCTGGCCGTTCTCCAGCTTCTGGAACTGGGCCGGGGGCTCGGGTCAAAGCGGAAGCCACACTGTGGGCTTAAATTTAGGGGCCGGCTGGACTGATGGTACGAATATGAATGAAAATGGTCTTGTTGTCGATGGAGTTCTCAGCAAGATTAGCGAGGATCTGATCTTTGATTACGACTCATCTGATTTCATGCAACCCTGGAGGATCCGCACCCCTGCTTCGGACCTGGTTAACCTGACCTTCACCCCGTTCTTCGAGCGGATAGCCAAAACGAACGCTCTGCTGCTCAGTTCCGAAGTCCACCAGATGATCGGCCGATTTTCCGGCACGATAATAGATAGCAGTGGCAGGAGCTATGCCCTAAAAGACCTGGTCGGCTGGGCCGAGGAGCATTATGCCCGCTGGTAGAAGATCCCGGCGGCATCCCGGTTAGAGGTTGTTTACTTTTTCAATATATTTTTGGATATTAAACTTTGACTTGCTGCCGTTATAGCTCATGTAGCGGATTTTGCCAAAAACCGGCCGCTGCGGCCAGGCCCGATCGTGAACGCCGCCAATACTCCAGGCGATACCGGCATAACCATTAGGATCCCTTCCATCAAGGGAATACCTGTCGTTTAAATAAATTGCCGTTTTCATCGCTTCTTCCGGAGATTTGCTCCACTCCAAAATCTTTTTAGCCCAGTACATCCGCAGGTAACCGTGCATCTTACCTCTTTTCACCATTTCCAGCTGGGCTGCATTCCATAAATCATCATGGGTTTGAGCCGCTTCAAATTCTGCCGGCGAGTAAAGATACTCCCTGCGGTCCGCACGATGTGCGTCCAAGGTTTCTTTGGCCCAGCGTGGAAAAGAATCGGGTGAATCATATCGCAGATTATAGTAACAAAAGTTATCAGAAAGCTCCCGCCTGATAATTAATTCCTCAAGGAAATCTTCACCGGCAGGAGTATTCCCAGCCTTCTTTTTCACTGCCAAAGCCAGGCGCTGGGCGCCAAGCTGGCCAAAGTGCAAATACGGAGAAAGATCCGACTGCCCGTCGGCGGTTGGATCGTTGCGTTGACTGCTATAAATATCAAGCTTGTTTTCTATAAAATATTCCATTGCTTCCCGGGCGGCTGTTTCACCCGGGCTAAACGCTTTAATTTCACCGGCCGCCTGATCCAGATCAAGTCCCGCTTCTGCCTTGCCCCAATCGGTAAGGGAATCGCGATCGGCATCCCCATAAGGATGTTTTAGCAACCCGGGAAAATCGGTCAGGTATTCGGGCAGCATTTTTTTTAGCTTCGGCCTAATCGTATAAGCGGCATATTCTTGTTTCGGCGAAGCTTCCCAGCAGGGAACTATATTGTGGGCATCTACTTCGTAAGCCCTAACCTTAACTCCCTCGCTAACCTGTTCTTTCCACAGCCGGTTAAGTCGCAGCGGTGAAAAATCGTTAACAATTAACCCTGCATTCATTTTCGCGGTGATGCGAGGTATTTGCTCTTCAGGTCGGCCGCAGATCAGTTTAAAAGAAATATTCAGGGACCTCAACCTGTTCTCAAGCTTCTCCAGCCCTTTAAGCATAAACCGGTAGTGGCGCAAAGTTGCCCCCAGAAAATGAGGGGCCAGGCAGAAAATAACCTGCAGGGGTTGTTCCAGTTGCAGCGCCTGCTCCTGGGCATACAGCAGGGCCCAGTTATCTTCAACCCTTTGATCCCGGCTCATCCAATAGATGACCGGCCCTTGGCCTTCACCCTTATTGTTGAGCATGCTTACCCTTGTGATATCCACTGATTTCAAGGCAAATCTCCCTGTATCTTTACTTGATCATCATTCTACCATATGCACTTTTCTGTTTCTGAAATATAGCGTCTGCTTGGGAAAAATATTTAGTTAAAAGTGGCCAACGCGGTGATATAATTAGAAAAAGCGTTTTATGCTCAATTAAAGGAGGAGATCCGTGAGATGAAAGATTTCAAAGAAAAAATGGACAAAGCATTAAAGAAAGTCAAGGAAGAAGCCGAAGAATTTCTGGATAAAGCCGACGACAGCTTTGAAGATGCCATGGAAAAAGCTGAAATTCTCAAAGCCAAAGCAGAAGAAGCCCTAAAAGAATCCAAGGAGAAAGCCGAGATTCTGATGGAGAAGGCTGAAGCTGCTTTTGAAACAGCAAAAGAAAAAGCGGACGCTTATCTAGATCAAGCTGACGATACATTTGATGAAGCTAAAAAAGCTGCCCTGAAAGCAAAAGAACAGGCAGAAGCCAAAGCTAAGGAACTGCATGAAAAGCTTCGGAATAAAGAGTAGCTAAGGACCATAAACCAATTTTCTTTATCGCTTAAGAAGCTGCAAATCGTTCAGGTAGACTACAACAGTTTTATTTGCTGCGTCAAGAGTCCACAGCGGTTCAAACGAAAGGTATTGATGATGGCTGGCCAGTTTACCAGCCATCTTTTCGTAATGTAAGCGCTGCCTGATTTGCCCGACTAACAAAGCCAAAGCATCATCTTCGACATTGTCCTTATTCTTGTCTGCATTAAACACCGCATGCAATATGCCCCGTGCTTTCAGGGCACTGATAAAGTGCAGAAAATAATCGGCTTGAAACTGCCCGCAGTCATAAGGGTAAAATGAAAGCCCCTGCTCTCTGAATTTACGCAGTTCATCGGCCACATCGACAAAGCAGCTCACCGGTAGTTCATCTTCGGCGCAGGCATGCTTGCTCCAGAGCATGTCAATAACGTTTAACAGAATCACCGGTGTCCTTTCATGAAGGCGGCTGATTAATTTTTGCTCTTCCAAACTAAAGAGTTTTTGGGTCAAAAGCGGCTGCGGCAGCCTGCCCTGATGACTGTTCCAAACCGTGCTGAAGTTTTCCAGCACATTGATCTTGTCGGCAAGCACATCAAGATTAAACCATAGATCCAGAAGGGCATAATCAAACTGCCCTGCCCGTTCAGTAAGCTCTACCAATTCAGTTAGCGATTGCGCAATCACCCAGTCTACCTCTGGCTTAAAACGGCGTAAATACCCGGTAATCCCCTTGCCGGCTAAGAGTAAAATCCTTGGCTTTTCCCCGGGAATAAATAGCTCTTTTGTTTCCCTGCTTGCGCTACCCAGATCGCCAACTGCAAAGTGAAGCTTGCCATAATCGGCCAGTAAATGCTCACCGCTGTCCGGGGTAAAACAATTAGTAAATTTTTGTATCTGTGAGCCAACCAGGTTCTCCACAGCGCTGCTCATGTCGCCAGCGCTTGGGGTTCCCCCTTCATGAAATAATAAGCAGTAAGGCACCAGGGGATCATAGGTTAGGATCTTCTCACAGTTGATTTCGACCGTTTTGGCGTATTGATTAAATTTTCGCTTGGTAACGTTGATCAGATCATCTGCTTCCAGTTCGTTGAAACTGATCATCTGTTTTCGCTTCAGTCTGGCCAACAGCGCCTCAGGCTCTCCCTGAAAATCACTTGCCGGAATGGTCGTTGAAAAAATAATCAGGGTTTCAAAAAAATCAACCCTTTTTGCCATTTTCTCATCATAAACCCTGCCATGGTCTAAAATCCGGCAGAGGGCCTTGATAATCTCCGAATTGGCCCGATCAACATTTTCAAAGTAGAGAATCGCCTTCCAATTTTGTTGGACAAATTTAAGCAGCGGTAAATGGCTCGCCACCGAGTCATAGACCGCCAGATCAAGTTGCAAAAATGGCCTTTCCAGTTCTGCTGCCAGGGTAGCGGCAAGGTGAGCTTTGCCTACGCCGGCAGAGCCGGTAAACAATAACGCTGCCGGGGGAATACTTTTTTTACTGTGACCGCCGTAGGCTATTTCATCATTGCACAGGTATTCAAAAATATCATCTAAGGCCTGGTCCTGGCCAAAAACATGTCCCATCAGTTCCCGGTGCAGACCCTGGTAAGGAAACATAAACCGGTATACCGAGCTGCCCCGGTCTATGGATGGAGAAACATATTTATTATGGTACCACTCGGCCAATTTATTAAGCGCATTTTCAAAAGTAAATTCTCTTTTTATTTCCAGATCAGCGCGAACCTTGCTGTTCATGGCAATGGCACAGACTAAGTGGTAGCTGTTAACCAGTCCCGGATAATTGCGGTCCGGGTAACCTTCAACCGAAGCCAGCTTGATTGCTTTCTTGATTACATCAATACCGCTTACATCAAAGGGATAGCCGGTAATTTCACCGTCCCTAATCAACTTCCATTCCCGATCGGCCCTTAAATGGCGCAGGGTTTCAAGCGAAAGATTTAAACACTGGGTAATAGCTAGACCGGTCTCTGAGCCTTCTGCTGCCGCTAACAGCAACGAATGAGAATCTAGTGAATCGTCACCCCAAAGTTCGGAAATCTGACGAGCTTTTTTAACCAGCAGCTTGGCGCTTTCCGTGTAAATCGATTCATCCACTACAGCCTGTTCAGACCAGGAACCAATGTCTGAGCGCTCGAGATAGTGCAGGTCAAGCTCCGAAGGCTGCCGGCTAAGCCAGATTTTGATTGCCGTGTTATCCCGATCAAAAAGTTCATTAAACAGAGGAAGTTCTTTCTCCCTGAGAATAAAGATTGTATGGATGTCGCGCAACTCATTAACAATTTTTTTCAGGTTGACCGCTTCACCCCTGGCCGCCAGCTGCAGATATGCGGATAGATTTTCAAAAACATTAATGGTAAAAGGGTTGTCTTCGCTCTGACCAACCAGGTTATAGATTCTGCCGAGGATGATCTGATCAAAATCGGCCAGGCTCTCTCCGACCAGATCGGTCCAGGTAAAGTTAATATCAGGCTCAATGTTCCTGACCAGCATCGCAGTATTGGCAATCACTTCCTGGGCGGAATAATGGTCATCTTCAATTAAGACAACAAAGCCATCGTAGATGCCGAAAAGATCATCTATTTCTCCGTCTTTAAAATCATGAAGGATGTAATCCTTAAGCACTTTAACTGCCGGATCTGAATAAAGCCTGATTATTTTACCGGCACTGATCAGCGCCTTTTCTTTTTTGGTATTTTTACTCTGCATAGATTCTTTAGCCATTATTACTCCAATCTAAAAACAGCCATCCACCAGTCTGTTATTCTTTTTTGAGCGTTGAAATTTATTATATAACAAACGAGGCAATTTGAGAGATAATTTTTCTGAGTAATCAATATAAAGACCAACCGAAAAAAATAAACGTGAAAATAAAAAAACTCCTAGCTGGAGGCTCGAAACAAACCTTACTTAAAAATTAATGGTCGGGGCGACTGGATTCGAACCAGCGACCCCTTGGTCCCAAACCAAGTGCGCTACCAAGCTGCGCTACGCCCCGACAAAAGTTATAAGCTAGTGAACAGCAGAGTAATTGTAGCACAGCCCTGCCTGATTGGCAATAAGCTGATTGTCCGAGTGCTGATTACCCAAGTAGCCAGAACCGCTAGAACAAATGTTATACTGGTTCATTTGTTAACCGCCACACAGATCTTCCAAAAGAGCGCGAACCTTGATTAAAGCCAGCCCCCGGTGGCTGACGGCATTTTTTTCCGCCGCGGACATCTCGGCAAAGGTTCGACCGGCCGGCTCGTAAATAAAGAGCGGATCGTAGCCAAAACCGCCTGTTCCCGTAAGCTTTTCGGCAATGCGACCGGGGCAGCTTTCTTCAACCAGGTAAGTTCGATCACCCGGGACCGTGATGGCAATGGCACAGACAAACCGGGCCGTTCTCTGGGCCGGCGGCAACCCGGAAAGCTCCTGCAGCAACAACCGGTTATTGGCCTCGTAGTTACCTTCTTCACCGGCATAACGGGCTGAATAGACTCCCGGCCTGCCACCAAGGGCATCAACTTGAAGACCTGAATCATCTGCCAGGGCCATCCGACCGCTAAACAGGCTTACCGCTTCAGCTTTCTTCGCGGCATTACCGGCAAAAGTCTTTCGGTCTTCTGCAGGCATGACCAGTCCGGGATAATCACCAATTGTTTTAATCGTATAAGGCAAGCCTCGCAGCAGAGATTTTAGCTCTGCTACCTTATTTTTATTTCCGGTGGCCAGCACTAAATCTGTCACGGGCAGCCAATCCTTCCTGGGCGATCAAGCGGGCTCGGTCGGTTTTGCTGATATCGCTTGATCGAGTAAAGTGGTGATCTCCTTACCCAGCACCTCTTTTTGAACCGTCGATATTTCAAAAATACCTGCTGTTGCAAGATCTAAAAGCAAGTCAAGCTGGCGGCGGCTAAAGGGTTTATCCTCGGCCGAACCCTGAATTTCTACCAGCTGACCGGCAGCGGTCATCACTACATTCATATCAACAGCGGCAGTAAAATCTTCTTCGTAGGCTAAATCAAGTAAGGGGACTCCTTCAACAACGCCTACACTAACTGCCGAAAGATAGTCGGCAATCGGGATATTCTCAATTAGCTCCTGATTTTTTAGCCGGAAACAGGCTTCGGCCAGGGCGACAAAAGCACCGCTGATCGCCGCTGTCCGGGTTCCCCCGTCCGCTTCAATCACATCGCAGTCAAGCCAGATTGTTCTTTCGCCCAGCTGCTTAAGATCCACTACCGCTCTTAACGATCGGCCGATTAGCCGCTGAATCTCCAGGCTGCGGGAATTTGCCTTATTCCTTTCCCGCTGGCTGCGGACGGCTGTTGAGCGCGGCAGCATGGCGTATTCGGCCGTTATCCACCCCTGTTCCATACCCCTTAAAAACTGGGGCACTTTTTCCTCGACCGAAGCGGTGCAGATGACCCTGGTTCCGCCCAGCTCAATCATCGCCGAACCCTCAGGATGCTTCAGGTAAGAACGGGTAATTTTAACCGGCCTCAGCTCGTTATTTTTCCTGCCGTCTTTACGCATCTTTATTGTTCCCTTTCGTGAAGTCTCATTAGCAGGGGCAGTCAGCGCCCGGCTGCAAGCTTCGCAGTTTCTCATTTTAGCTATTTATTAAAGACTTTATTCATCATGACTAATGATTTCTCCTCTAAAAGGATGTTTGATAATCACTAGAAGGTAAACCTCGATAGCCTGAGATGAATAAATCTGGCACAAGGCTAGAGGAAAAAGAGAATTAAACAAGAATTATTAAAAGTGTCCAAAGGAGGGTTAATCAATGGATTTTGGCTATATCTTTCCTGCCATCATAATTTTTATTTTTGCTTTTATTGTCTACACCTACAACCGCCTGGTTGGTTTACGCAACATGGCCGATACCGCTTATGCAAATATCGATACCCTGCTTCAGAAAAGATTCGACCTGGTGCCTAACCTGGTCGAAACGGTAAAAGGTTACATGCGACATGAACAGGAACTGCTAGACAAGATCACCAAAGCCAGAACTGACTGGCTTAAGGCTTCGACTTTAAGCGAAAACGCCGGCGCTGACAACCTTGCTGCCGGGGCGCTGAAATCTTTATTTGCCGTGGCTGAAAATTATCCCGATCTGAAAGCAAACCAAAATTTCTTAATGCTGCAGGAAGAACTGGTCGGCATTGAAAATAAAATTGCCTATGCCCGGCAGCGCTATAACAGAACAGTGATGGTCCTAAACATGGTTATACAACGGGTGCCGACAAACCTGATCGCCAACCTGTTTAAATTTAAAAACCGGGAATTCTTCGAAGTTGAATCAGACCGGGTGAGAAGTTTACCACAGGTTGAACTAGGGGGAGGTAAAGAAAAATAATGGACCCGATTATCAGCTCTATCACCTCAAACAAGAGGCGAACCTTAATTTTCTTTTTCCTTTACGCCGTTCTCTTTGCCGCAATCGGCTATCTTGGCGGCATCTACATGGGAGAACCGATCCTCGGTTTCATCATTGCAGCAATCATTTTCTGTATTCTCTTCCTGGTTAGCTATTTTGGCGGTCGCAATGTTGTCGCTTCCATGGCCAATGCCCGGGAAGTGACCAAGCAGCAGGAGCCTTTTCTCTACAATACGGTTGAGGGACTGAGTATTGCTGCCGGAAAGCCGATGCCGAAAGTATATATTATCGAATCGGAAGTCCCCAATGCTTTTGCCGCCGGGCGTAACCCGGAAAATGCGATTATTGCTGTCACCCGGGGCCTCCTTAACCGGATGAATCGCCAGGAGCTGGAAGGGGTAATCGCCCACGAGATGGCGCACATCGCCAACTACGATGTTTTACTCGCTACAGTCGCCGTGGTCCTGGCCGGCGCCATTGTATATGCCAGCGTGATTATGCGGCGCATGGCATTATTCGGCGGATTCGGCAGGGGCGGAGGCAGCCGCCGAAGCGGGCAGAGCCAGATAATCGGCATAATTTTTCTAATCGTTGTAGCGATCATCGCCCCGCTCTTTGCCCAGCTGCTCCGGTTTGCCATTTCCCGGCAGCGCGAATATTTAGCCGATGCCACGGCAGCCGATTTTACCGGCTATCCCGAAGGCCTGGCCAGCGCCCTGGAAAAAATTACTGCAATGCAGGTAGCCAAAAGCCCGCTGGATAACCAGGCGCTTAACGGCCTCTACATCGTAAATCCGGCGCTGGGGGCAACAACCCTGAACCGGGCGGCAGCGATGTTTTCCACTCATCCTCCCGCAGCAGAAAGAATCAAGCGTCTGCGGGCCATGTAGTAATATAGTAATATATCTTTTTATTGGAGGCTGACCTGGTAGGCTTTTATCCTGCAGTTAAGCAGTTTTGAGCCCACTTCTTCAAAGCTCTGCGGATTGCCGCTGACAAAAAAGCGGTAGCGGGGCTCACTGGTGTCCAGGGGGGTTAAAAGATCCCGGGCGGTCAAGATATCTTTAACTTCTGCGGCAATCTCTTCCGCCGAGTTGATCAGCCGAACAGCAGGGCCGACCACTTCCTGAATCAGGTTCGCCATCAAGGGATAATGAGTGCAGCCTAAGATTAAAGCATCGATATTTTCAGCAACCAGGGAATCTAAATATTCATGGGCTACTTTTTTCGCTTCGGGAGTATCGACCAGGTTATTTTCGACCAACAAAACAAACAGCGGGCAGGCCTTGCTGACAATATGCAGATCACCGTTATTACTGCGCAGCGCCTTCACATATTCCGAACTGTTAATAGTACCGACCGTGCCAATCACGCCAATACGCCGGCTATGGCTTTGAGCCAGCGCTGCCCTGACTCCCGGCTCGATAACGCCTAAAACCGGCAGGTCGCAAACTTTTTGGTAATGGGTAAGACCGGCAGCAGTAGCTGAATTACAGGCAATCACGACTATTTTTATCTCCTGGTGCCGTAGAAATTCGAGTATTTTAAACACAAAACCGCGCACCTCTTCGTAGGTGCGCGGACCATAGGGCATGTGAGCGGTGTCCCCAAAATAGATGATGCTTTCATGCGGCAGGCGATGACTGATTTCCTGAACCACGGTCAGCCCGCCCACCCCGGAATCGATTACGGCGATTGCTTTTTGATTGTTGGTATTAACCCAATGGCCGTTCACCACTACTATTTCGCCTTCATTCTGTTAAAGTAACCACCCATTATTTTCCGGGTATCATAAACTGTAATAAACGCATTGGGATCAAATTTTTTCATCATCTTCAGTAATTCGGGTAATTCTTTACGCTTCAGCATCACCTGCAGGGTCCGGTGAACTCCTTCTTTCCCGTAACAGGGCATTGATGTTACACCGTAACCATGCTCGCGCAGGTTTTCCTCCAGACCGTTGAATTCTTCGGTTGTAATTACCTGGGCATTGACAAACCCGACAGCAATTTTTTCTTCAATCAGGCTGCCGACGATATTTCCGGCGGCAAAGCCTAACCCATAAACAAGGATATTCTGCCACTGATTGATGTTTTGTAAAACCATGCCCAGAGCAATCAGGTAGATGATTACCTCAAAAAAACCAACCACTGCAGCGGCAACTGCCTTACCCCTGGTCAGGTAAATGATGCGGATCGTTCCAAAACTAACGTGGGCTATTTTAGCACAGAAAATTGCAAGGTAGGTCAACAATACAGGCACTAATGTAACCTCCATCGGCGCTTATCGACGCCATCAGACTAAACATCAGACCATATTGTAACAACCGGCTAACGGGCTGTCAAATAAAACCTGGATCAACAAAATGGCGGTTTTTTAAGACCGCCATTTCTAAAGGCATTCTATTAACAGAAGTCTACTGCCCGAAATGTTGACTAGCCTAACAGGCCGCTACGGTTGGAATGGGAGGCAATTAAATCTAAAGCATGCTTATTTTTGACCCGAATAAATGTCCCTTTCATGCCCAGGGAGCGAGATTCAATAATACCGGCACTTTCAAATTTGCGCAGGGCATTTACAATCACCGAGCGGGTTATGCCCAGGCTGTCTGCTATTTTACTGGCAATCACTACGCTTTCGTTATTGGTAATATTTTTTAGGATTTCCTGGATCGCTTCCACTTCAGAATAAGAGAGGCTTTCGAAAGCACCCTGGGCCAGTTTCCGATCGCGTTGTTCTGCTGCTTCCTGATTCGCTTCATTTTGCCGGTAGATCAGGCTTAAGACCAGGGCTGCACATTCGGCAAGAGCGATCTGATCGTCGGTAAAATTATCAGCCGGTTGGCAGAGCAGAAGCAGTGGAGTACTGTTGTCACCGGCAGTGATGGGAATAACCATATGGACCTGGCCGGATTGGCTCTTGCCGTTCGGAACGGGTTCATTGTAGACTGGATTACTGGTTTTCAGCAATTTCATGTAACCTTGATCTGTTTCCAAATTACCATTTTTTATTAACTTAGTAAGCTGATCACCAACCTTCATCTCATCACCAGACCGCGCTAAAACGATCCCGTTTTTGTTCAGCAGAACTGCCGCTGCGCCAATCGTTTCTGCAATAACCGTTAAAACCTGATTTAAATCTGACAGCAACCCTTCCGGTGAATACAGGGCGCGGTTCAGCTGCCTGATCTGATCTACCAATAATTGCTTTTTCATTACTCGCACCTCCCTTCCTAGAGTTATATTACATAATTTTATCTATGTCAATAATATTCTAATTATTGAAGATAAAATAACTACTTTCCTTTTTCGCAAAAGAGGAATTAAACGAAGGATTTAACTTTTGTTTCTGAATAGGCTCTCGGCAAGGCGGTAAATTTCTTTCAGCGGCAATCCTGATTTACGGGCCACCTGGCAACAATCTTCGTATTCCGGGGAATAGTGCAGGATATGATCTTCTGCCGCGGATGAACAGTATTTGATACGAACCGGACCCCATTCAGTTTCAACACTCGCCATCTGACGAGGCCGGCTTATTCTGCGCGTTGGTACCACCCTGAACCCAAGGGTACTTGTTTCCTGAAAAATTATTTCCCGCACCGTCTGCAAGGATTCCGGCGATATAAGCACAGTTAATAGCACCCCGGGGCGATCTTTTTTCATTTGAACCGGAATATAATAAACATCCAGGGCCCCGCAGCTCAATAATTTTTGTAGAAGGTATCCATATATTTCCGGATTTAGATCATCAATATTGGCCTGGATCTGCAGTAAAGTTTCTTCCTGAGCGGGCAACGGATTGTCGGTGTGCCCCCTAAAAAGACGCAGGAAGTTGGGATACCCGGGGTCGAAACTGCCGGCACCATAACCAACAGCCTCAACCGTAAAGGCGGGAAGCGGTCCGAATTCTTTGGCTGCTGCGGCCACAATTGCCGCCCCGGTGGGGGTTACCAGTTCAAAGCTTTCCCTGCTGCCGCACACCGGCACTTTTCGGCCGGCCAGAAGTTCGGCGGTTGCCGGTGCCGGCAGGGGCAGCCGGCCGTGAGCAGATTGCACCTCTCCGCCACCCAGCGGCAAGGGCGAACAATAGACTTCATCTATCCCGAGCAGGTGAAGAGCTGCAGCCGTTCCAATAATATCAATGATGGCATCCACCGCACCAACCTCATGGAAATGAACCTTTTCGACCGGTATGCCATGTACAGCTGCCTCTGCTTCCGCTAAAAGCTGAAAAGTTTTGCAGCCCAGCGCTTGTACTGCCGCGGGCAGATCTGAATCACCAATCAACTCGAGGATAGCAGGCAGGTTTCGCGCCACTTGCGGCCGGGAATCAATGATCACCCTGGCCCTGGTGCCGGTGATACCACAGTGATTTACTTTTTCAGTCTCCAGCCGATAACCATCGAGTGGTAAACGGGAAAGCAGGTCAGTAAGCTGGTCCAGAGCCAGGCCCAGATCAAGCAGCGCTCCAAGGGTCATATCGCCACTGATCCCGCTGTAGCAATCAAAGTAGAGTACCTGGTTAGCATTTTGATTTGCAAAGCTCATCAGCTATCCGCCCTTTCACCAACCCGGTTGATCAGGGCCGCCATATGCCCGGCGCCGTAACCGTTGTCGATATTAACAACCGCCACCCCGGTTGCACAGCTATTCAACATGGTCAGCAGCGGGGCCAGGCCACCAAAATTTGAACCATAGCCGATGCTGGTCGGCACGGCAATGACCGGGCAGGTTGCCAACCCGCCGACCACGCTGGCCAGTGCCCCTTCCATTCCCGCCACCACAACAATAACCCGGGCCTTGCTAAGCATAGACCAGTTATCGAATAAACGGTGAATCCCCGATACACCAACATCGTATAACCGCTCCACCTTGCTGCCGATCAGTGAAGCCGTAAGCGCAGCTTCTTCGGCTACCGGCAAATCGGCGGTCCCGGCCGATACGACCAGGACCAGGCCGGTTGGTTCCTGCTGATCTTTACCCGCCAAAACAATGGCCCTGGCTGTTTGATGATAAACGGCTTCCGGAAAATGTTTTTTTAGGGTCTCATAAACTTCCGGCTCCGCCCTGGTAGCCAAAACAGGGCCACCGGTATCAGCCAAACGGCTAAAAATAGCCGTAATCTGGTCGGTGGTTTTACCCGGACAATAGATCACTTCGGGAAAACCGCGCCTCAGATAGCGCTGGTGATCAACTTTGGCAAATTCAATATTTTCGTAAGGCAGGATCTCCAGTTGGGTCAGGGCCTCTTCAATGCTGATCCGGCCGGCTTTAATCGCCGTAAGCAGCTCATACAATGTTTTTTTATTAATCCGCTTTTTCCTCCTTATACTGCCCGCAAACTGCGCCAACTTATTTTACCTATTATCATAGCGCAGAGTAGTTGTTTTGAAAAGGAAATGCTGCTGCCGGGGGCGAATGCTAATAAAATGAAAGGCTTGATTAAGCCCGGAAAGAGGCGATTGGTTTGCTTATCACCTTTGACGGTAAAACTCCCCAGGTAGGCAATAGCTGTTTTATTGCTCCGACTGCTACCCTGATCGGTGACGTTGTGATTGAAGATCAGGTTAGCATCTGGTTCGGAGCGGTCCTGCGCGGGGATTTTGGCCGGATTATCGTTCGAAAGGGCAGCAGCATCCAGGATAATGTTGTAGTTCATGTCATTCCCGACTGCGAAACAGTGATCGGTGAAGCGGTGACCGTAGCTCATGGGGTGATCTTACACGGCTGCACGATCGATAAAGGGGCAATCATCGGCATGGGCGCAGTAGTCCAGGATTTCAGCCATATTGGTGAAGAGGCGATGATCGCCGCCGGGACAGTGGTGCCCAGCAACATGCAGGTCCCCCCGCGCCACCTGGCAGCCGGGGTGCCGGCGGTCATCAAGAAGGAAATTACCGGGGCTTCTTTAATGTGGGTCAAGACCAGCGCCTCGATGTACCAGGAACTGGCCGACCACTACAAAGCACAGAAGATCGGCAGTTGATATCACGATTACCCGGTTAGTTAACCCAGAAGTTAATGATCTTTAAATCATCAGGGCGATGCCTTAAAAAGGCAGCGCCCTTAACAAGATGATCTTCAACAGCGGGGAACTGACCCC
>CAZAKI010000035.1:18759-20301 GCA_964485855.1 uncultured Syntrophomonadaceae bacterium | reverse complement strand
GGTTGTCGCTGGGACACCTGGCGCAACTGTGAATTCAACGAAGTATTGGGTTTCTACGGTTTACACTACTGGTATACCTGGCAGGTATCGATCCTGGGCTTGGGTCCCATTTGGATGAGTAAAAATGAAGTCCAGAAAAAACGCGCTGCCCAACTGCTGAAAGAAGGACATGTTTTTGCCTTTGGTCTTTCCGAGCGGGCCCACGGTGCTGACGTCTACTCGACAGAAATGACGCTGACCCCGCAGGCTGACGGTACCTACTTGGCTAACGGCGAGAAATACTACATCGGCAACGGCAATATAGCGGAGATGGTATCAACTTTTGGTAAAATCGATAACAGCGATGACTATGTTTTTTTTGTTGCCAACTATGGGCATCAGAGCTATGAACTGGTTAAGAATATTGTTAACTCGCAGTCCTATGTTGCCGATTTTATCCTGAAAGATTACCCGATTAGTGAAGAAGATATTCTCTCCCGCGGTCAGGAAGCCTGGGATTCGGCGCTTAATACCGTAAATGTCGGCAAATATAACTTAGGCTGGGCTTCAATCGGGATTTGCACCCATGCTTTCTATGAGGCCTTAAATCATGCGGCAAACCGTTCTTTATATGGCATGAAAGTTACAGATTTTCCCCATGTGAAGCAGATGTTTGTTGATGCCTATGCCCGTCTTACGGCGATGAAACTTTTTGCCCTGCGGACTGCCGATTATATGCGGACTGCCAGTAATGAAGATCGTCGCTATCTTCTCTATAATCCCACTGTTAAAATGAAAGTGACCACCCAGGGAGAAGAAGTGATTAACCTGCTCTGGGATGTGATCGCTGCCAAGGGTTTTGAACGCGATACATTTTTTGAAATGGCTGCCCGTGATATCCGCGCTCTGCCGAAATTGGAAGGGACAGTGCATGTAAACATTGCCCTGATCGTCAAATTCATGGCCAACTACTTTTTCAATCCCCAGGAATACGAACCAATTGGTAAGCAGGATCAGCCTAGTAATGACGATTTTCTTTTTAATCAGGGGCCGACCAGGGGATTAAGTAAAATTCGGTTTCATGACTATGCGGTTGCTTACAACTCATATGATCTGCCTAACCTGGCCGTTTTCAAAGAGCAGATCTTGTTACTGAAAGAGTTTTTAGCAGGAGCCACTCCCGATGCCGAACAGCAGCGGGATACCGATTTTTTACTGTCCCTGGGTGAGATGTTTACCCTTGTGGTCTATGGACAGTTGATTCTTGAAAATGCCAAGATCTATAAGGTGGAAGAGCCGCTTATCGACCAGATTTTTGATTTTATGGTTCGCGACTTCGCTAAGTTTGCCCTTACCCTTTACGGTAAAGCCAGCACTACCGATAAACAGATGGATTACCTGTTGCAGATGATCAAGAAACCGGCCGTTGATCATGACCGGTTTAGGACAATCCTGAATGAACATGTGCTGGCCTTAAAAGACAGTTACGAGATGAAGCCTTAATCTGATCGTTAATCAGCCTTGCGGTTCGGCCAGCAGCAGTTCACTTAGCGAACAGGGCTC
>CAZAKI010000035.1:1633-18659 GCA_964485855.1 uncultured Syntrophomonadaceae bacterium | reverse complement strand
ACGATCTGATCATATTGTTCCCAGAGCAACTTGTTTTCATCCTCAAGCAGGTCAAGCTGTTCTTTCATTCGGTTTACTTCAGAGCGCAGCGATTGCAAGGTCAAGTACTGGGTGAAACTATAAAAAGCTAAAGCGGCCAAAGCCAGTAGAAGAATAAAGAAAAGCAAAAAACGAAATCCTGATTTCTTTTTTGTTTTGCGAGAACGCCCGTAATAATAATCTTCCACTGACTGCCAGCCTCCTTCGCTCTGAACTGCTATTTCAATTTATTTAGGTATATGTTAACCTACAGAAAACGATAAAACAATAGGCTGTTACCATAAATGGAAAAAGGAAGGGATCTAAAGATGAAAACATTACTGGCTATTGCGCCCAGCCCGCGCAGGGGTGGAAACAGCGAAACATTATTACGGGAATTCTGTCGTGCGGCTGAAGATGCCGGATGGCGGGTGGAGCTGATTAAGGTTAATTCTTTAAAATTCAGACCCTGCCAGGCCTGTGACGCCTGTGCCAAAGATGGCCATTGTGTTGTGCAGGACGACATGCAGACAATTTATCCGAAACTGATTGCTGCTGATGCCCTGGTAGTTGCCAGCCCGATTACCTTTGGTTCGATGAACGCCCAGCTGAAAATGTTTATTGATCGCTTCCAATGCTGGTGGCAGGCCAAGTATAATCTTAAAAAACCCTTTGTGAAAGAAGAAGAGAACCGTAAAGGTTTTTTCATCTGTGTTGGGGCGCTGAAACGAAAAGAATACTGCGAGAATGCCATTCAAATCATTAAGGTTTTCTTTCACAACATTAACCACAAGCTGGCCGGGACTCTTTGCTTCCGCGGTTACGATGAGCTTGGTGCCGTGAAGGAAGATCCGGAAGTTCTGCCGCAGGTCTACCAGGCCGGCAAGGATTTCATTGCGATGGTGGAAAGTAGTTAATCAGTTATTATTGTGCAGACGGAAACCAGCGCTTAATTGCGCTGGTTTCCGATGAAAACTTCTTATCTATTTAAATTCGATACCGGTTTCGCCCTTTGTGATTGTTACGATATCCTTGTCGCTGATCTTGCCGGCAATAATCTGGCGCGAAAGCGGTGTTTCCACTTCCTGCTGAATTACCCTTTTCAGCGGCCTGGCCCCGAAAGCCGGATCGTATCCCCGCTCAGCTAGATAGGCAACCACTGCTTCGTTCCACTTAAGGGTCAAGTCAGCTGTTTGTGCCAATCTTTGGGCCAGTCTTGTCAAGAGCAACTCGGCGATTTTACTGACCTGATCCCGCTCGAGAGCCCGGAAAACAATGGCTTCGTCGACCCGGTTTAAAAATTCAGGCCGGAAATGCTGACGCAGTAAACCGAGCACTGCTTCTTTCATCTGGTCGTAGTTTCCGCCTTTTTCATGGAAGGCCAGAATTTCCTGACTGCCAATATTTGAGGTCATGATCACGATCGTATTTCTGAAATCAACGGTGCGGCCCTTGCCGTCTGTTAACCTGCCATCTTCTAAAATCTGCAGCATGGCGTTGAATACATCCTGATGTGCTTTTTCAATCTCATCAAACAGGACAACGCTATATGGTTTGCGCCGAACCGCTTCGGTTAGTTGGCCTCCTTCTTCATAACCGACATAACCGGGAGGGGCACCAACCAGCCTGGCAACAGTATGCTTCTCCATGTATTCCGACATATCAAGCCGGATCATATTGCGTTCATCATCAAAAAGGGCCTCGGCCAGGGTGCGGGCCAGTTCTGTTTTACCGACACCGGTCGGACCAAGAAAGATAAAGCTGCCAACCGGTCGATTAGGATCCTTGATCCCGCTTCGTGCTCTTAACACGGCATCGGCAACGGCGCTGACTGCTTCGTCCTGCCCGATGACCCGCTCGTGGAGGATTTCTTCCAGGCGAATCAGTTTCTCGCGTTCACCCTCCAGCAGGCGGCTGACAGGAACCCCAGTCCAGCGACTGACCACTTTAGCAATTTCCGTTTCGGTCACCTCTTCGTTAAGGAGCATATTGTTTTTCTGCTTGCCGGCTAAAAGTTCTTCTTCTGACTGGAGACGGCGTTCAAGATCATTCAATTTTCCATATTTAAGTTCTGCCGCCCGGTTTAGGTCATATTCGCGCTCGGCTCTTTCGATCTCGTTCCGGGCCTCTTCAATTTCCCGCTTGATTGAACGTACCTGCGAAATAGACTGCTTTTCCGTTTGCCACTGAGCTTTCATGGCATCAGACTCTGCACGCAGTTCAGCCAGTTCTTTTTGCAGCTTCTCGAGCCTGTCGCGCGAAGCCTGGTCCTTTTCCTTGTTTAAGGCTGCTTCTTCAATTTCAAGCTGCATTACCCGACGGGTAATCTCGTCGAGCGCTGCCGGCATGCTGTCAATCTGGGTTCGCAGGTGGGCGGCAGCTTCATCGACCAGGTCGATCGCCTTGTCAGGTAAGAATCGATCACTGATATACCGGTCCGAGAGAACAGCTGCAGCAATCAGGGCGCTGTCCTGAATGCGAACACCGTGATGAACCTCATAGCGTTCTTTCAGGCCGCGCAAAATCGAAATGGTATCTTCAAGCGAAGGCTGGTTAACCTTTACCGGTTGAAAGCGCCTTTCAAGGGCGGCATCTTTCTCGATATGTTTACGATACTCATCAATGGTCGTTGCCCCAATGCACTGGAGTTCGCCACGGGCTAGCATCGGTTTCAGCAGGTTGCCGGCATCCATCGCCCCTTCAGCAGCGCCGGCTCCGACAACGGTATGGAGCTCATCAATAAAGAGGATAATTTTCCCTTCAGCCTCTTGAACTTCTTTTAACACTGCTTTCAGGCGCTCTTCGAATTCACCGCGGTATTTGGCACCGGCTACCAGGGAACCCATGTCGAGCGCAATGATCTTTTTCCCTTTTAATCCTTCCGGGACATCACGGGCCACAATACGCCTGGCCAACCCTTCAACAACCGCCGTTTTCCCAACACCGGGATCGCCAATCAAAACAGGGTTGTTTTTTGTCCTCCGCGATAGAATTTCCATTATCCGGCGTATTTCATCATCGCGACCGATTACCGGATCAAGTTTTCCTTTCTCGGCTTGCTCGGTCAGATCGCGACCGTAACGCAGCAGCGCTTCGTAAGTGTCTTCAGGGTTATCGCTGGTAACCCTCTGTGTCCCGCGGACCGTTTTGAGCGAGTTAAGAAGACTGTTTCGTTCCAGTCCTATCTGGCGTAGGAGTTTTTTTAAGTCATCTTCGCTTTCTTCAATGATACCGAGCAGCAGATGCTCTATGCTTACATATTCGTCTTTCAGCTGCTTGGCTTCCTGCTCTGCCCGGGAAAGAACCCTGGCCATTGACGAGCTCATTTGCAAAGTGCCTTCATAGCCGGTAACTTTCGGTATTGTTGCCAGGAGCTGATTCAAGCCCTGACGCAGGGTGTTTGGTTCTACTCCGGCATGTTGAATAAATTTGCCGGCCAGGCCTTCTTCTTGATCAAGCAGGGCAGCCATTAGATGCTTGGGCCCGACAACCTGGTGGCCACTGTTGACGGCCAGTTCCTGGGCTGCTGACAGAGCTTCGCGCGATTTATTTGTTAAACGATTTAAATCCAACTTATTTCACCTACTTTCTACGCAGGCTGTCTAGTTCATCCTGCAATAATTCAATTTTATCCAGTAGATCAACGATTATGGTCGCGCCGATGGTATTTACGCCAAGGTTTCTTTTCAGACGGACCACCTTTTTTAACCGGCGCAGGTTTTCTAGATCGATCTGGTTATTTTCAAGTTCAACAATGCCCAATTCTTGGTATGCGGCCAGCAAATCGGGGTGAAACTCAATTCCACAAGTAGTCAGACGTTCCTTGATGTCAGTGTGGCAGTGAATGCGTATTAATTTCATCTTGCTCACCCCTCACTTTTCCGCAGTTTGGCTAATTTCTTGTACAGTTCCATTTCTTCGCCACTTAAATCAGTCGGAAGATCAATTGTTAACCTGACATACTGGTCACCGCGGTTATTGTTTTTGTCAATAAAACCTTTCCCTTTCAACCGCAAGCGACTGCCGTTATGGCTGCCTGGGGGTACTTTAACATTTACCAGCCCATCAAGAGTTTTAACCGGAATGCGATCGCCGAGAACAGCCTGTTCCGGCCGGATTATCGCTTCAACTTCAACATCATTTTCTTTCAGTTTGAAATGAGGGTGGGGGCGTAATTTTACTTTTAAAAAGAGATCACCTTTTGCCCCGCCGCCTAAACCTGAACCTCCCTGTCCTTTTAAGCGGATACGACTGCCTTCCTTGACTCCTGCCGGTATTTTGACATCCAAGGTCTTTTCATCAGGAATAGAACCAGTTCCGCCACATTGCTGGCAGAAGCCCTGACCTTTGATCCCGCTTCCTCCGCATCCCGGGCAAATACCACTACCGCTCACTCGTATTGACTTGGTTACCCCGGTAAATGCTTCTTCGATGCTTAGATCAATTTCAGTTTCCAGATCTTCGCCCCTGGCAGTTTGACGTTGTGCCCTGCGGCTGTTTCGTCCTCCGGTTGGAGCTTGCCCGCCAAAAAACATATTAAAGAAATCACTAAAGCCGCCTTCAAAATTTCCCTCGAAGCCAGAACCTCCAAATCCGCCTGAAGTATAAAAACGAACTCCATCCATGTCCGGTGGGGCCTGGAAATCCTGACCGTCTTTCCAGCGGCTGCCAAGTTGATCATAACGAGCACGTTTTTCAGGATCCTTCAATACTTCGTAAGCTTCATTAATCTTTTTAAACTCTTCTTCGGCCTTTTTCTTGTCGGCAGCAGGGTGCAAATCAGGATGCCACTTTCGGGCTAGTTTACGGTATGCGCTTTTGATCTCTTTGTCAGTCGCACGGCGTTCAACGCCCAGCAGTTCGTAATAATCCTGGAATTTAACAGACATATCCATTCCTCCATACTTCAGCTGAAACAAGACTATTGTTAGGGTAAGTAAATTGTAAATCACACTTCGTGTTAATCATTTTCTTCTTTCCTGCGGGCAACCAGTACTCTGGCTGGTTTGAGTAAAATGTCATTCAGCATATATCCGCAGCAGATTTCTTCTGCTACACAACCTTCTTCGCACTGGTCGGTAACTAAAAAGCCGACGCCTTCCTGTGCTTCAGGGTCATATGGTAATCCGAGGCACTTAATCGGCCGGACACCATGTTTTTGTAACAGTTCGCTAAACTGGCGGGCGATGATTTCCAAACCTTTTGCAGCCGATTCATCTTGAAGCTGTTTGCGGGCCTGATCGAAATAGTCGAGAAAAGAGATCAGGTCTGTCAGGATCTCTTTTTTGACGCTCAAACGACGGGCTTCATCTTCCCGCTCAATGCGCTTGCGATAGTTTTCAAAATCGGCCCTGGTACGCAGATGACGGTTTGTCTCTTCGCTCAATTGTTTCTGCAAATCATCGATCTCAGCCCGAAGATTTAAGAGCTGTACACTTTCAGTTTCCTGCTTATTATCCGTGCTATTCTGGTTTTCTTCCATGGCATAATCTCTTGCTTCTTTTTTCAAGATTTCATTTTTGACCAGGCTAGATGCCTCTGCTTTTTGAGCAGAGGCATCCAGTGATTATTGTTCTTCATATTCGGCATCCACTACATCATCACCGCTGCCGGTGGTTCCGGTTTCACTGCCGGTTTTGGTTTTTTGATAGGCAGCTTCAGATAAATTATGAGCGGCTTGCTCTAAATCACTCTTCAGGTTACGGATCTTTTCGATTGGCGCATTTTCTTTCAGTGCTGTTTTAAGATCTGTAAGGATCTGTTCAATGCGACCTTTCTCGTGAACAGGAAGACTGGACCCAAGCTCACCGATCTGTCTTTCTACCTGATAAACAAGACTATCTGCTTCATTGCGTTCATCAATTTCTTTGCGTCGCTGCTTGTCTTCTTCACCGTGCTGTTTAGCTTCACTAACCATTCTTTCTATTTCACTCTGGTCAAGGTTAGTTGAACCACTGATGGTAATTGCCTGTTCTTTTCCGGTGCCTTTATCTTTTGCGCTAACTTTTAAAATCCCGTTGGCATCGATATCAAAAGAAACTTCAATCTGTGGTAAGCCGCGGGGAGCCGGAGCTATCCCTTCCAGTTTAAACTGGCCCAGGGAACGGTTATCTTTGGCCAGCTCTCTTTCTCCCTGTAAAACATGAATATCAACAGCCGGCTGGTTATCCTCTGCGGTAGAAAAAACTTCGCTATGCCGGGTTGGGATAGTGGTATTACGTTCAATAATCTTAGTCATCACTCCACCCAATGTTTCAACCCCTAAAGACAATGGAGTTACATCCAGCAGGACTACATCTTCCATTTCTCCGGCCAGCACCCCGGCCTGAATAGCGGCACCAAGGGCAACTACTTCATCAGGATTAACACTCTGGTTCGGTTCTTTGCCGATCATTTCACGAACCAGTTTTTGCACTGCCGGTATCCGGGTTGAACCGCCAACCAGAATCACTTCGTCAATTTCTTTCTCGCTTATTTTGGCATCAGCCAAGGCGGCCTTAACCGGGCCGCGGCAGCGTTCAATCAGACTGTGGGTCAGATCGTCAAACTTGGCACGGGTCAATTTGGTGTCAAGATGCTTCGGTCCGTCAACCCCCGCCGTAATAAAGGGAATGCTAATTGCCGTCTCAGTTGTTGATGAAAGCTCTACTTTTGCTTTTTCTGCTGCTTCTATTAAGCGTTGCAGGGCCTGCTTATCCTGGCGCAAGTCAATCCCCTGGTCTTTCTTAAATTCTTCGGCCAGCCAATCGACTAAAGCCTTGTCGAAGTTGTCGCCGCCGAGATGTGTATCGCCGTTGGTCGACTTCACCTCAAAAACACCATCTCCGACTTCTAAAATCGAGACATCGAAAGTTCCCCCACCCAAGTCGAAAACCAGGATGGTTTCGTTGGTTTTTTTGTCAAGTCCATACGCCAATGAAGCGGCGGTTGGCTCGTTAATTATCCGCAGGACATTCAAGCCGGCGATTTTACCGGCATCCTTTGTTGCCTGTCTTTGGGCATCGTTAAAGTAGGCCGGCACGGTAATCACGGCATCAGTTACTTTTTCACCCAGATACTTCGCAGCATCTTCAACCAGTTTTTTTAGAACTAAAGCCGAAATTTCCTCCGGTGCATATTTTTTATCTCCAACTACAAAGCGAACGGCATTATTGGGTCCTGCTTCAACATTGTACGGGACAAGCTTACGCTCTGTCTCCACCTCGTTGAACTGGCGTCCGATAAAGCGCTTTACAGAAAAGAGCGTTTTTTCAGGATTTAGGGCAGACTGCCTTTTGGCTACCTGTCCAACCAGCCTTTCTCCGGATTCCTTAAAAGCAACTACTGACGGAGTTGTCCTCGAACCCTCCGCATTTGTTATAACTTCCGGTTTGCCACCTTCAATAACAGCTACTGCCGAGAAGGTAGTTCCTAAGTCAATTCCTACTGCTTTACCCATATCTGTCACCTCATTTAACTTTTACTAATTTTTAATGATCTTTAATCCAGCAGGCCGTCGCTTGCCACTTTAACCCAGATACATTCCTGGGCGTGCCCGGCCAGCTCTTCTTTAATCATTTTCTTGATATTCTCAGTATCCTTTTGAGTCTGTCCGAAGATCTCGTTGCATCCGTCGTCAAGATTAAGATCGATGCCTTCCTGAGCCAGGGCATGAACTGCTTCAAGGTGTTCAAGTATTTCCGCATACTTTTCCCTTGTAGCCAGGGCATCACGCATCATTTCAGCTTCTTCTTCATCCAGTAACTCAAACTTTTCTTTCGGAGCTCCGCACTTGGGACAAAAGTCCGGAGGTTCTTCCCCTTCATGGAGGTATCCGCAAACTTCACAACGCCACATTTTCACTATTAAGACCCCTTTCCATCAGTTCCTATTGTTATTAATTAATTGCGATACACAATTTTATTCTTTCCCCTTTTGATGCAAGGGCTAGATCCTGGTCAAAAGTTAGAATCATCAGTTCGGGAAATTCCCGGTGTAATGTTTTGGCAGTAGCCAAATGCCATAGTCCGGAACCTTTGAGCGGCCACTTGACAGCGAGCTCTTTTAAAGAGCGACTGTCCGGAACAACATTAAGTCTGCTCCAAGGCCCGTTTTCCAGCATTTCATACAGCAAGTGAATGGTTGATTCCGGTAACAGCCGCTCTCGCTGAATACGGCTGATTACTGTATAGACCTCAGCAATAGCCAGGGTTGTTAAAAGGTGGACTCCCTTAATGCGAGCCCTGCTGATCACCTCTTCACTGTGCTGATCCTGAAACAGATAGGAAAGAAGAGCCGAAGTATCCCAATAGATTACGGCCATCCTCCTGTCAGTCATTGCTGTTTTCCTCCAGGTTGCTGCGATCGCTCTGGTTTAATGGTAATTGAACCGGTGAGCCCAGCTTTTTTCTTTGTGAGGAGGGCTCGATTAAGCCGCAACACTCATAATTTTTGATCCGCTCTTCCAGTGACAGGGATAAACCCTCCGCCGGGATCAAGCGGGCAACTGGTGTGCCCCGGTCAGTGATAATGATTTCCATGCCTCCTCGCACGTCCCGGATTAGTTTGCTTAAATTAATCCGGGCTTCACGGATGCCAATGTAGTTTTTTTTCATAGGATCACGTCCTATATTCCAATGTAGTAACAGTTACTACATTGATTATAAAGGGCATCAGTAACTTTGTCAACAATATTTGTGTACACAAGAACTACAAAATTTTGTTTAGCGGATAATGATCGGATCTAGGCAGGAGTAGGATAATTACCGTCGAATATTAATGTAGTGTTGAACATAGCTGCGCTTTAGTAGCAACTAAGTTATTTAATAAAACAGAACAAGACAACCTACATTGGCTTTCTGGAGATGACCGGGGGGTTTGTCATTGGGGGTCATTACAATTTCGCGTGAATTCGGCAGCGGCGGTGAAACCATCGCCCGCCTGGTAGCCGAAAAAACGCGATTTCTGCTTGTGAATAAAGAAACAATTACCCGGGGCCTGGCAGAACATGGTATCGAAAAACCGGCTCCAAAACTGGAAACACTGTTCAAAGAACAGCAGAAAGAAAAGGAAGTTAAAAATTATATTGAAGCTATGCACGAATACATTTATGACCTGGCGATTCGGAACAACCTGGTTATTCTGGGTCGTGGCGGGGTTATTCTCTTTCGTGATTATCCGCCCGCCCTGCACGTCAAAGTAATTGCCCAGTTTACCCATCGGGTTAAGCGGGTTGCTAAGCTTTATGATTTGAAGATCGATACGGCAGTTAAGCTGGTAAAGGAGCAGGACCGTGATTCCACCAAGTACTATCGGCAGCTTTTTGATATAAACTGGACTAACCTCAGGGCTTTTGACCTGGTCCTTAATACTGAAAAGATGGGGCTTGAAGACGCAGCTGATATGATCGTTTCTGCTTACCATATTCATGCCGAACCGCGGGAATTAAGAGATGGTTCAAACGGAATTGAATTGGAAGAGAGGCAATTTATTGCTGCAACAGAAGAAACGGAACATTTTATGCATCCCAGCGAAGAAGAATTTGCCCGGATGCTTGATTTCTATAGGATTCGCTGGGCATACGAGCCGAAAACCTTCATTTTAGAATGGGATAGTGAAGGGAATATCGTTGAGGCTTTTTCCCCGGATTTTTACTTGGTCGATCAGGATCTTTATGTTGAGCTGACCACACAAAAACCGAAACAGGCCTGGAAAAAGAATCGGAAGATTCGTCGGATGAAAGAACTTTATCCCGATATTCAGGTCAGACTGATTGATAAAAAGGGTTTTGAAAGTATGTTAAGGAAACACAGTATAGACCAGGATGAAGGAGCAGAGAGTTGACCGGTAATAAGCCGTATTCAGAAGATCAGTTAAAGATTATCATCACCCAGGAAGAAATCGAAGCAAAAACGACCGAACTCGGTCGGCTGATATCCCAGGATTATCAAGGAAAAGAATTGATCCTCGTCGGAGTCCTCAGGGGCAGTATCTACTTTGTCGTTGACTTGAGCCGTAAAATGTATGTGCCTTTTGCTATCGATTTTATCAGTATCTCGCATTATAGTGACACAACCGGTGCCGCCGGAGTGGTGCGTATTACTAAAGATTTAGAGCTGAGTATTACCGACAAACATGTGTTGATTGTGGAAGATATTGTTGATACGGGCCTAAGCCTTGGCTACCTGATCCGTAACCTGAAAACCCGGAATCCGGCCAGTTTAAAAGTTTGCACCCTGGTCAATGTTGAAGCGCGGCGGATTGTGGAAGTGCCGGTTGAATATATAGGATTCGAGCTGCCGAACATCTTCGTGGTCGGTTACGGTCTTGACTACAATGAAAAGTACCGCAACCTGCAATTCGTCGCCGAGTTTAATCGCCCCTAAATGATCAATACCTACAGCAGGGCTTCTGATAATAGAAAAAGTACATAATAAAACCAGGTCCCAACAGACCTGCGGTTTCACCTTCAGAACCTTTCGCCCTGTCCATCTACAGTCGCTTTCTTTCGCCCCTACAGACGATTTCCTTCGACCTCCGAACAGTTTGTTCAGTTTCTGCGCTGTGGTTTTCCGGCGCTTCCCGGCGCTGCTCCGGTTTTACCCTTCGACTGGCCTTTCCGCTACCGTCCCTTTCAGCTGCCCGATTCGCTTGGAGCCTCCGGTTTCCAATTCCAGCTTTCACCAGTTTTTTCTTCCGGACTTTCCCTTTGATTCGGACCGAGTTCACCTTTCAGTCTCTCGGAACCTGGTAAAATTATATTAGCATGGGTCGAATAACTTGTCAATAGTTTTTTGAAAAATTTTTATAAAAAATTTATTGGATCATTTTACCTTTGCTAACGGCTGTTGGAAAATGTTTAACGATTAGTCAGGACAAATCTTTCTTAACTTTAAAGGGATAAAGGACTAAATAGCAAATAGTAATAGTAATAAATTGCGAAGGATGAACATAATGTCTCAACCAAAATCCGCAGAGCCCGGTTCCAATCACCACCAAAATCACGGTACGGTGAAAGCGATTCGTGGCAGTGTGGTCGATGTAATTTTTCCCGAAAAGCTGCCGCCGTTGCAGACAAAACTTGAAGCCGGGCCAGATGGCGGCTTGGTAATAGAGGTCATATCGCATCTGGGTGAAGATCTAGCCAGGGGCATTGCTCTTCTACCAACCAGGGGGTTACGCCGTGGCGATCTGGTGGTTGACAGTGGGGATATGATCAGAGTTCCGGTAGGCCGGCAGGTTCTCGGCCGCATGTTTAATGTTTTTGGTGAAACAATTGATGAGAAAGAACCGCTCGAAGATGTTCAAAATCGCCCGATTCACCAGAAACCGGCTGCGATTTCCCGCCGCATTACGACATCGGAAATATTTGAAACGGGCATCAAGGCAATAGATCTTCTAACTCCCCTCGAACGTGGCGGCAAGGCTGGCCTCTTCGGTGGAGCAGGGGTTGGTAAAACGGTATTGATTACTGAGTTAATCAATAATACAGTCGGCAAATATGAAGGAGTCAGCATCTTTTGCGGTATTGGCGAACGTTCCCGTGAAGCGGAAGAATTGTATAATGATATTAAAGAAGCCGGTGTTCTTGAGAACACCGTGATGGTTTTCGGTCAGATGAATGAACCGCCAGGAGCCCGTTTTCTGGTAGGTCATTCAGCCCTGACCATGGCCGAATATTTTCGCGATGAGGCCAACCAGGATGTCTTGCTGTTGATTGATAATATTTTTCGTTTTGTGCAGGCGGGATCCGAGGTCTCCGGTTTGCTTGGCAAAATGCCTTCAAGAGTAGGTTACCAGCCTACATTATCAACCGAAATTGCCGAACTGCAGGAACGGATCTCGAATACGGCAACCGGAGCGATTACATCAATCCAGGCTGTTTATGTTCCGGCGGATGATTTTACCGATCCCTCGGCAACCCATACTTTTGCGCATCTTTCAGCGTCGATTATTCTTTCCCGGAAGCGGGCCAGCGAAGGGCTATACCCGGCAGTCGACCCCTTGCGTTCCTGGTCCAAGATGCTAACACCGTTGGTCGTTGGCGAGCGACACTACCTGGTAGCCCAGCAGGTAAGGCGCACGCTGGCAGAATATGAAGAGCTGAAGGATATTATTGCCATGCTTGGACTGGAGGAGCTGTCGCAGGATGATCGCCGAGTGGTAAACAGGGCCCGGCGGCTTGAGCGTTTTCTGACCCAGCCTTTTGTCACTACGGAGCAGTTTACGGGTATGAAAGGCAGGGTGGTTGATCGGGAAGATGCCATTGAAGGCTGTGAGCGGATCCTTAACGATGAATTTTATGATCGCTCAGAGTCTGATCTTTATATGCTCGGTAAAATTAGTGAAATCAAAAAAGCATCTAAAGAGAAGCAGTCAGAGAAAACTGTCGAACCTGAAAAGACTGAAACCGAAGAAGTATCATAAGGGATAGGGGTTAAAGCTGTTTACTGTTTAACCTTTAACCCTGCAAACAGGGAGTGTATGATTCTGAAACTGAAAGTGATGCTACCTGCCGGGGTGCAGCTTGATGAAGAGGTCAGTAAAGTTTCTGCAGAGGCGGTAAATGGTCACTTTACATTGCTGCCCCGGCATATCGATTTTGTCGCAGCCCTGGTTCCCGGGATCCTTTTTTATGAAACACCCGACGGCGAAGAATATTTTCTGGCTCTCGACGAAGGGATCCTGGTGAAGCAGGGAGAGCAGGTCTATATATCGGCTGCCCGCGCTGTCTCCGGCGATAATCTTGAAGATCTTGAAGAGACCGTGAATAATGAATTAAAAGTAATCGGTGAAAGTGAGAAAAAGGCTCGGTCTGTGATGGCCAGGCTTGAAGCTGATACCCTGCGGCGCTTTAAACATCTGGGAGGAGAAAGATCGTGAAGCAAGAAGAGGGCGGCAAAACTGAGAAAAATTTACCTGGTACGGTTGGCAGGAAAGCAGCTCGCCGCTTAAAAGCTCGGCGGAACCGTGACCGGAGTGTTTGGTTCGGAGTTGGTTTGTTTGGCATGGTCGGATGGACCATTGCTATCACTACGATCATCGGGGTAACCCTGGGTATCTGGATCGATCGGAAATGGCCCAGTTCTTATTCCTGGACCCTGACTTTGCTTTTTATTGGTTTGATCATCGGTTGCATGAATGCCTGGTACTGGGTGAACAAGGAAAGCCGTCTCGATCAGGATGGACCGGAAGACAGAAACGAATAAAGAATAGCAATCGTTGGGCAAAACCTACTCCGGGCAAATCGTTGTCTTACCCTGGTCGGGGATGCTGATAGAACCCTTTATCGTCCGGGTAAAGGGGCGGGGTGGGAGGAAGGATTTTTATTTGATGAACTGGTATTACTTGATCCTATCATTTATAGCCGGTGGCCTGCTCGGAGCCTTCTTTACCGGTGGCCTTTGGTGGACTATTCAGAGGATCACCTTAAGCGGGCGACCTTATCTGTTAACGATCATTAGTTTTATCCTGCGTACTGCCGTTGTCTTGGGTGGTTTTTACCTGATAATAGGCCTTGGTCCGTATTACGCGCTCATTTCTTTTGCCGGCTTTATCATTACCAGGACCATTATGGCCTATATGCTGAAACCGGTCCAAAAAGTTAAGCGTGAGTAGGATCGATGATCAAAGAGAGGAGTTAGGATCATTCTATGACCATAAATCCCGATACCATCATTATCTTTCAGACAGGCTGGTTTACAATTAATGCCACGATCCTGTTTACCTGGCTGGTGATTGCCTTTCTTACAATCGGTTCGTGGTTGATTACCCGAAAACTGAGCAGCCAGGGGCCGCTCAGCCGCTGGCAGAATCTGCTGGAAGTCCTAATTCTCGGGATAAAAGGGCAAATTCGTGAAGTCAGCCGCCAGGACCCGGGGCCGTACTTACCTTTCGTAGGCACGCTTTTTATCTATATTGTAGTTTCCAATATTTTGGCCGTGGTTCCAGGATTTATCCCCCCTACCAGTTCACTGTCGACCACGGCAGCCCTTGCTATTTGTGTTTTTATTGCAGTTCCCGTGTTCGGGATTGCCAGCCAGGGTATTACTGACTATCTGCGCCAGTATCTGAAGCCGACTTTCTTTATGTTGCCCTTTAACATCATCGGTGAGCTAAGCCGCACCCTGGCTCTTGCCGTCAGGTTATACGGCAATATGATGAGCGGGACTGTAATTGTTGCTATCCTTTTGACCATTACCCCCTTAATCTTTCCAGTAATTATGCAGGCTCTTGGCTTACTTACCGGGATTATCCAGGCGTACATCTTTGCTATTCTGGCCATGGTTTATATAGCCTCGGCCAGCCAGGTTCACAGGGAAAAAGAGAATAAAGGAGAGAATTAATTATGGAAGTTTTGAGTTTAGTTGGGATTGTATCAATTGCCACTGCCGGGTTAACGATCGCTATCGGTTCTGTCGGGCCGGCGCTTGGGCAGGGCAGGGCCGTTTCGCAGGCTTTAAGTTCCATCGCCCAGCAGCCTGACGAAGCGAACACAATAACCAGGACTCTTTTTGTCGGCTTGGCGATGATTGAATCAACGGCAATCTACTGTTTCGTGGTGACGATGATTCTCATTTTTGCCAATCCTTTCTGGAACTACTTTTTACAATAATATTTCTACGGTGGATAAGTCTTTTTACACAGGAGACCTAAAATGATTATTGACTGGTATACTATTATATTTCAGATTATAAACTTCATGGTCCTGGTTTTTTTGCTGCGGCTTTTTCTCTATAAGCCGATTATTAAGGCCATGGACGAGCGGGAAAATACAATAATTGAGCGGGAAAAAGAGGCTGGGCGTAGAGAGAGCGAAGCAGAGGAAAGAGTAAACAATTTTAATCAAAAAAGTGAAGAGCTCGAGAACCGCAAGACAGAGATCTTAGAAAAAGCCCAGGCGGAAGCGGAAGAAAAAAAACAGCAGCTGCTTAATGAGGCTCGGCAGGAAGTTGACCAGACCAGGCAGCGCTGGGCCGATTCTTTTGAAAAGGAAAAAGAATCTTTTATCATCGAATTAAAACGCCGAATCGGACAACAGGCCGGCACGCTAGCGCGGCAATGTTTAAAAGATCTGGCCGACAGCAAACTTGAAGAAATAGCCGGAAAACATTTCCTGCAAAAAGTAGAGAAGCTACCGACGGAAGAGAGTAAAAGATTGTCTGCAGCACTGGATAAAGGTGATGCCAAAATTGTGGTTAAAAGCGCTTTTGAGCTTAACGACAACTATGGTGATCTGCTGCAACAGGCGCTGAAAAAAACTCTGCCTGCGCAATCAAAACAGCTAACATTTACATATAGGAAGGAACCGGACCTGATTTGTGGGCTGGAGCTAGAAACCGGTGGATACCTCCTTTCATGGAATGTGGAAAGCTACATTGGAAAAGTGGAAGAAGAGATCTTAAAGGAGTTTGAACAGTTGGCTCCTGCAGCTGCAAAAGGGGAGGTGAGTGGTAGTGCAGAAAACCCCGCATGATCCCGCATCACTTCGCTCGAACCTGCGGGAAGCAATTGACAGCGCCGATCAAGCTCTGCAACAGGCACTAAAAGAGGCACCCGTCCACCTCCGGGTCGAGCAAAGCGGCACTGTCGTTTCCATCGGAAATGGAATTGCGAGGGTATCAGGTCTCAGTGGGGTGCAGGCTGAAGAGTTGCTTGAATTTCCCGGCGGCATTACCGGTATTGCTTTTAATCTTGATCCAGACCAGATTGGGGTTATTATGCTCGGCAGTGACGAACATATATCTGCAGGTGATCGCGTCCGTTTAACCGGTAGAGTTGTAGATATTCCGGTGGGTGAAGGTTTACTGGGCAGGGTCATGGATGCAGCCGCCAGGCCTCTGGACAACCGTGGTCCATTGAACTTTAGCGAAAGACGTTCTGTTGAGCGCGATGCCCCACCGATTATGGCTCGTTCGCCGGTTACCGTTCCCTTGCAAACGGGGTTGAAAGTGGTTGATGCCCTGATTCCGGTAGGCCGGGGGCAGCGGGAGCTGATCCTGGGTGATCGACAGATTGGCAAGACGGCCATTGCTCTTGATACCATTATTAACCAGGCAGACAAAGAGGTGGTCTGTGTATATTGTTCAATTGGCCAGCAGGGAGCCGACGTGGCTAAATTCATTGCCCAGCTTCGTAAATATGGGGCTATGGAATATACGACGGTGGTTGTGGCTTCTGGTGACGGCCCCCCCGGTTTAAGGTTTATCGCTCCCTTTGCCGCGACTACAGTTGCTGAATATTTTATGGAACAGGGAAAAGATGTGCTGATTGTCTACGACGATCTGACTTTGCATGCCCGGGCTTATCGCGAACTATCCCTCCTACTGGAACGGCCGCCGGGCCGCGAAGCATACCCCGGGGATATTTTTTATCTGCATTCTCGCCTGCTTGAACGTTCGACCCACTTAAACGAGGAATACGGTGGCGGTTCACTAACTGCCATGCCGATCATTGAGACCCAGGCGCAAAATATTTCGGCCTATATTCCTACGAACCTGATCTCCATTACCGACGGCCAGATCTATCTTTCACCAACTCTTTTTCAGCGCAATCACTTGCCGGCGGTTGATGTCGGCAAATCCGTATCAAGAGTCGGCGGCAAAACCCAGCTTCCGGCTTACCGGACAGTTACCGGTGATTTGCGTCTAGCCTATGCCCAGTTTGAAGAATTGGAGATGTTTTCCCGTTTCGGCACCAGGCTTGATCAAAAAACCCGCGACACCATTGAACGTGGCCGCCGGGTTCGAAAAGTTCTTACCCAGCCGGAACTTAAGCCGATGCCGATCCCGGAGCAAATAGTTGTTCTGATTGCCGTCAACAATGGCCTCTTTGATGCCCTTGAAGTTGAATCTATACCAAAAGCTGAAACACTGATCCGGGAAGCGATTGGGGACGGTTTGCCGGAAATCTGCAATAAAATAGAAGACGGGGAACTGTTAAACGAAGAAGACGAAAAGACAATCCTTGATACAGCAAAAACAGCCCTCGAACCGCTGCTGACGAGTGATGAAGATAAAAATGAAAATGA
>CAZAKI010000035.1:0-1533 GCA_964485855.1 uncultured Syntrophomonadaceae bacterium | reverse complement strand
AAAATGAAAATGATGAAGATGATGATGGAAAATAAAGGGAGACTTAGTTATTGAGCGCAAACCTTGAAACTCTGCAGAAGCAAATTTCCAGTGGAGAAGATCTTTCTTCCATCGTGAGGACAATGAAAGCACTGGCTGCAACCAGCGTGCGCCAGTATGAAAAGGCAGCCGAGTCACTGGATGATTATTATCATACAGTTGAACTCGGACTTTCTGTTGCCCTTGCTAAAAGGCAGGAAACTGCGGCTAGAAGCAAACTGACCGGGGAAAGCAGATCCTTGCTGGTGGTTTTTGGTTCCGACCACGGTCTTGCCGGACGCTTTAATGAACAGATTGTCGATTATACTCTTGAAGATTATTGGTTTGATGCAGAATCCAATCAAAATAAAAAAACCATTCCAGCAAAGTCTGTTTTAGCTGCGGTCGGCGAACAAGTTGTTACCAGATTGAAGGGAGCTGGAATAGAGCTAATTCAGGCCCTCAATATGCCATCATCAATTAAAGCGATAACCCCTTTTATTCAGCAGCTGCTTGAAAATATCGAGCAGTGGCGTAATGCCGAAGGAGTAGAAAAAGTCTTGCTGTTTTATAATCGTCCGATCAGTGGTGGATTTGAACCTCGGGCGGAAATTCTTCTGCCGGTTGATCTCTCCTGGTTGCACGAAACCAGGCTTAACTGGCAATCACGTTCGATTCCTACTTACACGATACCAACAGAACAGCTTTTATCGGCTTTACTGAGACAGTATTTTTTTGTTTCACTATACCGGGCTTGCGCCCTTTCACTTGCAGCAGAAAACAGCAGCAGACTTGCAGCAATGCAGGCTGCTGAAAAAAATATCAATGAGCGTCTTGACGAACTTAAAACAGCTTATCAGCAGGAGCGCCAGGCAGCGATTACTGAAGAACTGCTTGATATTATCTCCGGCTTCAGGGCTGTAAGCAGTATCCTCTCGCCCGGATAATCATCCCTTCTAGTAATATAATGAAATAACCTGGTAAACCAGTGAATTTTCACCTTCTGGGTATGATAAATTGGCGAAATACCCCGGGGAAAGTCAAATATAACCCGGCAACAATCCCGGGCAGGCAAGCTGCTGCATTAAAGAGATAAGTTTCCCTGAAGCCTGGGATTGGCCCAGCCAGGTTTGCATAAGAACCAGGAATCAGAGCGTACAAGATGATACCGCCGATGGTTGTGCCGACTGCCGCCCCGGTTAGTAATAAAAATGACCAAAATCAAATCATAAAATCGATACAAAAGCAGGGTTAATGCTAAATCCAGCGAAATTATATATTATGAAAATGTCAATTAAATTAATGCCTCCATACCGCAGGAAAAATGATTCTGGCGAGCACCTGATACATCTTGAACAGGAAATAACTAACCTTGAGGATTTAGCTCACTACCTCTCTGCCGAACAGGGGCATCTTTTCGGCTATGCTTTAATTGACAGCCGGGGAATGCTGACTGCAGAGTTTATTGTTAACGGTAAAAATGCAACGCCTGATACCATCGTTAATGAAGGTGAT
>CAZAKI010000034.1:16123-21213 GCA_964485855.1 uncultured Syntrophomonadaceae bacterium | reverse complement strand
TGCAGCTCTTTGCCCAGCTTCTCCAAGGCCAGACTGGCCAGGAAATAGCCGGCGAAGATCCTAGATAAGTAGAGCAGGACAATGTAGAGCAGCATTGAAAGAAAACTGATCGGAATCCCGATTACAGTAACCAGTAGGATTATTGCTGCAATGGGAGCAACAAACACAATCAGGGCTCCCGTTCCAAGGCTGCCAGCTGGTTTGCTGCGGATCATCTTGGCCGCTCCCTTGGTCACTTCGGGGAAAAGCAGGATCATCACTAAGCCAACCACTAAAAGCGAAAGAATTGGCCGCACGAAGCCCCAGACACTAAAGCCGGTCGGCTTCCCGGAAACAACATCGGAGGTCGGGGGATCCAGCCTGGTTAAAGCACCACCTACTACGGCTTGGTTGTTTACCGCAGCATCTGATTCTGACGTGTAAGTAACTTTCCCTTCCACTAAAGCGTTTGGTCCAATCACCAGCTCACTGACAATCGCTTCGATATCCCCGCCTACCGGTCCATCAACCACCAACCGGTTCAATGAAGTTTTGATATTCCTGGCAACCGAACCGGTTATCGTTACATTATTGGCTGCAGCGAAAAAATCCTGGCCAATCGGACCGGCTACGGTAACCGTATTGGCCATGATCATCAGGTCGCGACCGGTAGAACCGCGGAAAGAGAAAGTATTGGAGCCTCCCCGCACACTGCCGGCCACATTTCCATCGATCCGCACATTTTGAGCAAATACCAGCAGACTGCCCATAACCTGACCATCAACAACTACTTCATTGCCAAAGAGAATAGCATCGCCGGAAACGATCCCACTGACGGTTATTGTTCCCCCGAAGAGATAAAGATCATCATCGATGATCTCCCCTGCTTCAACCGTTAAATTATCTCCTGTCAATATAGTTGCCGCTTCAGCCGGTATAGCAAAAAGCACTAGTACCATCACCAGCGAAACAGTTGCCAACACAATACTCACATTATTTGTTTTTTTCACCAAATCATCTCCTGTGCAAATATATTATTTCAGACCATTAAAAATTCGCTGCCAGTGGGATATAACCTTTTTGTTCGGGTGTTAAATTTAAGTTAAAAAAGAAACTATGTCTCCGTTGAAGAGCTGTCTCCAAACCGCTTTCGAAAACGTAGGATCCTTTTCCCTGGAAGCTAAATAAGTCAATGCTGATCGGTTTAGAGATATCCGCAAGAAAACAGTTAGTCCATTATCCACCAGGTTGCGTTGGTAGTTTGAGTTGTGCTGGGCAGTGCAGTCGTTGTTGTCGTACGCGTAGTTGTCGTAGTTGTAGTTGTTGTCGGTCGCGCTGTAGTTGTTGTGGTTGGTGTAACTGTGGTTGTTGGTGGTGCTGTCGCAGTTGTAGGTGTCTCAACAGTAGTCGTGGGAACCATGGTTGTTGTTTCCGGCAGGGTAGTTGTTTCAGAGTTTAGCTGGTTATTATTACCGGCAAAAAAGAATAAATAAACAATATAGCCGCTAAGCCCGAGGAAGACTATTAGGGCAGCGATAAAAGCCACAAACAGACCCTTTCCCTCGCCGGCAGCGCTGGAAGAAGGCTGAGGATCAGCCATTTTTTGCCCGGCATCCTGCTGAGGTTGAGCTGCCTGTCCCGCCTGGGGAATCAAACCGGGGACCTGGGATGCGGGGATCCAGTTCTGTAAATTCTGGTTCCAAACTAAATCATCGGGCAGAATCCGACCTGATTGTGCTTCCTGATACAGCTGGGTCCAACTATAAGGACCTTGCTGCACCTCATTTTTATAGAGATACCAGTCTTCTGACATCGAACAGAATCCTCCTTAGCCAGATCTTTAGAAAAATATGTTTTGCTTGATCTAAGCTGCGTCCAATCGTTTCAAACTTATTTTTAACTTGTTCGGCATTGAAACAAGAATTCCTGCCCAGCGGCTGTTCGCTAAGAAGCAAAGTGCTTGCCTGCTATAAATCTTTACACTTTCTCCTGCCTAGTGATCTGAACCGCTCATGATGGCAAGAAAGATGGAAACCAGTTCGGGATCAAACTGACTGCCACTGCCAGATTTGATTTCTTCCAGAGCTTCTCCTTCTGATTTAACTCTATTGTAAGGTCTTTTATTAGTCATGGCATCAAAGGCGTCGACGATGGCCATTATCCGGCATTCGATCGGAATCTCTTTGCCTTTAAGCTGTAACGGATAGCCGCTACCGTCCCAGCGTTCATGGTGTTTCAGGATCAGATCGGCTACACCGGACAGATCCGGTGAAGCTGAGGCAATGCGGTAACCTTTTTCCGGGTGTCCGCGCATTACTTCCCATTCATCTTCAGTTAATGATTCGGGTTTATAAAGAATTTGATCCGGAATACCGACCTTGCCCAGGTCATGAACCTGGGCCAGCAAGGCCAGATCTGATAGCTGGTGGGAAGACAATCCGATTTTTTCTCCGATTTCCCGACAGAGTTCTTCCAGCCGGCGGGCATGACCTTCTGTAATATAATCTCTTTCCGCCAGGGCTGCCAGCAAACTTTGAACAATTTTACCGCGGCTGCTGTCGCTACGGTATAGCTTATCGCGGTACATGCTGTCGTCAGCTTTTTTATAGATCACTCTTAAAGGTTCGCGGGCATCTTCAGCTGTAGCGATACCTACCGAAATCCCTAAGGGGACGTCGCTTTTCCCCCGGTTATAATCATTAACCTTTTTCCGTATCCTTTTAACAATCAGCTCTCCGGTCGCCTGTTCAGTTTGCCGCAAGATGGCAGAAAATTCATCGCCCCCTACCCGTGCTACCATGTCAGACTGACGCAATGAGTCTTTTAGAAGGACGGCACAGCTGCAGAGCAGGCGATCACCAACATCATGGCCCAAGGTATCATTGATTAGCTTCAACCCGTCAAGATCTGCGGTTATAATTGTTACCGGATATTCCCTGCCTCCTTCCAGCCGATCCAGTTCAGATTCGTAGTAAGCACGGTTGCGAATACCGGTCAGCTGATCGTGCAGGCTTAAAAACTCAAGTTTCTTTTCGTATTCAATCCGCTCTGTTACATCCTTGCCTATCCCTTTGAATCCGGTTATAAAACCATCCTTATCTTTAATCAAGGACACTGATATTTCTCCAAAAGCATTTGAACCATCTTTTTTAATCATTTCCAGGATTAGACCTTTTTCAGGAATGCCGGTTGTAAAGACCCGGTGGAAGGTTTGATAAGCCTTTTCCGGTTCTTGATAGAGCTGCTTGTAACTGATTCCCTTCAGTTCATCAATGCTATACCCGCCAAATAAACTGCCCGCCGCTTCATTGCAAAAAGTTATTCTTCCACTGAGATCAGCTTCGTAATAGCCCTCTTCAATCGTTAATAAAATTTCGCGGTAGCGCTCTTCCGATTCTTTTAAGGCATCAAGCGCTTCTGCCTTAGCCAGCGATTCAGTAATGATGCCGGCCAGGACCTTTAATAAGCTGACTTGCTGCCTGGTCCAGTTTTTTTTAGCTTTAACAGTATCCAAACCAAAGAAAGCATAAACCTTGCCGTATTTCATAATCGGGATGGTAATCAAAGATTTAATGGCCTCAACTTTAAAATCCTCTTTATCCAATTCAGCTTCTTCCGGAAGTGCATCAACATCGGGAATAGAGACATATTCATTATTTAGAATCTGTCTTGCCCACCAAGGTGTATTGGCAACCGGTAAAGACTGGTTTCGTTCCTGCACGGAAAATATGCCCGGTGCACACCATTCATAAGGATTAATAATAAACTGCTGGTCTTCAGAAAAGCGCATAATGTAGCTGCGATCAGCTTCGAAAAATTCACCACTCAGTTTGAGCGCGAAATTAATTGCTTCATCAATTTGGTCGGTAGGAGCATTAATAAAGTGCGAAGAAATATCAGCTGCCAGTTTCTCAAATTGCAACTGGTAGCGCATTGCTTCATCGGCGCTTTTACGTTCCGTAATATCCCGGACAATTGAGATCACTTCATCTTTCCCGGTCGAAACTAAACGCGCTTCAAAGTGGCGAATTTCATTGTCCACATCGTAACTGTACTCCAGTACCTGGGGTTTACCCGAGGAAAGAGCTTTATCAATACCATCCAACAACTTGGCAGTAATATCCTCACTTAAATAATCACCGACCTTGGAGCCAATCAGTTTTCCAGCCCGATGAAACTGTCTCGCTTTTTCCACAAGCTGTAAATCATTTTTTATTTTCAAATCAAGATAGCGACCGTTCCGGTCGTAGCGGAAGATTAGATCCGGAATGGCATCAACCAGCGCCCGGTTGCGGGCTTCACTGTCTTTCAATTTTTGTTCAGCCTCGTGCTGTTCAGTAATGTCTTCGCCGACAGTAAAATACTCTTTAATTGTCTGGTCAGAATTAAATATCGCCCGATTTTTCCAACGATAGAGCCTTCCCTTGTTATAATGCTCGTAAATAACAATCGGGGCTTCCGGAGTAAGCTTTATAAATTTTCGCTTTAAATCTTCCCGGTAAGCCCGGGGAACCAAGGCATAAAAATCAGTGCCGATAATTTTTTCTTCCGGCATACCGATCAACGAACGCGAAGCTTCGTTAACATAAGTTACTTTGCCATCCGGCGCGATACGGGTCACCAGCACCGGTATATCTTCCGCCAGGGCTCGGTACCAATCACGGTTCTGCTTGATTAATTCTTCTGCTTTTATCCTCTCGCTAATATCCCGCACTGAGGCAATCAGAAATTTTTCGTCTTGAATAATGACCCGTCTCAGCCTGACCTCGGTATCAAGTAGCTTACCTTTGCGGCTCTGATGCTGCCAATAAAAGGTCTGGGGCTTGCCCTTCAAAGCTGCACTGATAAACTGATCGGCAGCCACAGCCGATTTTTGACCGTCTGGTTGGATCAGGGGTGAAAAATAGTCGGGCGGACGCCCGATAATCTCTTCACGCTCGCAGCCGTAAAAACGGCAAGCTTCTTCATTACAGTCGACAAACTTACGCTGCATGATCAGGATCGGGTCAGCCGAGTCCTGAAAAAGACTCTTATATTTCTGTTCACTTTCCAGTCTTTCCCGCTCGGCTTTTTTACGTTTGACCGTTTCAATTGCCTGGGCGGCAACAGCG
>CAZAKI010000034.1:9134-16023 GCA_964485855.1 uncultured Syntrophomonadaceae bacterium | reverse complement strand
CCAGATCTCCCGAAACAAGCGCCGGCTCAGCCGACAACTTAACCAGGGCTGTTCTCTGACGGAGTGCTTTTTCGGTTCTTGCTTCTGCCGCTTTTTCCTGCTCTTTCTCGTTGGTAATGTTGCGGAGCAGTGCAACTACGCCGGTTACCGTACCGCTCTGGTCTTTAATCGGATAGGCAATGAGCTCCAGCCAACCAGCCTGAGTATCTTGCTGGATTAATGGAACTTCTTTCTGCCTGACCTTGCCTGTTTTAATCGCCAGGAGCGAAGGGCAGCTCTCGCAGGGCTCACTTTTCTGATGGTAAGCTTCGTAGCACTTCTTACCGACCAGGGGCGCGGCGTGGTTGTACCAACGCTCCATTACTTTATTGACCCTTAAAATACGCAGATCCTTATCCAGGATACTGATTCCATCCTGAATGGCATCGAAGGATGCCTGCAGTAGTTGTTCCGCAGTGAGCTGGTGATTGCCATTTTGCTCAGTCATCGGGTGATTCTCCCTGATAACAATAGGACTAGACAACCCGGGACCGGTTTTTCAAACCGCCAAGAAGAGAACCAGTCAGCGTGCCGCCTTTCTGATACTCCAATCCCGCCATTAATAGCTTTTTAACTTCAAGTTGCAGCAAATCCTTTGCTTCCAACTCGAGAGGATTACGATTTAAAATCACCAGATCGGCAGTTTTACCTTTTTCGAGACTACCCCTTCCCTTTTCGTCAAAAGAGGTGTAGGCAATATTATAGGTGTACATCCTCAAGGCTTCCTGAACAGTAACCGATTGCCCGGCAACATTGTGATTACAGGCCCCAAAGAGGCCATCAATTGGATTAGGCATTGTAACCGGTCCGTCAGAGCCACCGCTGACCATAATTCCCAGATCAAGCATTGTCCTGAGCGGTGAAATATCAGCAGCCCGGTTGCCAATTAATTTTTCCATGTAATCCAAAGGTTCCAGGGGAGAAACAAGAAATCCGGGCTGCAAGGTAATAATAATGCCAAGTTCGGCAATTTTTTGCAGAGTCTGCTCCGGAATCAAGCAGGCGTGAATCAGGGTATGGCGATGATTGGTCCGGGGAAAGTCTTCCAGGGCCGCCTCAATCGCCATGACCGCCTGGACTACTGCCGCATCGCCGATGCAGTGTAACTGCACCTGCAGACCGGCTCGGTTAGCCTGCATCACAAAGTTTTTCACCTGCTGATCGCTGTAAAAAAGAATCCCTTGGTAATTTTGATCATCGCTGTAGGGTTCCAGCAGGGCGGCATCTCTGGCCCCGAAACAACCGTCCAGCGCGCAGGCAAAACAACCGCCAACACGGGGTAATTTTCTTCTCAGAACTTTGTCAACATCCATGGTTTGAAAATATATGCGAAACTGAAGCTGAGAACTCTTTGCCATGAAGCGAACCAAGTCAACATCCAAATCCCGGGGATATCCAACTCCTTCAACTGTATGGATCAGTCCTACCCCGTAATCGGCTAATGTGTCCATGCCATTGATCATATAACGAGCCAGCTTAAGTGGCGGTATCTTCGAGGAAATAAAATCGGTTGCGGCCAGGAAAGCCTCGTGAAAAATCTGACCACTTTCTAAGTCAAATCCGTTCAGAAAACGTATTTCTTTCGGCATCAATCCGATCGCTGCCGTGTTAGCCACAGCGGAGTGGCCATCATAACAGACCAGGTAAACCGGCCTGTTTTTCACCGCAGCATCGATCTCAGTCCTGGTAATCAGCCTGTTTTCGGCAACCGCATTGGCTGAATGTCCAAAACCGAACAGCACCTTGATCTTTGGTTCCCGATCGGCATAATCTTTGATCATCGGACCGATATCGGCAATACTCGCTGCTTCCCTGACATCAAAAGTTGAATTAAAAAGTGCCCAGTTGGAAAAATGGATATGGCCGTCGCCAAAGGCCGGTATGATTGCCATCTCGCCAAGATCAATCACAGCCGGTGATTTTCCGTAGACAGGCGGCAATTCATCTCCGACAAAAGCAATTATCCCCTCATCTTCAACCAGGTAATTGGAGACGGTATTTGCCTGATCACAGGTTACAACCTTTCCTTTAAAGATCTGCATATTCTGGTTACGCTCCTTTATGTAAATTTTTATTTTGCTTTTTCCAATATGCCCGAAAGAAAAGGTTGCCTTTGATTTTCGGCGGCCTGGCATCTTGCTTGATCTTAGCCATCGTTTTTGACAGTAGTTCTTCTTCCGCCTGAAGAAAACGCGCGATGATCAAGGCAAGTTCTTCCTCTGATGCACTCTCAACCTGAAGTTTTTCAAGCGTTTCAACGATATCGGCTTCAATTTTATTGCGTTCTTGCAGGTAACCTTCCAAATCAGCAAGCCGGTTTTCAATTACCGCACGGTGAAGCGCTTCCCGCTTCAGCCAAAATACCAGGGCATCCTGTTGCCGCCCTTCATTAAAACTTAAACTTTCGCTTTCAATCAGCCAATACGGCTTGTAAAGAGCTAAACAGGGGGTGGAACAGCCGGTGAGCAGGTAGGTGGTTCGGGGACGATCGATCTCAGCGATGTAACTACCGGTGGTGTGATCACCAAACAGGAAGCCTCCATGCATGCAGACACTTTTCAGTGAATGCCGGCTGAACTGTTTGCCTTCGAGACCTTTTTCGTGCGAACGCAGAATAGAGCGCATGGTTTGCATCGTAATGCTGCCTTTTTCAGCTTCCAGTGCACAACTGCTGCTGCCGACACGCCGAGCCGAGCCGCTGAAGCGGGTAATCAGAGGATCACTGTAGCAGCGGGCAAACTCGAAATCAGCCTCAGATCTGCACCATTTTTTATCTACTGCATGTTTAATCAAATCCGGGTGGGCCCGATCAAATTGTTTTCTAATGCTCAAACGATTCGAGATCGTTCTAACTGTTTTTACTTGTTCAGCAGCCCAATATTTACCGGCCGTCTCCAGTACCCAGGCTTCCTCGGGATCAGCAATCAGGAAAGAGTTATGGTAATAAAATTTTTTCTCGTAGCCACAGTTACCACCCTGCCCGTAGCGCTCTAGCAATTCTAACAAAAGCTCGAGCGCTTCTAACGCTGTTTTGCAGCGTTCCAGCGCCAGGCGCAGCATATCCATACCGAGCAGCGCTTCCGGCCCCTGCTTCTCACGGGTAAAAACTGCTTCATTGCCGATATGCAGGCCAAATTCGTTACCGCCCATTTCGGCACCCCACATCCAGGAGGGTTTCAAGAGCAGGGCGGCATAAGTTTCTTCAACTTGATCGATTTCGATGTAGGTGCATTTCAGCTTTGATCCCGGTTGATATTTTTTGCGCGGCACTTTAATGGTCAGGAGCGGTTCATTGGGCTGGCGGTCGCTGTTTTTAGCAAAAATCACCTTACCACTGCGAGTAGCATTACCAAGGGCAACCATCGTATCACACATGGGCAGACCTCCATTATAATCAATTCGGCCCTCTTCAAGCTTATCCTTGCCAAATTAATTCGACTTTCATCAGGCAATTCCTTTGATATTGATACTGATTATAAAGATTAATTGCGCAAACTGTGGATCGGAGCCGGGATACGACCACCGCGGTTGACAAACTTTGAAGCGGAAAAACGGTTCACGGCCATTACCGGAGCCCTCCCCAGTAAGCCGCCGAATTCAACCCGATCACCTGCTTTTTTCCCCTCGGCCGGAATTATACGCACCGCGGTAGTTTTATTATTAAAAACCCCGATTGCCGCCTCATCGGCTATGATCGCGGCAATGGTTTCCACCGGGGTGTCACCGGGAATAGCAATCATATCAAGTCCGACTGAGCAGACCGCGGTCATTGCTTCCAGTTTTTCGATATTTAAGGCTCCATCGTCAACCGCAGCAATCATGCCGGCATCCTCACTGACTGGGATAAAAGCACCCGATAATCCCCCTACGTACGATGAGGCCATCGCTCCACCTTTTTTCACTGCATCGTTTAGCAGGGCCAGTGCGGCTGTAGAACCGGGAGCACCACAGCGCTCGAGTCCCATCTCCTGGAGGATTTCAGCCACACTGTCTCCCACAGCAGGAGTAGGGGCCAGGGAAAGGTCGACAATACCAAAAGGCACCCCCAGCTTTTTCGCTGCCGCTCTTCCCACCAACTCACCCATTCTGGTAATCTTGAAAGCCATTTTTTTAATCGTTTCCGAAAGTTCACCAAGATCGGCTTCACCAACCCGTTTTACCGCACTTCTGACCACACCGGGGCCGCTGACCCCGGTATTGATTACACAATCCGGTTCACCTACCCCGTGAAAAGCGCCGGCCATAAAAGGATTGTCCTCCGGCACATTGGCAAAAACCACCAGTTTTGCACAGCCGATACTATCCTGCGCGCCGGTTAGCCTGGCCGTTTCCTTGATCATTCGGCTGGTTAATAAAATGGCATCCATGTTGATGCCCACCCGGGTTGTCGCCACATTGATCGAAGCACAAACCCTTTCGGTCGAACTTAAAGCCTGCGGAATTGATTCGATTAGGAGGCGATCGCCACCGGTAAAACCTTTATGCACTAGGGTGGAAAAACCGCCTATAAAATTCACCCCCACTGTCTCAGCTGCCCGCTCGAGCGTTTCGGCATAGCAGCAATAATCATCGATTGCACTTGCTTCGGCAATCAGGGCAATCGGGGTCACTGCTATCCGTTTATTGACTATGGGCAAACCGTATTCGCGGGCAATTTCGTCACCTGTTTTAACCAGGTCTCCAGCCAATCGGGTTACTTTTTCATAAATCTTACGGCAGGCGGCCCGGTGATCGGGATCGCTGCAGTCACGCAGGCTGATCCCCATAGTAATCGTCCGAATATCGAGATTTTCTTCCTGAACCATCTTGATCGTTTCCAGAATTTCCTCGATCGTTAGCAAGTCTAATCCCCCCTAAATACGGTGCATGAAATTAAAAATATCTTCATGCTGGGTATCAATGCGCAGCTTTAGCTCTTCACCTTTTTGGGCCAGTAGATCCTTTAAGGTGACCAGATCAACCTTTGCTTCAGTCATATCGGCCACCAGGACCATCACGAAAAATTCCTGCATAATCGTCTGACTGATATCAAGGATATTGACCCCTTTGTCAGCCAGGATAACCGTAACCGCAGCGATGATTCCTACCCGATCCGGACCAATTACGGTGATTACGATCCGGTTTCCACCGGCCATGTTTTTTAAACTGTTCATCTCTCCAGCTCCTTCCCTGCTGATATTTACTCCAGCTCGGCATATTGTTTGCCGCGGTTCCGTAGATAATCAAAGAAGAGAATCAAAAAACCGGCAGCCAATCCAGGATAAAGGGGATTTAAATTGATTTTGATCAGGGTACCGGCAATCACGATCGAAGGACCGAGAATGACTGAAAGAGTTCCTGCCACCGGCGAAATTTTTCCCTTTAAAAAGATCACTGAAAGTAGAGGGAAAAAGACTGTTGCCCCGCGCAAACCGAGCGACAAGTAGCTCCAGCTTAAAATTAATACATTCTGATCAGCAGCCAATACTACCACCAGGGCTAGAACCATGACAGCAATTATCAGGCAGCGGAAAACCAGAAGTATTTTTGTATCGTCTGCACCGGGTTTCAGCCTTAAGTAAATATCGCGGTTCAACATTGTACTTACACCGAGGGTTAATCCGGCAGCGGTGCCAATCGAAGCCAGAAGCAGGGTTGCCAATACAATTCCGGCAAACCAAGCCGGCAGGTGATTGAGCACAAAAAGGGGCAGAGCTTGAGCAGGGTTGATATCAGGATAACGCATCCGCATAAAAAGACCAACCAGAATGCCACCCATTCCGATCAACGGGGCCAGGATGGCGCTAAGCAACGCTCCTTTCCGGGCCGCGGGGAGATCACGACTGGAAAATATACCCTGAAAATAGATTTGGCTGGACATCACACCAACCATCAGGGCAAAAGCGGCCGCCAGGTCAGTATTAAGCCCCCGACCAAAAAGGTTAAACCAGGGTTGCGATGGGAAAAAATCGGCGAGGCCAACTACTCCACCTGCCAGATTCAGGGCCAGTAAACCGGCTGTAATCATTCCGGCACAGGTTAATAAAATCTTGGTCAGCCCCATCAGTCCGGTACCCCATGCTCCCCCAAAAATCACATAAATAACTGTGAAGAAAACAGCAAGGAAAGCTGCCAGTTGCAGTTCCAGGGAAAACATCGAAGCAAGCAGTGCCATGGAAGAAAATATTTGTGGGACTATATTGATAAACATACCCAGTGAAACAAAAAGGGCTGCCATAATCCCGGCTGTAGGACCATAACTTGCTGAGATAAAACGGGGCAGCGTCTCAAAACGGGTATTACGCATCGGCTTAACCATGAATAACGCAATGAATAGACAGCCGATCCCTCCGCCCAGGGTAAACCACCAGGCTGAGAACCCATAGAGATAGGCCAGCTGGGCAGTACCGATTGTTGATGCGCCGCCTACCAGGGTACCGAGGATCGTCCCCATTACCAGGAAGGAACCCGCCTGGCGACCGCTGACTGAAAAATCTTCAGCATTGTGCACATTTTTACCAGCATAAATGCCAATGCCAAAAACTAAACCGATGGCCAGGATAATTCCCACCAGGTGGGTCAGGGTAAGTTCCATCTGTTATTGCGTCCTTTACCGGTAAATTGGCGGCATGCTATCCGGACTCAATAGCACAGCTCGGGCAGGCAGCGCCTCGACACCGCTGATTTTTAGTGGCAGCAGGGCTAAGATATATTCGCCTTCGGGCACGCCATCTAAGCGTAATCCTTCAAGAATCCAAATGCCTGATTTAAGAAGCGCTTTATGCGTTGGATGCCCAGGCTGATCACGTTCAATCCCTAAAGCATCGATCCCGACACCGGTAACATTTTGCCTGGCCAGGAAGTTGGCGCC
>CAZAKI010000034.1:5883-9034 GCA_964485855.1 uncultured Syntrophomonadaceae bacterium | reverse complement strand
GTCAAAATCAAGCCGGCCTTCATAAACCGGGCTGCTGGAAAAATTTTTGCTGGTTACAAATCGTGGCCTTTTTTCATCCCGATTCTTGTAAACCGGCATATCCGGGGCTATAACTGAAGAGATATCATAGAGAATCATTTTCCTTCTCCTTAAGCCAGATATTAATCCTGTTGACATCTAGTTCCACCAATTAAGGCCTGCTTTTTGAAAGATCTTTTCTGCTTCCTGCGGACCCCAGCTACCCTGATCGTAAAAGTACAGTTTTTGCTTTTCCCCTGGCTTATCCTGGTATAAGCGATCAATGAGAGTCCATGCCTTTTCAATTTCTGCCCAGCTGCTGAACCTTGAAAGGTCACCACGAATCGCATCTGCCAGCAGCTTTTCATAAGCCTCGGGGGTGTTAATTAAAAATGCACAGGGTTGACAAAAATCCATATCCACGGGAACTATCTGATCAATTGTGGCCGGCTTTTTAATATTGAACTGGAAGACAACCCCTTCGTTGGGCTGAATTTTCAGGGTTAAAATGTTCGGTAATAAACCACCGTTTATTTTTTGTTCCATCCTGTTGATCCACGGACTGACTAAATGGGGATTTTTAAACTGGATTACAACCTTGGCCTGTTTTTCCTGCAACTGTTTACCGGTCCGCAGGTAAAAAGGCACCCCCTGCCAGCGCTGATTGTTAATAGCCAGGTTCAGAGCAGCATAGGTTTCGGTATTTGAGTCCGGTTTAACATCTTTTTCCTGCCGATAGCCCTTATATTGTCCCAAAACCAAGTTGCCGCCGGGCCCTTGATCCGGCCAGAGGCTAATCGATTCCATCAGTTCTATTTTACCCCGGCGTAAAGCATCGGCATTCAGGCTTTCCGGTGGTTCTATGGCTACTACAGCCAGGATCTGCAGTAAGTGACTTTGGATCATATCACGCATTGCACCTGAATGATCATAATAGCGACCACGATCGCCAATCCCTTCAGTTTCCGCAGCGGTAATTTGCACCTGTTCAATGTAGTGGTGATTCCAAAGCGGTTCGAAAACTGCATTAGCAAAACGGATCACCAGGATATTCTGAAGCATCTCCTTGCCCAGGTAATGGTCCACCCGGAAAATATTCTGGTCGGCAAAAGCGGAACAGAGAACCTTGTTAAGCCTGTCGGCAGTTGACAAATCAGAGCCAAATGGTTTTTCAATCATGATCCGGCGCCAGCCCATAGGTGAAATGGAAAGTTGGCTTCGACCGAGGTTAGAGGCAATATTTTCAAACAGCTGAGGGGCAACCGCCAGGTAAAATAGGTAATTGTGAACCAGATCATCTGCTGCACGCACTGCCAATTCATTTTTTAGAGTGGTATATCCTGATTCTTCGGTTAAATCACAGCTCAAGTATTCGATCCTGGCAGCCAAATCCGGCCACCGCTCTTCTTTCCAGCTCTGAGCAGAATAGTTCTTGATTGCCGAAGCCAGATCTTTCCGGTAACTTTCAGTGGTTTTTTCTCTACGCCCTATTCCGATTAAATTAAAATGATCAGGAAGCAAATGATTAATATGAAGATTGTAGATTGCCGGGGCAAGTTTACGGTAAGCTAAATCACCGGTACCCCCAAAAATTAGAAGAGTAACCTTTTCTGCAGTCAAATCTGACATCCTCTCTTTAAACATTAGGCTTTTTCAACTGCATGGCCACCAAATTCCTGGCGCAACCCGGCAATCAGGCGAGCTGAAAAAGGATCATCCTGTCCCGAACGATAACGGGTAAAGAGCGCTTGGCTGATAACCGGCAGCGGAACCTGACGGGATAAAGCCTCCTCAACTGTCCAGAGTCCGGTTCCTGAAGATCCGATTACCCCTTTCAGCTTTTGCAGGTGAGGATCCTTGGCAAAAAGTTTCGCTGTCAGTTCGATCAGCCAGCTGCGAATCACCGATCCGTTGTTCCAAAGCTTGGCAATCGCCTGATAGTCAAGCTCATAAGGTCCGGCATCCATCAGTTCAAACCCTTCGGCAATCGCCTGCAGCATGCCATACTCAATGCCATTATGAACCATTTTTATAAAATGTCCAGCACCGGTTGGGCCGGCATGCAGGCAGCCGTTTTCAACACAGAGATCCTTCAATAAAGGATCTAAAAATAAATAGGTTTTTTCACTGGCACCAACCATCATGCAGGCTCCGTCGCGGGCTCCTTCCGGACCCCCGCTGATTCCGATATCAACATATTCAATCCCTGCATGCTTTGTCGTTTCTGCTCGGCGGAGTGAGTCCCGGTAGTGCGAGTTCCCACCATCAATGATAATATCGCCTTTTTCCATCAGCGGGATTATTTGACCAATCATTTGATCAACAGGATCTCCGGCTGGCACCATTAACCAGATCAACCGGCGTCCCTGGAAATGTGTGATAAAAGATGAGAGCTCTACCGTGCCAATTAACCCATCTTTACTCGCTGCTTTTGCTTTTGCCGGGCTGCGGCTAAGCACTGCAACCTGGTGCCCTTTATCTCTCATATTAAGAGCCAGGGCCAAGCCCATCTTTCCCAACCCAACGAGTCCGATTTCCATCATCTTATCCCCAATCACAATTATTTTCGCTTTAAAAACCTGAGTTCTATTGAGCTAATCTTACCGTAAATCTGGAGGGAGGACAAACAAATAAAAAGACCAGGAATTGGATCTTTATCCTACCTGGTCTTTTATACAGTTTAACCGGTTTCATTAAAGCTTATTTTGATTCTTTAATCTTGATCGTGCGGCTCTTCAGTTCATCGATTTTCGGCATCTCGATCTTTAATACACCGGCTTTGAAAGTAGCATCAACCTGATCTGCTTTGATCGGCACCGGCAGTTTGAAGCTGCGATAAAAATTACCGCCAGTTCTCTCCTGCCAGAGCAGCTCTCCTTCTCCACCCTGTAATTTAACTTCACCGGATAGCGTAAGAGTATCGTTGTTTGCAGTTATTTCAACATCATCAATTTCAACACCGGGAAGATTAACCAGGGCAACCAGGGCACTTTCAGAGTTATAGAGATCTACCTGTGGAAATGTTCCCTGACTTGAAGATGGCCAACTGCGAAAGAACGCATCGGCGAAAACCTGATCAATGCCGGAGCGGATACGCTCCATCTCTCCGCTATTATTTCTTCTCACCAGATCT
>CAZAKI010000034.1:0-5783 GCA_964485855.1 uncultured Syntrophomonadaceae bacterium | reverse complement strand
CTCAATCCCTGGTTTTCATCATCAGCCAGGCCATATTTTCACCCAACTCTGTCATGGTGTCAAGCCCTTCTTGATCAGACTGAACATCACCTATTTCCCTGCCTAGCCCAAGATTCCAATATATAGAGCCGGGAACCATCATGCTATTAATAAAGAAGAAGTTATTGATGCCCTGGAATACATTGATCGAACCCGCCCGGCGCACGGCGGTAACCGCAACGCCTACCTTTCTGCGGAGCAGGTTGCCATTTCCTTTCACAACGTAACCGGCTCGATCAATCAGGGCTTTGGTTTCCGCGGTCATCGCAGCAAAGTAGGTTGGCGATCCAATAATGATTCCATCTGCTTCAATCATTTTTTCAATACATTCATTAACAATGTCATCATCAAAGGCACAGCGTTTGTTTAAATTCTTTCTACATTTCAGGCAAGCTGTGCACCCTCGCTTAATCTTCCCGGCAATGTTGATAGTATCACTCTCAATTCCGGCCTCTTCAAGTTTCTTTATCAGGTGTTTAATCAGGATGCCAGTATTGCCATCTTTGCGCGGGCTGCCGTTAAAAGCAATAACTTTCATTAAAACCATCTCCCGTTTTTTGTTTGAAGCTGATCTTATTTTTCAGGGCATGAGGAGCTGCTTGATCGAATACGACTAAGCACTTTAAAAATTTGGAGCGGGTGATGGGAATCGAACCCACGTATCTAGCTTGGAAGGCTAGGGCTCTACCATTGAGCTACACCCGCTCTTTACCGGAAGCAGATTATTTTGCATACAGCTTTCTGCTTCTCCGCTTTTATAATATAAACGTTTCTTTGACTCATTGCAAGTATTTTTGCTGTAAAATGCAGGAATTAAGTCTCTAATTATCGAAATTGATTAAATTAATTAAACCGAACTGGAGGTTTTCTAATGCGGAAAAAATGGCCTTGGATTGTATTGGTCATCTTACTATTGATTGTCCTGATCGCCGGCGGGACAGTTTATTGGATTCTAAGAGGAGGTTTACCAAAAACCAGCGGCACGCTTACCACCTCGGTTCAATCACCGGTTGAAATATACCGGGATCATTATGGGGTACCACATATTGTTGCCGGTTCCATGGAAGATCTCTGTTTTGCCCAGGGCTACGTCCAAGCCCAGGATCGCCTCTGGCAAATGGATATGAGCCGCCGTGGTGTAAGTGGCAAGCTTTCAGAAATATTAGGAGCAGATTTTTTAGAAACAGACTACTTTACCCTGACCGTCGGTTTTACACGTGCTGCCGAAAAAAACTATCGGCTGCTCAACCCCGAAAGCAAAAAACTGTTAGAGGCATACACAGCCGGAGTTAATGCCTACATTGAAGATAACTATAAACGTCTCTCGCCTGAATTTACCCTGCTGGGTTATAAACCTGAACCCTGGACTCCGCTTGACAGCCTGGCGATAGGAGTTTACATGTCCTGGTATCTAGGTGGCAATATGCAGAGCGAACTCTTCCATGCTGCGCTGGTTGAAGAAGTTGGCGTAGATTTGGCAGTAGAACTTTTTCCGGATTATCCAGAATACGGACCGATAATTGCCCCTACTTTAAAGGAACCCTTATCACTTGAAGATGAAGTATCTAAATTAATCGATCTGTCGCGGATCGCCGAGCTAAATGGCAAAACCCGCTTCGTTCCGGGAATCGGCTCAAACAACTGGGTAATCAGCGGAGATTTGACCGCAGGACAGGGTGCGATCTTAGCCAATGATATGCATCTCGGCATGGGACTCCCTTCGATCTGGCACAATATTCACTTGATCGTCGAAGATGAAATAAATATCAGCGGAGTCATGTTTCCCGGGATCCCCGGAATTATCGTTGGCTTTAATCAGGACATCGCCTGGGGAGTCACCAATACCGGACCTGATGTCCAGGATCTATACCTGCTCGAGTTGAATCCCGAAAATCCAACCCAGTACCGCTACAATGATCAATGGGTAGATCTTGATATTCACACCGCAGAAATCTCGATTAAGGGCGAACCAGAACCGCTGGAGATTGAAATTGCCGAAACCCATTTCGGTCCGATCGTGAGCGGGGTGGTCGGCTTAGAGATCCCGATCAGCCTGCGCTGGACCGCGCTTGATGGCACCCAGGAATTCGATGCAATCCTCGGCCTGATGAAAGCCCGAAACTGGGAAGATTTCACCTCAACCCTTGAAAACTTCATGTCACCAACCCAAAACTTTGTCTATGCCGATCGGGAAGGTAACATTGGCTACAGGGCCAACGGTCTAATCCCGATTCGCCGCAGCGGAGACGGCTTGATGCCTTCTGATGGCAGAAGTGATCTTTATGAGTGGGTTGGCTACATTCCTTTTGATGAACTGCCAACGGTTTACAATCCCCCGGAAGGCATAATTGTTACTGCAAATCATCGTGTGGTTGATGATCAATACCCCTACTTCATTTCCGCTCAGTGGGCGCCACCTTACCGGGCCATGGGAATCTGGCAAGAGCTTGAAAAATTGGGACAAATGGATCTGGAGGGCATGAAGCAGGTTCAAACCAGCTTTATTAATACCCAGGCCCTGACTCTCAGCCCGGTATTAATAGAAGCCTTACAAAAAGCTGATCTGGATGATCTGGAATCTGCTGCTTTAACTAGCTTTGAGCTGTGGCTGAATGATCCGGTCGAAACTGTTGATGCAGCCGGACCGGCAATCTATAATGTTCTCTACACCTACATGTTGGAACTCACCTTCCTTGATCAGATGGGTGAAGAGCTTTACGAAAGGTTTTTACATAACCGGGGCAATACGAACGCTTTTGACCGGATGATTCTAAGTGGTGAATCAGCCTGGTTTGATAATCTTGAAACAGCAGACACAGAAACTAGGGACGAGATCATCGCCACCGCCTTTAAAGATACTGTTGCATTCCTGAGCGAAGAAGCAGGCTCAAACCCTGCTGACTGGCAGTGGGGTAAATTACACACTTTTACTTTAAAACATAACCTTGGTTCAGTTGAATTCCTGGCAAAAATCTATAATCGTGGGCCTTATCCAGTAGGAGGTTCATTTCACACCCCGGCCGCCATGAGCTACCAACTGACCGATCCATACGGAGTAACTCACTCTGCACCATGGCGCTACATGGTTAACATGGATAACCTCGAGGCGGCAGATATCCTGGCTGGCGGTATCTCTGGTCATCCATTAAGCAAGCACTATAATGATCAGACAGCATTGTGGCTGGACGGTGAATACAAAGAGATGATTTTCAAACTTGAAACAGTGCGCAATCTGAAAGAAAAACTAGTGCTTGAACCGCAGTAATCAAATTGGCTGAAAAAAGTAGCTTCTATTTTTTGACACAACGGATGGGACAGGAAAACAATTTAAACCTGTCCCTTGCTCTTTATTTTGCTTGAAGAAAGTTTACTGTGGAAGGATTAATCCTTTTATTGCAGAATAATAATTAATGGAAGCAACAGCCAAAAACATCGATCACCGCTAAACAGACCAGTATTCGCTCAATCATTCGCAGCAGATTCATAAAACCCGGGGAGGGGAAGTAAATGCCCGTCTATGAATACATCTGCAAAGAATGCGGAAAGATTATGGAAGTGAAAGAAACCCTGTCTGAAAAAGAAAAGGGGGGAACGCATACCTGCCCGAGCTGCGGTAGCCAAAATACTGCCCAGTATTTTGGCAATATGCAGGTGATCGCTTCCACTCATCTACACTAATCTTAACCCAAATACTCGGTGAAAATGCCATCCGTTAAGGCGAGTAGTGGAAAGCGGTATTGACTGCAAATATAGTTGTATAATACAATTATTGCAGTTATCATTTATTATCGACGGAGGATAACATGAAATCTACCGAAATACGCCACTTTCGTGATCTGATCCGTCGCCTGCAGCGCTCTATCGGCTGGCAGGCTAAAAGCGATGCAGATTGTTGTGGCATCACAATAGCTCAATGTCATGCTTTGCTTGAAATCGGCAAAAAGGAAAAGTTATCGCTGACTGATTTGGCCGAAGTCCTGGAACTGGATCCCAGCACCCTGAGCAGAACAATCGAAACAATGGTAGCAGGCGGATTGGTAAATCGAAACGTAAACCCCGATGATCGCCGCTATGTTGCTTTGTCGCTAAGTGCTAAGGGACGGGCAACTTTTGATCGCATTAACCAGACTTATGATCATTATTACCAGACTGTTTTCGCCAGAATTCCTGCCGATAAACATGATCAGCTGATGGAAAGTATCAACCTGCTTACCCGGGCAGTTGTCGAAACCGAAAGGATCTCTAACTAGATGGAGGCTAAACCAATTGTCAAATGATCGAAGAGAGCTGCCCCTGGTACAGGATAAAACTGCTCCCTGCTGCAGCACTCCGCAAAAAAAGGAAGAAGCGCCCTACTACATTAGCAAAAAGTTTTTCTCAGTCGGGGAGGTTGAAACGGCGAGCGGCCAAATAGCACTTGTTAACCCTGCATTAACGGTAGCAGATAAAATCGGCGCCCTGAAAGCTCGCTGGGGTGTGGGGCGGATGAGCTATGCTATTGCTCCTGGTCTTTATGCTGTTGGAAAACCGACAGCCGAATCTCCTGTCCTCGTCTCTGCTAATTACAAATTGAGTTTTGACAGCCTGCGTAAGGAGCTCGGCAGCCTGGATCTTTGGATCCTGGTGATTGATACCAAGGGTATTAACGTCTGGTGCGCCGCCGGTAAAGGCACCTTCGGCACGGCTGAAATTGGACGGATGATTAAGGAAACCTCCTTACCCAAACTGGTTAATCATCGCCGGTTAATCCTGCCGCAGTTGGGAGCACCGGGAGTAGCCGCCCACCGGTTAAAGGCAGAAAGCGGTTTCCGGGTAATTTATGGACCGGTGCGGGCCGCTGACCTGCCCGCCTTCCTGAAAAACGATTGCCAAGCTGAACCGGGTATGCGCCGCACCACTTTTACCCTGGCTGATCGCCTGGTATTAACCCCGGTTGAGATCATAGCCCTGCTAAAACCGCTAACCGGCCTGGCACTGGTAATTTTTCTGCTTAGCTCTGTTACCCTATTAATTGGAGACAATCAATACGACCTCACCGCCGTAATAACCCAGACTGCGCAAATTTTGTTCCCCTTTATCTTGGCGGCTCTGACCGGTACAGTGTTGGCACCAGCCCTGTTGCCCTATATTCCGGGGCGTGCCTTGGCCTGGAAGGGATGGCTGCTTGGCATGCTGCTGGCTATTATCCTGGTAACTGGAGCTTACAGCGGTGCATCGTGGTTACTGAAGGGCGCTTACCTGCTTACTATACCGGTAATCGCATCGTTTTTGAACCTCAACTTTACCGGTTCGACAACCTATACTTCGCTTTCCGGCGTGGTTAAAGAGATGGGCGTGGCGCTGCCGCTAATCATCTTTTCCGCTTCTGCCGGGACCATGGCCCTGATTATTTCGTTTTTTATATAAACCTGATCGAAAACGGAGGAAGTAGCCGATGAAATACAGATACTTAAAAGATGTCGTCACACTTAAACTTGATCAGAGCAAGTGTAACGGCTGCGGGCTCTGCCTGGAAGTTTGCCCCCAGCAGGTTTTTACCATCAATAATAAAGTGAGCACAATAACTGATCGCGATGCCTGCATGGAATGTGGAGCTTGCGCCCGCAACTGCGCACCGGGAGCAATTGATGTGCGACCGGGAGTCGGCTGTGCCTACGCCGTGCTAATGGATAAGCTGGGGATTAAAAATCAATGCTGCGGCGACGCCTGCGGCTGTACCCTGGAGGGTATTTCAGATTATTAGT
>CAZAKI010000033.1:0-23081 GCA_964485855.1 uncultured Syntrophomonadaceae bacterium | reverse complement strand
GTTAAGCGGCGGAACCCCGGCGATTGCCGGCTACCAGATGTATGTTGTGCTCAGCGGCAGTATGAATCCAGCCTTTGATACGGGCAGTCTTGTTTTTGTCAAACCGGTTGAACCTGCTGCAATAACAGAAGGCGATATTATTACCTTTAGCAGTTCAGGCGATGCAACGCGTTTAACCACCCACCGGGTGGTAGGTATTAACCAAAATGATTCTTTGAGTTTTGTTACCCGCGGCGATGCCAATAATGTTAACGATCCCAACCCGGTGCCGGCGGAAAATGTGGTCGGGCGGGTAACCGGTTCAGTGCCTTATATCGGTTATTTGTTTGGTTTTGCCCAAACCAGGCAGGGTTTGATTTTGCTGATTTTTATTCCCGGGTTATTATTGATTATCCTGGAGCTGCGCCGGCTTTTTAAGTATATGGTTGAAAGCAGGGTTCAGCAGCTGCAAAATCCTGGCAGCCAGGGGTCGGCGAAGAATGATGCAACCGCAGAAGATTTTGGGTTTTAAGCGAGACGGCAGTTTAAATGGATTAAGTCCCTCTTGACGGGGGATTTTTTCTAGCCGGAATCAGTTCTTGCCGGGTGGAATTTTACGAATAGTTTCTGTTATAATGGAAAAAACCGGTCTCTCTTGAGGAGGTTACCAGATGTATCTTTTTTTGGTTGATTATAATTACATTTCTTCCGAGCAACTGCAGAAGATGATCGAACAAATTTTACCCGACGCTGACATTGTTAACTGTTTTTCACCGGAAACGTTAATCAAAATTGCCGCGAAGCTGGATCCCAAGCTGATTATTATCGATTTTGACCTGGTCCCAGATGATAATATTGCTTTAATTGAAGAGCTGAGGGAATCCTGCACCGATACCTATATTTTGGGTTTAATTGAGCCCGGTTATTATGAGAAACTCTATAAAGCCATTGAGCTTGGCCTGGTTGATGATTACATGGTTAAACCGGTTGCCGAAGAAGAGTTTGCTGCGCGTATTCTGATCACTACGAAACGGAAGCGGTCGGCTCTGCAGGAACCGCTGAGGGATACAGAGTTTTATGCCACCCCTGATCAACCGGCTGAACGCAAAGCAACCGAATTTGAAGCATTTAAGATTTTTACTGAAAATGATCAATTCGAAGCTGAAAGCGATCTCGAAAAAAGCTTAGCGGACGATCAATCACCGCCTGAGGATCAGGCTGCAAGGAAAGTAGACCGGGAAGAAGTATTCAAACCGCTTCCGGAAGATGACTATTTCAGCAAAGTTGAAAATGATTATAAAAAGGAAAGCTCACCGGAGCCGGATTTTGCAATTGATGATCTGCTCTATCATCAAGCTAAGCAAAATGATCTGATCGATGAAACAGAAGCTGCCGAGGATGCTTACAGCGCTGCTGATGATTTGCTTAGTTTTTCAGACGAAAATCAGCAATTGAATGTGGAAGAACCAGACAACAAAGATTTGGGAGAAAAATATTTTGATGATCTATTTTTAGAGGAATACGATGAAAAAAAAGAGTTAACAGAACAGGAAAAACCTGAAAAGATCGACAGACCGGTGACGGGAGGGATCCCGCCTTTTCCAGTAGACGATGATTTGCAGGAGCTTCCGGAAATGCCTAACCAGGCTGAAAGAGATATCAGTCTCAGTATTAAGGATTTCATGCCCGGTGATTCAGCCGATGATTACTTGAAAGAACATGGTGCAGAAGAAGAAATTAGTTACAACGAAGATATGCTGGAACGCTTTATGGCCGACGGTGAAGAAGATATCGATGACGATGAAGAAGTTTATGAACCGCGTCGAAGAGGCTCTTCCGGTGGGTCTCGTTTTCTTTCGGTAATTGTCAACCTGATATTTGTTCTTCTGTTACTGATGATGGCTTCACTATCCTTTTTTCTCATTCACAGCCGGATTACAGATTCGCCTCCTGGCCTGGCCGGCTTTCAGTTTTTCGTGATGCGGGACAGTGAGCCGAATGCCGATGTCAACCCGGGCAGCCTGGCGCTAGTTCGCGACATTGATCCAAATTCAGTTGAAGTTGGAGATATTATTACCTACCGGACTACCCCTGGTTCAGAGTCCACTGCAACGATGCGGGTGGTGGAAATTAAGCGCGATGAAGCATTACAGTTGATAACTAGAAGCGATGGTCCAGATGCCGTTCAGACTTTTCCGGTAGGCGCCTCAGAACTGGTCGGCAAGGTTATTTTTTCCATTCCGTATTATGGCAAGATGATCGATTATGTCCAGACCAGCCAGGGTTTAATTATGCTGATCTTTGTTCCCGGTGTGATCATTATCCTTTACCAGCTGATTAAAATTGTTAAGCATTTGGCTGGTAACCGGGAAGAAAAACGGTCCGGGCAGGGGCGGCGTCGCGTTTACGAACCGCTGGAAGACGATGATTATGATGATCAATAGCTCATAGATTCACGGAGAAAAAGTAAGAAGAGGCCCTCAGGTTAGTGTCGAGGGCCTTTAAGTTTAGTTTTATCTGAAGCTGGTTAATGTTTTTAAAGCGGCTTGAAATATTTTAGATCTGTAAGCCCACCCTGCCGCTCTGCCGGCGCTTTCAGCTCTGCTTTCACCGGCATGCCGATCCAGACTTCTTCCTGCCGGCACTCTTCCAGGCGGTGGATGATCAGTCCGTCAGCAATCTGCACTGCCACCAGGATAACCGGCTCGGCAAGTGGTTCACCGCTTTTATCTTGGTAGCTGATGGTATATGAAAAGACATTTCCCTCGGTTCCAACATCTACCCATTTATCCAGGCGGGCAAAACAGCGTTCACAGTACAGACGGGCCGGCACAAAAGTTAACTGGCAGGCGGAGCATTCGGTTCCGTAAAAGGTCCCCTTGTTTTTCAGCTCCTCGAAGAAACGCTGTCCTGCAACTCCTGCTGTATAGCGGTTTTTAACCGGGAAGTGGCCGGTTCCGGGATTCCAGTAGTGATTGTCGATATTACGGTTAATCCGTTCCAGGATAGCCATTGCTAACCCTCCTTTGATAGCGGCTTAAAATATTTGATATCGGTGATTGAGCCTGTCCGCTCGCTGTCCGGCTTCCAGACTGCTTTAACCCTCATGCCGATTTTTATCTGTTCCGGCTCTACTTCGCCCAGCAGGTGCATAATACCCATGCCTTCTGCTGCGCCATCGATTTCGATTACCGCCGGCAGGTAAGGTTTCTCTCCTTCTTTAATGCGGCTGGCGTCCCAATTTACATAGCAGATTGAGTAGGTATTGACCACCCCGCTATCCTGCAGGTAGACCCAGTCTCCGCTCGGGCGAAAGCATAATTCACAGAACATGCGCGGCGGGATCATAACCCGCTTGCATGCTCGACATTCTTTGCCGATTATCTTCCCTTTTTTTAGTTCTGCCAGGTAACGGCTAATCGCTACGCCGGTATCCCAGGCATAAGCACAGTCGAGCGAATCTGCGGTCAGAAATACTTTCCCTGACTGGATCATTTCCTCGGTTAGCGCTGTGCCTCCAGACACTTTTACTTTTTGTTCCATCAGTATGATGCCTCCCTTGCCAGGTAATTTCGTAAATGCCTTCATCTTTTTTTAGATGCCGGCAACAACCACTGAACTGACCTGCATCAGATCGCCCCAGGCCTGGGCTACGCCAAGTTTTGGGTTGCCGGGAACTTGACGCTGATCGGCTTCACCGCGCAGTTGCCAGAACAGTTCGCAAACTTTCATCGTGCCGGCGGCGGCAATCGGGTTGCCGACTCCGAGCAGCCCGCCGGAAGGACACATCGGCAGATTTCCATCGCGCGCAAAGTGCCCGTCGCGCAGTAGTTCAACTGTTTTACCGCGTGGCGCAAGCTGCAGGCCTTCCATATGATGCAAGGCCTTATAGTCAAAGGGATCATACGGTTCAGCAATATTGATCTGCTTGGCGGGTTCCCTGATTCCGGCCATCTCATATGCCATCCGGGCTGCCCGGTCGAGGTAACGCGGGTAGTAAAGATCACGCGTTGCCCAGTAGGCCGTGTCCAAGGTCCAGCCTACGCCCTCAATCCAGACCGGTTTGTCGGTTATACGCCGTGCCACCGGTTCTGCGGCCAGCACCACGGCAGCGGCCCCATCCGATACCGGACTGACGTCCAGCCGGCTGACCGGATAGGCCATGGTCTCCGAGTTGAGGATATCTTCTACAGTTACCTCGGTTTTAAACTGGGATGATGGGTGTAGTTGACCGTTATTCTTATTGTTGACCGCAGCCAGGGCCATATCTTCCTTGGTGTAACCGTAGCGCTGCATATAGCGGTTCATTTCCAGGGCAAAGATCCACAACAGGTTAGGTTGCAGGGCTCTTTCGGTAATGGCGTCGAAAATGGTCAGAAAAAAGCCCTGGGCATGGGGCATGGCGCTGGACATCTTTTCTTCGCAGACCACCAGGCAGAGGTCAAAAAGCCCGGAAGCGACATGGTGCCAGCCGTGAACAACGGCGTGTACTCCGGTCGCTCCGCCGACATAAACCCGCATGGTCGGTTTATTCCAGCCACCACAGCCGTCAACCATGTATTCGCCGTTCTGGTGGATGCCGTCGAAGGCATCCGGTGCAGTTCCGTGTGCAACACAGTCGATATCTTCAAGTCTAAGGCCGCAGCTATCCAGGGCTGTTTTTGCCGCTTCATACGAGAGTTCCTTGGGGGTTTCCAGGGCTCTGCGGACAAACCTGGTCAGGCCGGCGCCTACAATTGCAACTTTTCTCATTATTAAACCCTCCGTTTGAAATAGGTTAAGGCCTGCGGCCAAGAATTACGGCAGCTCCGGTAGCAGTTGGCACCCCGCGCCAGGCAAAGGCCAGGCCGGTATCTGCATTGGGCAGCTGGTTCCTACCGGCTTCGTCGCGCAGTTGCAGAACGGTTTCCAGGACCCGGTGCAGACCGTTTGCTTCGTGCAGGTATCCAACGCCCAAACTTCCGCCGGAAAGATTAACCGGAAAATCGCCGGTTGAGTCAAAGCAGCCCATTTCAAGCAATTTGCCGGCTTCTCCTGGACCGCAGAGGTTTAGCGCTTCCAGGTGCTGCAGCTCCTTGTAGGAGTAAGTATCGTCAATTTCGGCAAAATCGATTTCCTTGTAGGGAGCCGTAATGCCGGCCATTTTATAGGCCATCTGGCCGGCGATCCGGGCGTAAACTGCTGAGCCGAATCCTGCCAGCCGTGAATCAAGGTTGGGCGTGTCAGTTGCCCAGCCAATACCCTTCACCCATACCGGTTTGGCGGTGAACTCGGCAACTCGTTCTTCCGGTGCCAGCAGCAGCACGATTGCTCCATCTAAGTTGCCGCTTTGATCATAAAGGCCTAAGGGGCTGCTCAAACCAGGAGCTTTGATAATATCGTCAAGGTCAATTTTTGCGCCATAGGCAGCCCGCGGATTTTGCAAGGCATTAGATTTATTTTTAACCACCACGGCGGCACACTGGGTGCGACTGGTGTCGGTCTCAAAAAGATAGCGGTTCATTTCCAAACCGGCAATAAAGTTGGGGTTTTCCTGCAGGGGCCTGATGTAGGCCGGATCACCGGCATAAGCGGCAACATGTTCGTAATGGGACAAGTTTGATACCTTGGAAAAGGCCGATGCGGCAACCAGGTCGAGTTTACCGGTTTTAATCTGCATCACAGCCGAGGCTAAGCCCTGCAGGCCATCCCCGGCGATGCTCTGTACCGGTTTAAGCACCGCTCCGAGCTGGTCGGGGACATACTCGTCAGCGATGCTGATCCCCTCCATGAAATCTTCGGCTGAAGCGACAAAAGAATCAATTTCCTGGGGGTGAATGCCCCCTGCATCTTCATAGCACTTGGTTGCCGCTTCAAAGATCATTTCCCGGTATGAAACATCGGCCGAAGTAGTCCTGAAGCCGGCATAACCAAGGCCGACAATGGCAACACGTCTACTCATTGTTGATCAAAACCTCCTTGTTATTGATGTTAACAGCCCAGCTGGCGGGCGATGACCAGCCGTTGAATTTCAGAAGTACCTTCGCCAATTTCCATCAGCTTGGCATCGCGCAAATATCTTTCAACCGGATACTCCCTGGTATAGCCGTAACCGCCAAAGATCTGGATCGCTTCCAGGGCGCAAGTAACGGCTGTCTCGGCGGCAAAAAGCTTGGCGATCGCCGATTCGCGGGTAAATGGCAGACCCTGGTCTTTTAACCAGGCAGCCCGGTGAACGGCGAGCCGCGCCAGCTCGATGCGGGTAGTCATATCGGCCAGCTTAAACTGGATAGCTTGAAATTTTGATATTGGTTGGCCAAACTGTCTCCGCTCCTTGGCATAGGCTAACGCCGCTTCCAATGAAGCCTGGGCAATACCAACTGCCAGGGCACCGATACTGATTCGGCCACCGTCCAAAACCTGTAGAAATTGTTTAAAACCCTCGCCCCTGTTCCCAAGCAGGTGATCGGCCGGGATGCGCACATTATCCATCACAATTTCGGCTGTATCTGATGCTTTCAGACCCAGCTTTTCATAAGGTGCTGATACTGAAAAACCCGGTGTGCCGCCAGGTACAACGAAAGAACTGATTCCCCTGGTACCCCGACCCGGTTCAGTAACCGCTGTGACAACAGTTATACCGGCATGTGTTGCATTGGTAATAAAGCATTTGGTACCGTTTAAAACCCACTCGTTACCATCTAACACTGCTGTAGTTTTCGTGCCGCCGGCATCGGAACCGGCATCAGGTTCGGTCAGGCCAAAAGCGGCCAGCATCTCGCCTTTGGCACAGGGCATTACCCACTTCTTTTTTTGTTCTTCGGTGCCGAAAAGGTAAACCGGTCCGGTCCCGATTGAACAGTGGGCGGCATAGGTAATGCCGGTTGAAGCACAGGCCTTAGAGATTTCTTCTACTGCCAGGACATAGGCCAGGCAACCATCACCGGTTCCGCCATATTCTTCGCTGAAGGGTAAGGCAAAAAGATCCAGGTCAGCCATCTTCTTAATAATTTCGTGAGGAAAACGCCCTTCGCGGTCTAATTCGGCAGCGATTGGATCCAGTTCTTTCCGGGCAAAGGCGCTGACTGTCTGACGAATCATCTGCTGATTATCAGTGAGGGCAAAGTTCATCTTCAACCCTCCTTTCCAATTATTTTTTCGGCTATGATAATAATCAGTGCAATGATTATGCCAGGTTCACAAACTGTTGATTGTTTTTTAGTTTTGCCTTAATCGGAAGATATTTTTAACGGATTAAGAGCTTTATTCGAAATAATGGTGTAGGCTCTGTTGTCGACTATAGAGGACAAGTAGAGGACAGCTGTAAAGTAAAGATTACAGTTAACCATCCGGGTAACTCCATATTTTTCTTGTGTAGTTGTATTGTAAAATAAATAAAGTTAAGATAAACGGTAGATGGTTAACGATCGAAGAGTTTCCGCTCCGTTCTGTCGGAGCCTAATTGAAAACGGGAGGGGTCAAAAGATGAATTATCCGCTCTACCTGGTAGATGTCTTTGCCGAGAATAAATATGCCGGCAACCAGTTGGCTGTAGTGCGCCATGCCGCTGCGTTAACTACAACCGAGATGCTGAATATTACCCGGGAGATGAATTATTCCGAGACCACTTTTATCATAGCTGATCAGCCTCGTAATGGGGGATATGATGTGCGCATATTCTCACTGGACGAAGAACTGCCTTTCGCCGGGCATCCGACTCTCGGCACCGCCTATGTGCTGCAACAGTTTATCATCATGCAGCAGGTTAAAGAGGTTAAGCTTAACCTGGGAGTGGGACAGATACCAGTCAGTTTTAATTACCTTGATCACCGGCCGGATATCCTCTGGATGGAGCAGGTAACCCCGCTTTTCGGGGCTAAATTTGAAACAAAAGACGTTGCCGCGGCCTTGAACCTTGAAGAATCGCTTATTGACAGTCGTTTTCCAATCCAAGAGGTGTCTACAGGCCTGCCTTTTATCATTGTCCCGCTAAAAACCTTAGATGCCGTAAAGGCCTGTCGGGTTGACCGGGTAGGTTACCTGAAGCTGGTGGATCAGGCCGAAGCCAAATCAGTGTTTGTCTTTTGTCCTGAAAGCTACCAACCGGAGAATCAGCTTAATGCCCGCATGTTTGATGATTATCATGGTATTGCGGAAGATCCGGCTACCGGTAGTGCCAACGGCTGTCTGGCCGCATACCTGGTTAAAAACCGTTATTTCGGCACGTCGCAGATTGATCTGCGGGTCGAGCAGGGCTATGAAATAGGCCGCCCTTCGCTCTTGATGCTGAAAGCAGCAGAGAACAAGGACGGCCAGATTTCCGTAGCGGTCGGAGGACGGGTCTATTTAGTGGCTACCGGGGAGCTGGTCTGATTTTCAATTACCGTGGTTAAAGTTCATTGACAACCAGATCGCCCACTTCTGCCGTGCTGTAACCCATTTGCCCGGCATTAAGCGATTTCAGCTTTTCACCGCTGCATACTTTTACTACTGCCTGTTCGATATTGGCTGCAGCCTCGGTTTCCCCAAGATGATCCAGCATCATGGCCCCGGCACTAATTGAAGCCAGGGGGTTGATCACCCCGAGCCCGGTATATTTGGGTGCGGAACCACCAATTGGTTCAAACATTGATACCTGGCCGGGATGGATGTTGCCTCCGGCCGCAATGCCCATACCACCCTGAATCATCGCTCCTAAATCGGTAATGATATCGCCAAACAAATTGTCGGTTACGATCACATCAAACCACTCAGGGTTCTTAATCATCCACATGCAGATTGCATCAACGTGGGCATAATCCCTTTCGATGCCGGGATATTCCGGCCCCAGTTCATTAAAGGTTCTTTCCCACAGATCGAAAGCGTAGGTGAGAACGTTGGTTTTACCGCAAAGGGTAAGCTTGTGGCGCTTCCGCTTATCGCGGCAATAGGCAAAAGCGTAGCGCAGACAGCGCTCAACTCCCATCCTGGTATTGACCGATTCCTGCACTGCCACCTCATGAGGAGTTCCCTTGCGCAGGAATCCTCCGACCCCGGCATAAAGTCCTTCGGTGTTTTCCCTCACGACAACAAAATCTATTTCCTCAGGCCCCTTGTCTTTGATTGGGGTCCTGACACCAGGATAGAGTTTTACCGGTCGCAGGTTGACATAAAGATCAAGTTCAAACCGCAGTTTCAACAGCAGTCCTTTTTCTAAGATTCCCGGTTTAACGTCGGGATGGCCAATAGCGCCTAAAAAAATGGCATCGAAGGTTTTAAGCTCATCAAGCACACTGGTCGGCAAGATTTCTCCGGTACGCAGGTAGCGCTCGCCGCCCAGGTCGTAATTGATCGTTTCCAGCTTGAAGCCAAACTTGCTTTCGGCAGCGCGCAGTACTTTCAGCCCTTCGGTAACCTGCTCCAGTCCGGTGCCGTCACCGGGAAGTACAGCAATCTTGTACATTAATAGACCTCCTTTAATCGATTAACAATTTCTAATAATGATTAACTTATCATACCCGATTAAGACTATTTTTAAAACAGCTCGGGCCAAAACGGGAGATAGCCACACGCTCTACTGTGAAAAAGGCTGCTGATATGTTATTGTATGGATTAACAAACCTTTCTAGTTTAAGCTGTTTAGAGGAGGATCTATCTTGGCCGGTTTGCTGGTACCCGATTTAAGCCTGAAGAATATTTTTGAAATCGATGTCGATCAGCTGGAAAAACAGGGTATTCGCGGTATTATCACCGATATGGACAACACCCTGGTTCCCTGGAGTGATCGCACGGTCTACCCACGTCTGGCGGCCTGGTTTGCCGGGTTGAAGGAAAGAGGTTTTAAACTGGTGATAGTTTCCAACAACAGCAGAGATCACGGTGGAAAGCTGGCCCGCGATCTTGACCTACCGGCAATCTGGTATGCGATAAAGCCTAGGAGACGCGCCTTTCGAAAGGCCTTGGAAATCATGAATCTTTCCACCGCGGAAGTAGCGGTGGTTGGCGACCAACTATTTACTGATGTCTTAGGCGGAAACCGGCTTGGTCTTTATACGATCCACGTGGAACCGATTTCACAGAAAGAGTTTTATTGGACCAAGATGATGCGGCTGTTCGAGCGGTTTGTGTCAGGGAAAGACACAAAATAGAACAATAGCAGAAATAAATGTCGGGATTAGCAGGAAATAACAGTTTGATGCCGAAAAACCCTAAAATGCGTAATTTTTCAGTTATGAGGTGCTCTAAGCGGATAACAATAAGTAGTAATATTCACATATATTAGAATTATTACTTGCTAATGCTACAAAATATGGTATAATCTATATTTAATAGCATTTGATTGTAGCCTGACGATAAAGTGCAAAGCTGCCGAAAGGTTGTGACGCAAAACCATGGGTCTGAAGCCCGGATAAGGGTATGATAGCCAGGTTGCCGTATCAGGCATTTTCTTATTATCTAGTCAGAATCAGGGTTTAGCAATTCTTTTTCTTCATGGCGAGGTGTCAGCTAGTGCAGAATGAAAAACCGGATAAAAAAATTAACCTTGAAATTCCGGAATTCTTTAAAACTAAAAGCTTCTTGATTATTGCCGGCGTTTTACTATTCCTCGTCGTTGCCGGTGGGCTGTTAAGTTTGGTTCTGGTCGGTAACCGGATGGCTTCCGATCTTGGCAGCAGCGGCCCGGATGGTTCAGCCCGGGTTGACGATCAGGAGACGGCAGAAGAGGCGATTGTTTTACCACAGCAGGTACGCAACGAAGATTTTGAAGGCGAATCCTCCTGGGCGCTTTTTCGGCCAACGACCGATCCGTTTGCCGGACCGATGAAGCTTACCGGCGTGGTTACCGGCGGTCGCGGTGGTTCCACGGCTATTATTGAAGCAGGGGGATCCTCATATATTGTATTTGAAGGCGATTACGTGGAAGATTTCTGGGCTGTGCGGCTGATTACAGCCGATATGGTTGTATTAAGAGCGGCCGACCAGGAAATATTCCTTTATTTCGACCAACCTCCGGTTACCCGCACTCTGGATCTGATTCCGGAAGAAGATGATGATTCCGAGGAGGGAGCTTAAATGAGAAGACGGCGTAGCAAGTCTGCTTTAAAAGCTCTTAACCACCGCCTGTTGGTTGGCCTGCTTGTTTTTTTATTGGTTGGCACGGTGACTATTAATTGCACCAAGACTGATCGGCAAGCTGTTGCTAGTGATGGGGAGTTTAGCCTTGATTCTGCCGGTAGTAAGGCCGAAGAGCCACTGGTTTTAGCCTTGGACTCGGAACAGCAACAGGTTCTGAGTGCCGGCGAGATGTGGGCCGATGTTTCTGATACGATCAGCAGTCCCCGTCCATCATACCGCAGTACGGCTACTATATCGCTTAACGTTGTTGATGCTGATCTGCTTGATGTGCTGACTACGCTGGCCTACAAGCTTGATGTTAATATTATCTATTTAGAAGAACCGATCAAGCTGACAGTAAAAACCGAAAACCTAACCCCACTTGATACCCTGCAGGTTATCTTACAGAAGCATAGTCTTGATTACATTCAGGTTGGCAGCAACTATATAGTCGGTCAGAGTTCCCGGTTGCAGAGTGATTTTGCCAACCGCCTGATCCTAACCCGCTTTAACCTGAAGTATGTCACCGCTGATGCAATGCAGGGGTACCTGACCAGCCTGGGCGTTCCGCTGAACAGCATCACGGTCGATTCAAACAAGTATGCCTTATGGGCCAAGGGAACTCCGATGGCTATTGGTGAAGCGCGTGAGCTGATTAATGCATTGGATATAAAAGAAAATGAGTCGATTACCGAGGGTGAATCGTTCTTTATCAAATACAATCTCAGTTATGTTGTAGCCGCCGAGATGAAGCGTTACCTGGAAGAAATTGGGGTCCCGGTCTTGATCCTCACCGTTGATGGCAACCAGAAGGCAATTTGGATGCAGGGCGTTACCCCGGCGCTGAATGAAGCCAGGGATTTGATCAAAGCTTTAGATATTGAAGAAAACCAATCAATAACCGCCGGTGACCCTTATCTGGCGAAATTTGAACTGGAATTTGTTCCAGCCGATGTGATGAAAAGATATCTCGGTGAACTGGGAGTGCCGGTTAAAAGCCTGACCGTAGAATCGAACCAAAATACAATCTGGTTGCATGGGATACCCTATGCCTTAAGTGAAGCGAGGGAGATGATCAGAGCCCTTGATATCAAGGAAAATGAATCGCTGGCCGAAGGCGACGCCTATTTTGTCCGCATCAGCCTGGTTTACGTGCAGGCCGAAGCAATGGCCGGTTATCTGTCCAGTCTGAACATTCCCGTTGACAGCATTCTAACCATCGAAGCTAATCCCCAGGCAATCTGGCTTCAGGGAACACCGATTGCGATCAATAAGGCCAGGGAGATGATCAACGCCCTCGATATCAGGGAGAATGCCTCGATTACCGAAGGCGAGGAATTTTTCATCAGGATTGATCTGGCCTATGTCAGCGCTAACGCGATGAAAGCATACCTGATCGAGCTTGATGTTCCGGTGCAAAGCATCCTGGTGGTTGATTCCAACCAGAAAACAATTTGGGTCCAGGGGACTTCACGGGCGATAAATAAAGCGAACGAATTAATCAAGGCGCTTGACATTTTGGAAAACCAGTCCCTCATCGAGGGTGAGCCGACTTTGGCCCGTTTCAACTTAAGTTATGTCTCGGCTGAAGATATGGCCGGCCACTTAGGGGAATTGGGTGTGCAGGTAACCAGCATCACGGTGGACAGCAACCAGAAAACAATTTGGATCCAGGGGACCCCCGGAGCGATTGCCCGGGCCGGAGAGCTGATTATGAACCTCGATCTCCCCGAGAACGCTTCCCTGCCTGACGAGAGTCAGTACCTTTCGCCTCAGGCCCTGTCCTATGTCTCGGCTGATGACATGTATGCTTACCTGATTGACCTGGAAATACCGGCCGAGAGTTTGCTGGTGGTTGAATCAAATCAGAAAAAGATCTGGGTCCGGGGCACGCCGAAGGTGATTGCCGATGCGATCGGTTTCATTGAACGCCTTGATATTAAAGAAAATGCCTCTTTTGCTGTTGGTGGTAGCAGGCTGATCCGGATGCCGGTGGCCACGGCCCGGGGCAGCGACGCGGCCGCTGAATTGGGCAATCTGATTGATCTGCTCAGTGTTCTGCTTGATGGCATTCGGGCCGGGGATACCACTTACTGGGGAACCTGGGATCATCCTTTGCCGGTTCCTTCAATATCGATGCAGTGGGATGACCCCATATTTTCTTACAACGAAGTCCGCTTTAAAGTATCGCCAAATTATGGCAATGCTGAATTACCGATCCATTACCTGATTGCCGAAGGAACCCCCGATAATATTGAGATTATCAACCAGATGATTGAAGCGATAACCAATACACCAGATTCACCGTTTTCTGCTCTCTACACTGAAGAAGAGGAAGAAGAAACCTCTGAGCCTCTAACCGCTCCGGCCGGGGGCGCCACTTACAATCAGTCGGCCTACAACACCCCGCCGCAGTACTATACGATTAGCGCTGAGGCAGTGCCGGAAGAAGCCGGAACAATCAGTGGGGCCAAACCATATGTAGAAGGCACTTTAGCGACTATCAGCGTTACCACGGCCGAAGGGTATACTTTTGTGCGCTGGATTGAAGCGGGGGCGGAAGTGTCAACCAGCCAGACCTACTCCTTTACCGTGTACCGGGATCGTTTTCTGGAGGCGGTCTTCATTAGTACAGAACCCGAAAGCGACCAGTAGCGGGTAATAATCAGAACCGGAGATCATAACCATGGAAAAAGAGCGAAACTATCCCGTTACCATGGATCAGATCCTGACCATGGCGGTTGAAAAAAAAGCTTCTGATGTTCACATCGTGCCGATGGACCGGCCCATGTTCAGGATCAACCGCGATATGGTGAAGCTGGATTATCCGGTGTTAACCCCCGACAGTGTGAAGGAATTGCTGCTGCAGGTGATTAAACCACACCAGGTGGAAATGCTCAGGAAAGATCTGGAACTAGATTTCTCCTATTCAATCCCCAAGGTAGCCCGCTTCAGGGGTAATGTTATGTTTCAGCGCGGTACCCCGGCGATGGCGCTAAGGATTGTCCCTTTTGCAGTGCCCGATTTAGAAGAATTGGGCGTGCTGCCCGGGGTGCGTGAACTCTGTTTCCTGCCCCGTGGTTTAGTTTTGGTCACCGGTCCGACCGGAAGCGGTAAATCGACAACGCTGGCTGCCATGATCGATATTATTAATCGCGAACGCAGTTTAAATATTGTCACCGTAGAAGATCCGATCGAATTTCTGCATAAGCATAAACAATCATCAATTAAACAGCGGGAAGTTGGCATCGATACCCGTTCTTTTGCCAATGCCCTGCGTCATGTGTTAAGGCACGACCCTGATGTCATTTTAATCGGGGAGATGCGCGATCTTGAAAGCATCGGAATTGCCCTGACTGCAGCAGAAACGGGACACCTGGTTTTCTCCACCCTGCATACCCAGACAGCGCCACTGACCATCAACCGGGTGGTTGATGTTTTTGCCGAACACCAGCGCGATCAAATCAGACAGCAGCTAACCGGTTCACTGCAGGCGGTATTATCGCAGCAGTTGATTCCCAATGTCAAGGGTGATGGGCGGGTCTTGGCCATGGAGTTCTTAAAAACCAATACCGCGGTAAAAACCTTAATCCGTGAGGGCAAGGAACACCAGCTATATTCCGTCATGCAAGCAAGTCATGCCATCGGAATGAAAACTATGGACCAGACTCTGGCCGACCTGTGCGTTGCCGGAAAGATCTCACGCATCGAAGCCCTTGAAAAATGTATCGATAAAACAGAGCTGGAAAGACTTTTACAGAGACAGACCTATATACCGGGACAATAAGCAGTTATCTTCAGGGGGATGAATCTGCATGGGAGCGTATCAATATGAGGCGCTAAAAAAAACCGGTGAAACCGTAACCGGTAAGCTTGATGCCGATAACGAAGCGGCAGTGATCGAAAGGCTGCGCAGCATGGGTCTGATGATCATGGATGTTAAAGAGGTTAAAGAGTCGTCTTTTAGCAGCCTGAAAATCAGCCGGAAAGTTAAACTGGGCGACTTAAGCTTGTTCAGCCGCCAACTGGCTGCGATGCTCAATTCAGGGATTCCCCTGACCAGGGCCCTTTTTACATTAAGCCGCCAGGTGATCAACCGCAGCATGGCCAAGGCCTTGACAGAGATTGCCCGGGATGTGGAAAGCGGGATTAGTTTTAGCGAGGCTCTAAAAACTCACCCGCAAATATTTTCAGAGTTGTATATCAATATGGTCAGCGCCGGTGAAGTGGGTGGAACCCTCGAGGCAACCCTGAACCGTCTTTCGCATCAGCTGCAAAAGGATAAAGAGCTGCGTGACAGTATCCGCTCAGCCTCATTTTACCCGCTGGCAGTTTTTGCTTTTGCCATTGTTATTCTATTCGCGATGCTTTTTTTCCTGGTGCCGATCTTTGTCGGGTTTTTCCCTGAGGGCACAGTTTTGCCGCTGCCGACAAGAATTATTATTGCCGCTTCAGATGGTTTGAAAGCTTACTGGTTTATTATCATTCCTTTTTTTGTCATCCTGGCTCTTTTATTTCGGGCTTATGCCAAGAGTAGTGAAGGTAAACGCAAGCTTGATCGTCTAAAATACCGGCTGCCGATCTTTGGCACCCTGATTCAGAAAACAGTCATTGCCAGCTTTGCCCGTACCTTTTCAACGATGATGGCTACCGGTATTCCGGTGGTTCAGGCCCTCGATGCTTCAGGGATGGCTACCGGCAATTCCCTGGTCATGGATGCTACACGCGTGGCAGGGGAAAAGATTCAGGAAGGCAGCAGTGTGCATCAACCTCTGGAAGAAAGCGGGGTTTTTCCGCCGATGGTCACTCACATGATATCGGTTGGTGAAGAAACCGGAAATATTCCGGATATGATGGATAAGGTCGCTGAATTTTTTGAAGAAGAAGTGGCCACGATGACTAAAGGTTTAACGGCCTTGATCGAGCCTTTAATGCTGATTGTCATCGGGATAATGGTTGGTGGCATGTTAATTGCCCTCTACCTGCCAATCTTTACGGTTATTACCCAGATATAAAGGAGCGCTGACCGGATGTCGCCTGTAAGTGGAAAAAGAGTTGTCGGACTTGAACTTGATACCGGAATTGCCCGGGCAGTGGAACTTTCCGGTAAACCAAGTTCTCCGGGTTTGGTGCACTTGGGCAGCATCCCTTTACCTGCAGGTGCGGTCAAGGAAGGGATGGTTATGCATCCAGACCAGGTTGGGCAGGCCTTAAAAGAGTACTGGCACCGCGCTGGTTTCAGGGAACGCAGTATCCTGCTCGGGGTTTCAAACCAGGGGGTTCTGGTTCGCCATATAACTATTCCGAAAGTGCCGCCGAACAAATTGCGCAGTATTATCCATTTTCAGGCCCAGGAATATCTGCCAATCCCCTTGGAAAGTGTGGTTCTTGATTACCTGGTTCTCGGAGAAGTCGCAGGACAGGGGGATGAGGCGGAAAATCAACTCGAGATTTTATTGGTTGCCGCTAGACGCGATATGCTCGACAGCTTTCTGCAGGCCTTGGAAATTGCCCAACTCGATCCGGTTGATGTCGATGTTTCTAGTATGGCGATGATCAGACTGCTACCCGCAAAAGCAATGGGGATGACCATAGCCATGGTTAATGTTGCTAACGGCTTAAACAGCATCCTGGTTTCATCACACGGCAAGCCGCGGCTGGCCCGTCTTGGTTTGGTTAAAATTATCGATCTGGCTGAAAGCCTGGGCTGTAAAATTGATCATATTTTTAAAGCCTGCGCAGTTAACCCTGAAGATTCACGGGCAATTATTAACAGTTGGATTAACAGCTTAGCGGTTGAAATTCGTTCATCCTTAACATATTATCATGATCTGCCGGGTGCTGCCAGGGTGGAAGGAATTTTACTAAGCGGCAGGGGGGCCCGTTTCCCGGGCGTTGCCGAGCTTTTAGACCAGTATCTCGAACTGCCGGTACGGGTTTTTAACCCGCTGAAAGCCTACCCGGCAGTAGCCCGCAAGCTGGCCAAGTCCAATACCGATGTTCTCGACTATGCGACCAGTACCGGCTTGGCTTTAAGGGGGCTTGAGGGATCATGATCAATCGGGTTAGTTTACTGCCTCCTGAAATCAAGCGCCGAAGGCAGGAAAAGGAGAACCGGAAAAAGATCCAGATGCTGATCCTTCTTTTCCTGATTATGATTGTAGTCATTAATGTTTTTTTCTTTGTAAATACTTTATTGGTCCGGAACAATTTTAAATCGCTGCAGCAAGAACGTGAAGCAGTGGAACAGCAGGCAGCGGCGCTTGAGGAATTTGCTGGACTGGACCGAGAAATTAACACTGCTCAGCAACTGGTCAGCAGTGCCATGGGAACCGTACCGCGATGGAGCGCATTCTTTAGGGGGATTAGTCAGGTGATGCCGGTAACCGCCTGGTTTTCAGATTTAACAGCAGTCTATAGCGATCAGGCCGGTACCCTGACCATTCGTGGTTGGTCCTACGATCACGACAGTCTGGCTGATTTGTTGGAAAGCATGAAAACATTAGACCAGCTGGAAGAGGTTAATTGTCGGGTATCGACAGAAACAAATTACCAGGGCAAAGAGGCTATCCAGTTTCAGATTGATGCAGCCCTACTCTCCGGACCCGGTTTTTTCAATGAACAAAGTGAAGAGATTGAGCAGCTCGATGCAGCAGAGCAAGAGGCTGAGCAGGCAGAAGAAGAGGGGGGTGCCCAGTAAATGGCAACTCCAGCGGCTGAAGCACGTAAAGCTTCAATCATCATTATACTTTCTGTCCTGGCTATTCTGGTTGGCCTGGCGATGATCTATTTGCAGGCTGCCAACTTAAACAGTCTGAAAGTGGCTGTTGAAGATGAGAAACTGGCCTTGGCCCAGGCGGAAGCTTTACTTGCTCAGCGTCTTGAATACCAGGCCAATGCCCCATTTTACCGGGAAGAGGCGGCAAGGCTTAAACGATTGATTCCGGAGCAGCCTGAGGAAGCAGAAATATTACGCCTGATCAACATCACTGCCGAGGAGTACGATCTGCGGATTCATGAGATCAGGTTTGAAAATAGAATTCCCAACGCTGAAAGCGGCTATGTTACCATGCCCTTGGTTATAACCGTGGAAGGCAGCTACCGCAGTCTGATTGATCTGCTCGATCACTTGCAGTGGAGTGGCAGGGCTTTTCGGGTAGACCAGGTTAGGATTGCCCTGGCCGGCAGCCCACAGGGGAATATCCGGACTATTATTACGGCCAATGCCTTTTACCGTGCCAACACCAACTAACGGCAATTTTGCAAGCAGTCAACTTAGAGGAGTGCACCAGTATGGATTCAACCCAGATTACCAAGAGCAGTGAAAAAAGGATCGGTCATTTATTGGTTGACAATGGCACGATTACCAGAGAACAGCTGAAACAGGCTCTTGATGAACACGAAAGAGCCAGGAATAATGGTGACAAAAAGCTGCTGGGCCAGGTGTTGATCGAACTGGGTTTTGCCTCGGAAGAAATTATTACAAAGGCCATTGCTGCTCAGGCCGGGGTTGATTTTATCCACCTTGAAAAATATAAGATTGACGGGGTGGCTGCTTCTTTAATTGATCCGGATTCAGCGCGCCGCTATAGGGCCCTTCCCGTTGGTTTTGAAGGAGAACGCCTGGTAGTAGCCATGTTTGATCCGAATGATATTCTGGCGATTGATGATATCAGGTTAATTACCGGTTACGAAATCAAGCCGGTTTGCACTACCGGCAGTGAGCTTAGGGCGGCCATCGATCAGTATTCCCGTTCAACCAGTGCGATCGAAACCACCGAAGAGGAAGATCTTCAGGAAGCTGAAGACCTTGAAGAAGGTCAAACCGTTTCGATCGGCAAACCGGCGGTGCAGCTGGCTAACCTGATTTTTAACCAGGCTGCCCGGGATGGAGCCAGCGATATTCACATTGAACCGCAGGATAAAAGCCTGCGAGTCAGGTTCAGAATTGACGGTGTCCTGCACGAGGTGATGCAACCGCCATTCAGGCTTTATCCACCTCTGGTGTCCCGGATCAAGGTTGTGGCTAATATGGATATCGCCAACCGTCGGATTCCCCAGGACGGACGGATATCATTGAAACTGGATCGTCGGCTGATTGATATGCGGGTTGCCTCGCTGCCCACCGCTTATGGGGAAAAAATTACTTTGCGCCTTCTCGACCGCAGCGCGCAGATGATCACCCTGCCTGAACTTGGCTTTCCCGAGAGCCAGCTTAAGCTATTTCGCAAAATGATTCACAAACCTCATGGTTGTGTTTTAGTCACTGGACCTACCGGCAGCGGTAAAACAACAACCCTTTATGCCGGTCTTTCTGAGCTTAATTCAGTCGAAAAGCATATTATTACCGTTGAAGATCCGATTGAATACCGGCTGGCCGGGATTAACCAGGTCCAGATTAACCCGCAGGCCGGCTTAACCTTTGCCACGGGGCTGCGTTCTATTTTGCGCAACGATCCGGATATCATCATGATTGGTGAGATTCGCGACCGGGAAACAGCGCGCATTGCCATCGAATCAGCCCTGACCGGACACCTGGTGCTTTCAACTTTGCATACCAACGATGCAGCGGGGGCCATTACCCGCCTGGGCGACATGGGTATTGAATCGTATCTGACGGCTTCTTCGGTTATTGCGGTTCTGGCTCAGCGCCTGGTCCGGCTGCTCTGCCAACATTGTCGCCAGGAATACAAGATCAGCCGCGAAGAATTGCTGACGGCAGTGCCGGATTTTCCCTTCGCCAAGGAAGAACGTGAAATAAAACTTTATAAACCGGTAGGCTGCTTGCGTTGCAGTAAAACCGGTTACAAAGGGCGGCGCGGGGTTTATGAACTGCTGATCGTAACCGATAAAGTCAAAAACCTTACCCTTCAGCATCGTTCAGCAGGAGAAATAAACGAGGTCGCCATTTCCGAGGGGATGATCACCCTGCGCCAGGATGGGCTAATGAAAGTAAGAGCCGGTTTGACTTCGCTTGAAGAGGCGTTAAGGGTAATTTCTTAATAAACAGGGATATGCATATTTTGACAATAAAAACAATGATTGATTTTTGCAAGGGGAGATCAAGATGTCAGCAGATCAATTAACGGACAGCCAGCTTAACCTGGAGAATGCCGTAAAAGCATACTTAGAAACCGGTGACCAGGAATCACGGGAAGAAGTCGTCAGGCTTGGACGAGATATGGCCGAGTACTTTGCCGGAATTTACAGCCCCGGGAAGATGGATGAGGGGTTAAAAAGATCAGCCTCCAACGGCTTTCTTAAAGCTTTAAAACGTTTTGATCTGTCCAGGGGAGTTCCTTTCTCGACATATGCTACTCACTGCATCATTTGTGATATCAGGGAAGAACTAAAAAATCGGCAGCTCTTCAGGGTCCCTGACTGGTTGCAAAAACTGCAGGATGATGTAATCAGGGCCACTGAGGAGTTGGCGGCGGAAAACCAAATGATGCCCACCCTGCAACAAATTGCCAACAAGGTTAATATTGCAGAAAATGGTATCGCAGAAACGATGCAGGCCGGCAGTGTACAGGCAAACAATCTGAATTTAAAGTCAATCAAAAGCTTAAGGCTGGAAGCTTTTAAGTTGCCGGTTGAAGATGTCATTAAGATCCGCAAATCCCTTGATCGCTTAGGCGATATCCAATTAAAAGTGCTGTCGCTCTTTTCTGCCAACCTGAGAGAACTACGGCTGGCGATGGAAGAAGAGGAAAAAGCCCTGGTGCACGAACAGGACCAGTATCTAAAAGTTGTCGAAAATGGTGGTGAGTTAAACCATATTCAACCGTTACGCAGTTTTAGGCTCGATTTTCCTGATCGCTTTAATCAGCAAGATCTTAAGTGCTATTTTGAAGTGTTATCCGATGAGTTTGGCTTGCACCTAACTAAAATATTGTTTGGTGAACAAACTAAAATTGATGGAGAGGGTTACGAAATTGCTCTTGAAGTTATGCTGGAGGGGCGTTACCGCGGTCTATTACAACTGCTTGATTACCTGCGCAGTGATGAAGAAAATATCCAGGTTGATCGGGTGCACACGGTTCGTAACGAGAACATCCCGGCCAGAATTAATATTACTCTCAATCTGCAGGCAGAATTCAGCGATCTAGATGAAACCGATACGTTGTCAGAACAGTTTAATTGAAAATTTTCAAATAAGTGCTTGACATTCTAATCATTATGTGTATTAAATAAGATAAAGAACTGTATAAGGGCAAAGCCGCTGAGAGGCGGTGGCGCAAAACTAAAGGGACTTACAGTGACAACGTTACTGAAGTCAGCCAGTTGCCGGTTCGCAGGGTATGTAAAAATCAATTTTAACCCCGCCTCCAGCAAAAGGCGGGGTTTTATTTTTCAGGGTTTAAGGTTGACTTGCCGTAGATAGCTCAAATGGAGCTAAAACAACAATTAACCAACCTGATCAAAAAAGTGGAGGTTCAGGTTAAATGGCAACAAAAAATAATCATGATGAGATTAACGGAATCGACGGAGCATTTGAGCTTTATCGGCAGGATCCGCTGCAATTTCCCAAGGAAGCCGTAATTGAGGCGGCCGAACCATTGATCAGACATTATACCTCGCTTTACAGCTTCGGGAGCACAGATGAAGATTTAAAGCAGGCTGCATACGAAGGACTGCTGAAGGCCATTAAACGGTTTGATTCCTCCCGGGGAACTAAGTTTTCAACCTATGCTGTCCATTATATTGTCGGTGAAATCCGTCATGAACTGCGTGATCGGGGTACCTTCCAAATTCCTGAATGGATGAAAGAGCTCCGGGGTCGGATTGTGGAAGCTACCGAAACGCTTTACCAGGAAAAGAAAGCGATGCCCACCCTGAAAGAAATTGCCAAAAAAGTAAACGTCACCGAAGAAGGTATTGCTGAAGCGATGCAGGCCGGCTGTGTCTCCTTAGACGAGCTTGATATTTCCAAGCTGCGGCATTTGCGTTACGAATCCTTTAAACTGCCGATTGAAGATGTGATCACTGTTAAAATGTCACTGGAAAAGATGGAAGAGTTGCAAAAGCAGGTTATCAAGCTAACCTATTATGAGGGCTTGACCCAGGAACAGATCGCAACCAAACTGGGCATCAATCAACGTAAAGTATCCCGCCTGCTTGACAAAGGCTTAGACGAAATGAGATCCTACGTCTTAGCCTAATTACTATTAGTACTCTGTGGACTTGTAGTTGATTTGCGCTAGAAAACCAGAATGATATTTAGTGTCCATTAAACTTAGGTAAGTCCTGCATTTAGATAACACTCTCCCCCAAGTTTGGGGAGACCCATTGCTGACAGACTTTGAGGAACAGCGAAAACTCCCTCCCTCCCCCTTGAGGGGGGAGGGTCGGGGTGGGGGTGAAAGATACTATGGTTTTCCCGGATCTCCGGCACCTGGCGATCTGAGCTTAAAGGCGAGTATTGCTTCGGGGATGGTTCAAGCATCACCGTAGCACGTAGCGAAGCGGAGCTTCAAGGGGAAGTCAATTTTACTGTTCCCGTGGCTTAACGAGCAATGATTATAACCAAAAATTACCTGTAGAATTAATGTTCCTTCAGATTGCTCCAGGGCAAAACGAAGGAATTTTGCTTTAAATACATTAACAATTAATGAATAGAGGTAAAAGAATTAGCGATATCGAAAAAAATTTAATTTTTTTTTAAATAAGTGTCTAAAAAAAATATTTCTCGGTATAACTATAGATAGAAGGGCAGAATGGTAACAAAGAAAGTAGACAAGTAACCTGACGATAAGGGCAAACCTTTCGAAAGAGAGGGGCGCAAAGCAATGGGTCTAAGCCTCATCAGGGGTATGATTGCCAGGCTGCCGAAACAGGGTTTATTTTTGAAGACCCGAACCGAATCGTCAAATTTAAAACAAAAGGAGCTGGTCGAGGAAAAGATAACTGTTACCGCTTAAACGGGGTGGGAAATCCAATAACCCGCACCCAGCACAATAAAATTTGAGAGGAGATTTAAAATGCGTAAACTAATGAAACATCTTCACAAGAATGAAAAAGGCTTCACC
>CAZAKI010000032.1:6171-23676 GCA_964485855.1 uncultured Syntrophomonadaceae bacterium | reverse complement strand
ACACAAAAGCGGCAGGGGTTTTCCCCGCCGCTTTTTATTATATTAATCTTATAAATTAAAGATCCCTTGTCGCGAAATCTTTTACTCGAGGTAGTCACGCAGGCGTTTACTGCGCATCGGGTGACGCAGCTTGCGCAGGGCCTTGGCTTCAATCTGGCGGATTCGCTCACGGGTCACCCCGAAAAACTGGCCAACCTCTTCGAGCGTTCTCGAACGACCATCATCCAACCCAAAACGCAGACGTAACACTTTTTCTTCCCGGGCCGATAAGGTGTCAAGCACATCTTCAAGCTGCTCTTTCAACAGTTCAAATGCGGCAGCATCAGCCGGGGCCTGGGCTTCCTGATCTTCGATAAAATCACCTAAGTGGCTGTCATCTTCCTCGCCGATTGGAGTTTCAAGGGATACCGGCTCCTGGGCAATTTTTAAGATCTCCCTGACCCGATCCTCGCTGATGTTCATTTCCTGGGCAATTTCTTCGGGCAGAGGTTCGCGGCCCAATTCCTGCACCAGCTGGCGGGAGATCCGGATCAGCTTATTGATCGTTTCCACCATGTGGACCGGAATCCTAATCGTTCGGGCCTGGTCAGCAATAGCCCTGGTTATTGCCTGGCGAATCCACCAGGTAGCATAGGTGCTAAATTTATAACCCTTGCGATAATCAAATTTTTCTACAGCCTTAATCAAGCCGAGGTTTCCTTCCTGGATTAAATCCAAGAATAGCATCCCCCTGCCAACATATTTTTTGGCAATACTGACCACCAAACGCAGATTTGCTTCAGCCAGGCGACGTCGTGCCTCCTCGCTGTTTTCTTCAATCATCTTAGCCAGTTCAACCTCTTGCTCAGAGGTAAGTAAAGGAATTTTGCCGATTTCCTTTAAATACATCCGTACCGGATCGTTGACCGCTACCCCATCCGCAGCTGCCGCCAAGGCGGCAACTTCTTCGGCTTTCACCGCTTTTTTTTCTTCATTATCATCCTCATCTTCATCTTCATCAGAAACATCATCATCGTCATCTGTTGGTAAATCATCAATGATGTCGATATTTTTTTGCGCTAGCAAATCATAAAAATTATCCAGGGCTTCAACGCTGAGGTCAAAAGGTTGAAGGGTATCGACAATTTCTTTATAACCGATTGAACCCTTGCTTTTTCCATGCTCAAATAATTTCTGCTGGGCATCTTCAAGGGTGATGATTTTTTCTGTATCTTTAGCCATTATTCTCCCCTCCTTCTTCTGAACGGTCGGGGCTAAGATAGTTACCTTTGATCAAATGTTGATTTTCCCGCAACAATTCATCTATTTTTTCAGTTAAACCTGCGGCTTCCAGTTCACGAAGTTTTCGCTGCAGATCATACTGTTTTCTTTCAGTCCAGACCCGTTTTAATTTAGCAAAAGAATCTTCAGCCATACGCTTCGCCGTATGTTGCTCCAAATCCTGCAAAGCAGGATCAGTTGCCGCTTCGGTGATTATTCTTACAACCTGCGGATCGCTGAAGCGATTAATAAGCTTTTCAGCACTGAAGACACTTTCCGTACTGTACAGGTTCCAGATTTCCCGGAAAATATTTTCGACCCGCGGATCCATAAAATATTCTTCCCTAATTATTTTTCTCCCTTGTTCGGCAATTTCCTTGCTTTGAAGCATTAAAGAAATTAATATTTTTTCTGCTGCACTAATTTCAAGTTGTTCATGTTCTTTCGGTTCGTTTAGATCCTTTTCCGGTGGCCTTTGGCCGGTACGCCGCCTTTTTTTTAACTCCTCACGTAAAGCATTCTCATCAACGCCAAGTTCTTCGGCAGATCGCTTCAGATAATAATCCTGCTCTACCCGGTTGACCGCTGCAAGCAGCAGCGGCATGATCTGATCAACAAAACCAACCCGGCCCTGATCCGAACTAAGATTGTAACGCTTTTTCAACTGCTGCAACCGATATTCAATCAGCGGCCTGGCTTGTTCAACCAAATTGGTAAACGCTTCCGGTCCAAAACGCCGGATAAAACTATCCGGATCGCTGCCCTCAGGCATTTCGGCTACCTGGACCAGGCAGCCTGTCGATTGTAAAATATTCAGTCCTCTCCAGGTTGCCGCTTCTCCGGCCGTATCGGAATCGTAGGCTGTTGTTACTGTTTCAGCCTGGTGACGCAACAAGCGGCTCTGTTCAATAGTTAAGGCTGTGCCGAGGGATGCCACAGCATTGCCGATTCCGGCCTGGTAAGCTGTAATAACATCTGTGTAGCCCTCCATAACAACCGCTTTCTTTTGACGCCTGATTTCATCACGCGCAAAGTTTAAACCGTATAAGATTGAACCTTTGTCAAATACGGGACTTTGGGGCGAATTTAAGTATTTCGGCCCGGCTTTTTTCCCGTCCACCAGAGCCCTGCCCCCGAAGCCGGCAACTTTTCCGCTGATCGTAAAGATTGGAAAGATCAGCCGGTTTCGAAAACGGTCATAATAACCTTTCTCCCGGCCCGGCGATATCAAGCCCGCCTGCACTAAAAGCTGCGGTTCGATCTCCTTGCGGACAGCAAAATCATAAAAGGCAGACCAACCGGCAGGTGCATAACCAAGTTGAAAGAGATCCGCTGTTTCAATCCGGATCGCTCTCGACCGGAGATATTGTCGGGCTCTTTTGCCCGCTTCGGTCTTTCTTAAACAAAAACTATAATAACGGGCTGCAAAAAGATTAACCCGGTACAGCTTTTCCAGCAGCAAATCTTTGGCCGTCGGCTTTTCGGTCCGCGCGGGAATTCTAATCTGAGCACGCCTGGCCAGAAACCTAGCCGCATCGGGAAAGGTCATCTTTTCCATTTCCATAATCAGGCTAAATACATTGCCTGATGCGCCACAGCCAAAACAGTGATAAAGCTGTTTTTCAGGAGATACTGTAAAAGATGGTGTCTTTTCATTGTGAAAAGGACAGAGGCCAACCATATTTTTGCCCCGACGCTCAAGCTTAATATAATCACCCACCAGGCTGATTAGATCGGTACGCTGCCTGATTTCATCAATAATCTCTTCAGGTATTCCCTGCGGCATTGCGGGCACCTTTCTTCCTTCCTAACATCTGCGTAACAGAAGCCCCGGCAGCGGTCAGGCTGCCGGGGCTGCTTTCTGATTGTCTTTCGGCAGTTGCTTAGTACTTTCTTATTTCAACTTGTCTGCAGCCTCGGCAACCAGCTGATCAAACTTATCAATCTCTTCACCAGGCAGCTCGGTATAGCTAACTGCCTCTCGTTTCAGGCCAATGGCCTCAAGCAAGTCAGCGGTATGCCCGATCCTCTTTTCAGCCCAGTAGCCGATATCTTTATACTGGCACTTGAACTTATCACTTTCGCCGCAACCGACAACAATAACCCCGTCTACTCCAAGTTCAAATGCCTTCAGTAGATCGGTTGAATCAATTTTACCGACACAGGGATAGCGGACCAGCGCTACATTTTTGTGCTCTTTCTTTGTAAACTCGGGATGTGCAAAAGCCCCGTAGGCACAGGTTATAGCCAGCATAACCGGTTCACCGTTGCGCTTGGACAGCGCCTTAGTGACCACCGGTTCGATTGAAGCAGCAGCCTCTTCAACATAAGGTGAACGAAACTCAATTGCATAGCAGGGGCAGATGCTGAGGCAAAGACCGCAGGCCTGACACTGCTCATTGCGAATAGTAACTGTGCCGTCTTCATTAATGATCGGCACATCAAAGGGACAAATCCTGACGCAGGTCAGGCAGTTTACACAGAGCTCCTCAATCCTCTGGGCACCGGCTGCACAAGTCAGGCAGCGCCTGGCTTCATTAATTGCCGTTTCAACATCATAACCGATCTCAGCCTGCTTGAAATGGCGGACCCTTTCCTCCGGAGTCATGATCGGAATAGTATAGCGCTGCGTGCGTTCAATTGTTTCGGCCACTTGCGGATCAAGCTTCTCGAGAACTGGAACATCTTTCAGTTCAGCAGTATCAAACGGTTGCCCTTCTAGATAATTTGCTACTGCTTTGGCCGCTGTGCGGCCGTTTGCCATCGCCTGGACGGCGGTTCCCGGACCCATGGTCATTTCACCACAGCCGAAAACTCCTTTACGGCTGGTGGTCATAGCCCGTGCATTGTAAACTACCCTGCCACGCTCATCAATATCGATTTCACCACGCACCGGTTCGGGATCGCCTCCCTGGCCGATAGCGAAAATCACAATGTCGCCAGCCAGAACTTGTTTATTGCTGTCATTAAAAGCCGGGTTAAAAAGACCTTTATCGTCAAAAACACAGGAACATTCGACCACTTCAAGACCGGTGATCTTACCATTTTCCCTGACGATCGCTTTAGGTCCCCAGGATGGATTGAATTCCACCCCTTCTTCCTTGGCTTCCTCAATTTCCCACGCAAAGGCGGGCATCTCTTCAGTACATTCGAGGCAGGCAAGTTTTACCGTACCTGCTCCGGCCCTGACTGCCGAACGAGCAACGTCCATGGCCACATTGCCGCCACCGATCACAATTACTGTCGGATTTCCGCTGAATTTAAAACCATCACGCTTTACACCCTGCAGAAAAGGCAGAGCATTTAAAATGCCGTCGCCTTCTGAGCCCGGAATATTCAGGCCTCGACTGACCGGCAAGCCCATAGCCAGGAGAATGGCGTCATAACCTTCTTTTTCAAGTTTTTCAAGCGTAATGTCCTTACCCAGTTCTACCCCAAACTTAAAGGTAACCCCCTGTTCGGCAATTTCTGCAATATCCTGGTCAATTGCTTCATCAGGCAACCGGTAAAGAGGAATATAGTGGCGCACTGCACCGCCAGCCATCTTTTCCCGGTCGTAGACGGTAACGGATGCTCCGAGGCGGACCAAATCAAAAGCAGCGGTCAGCCCGGCCGGACCGGCGCCGACGATGGCCACTTTGCCTTTAATTTTAGGACCATCTGCCGGAGGCTGAACTTTCGCCTTGCCATGTTCAATAGCAAAGCGCTTCAGCCCGCGAATTGAAGGCGGTTTATCCACATCATTACGGCGGCATTCATCTTCACAGTGATGAGCACAGATTGTGCCGCAGACAAATGGCAGCGGGTTCGTTTCCTTGATTATTGCCAGCGAACGGTCAAAATCACCGGTTGCTATAGCCAACAAATAATCACGGCATCCCTGGTGTAAAGGACAGGCCGACTGACATGGAGGATAAATATTTTCCATTGTCAGTTCATCTTTATCATGGTGGGTCAATTAGATCACTCCTTGCGCTATTTTAACTTATTCGTTATTCGCCAAAAAAAATGGTTTTCCTGTTTATATGATCTGACTATTTTAAGATTAAATCTTTTAACTATTCTGCCCGGATAAAACTGCCCGGGCCGCTGCCAATCGGGCAATGGGCAACCGGAACGGTGAACAGCTGACATAATCAAGTCCGATTTGATTGAAAAAATCAATCGAAGCCGGATCCCCTCCGTGTTCTCCGCAGACTCCGACTTTCAACTTTTCTTTGACTGCCCTTCCCTCATCAATTGCCAGGCGAACCAGGCGTCCTACACCTTCATGATCGAATTCCACGAAAGGATTGGCAGTAATAATTTTATTTTGCAGGTAGAAGGGGATAAATTTGCCTTCGGCATCATCACGACTGTAACCAAGAGTGGTCTGGGTTAAATCATTGGTGCCGAAAGAAAAGAAGGAAGCAATTTCCGCCAGTTGACCGGCAACCAGGCAGGCCCGCGGCAACTCGATCATCGTGCCGACCAAGTAAGGTATTTTCTGCTTTCTTTCAGCAAAAACCGTCTCAGCGGTTTGATCAACAAGTTCCTTCATCATTTCAATTTCCTTTTTATGACCAACCAGGGGGATCATAATCTCCGGTTTCAACTGATGCTGGTCCAGCCCTTCATCAAGCAGGGCAAAAAGGGCCTGGAAAATTGCCCTGACCTGCATCTGGTATATTTCAGGATAAACCAGCCCCAGGCGACATCCGCGATGGCCAAGCATCGGATTGAACTCAGAAAGAGCATTTACCTTCTGTAAAATCAACTCTTTTTCCCGCAGCTGTTCATCTGGATCACTTTCGCGGCGCAGGCGGTCTACAGTTAGTATGAGCTCTTCGCGGTCAGGTAAAAATTCATGCAGCGGAGGATCCAACAGCCTCACCGTAACGGGAAAACCGGCCATGGCTCTGAAAATACCGATGAAATCAGCCTGCTGCATCGGCAACAGTTCAGCCAAAGCTGCTTCGCGCTCGGCAAGGTTCGAAGCCAGAATCATCTTCTGAACTACCGGGATCCGATCAGCCGCCATAAACATATGCTCAGTTCGGCATAACCCAATTCCCTGGGCACCCATCTCGATTGCCTTGTCAGCATCGTCCGGATTATCGGCATTAGCCCTCACCTGCAGACGCCGTACTTGATCGGCCCAGCCGATTAGCTCATTAAATTCAGCCGAAAAAACAGGGTCAATCAGCGGCACTTCGCCAAGGAAAACCCTTCCCATTGAGCCATCAATCGAAAGAACTTCACCTACGTCATATGTTTGCCCCCGGATAGTAAACTTTTTGTTGGCCAGATCAATCTGTAGCTCTTCACAACCACAAACACATGGTTTACCCATCCCACGAGCCACCACTGCCGCATGACTGGTCATTCCACCGCGGCTGGTTAAAATACCCTGGGCAGCAATAATACCCTGGATATCGTCGGGGGTGGTTTCCGGCCTTACCAGCAATACTTTTTCACCGGCCTGGGCCAGTTCCTGGGCCCGGTCAGCTTCAAAAACCACTTTACCGGAAGCTGCCCCCGGTGAAGCCGGCAAACCGGTGGCAATAGTATCCATTTTGGCTTCCGGATCAATCCGGCGGTGCAGTAACTGTTCAAGCTGATTTGGCTCTACCTTCAGCAACGCTTCGTCACGACTAATTAAACCCTCACGAACCAGATCTACAGCAACCCTGACGGCAGCCGGTGCCGTCCGTTTGCCGGTTCTGGTCTGAAGCATGTAAAGTTTCCCCTTTTCGATGGTAAATTCAATATCCTGCATATCGTGATATTCCTTTTCCAGGATTGCGCAAACTTCCTGGAACTGCTTGTATATTTCAGGCATCTCATTTTTTAGCTCTTCGATGGAATGAGGGGTGCGAATTCCAGCCACCACATCTTCTCCCTGGGCGTTTAACAGGTATTCGCCGTATAGTTTCGCCTCCCCAGTGGATGGATTACGGGTAAAAGCCACCCCTGTGCCACTATCGTTACCAAGGTTACCAAAAACCATGGCTTGAATATTGACAGCTGTCCCAAGATTATCGGGTATTTTATTCGCTTTCCGGTAAACAATCGCCCGATTAGTATTCCACGAAGCAAATACCGCTTCCACGGCCAGGAATAGTTGTTCCCGGGGCGAAGTTGGAAAATCGGCGCCTGTTTCTTTGCGCACCAGCGCCAGGAAGTCTTTTACTACCTTTTCCAAATCATCTTCGTCCAGCTCGGCATCTGTTCGCACCCCTTTGGCCTGGCGGGCTTCGGTCAGGACGTTTTCAAAGTGGTGATGGGCAACCTTTAAAACCACGTCGGCAAACATCTGAATAAAACGTCGATAGCAATCTAATGCAAAACGGCGGTTTTGTGCTTCGGAGGCCAACTCCTCCATAGTCTCGGGATTAAGCCCCAGGTTTAAGACGGTATCCATCATTCCCGGCATTGATATCACTGCACCCGAACGGACAGAGATCAAAAGCGGCGGCTTCTGCCCAAAAACCCGCCCGGTTTCTCTTTCAAGCTTTTCGAGGTTGGTCAGAATCTCTTCTTTCAGCTCAGGCCACAGACCCTCGTTTTTCTCCAAATAACGATTGCAGGCTTCCGTAGTAACTGTAAAGCCCGGTGGCACCGGCAGACCGATCCTGGACATCTCGGCCAGGTTGGCACCCTTGCCGCCCAGCAGGCTTTTCATCTCCTTGCTGCCCTCTTTAAATGGGTACACCAATTGTGGCGTTTTCATTTTTTATCACTTCCCCTTATCAGCTGAATAATACGATTAGCCACTTCCTCGACCGCTTTATTGGATACATCAAAAACCGTACAGCCGATCTTCTTCATAATGCGGCGGGCATATTCAAGTTCTTCTTCGATCCTTTCTACTGCTACGTAGTTAACATCATCTGATAAACCAAGCGCTTTTAAGCGTTCCTGTCTGATTTGGCGCAACTGACTGGGTTCAAGGATTAAGCCGATTACTTTTTGTGGCGGAAGAAAGAACAGCTCTGCTGGTGGTTCTACCTCAGGCACCAGGGGCAGGTTGGCTACCAATATTCCCTGGTGGGCCAGATACATGCTGAGCGGTGTTTTCGAGGTCCGGGAGATCCCGATTAGGACCACCTCGGCTTTCTGAAATCCTCGGGGCTCCTTGCCGTCATCATGTTTAACGGCAAATTCAACAGCGGCAACCCGCCGAAAATATTTTTCGTCCAGCATCCTCACCCGTCCCGGTTCAGATCGCGGCTCCCGGCAGGTAACACGGCTGAAGGCACCCATCAAAGAACCGAGGATATCGGCAGTACAAACACTGTGTTTCATCGTTTCTTGTTCCATTACCTTGCGCAGCTCCGGTACCACCAGGGTGTAAGCAATAATCGCATTACACTTTTGCGCTTCATCGAAAAGCTGCCGAATCTGGCTTTCGTTCTCGACAAAAGGAACACGGCGCATCTCAACATGGCCCGAGTCAAACTGGCTGGCTACCGCCTTGACTACAAACTCCGCAGTATCACCAATTGAATCGGAAACAATATAGACGATCGGTTTTTCAGTTAGTTCGCGCATCAATTAACTCCTGTAATTAGTAAGAATAACTGCAAATAAAAAGGCCGGTCAGGTATATATACTCTAACCGGCGGGGATCTTCCTGCTCATTAAGCTTGCTTTTCTGGTTAAGAAGCCTGCAACTTTGAAAAATCAGCCAGACGATTAAAAGTCTGTCTTAAGGCAGCCAGTAGGTTTAGCCTGTTACGGCACAGTTTTTCATCTTCAACCATCACCATGACATTATCAAAAAAATGATCGATCGGCTGTTTTAAGAGCTGCAGCTTCTCTAAAATAAAGGCGGGATCACTTTGCCCCTTCAGGGCATTCTCTACGGCCTGCAAGGTTCGCAGCAGCTCTTTTTCGGCAATATTTTCAAAAAGCGCCTTCTCAACTTTGCCCCCCTCAGCCTTGCCGGCCAGATTGGCCACCCGGTTATAGGCAACAATCACCTCATCGAGTAGTGGACCGTTAAGATAATCCTTAAGCACCAGGGCCCGCTCGAAGATTTCAGCAACCGCCTTAAAGGGAACATTTAAAACAGCTTCAGCTAAATCGTGTTCGATCTCCTTTTCCTGAAGCATAAACCTGATGCGCTGCACCAGAAAATCGTTTAGGGTTGCTCTCAGTCCTTCTTTCTTGGCAGACTCAATGTTTAGATTTAAGGTTAGGGTTTTTAAACCAAGGCTAATGTAGTCATCAAGCGACAGCTCCATCTTAAATTTATTGAGAATAGCAATCGCACCCTGAGCCTGGCGGCGCAGTGCATAGGGATCCTGCGAGCCGGTCGGCTGAATGCCGATGGCAAAACAGCCGGCCAGGGTATCGATCCTGTCGGCCAGTGAAACTAAAGCTCCCGGCATGGCTTCAGGTAATAGATCGCCGCTGGAACGGGGCAGATAATGCTCATAAATACCGGTAGCTACGGCTTCCGGTTCGTTGCTCAGCAGGGCATATTCCCGGCCCATCACGCCCTGTAGTTCGGGAAACTCTTTAACCATGCTGGTCACTAAATCGGCTTTGCAGAGATGCGCCACCCTAACCGCTTCTTCAACCTGGGAGACAGAACATTCCAGTTTTTTACCCAGCAGTCCGGTAAGTTCAACCAGGCGCTGCCTTTTTTGATCAATCGTTCCCAGTGATTCCAAAAACACCACGTTCTTCAGTTTATCAATATAGCCTTCAAGAGGTAGTTTACGATCTTCGTTAAAGAAAAAACGGCCATCGGCCAGACGGGCCGACAATACTTTGGTATAACCCTTGCGGATATTTTCATTGAAGCGGTTGTTGCTAATCCCAACGAAAGATGGCAGTAAACGGCCACTTTCTTGTTCAACAATCGGAAAATAGCGCTGGTGGTACTGCATCGAGGTGATTGGCACTTCCTGAGGCAACTCAAGATAAGCCGAATCAAAAGTGCCGTCAACTGCTACCGGGTATTCCACCAGGTAGGTCACCTCTTCAAGCAGGCTTTCATCAACCAGGGCTACTCCGCCATTTTCAGCTGCCTTCTGTTGCAGCTGTTCTAGAATCATAGCCTTTCGTTTATCCTGATCAACAATCACATACTTATCATTAATCAACTTGAAATAATGATCGGCACTATCCACATTAAAAGGACCGGGGGCTAAGAAACGATGACCATAAGTAACCTTGCCCGCTTCGATACCAGCATATTGAAACTGTAGAGAATGACTACCGTATAGCGCAAGCAGCCAACGAATTGGCCTGGCGAATCGGATCTCTTTCTGCTGCCAGTACATCGGCCTGGGGAAAGAAAGTTTCTGGATCAATTTCGGTAAAATTTCCGGTAAAAGCTCCAGGGTCGGCCGCCCGTCAATCTCCTTGCGGATCATAATGTAGAGAGCATCTTTGATCTTTTCTTCCCGCACCGCATCAAGTTTGACCCCATGGCCCTGAATGAAACCCAGCAAAGCCTTGGTCGGATTTTTCTGTTCATCATAAGCCCGGTCAACAGGCGGTCCTTTAACTTCTTCAACCACATCGGGCTGCGCTTCTTCCAACTCCGCTATCATCAGCACCAGGCGACGGGGTGTCCCCCAGGTTTCGATCAGTCCGTGTGTCAGACGATATTCTTCAAGTATTTTAGCTGCTTCAGTTTTTAGCTGCACCATCGCTCCGGGAATGAAACGCGATGGAATCTCTTCACAACCTAGTTCAAAAAGTAAGGAATGGGTTCTGGTCATCAGCGGGCACCTCCGGTCAGCAAGGGATAACCTGCCGCTTCTCTCTGGTTCAGGTAGCACTCGGCACACAGGCGAGCCAGGGTACGCACCCGGCCAATATAAGCAGCACGCTCAGTTACGCTGATTGCCCCCCGGGCATCGAGCAGGTTAAAAGTATGCGAACACTTTAAAATGTAATCATAAGCCGGGTAAACCAGGTTCAGTTCCAAGAGGCGCTTGGCCTCGGCCTCGTAGCTGCTGAAAAGACCGAACAACAGCTCCAGATCGGCATAATCAAAGCTGTAACTGGACTGTTCCCACTCCACCCTTTGGAATACTTCGCCATAAGTGATATTGCCGGTCCAGATCAGGTCGAAAACATTGTCGCAATCCTGTAAATACATGGCAATGCGCTCCAGGCCGTAAGTCAGTTCCACCGGCACCTGTTCCACGTCAAAACCACCTACCTGTTGAAAGTAGGTAAACTGGGTAATCTCCATCCCGTCAAGCCAGACCTCCCAGCCAAGACCCCAGGCGCCAAGGGTCGGCGCTTCCCAGTTGTCTTCAACAAAACGGATGTCGTGTTCCAGGGGGTTCAATCCCAGGTAGGCCAGGCTGTCCAGGTACTGCTGCTGAATATCGGGCGGGGTCGGCTTGATAATCACCTGGTACTGGTGGTGCTGGTAGAGCCGGTTGGGATTTTCACCGTAGCGGCCGTCGGCAGGTCGCCTGGAAGGTTCGACATACCCTACCGACCAGGGTTCAGGGCCGAGCGATTTTAAAAAGGTGGCCGGGTTCATCGTGCCGGCCCCTTTTTCGACATCATAGGGCTGCCAGATCAAACAACCCTTTGAGGCCCAATACTCCTGGAGTTTAATCATGATTGTTTGCAGATCCACATTTACTCCTCCTTGACATCAGAACCGGGAAAATGAAAAAATCCCGCCCCTGGCTCTTTGACCATAGGGACGGGAGCTAGTCCCGCGGTTCCACCCTACTTGACCCTGCCTGCAGCAGAGCCCGCTTAATTATAAAAAGACTCCGGAGTGCCATTCACCGCATTAATACAGGGCTTCCACCATTTCCTGTTCGCTGGGACCGCTAAAATTTAGTACGGTTACTTTTTTCCGTCATTGTCCTGCTGTCTATTCAGTTAACATGAATAGTAACAACCGCTATCTTTTTTGTCAACAGGGCGAATTGCATCAGAAAAAAAGTACTCCAAAACGCTTCGTTGCATCATAATTAAAATATCTTCGTAAAGTAGAGGGGTCAGAAAATGATTAATTTTTGGCATAGTTTGTGTATAATGATAGCATCATAAAATAACGGAGGCAGCAATGCGAATAACAAAAAGAGTGTTTAACGATCTGGCCATCTTCATGGTCAGCTTTGGGGTGATCATGGGGATTATCTTTCCTTTCTTTGTCTATGCCATGGGTATCCCGGGCGAGATGGTGCTTAAACCTTCGTTCTTTATCTACTGCATCTTAGCCGGCATTACTGTCGGCTTGATCAACATTCTTCTGGCCAGATCAATCGTGGGTAAAAAGCTGATCCTGATCGCTCATAGGATGAGAAGCATTGAAGCGGAATTAGCTTCAAATAAATATAGTGCCAATGAAAACAATATCGGCAATTTCTTAATTGATGACGATTCTGAAGATGAAATCGGTGAAGCCTCCGCTGCTTACAATAAGTTGGTTAAATCGCTTTCAAAATCTCTGCAGATTGAAAATGCTGTTAAATCATTCAATGAGATGCTGGCTTCCACCCTTGATCTCGATACGCTATCGAAGCAGGCGCTCAATCAACTGATGATCCATATGTCCGCTAATGGCGGAGCAATCTTTGTCGAAAAAAGCGGTGAGCTGGACTTGCTGTCTGCTGAATCGATCAGGGAGCCTGCATCCATGGCTGAGAGCGACATCGTCTGGCGCGCCCTGAAAACCAATCAGCGCCAACATGTCTACCTGCCGGAAGACATTAAAGTTGAAGGAGTGCTGACTGATTACTTCCCCCGTACCATTTTGGTTGAACCGATTCTTTACAAGGATTTACCAATTGGGGTAATTATTTTAGTCAGTGTTAATGATTTTAACCAGGATTATGAAGAAAGCTTCGATCTGCTGAGCAGCAGTCTGGCGTTGGCCTTGAGAAATGCGATCATGTACGACCAAATCCACACCCTGGCGGCCAGGGATCCCCTGACTGGCCTTTATAACAGGCGCTTTGGCATGACCAGGCTAAATGAAGAATTTGCCCGTTCGACAAGAAATGATTTGCCTCTTGGTATTATGATTTTTGATATTGATCATTTCAAGAAAGTAAATGACACTCACGGACACCTGATTGGAGACAGGGTGCTCGTCAATGTCGCAAAAACAGCCCGTACTGTGATCAGGGAAGGTGACATCCTGATGCGCTACGGCGGCGAAGAATTCGTGATTGTGCTGCCCGGTGCTTCAGCAAAAGACTCATACACCCTGGCCGAGCGGTTAAGACACATTATTGAAGATACCTTCATTCATCATGGATCACAGACCATTCAAGTTACAATCAGCATCGGCATCAGCTCACATCCTGAATGTAATGCCGGCGATGTTAACACCCTTTTTAAAAATGCCGATGAAGCTTTGTATGCAGCTAAGGAATCAGGACGAAACTGCATCGTTGTTAAGTAGGCTATTGGTTTGGCGATCTATCAGCATCAGAACAAAGGTCTTAATTTCAATGGAAACAATTAAGTTTGGTGCTATAATTATCGGTTCCGGTCATGGCGGCACGTGCGCTTGAAACAGATGAAACAAGAGGTTTGATCAGTTTATCGGTATTCCGGATTCGGATGATCAAAGCGGCAGCCGGCCGCCCATTTACTGCGCTGGTTTCCATGTGCCGGAATGCCGCCACTGTCTTTTAACAATCTGGCCAGATGTAAAAGATTCCAAGTCATGAAAGTTGTATTGCGGTTGGTAAAATCATTTTCGGGGCCACCCGAATCAGGATCAAGATACGATGGGCCCGGACCGATCGGTCCAAGCCAGCCGGCATCTGCCTGCGGTGGGATGACAAAACCCAAATGCTGCAGGGAATAAAGGATCCCCATCCCACAATGTTTAACTCCATCTTCGTTACCGGTAATCAGACACCCGCCAACCCGGCCGTAATAGGCATACTGGCCTTCTTTATTCAGCTCACCCGACTGGCCATACAACCGTTCAATTACCTTTTGGCAGACAGAAGTTTTTTCGCCAAGCCAGATAGCCGAACCTAAGACTAAAATATCGGCAGCCATCACTTTTTTAAAGATCTGAGGCCAGTCGTCTTTTTCCCAGCCATGTTCGGTCATGTCGGCATAGACCCCACAGGCGATATCATAATCAACTGCCCTGATCAGCTCAACGGTCACCCTGTTTTTCTCCATGATCGCCTGAGAAATTTTCATTAATCCTTCGGTATGTGACTGTTCAGGGCTTTTTTTCAGGGTGCAGTTAATAAAGAGTGCCTTTAAGTCAGAGAAATTCCACTTGCTGGTATTACATAGTTCTTCCTGTTGTGTATTAAGAGTTTTTCCATTCATTTAAGGTCCACATCTCTTTTCATTAATTTTAAATACAGATCCAAGAAGCTCAAATCAAACCATAGATCATGACTAGTAATAGCAAAGAAAACAGTTTAAAGGTTCTTAATTTCACTTCGTGCCCTCCAATTTTTCCATAATTACTATAGCAATTATGGATATTATAAGAACCTTTCTTTTTGATCGCTCTGCTGATCTGGTTAAATTCAGCAAAAATGGTTCTGCCTCAGGTTATCTACAATATCCACTTCCGGTTTACATTGTAGATGCTATAAGCAAAGAGAAAAATACTGAAGAACAGCAGTGCCGTAAAGCTTAAATAAAGGGGAAGCGTACCATTTTGGTTAACTGCCAGCCTTAAGAGGTCGGCGCCGTAAGTCAGCGGCAGCACATAGGAAAGGGGCCTGATATAAACCGGCAGATCGGTCAGGGGGATAAAGAGGCCACAGAGAAAAAGCATTGGGAAGCGGAAAAAGTTTGAAAAAGTCTGGGCTTCAAAAACCTGGCTAACAGAAACGGCAATAAAAAGGCCTAAAAAAGTGGAAGTGATTGCAATTAATAATACACTGCCAATGACAATAAACCAGTTAATTCCGGATAGATCAGTTAGGAAAGAGGCAAAAACAACCGGAACAAAAGCGTTAATGACGCCAAACATGATTGCACCTGAGGTTTTAGCCAGCATCAGTAAATTGAGACTAATCGGAGCCAGCAGCAGCCTTTCAAAGGAGCGGCTTTTCCTTTCAAAAGTAATGGTTACAGCCAGCATCGAAGTAGTGCCAAACAGGATGGAAAGTGCCATGACACCGGGAAGCAGATCGCGAACCTCTACGGCAACAGGGGAACGTAAAAAGAACATCAGTGTCCAGGCAATCGGGAAAATCAAACCCCAGCTGATGTTGGGCGGCTTTAAATAATAGCTGCGCATATCTTTCATCAGAATGCTGGAAAATGCAATCCAGGTTTTCATGACCTTTAACCTCCTCCTTTCCGGCCTTTCTTGCCTTTTTGGTTTTGTTCACCTTGCATTTTTTGTAACTCTATGCCGGTGACCTTGACAAAGACTTCTTCCAATGAAGGGCGCTTAATCTTTGCTTCAAAAACCGGGAGGCCCCTTACTTCAAAGAATTGGATAAAAGGAAATAAATTGAAGGTAGCAGGAGAATGAATACTTACACTACTGTTCTTACCCATCTTCAAATTGAAATCGGGGAAACGAGATCTGAACTCTTCTTCAATTTTTGTGAAGTCACCTTCTGCTGTGAAATCCTTTCCTAAGGTGAAGTTAACGATATTTTCTCCCTGGATTTCTTTCATCATCTCTTCGACCGTACCCTCACGCACAATTTTCCCCTGGACAATAAAAGCCAAACGTTCACAAAGGCGTTCTGCTTCTTCAATATAATGAGTGGTAAGAAAAATGGTGGTACCTCTGCTGTGAAGATCGACAATCAGGCTGCGGATTTGCCTGGCGAAAGCCACATCGATACCGGTGGTAGGTTCATCAAGAAAGAGAATCTCCGGTTGGTGAATCAATCCGGCCGCTATGGCCAGCTTACGCTTCATACCCTTAGAATATGCCTTGAAAGGTCGTTTGGCTGCTTCAGAAAGACCAAATTGCGCTAATAGTTCTTCAGCCCTTTCTTCTCGTCTCTTTTTATCCATACCATATAGAGATCCGCAAAAACAAAGGTTTTCCCAGCCGTCAAGCTCTTCATACAGGTTGCTCTCATCGGGAACAATGCCCATCAGTGCCTGGGCTTTTTTTACATTGCAGGTATAATCTTCTCCCAGTAATTTTACCCTGCCGCCAGTAATATGGGCCAGCCCGGTAAGCATATTGATTGTAGTGGTTTTTCCAGCCCCGTTCGGCCCGAGAAACCCAAATATTTCGCCGCGATTAATATAAAAGCTTACCCCATCGACAGCAGTAAAACCGTTAAAGGTTTTCGTGATATTTTCTGCTTCAATAATTTTCAATGAAGAAATCACCCCCGGGCATACACTCAGTTTGCTGCCGCTTACTAAAATTCTACTCCTCTTTTTCACATTCACAGGGATGACCTTTCCCTTCACCGTGACACTCTTTGATTTGTTCCGGTGTGCATTCGCCGGGTTTGGTTTTCAATTTATCCGGTTGTTCGCAACAGTTTTTGCACATTTGCAGTGACCTCCTTTCCTCTTCAGTTTTGCCGGGATCCGTACGCAAGCAGGTATAATTATCTTCGCTAAACAGATCGGCTCGCAAATCACTTAATCTTGAAAGGTAAGCTGCCGCTTGGCGAAATGATGCGGTTTCTACGCGATAATGGGTCCAATAGCCAATTTTTTCGCCTCGCACCAATCCAGCTTCCCGCAGTATTTTTAGATGCTGTGAAACCGCAGGCTTGGAAATATTTAAGACTCGGGCAAGCGCACCAACACACAGGTTGTTATACGAGAGCAGGCTGACTATTTTTAAGCGGTTTTCATCAGCCAGGGCTTTAAAAAGCTTTACAATATGAACCATCTCCTGCGGGGTTGATCCTTCGGTGTTCATTTAGTTTCACCCTTAACCAATTAAGCGTTTACTTATATAGACTATAAGACAATTGAAATTAATTGTCAAATGAAATGATTATCTGCATTCCAGTAAATCATCTGCATCAATCGATCGATAAAATCAACCAACCAATTAAGTTGATTTTAGATGGAACAAACAGTATCATATTCATCGGAAAAACCTGATCTGTAAGTTATACTCTGGAGGCATATCCGGTGGATTTATTATTGCTGCTGTTAGGTTTCATCCCACTGCTCTACGGGGCAACTTTACTGGTTGACAGCGCTATTTCTCTGGCCGGCAAATTAAATATCCCCACTATTGTTATTGGCCTCACCATCGTTGCCTTTGGTACCTCATCGCCGGAACTAATTGTTAACTTACTAGCTGCTGCGTCAGGCAATACAGAACTTGCTCTGGGCAAC
>CAZAKI010000032.1:4532-6071 GCA_964485855.1 uncultured Syntrophomonadaceae bacterium | reverse complement strand
ATGATGCTGCGCGGATCATTTTCAGATGAAGTTTCCGTAAAGGATTATAAAGTAATATCAGCAGTTTTGTTGCTGTTCATAGGCTTTGCTCTACTCTTTGTCGGAGGTAGAATAATTGTGATTTATGCTGTCAGGCTGGCTGAAAGCTTTGGCATTGCTGAAAGGATCATTGCCTTAACCATCGTTTCAGCGGGCACCTCTCTGCCTGAGTTGGCAACTTCGGTAATCGCTGCCAGAAAAAACAGTTTTGACCTGGCCGTCGGCAACATCGTGGGCTCCAACATTTTTAATGTTTTTTTTATTCTCGGGATATCAGCCCTGCTGACACCGATACCGTTGCAGGGTAATGCCAACCTTGATCTGCTGGTCAACATTTTGGCCAGCCTGCTACTCTTTATCTTCCTTTTTACCGGAAAAGGCCGTCAACTTGAACGCTGGGAAGGCCTACTTTTTCTGACAGCTTATCTAACGTACTTAAGCTACATAACTGGGATATTCACTTCACTCTAAGTATATACTGCATATCTACTTGAGTCAGTTAAATCAAAATTTATCTACTAATCTTCTTGCCGTTTGCATTCTGGGCAAACTTGTCAGCCTCTTGTGAAATAACGCTTTTAATAACTTTAATTAATATCCATTATGTAATATGCCAGTAAAAACATTAGGGGCTTTGCAGCCCCCTTATCATTACCGGTTAAAAAGTTTTCTGGGAGTATCATTAGACCGACAATCCACAAGTAGTGCAAAAAAGGAGAAAAAAGAGGTAAAATATTTACCGCCCTAATAGTTGCCTGTATATTGTTATGTGCTTACGAATCAGTTATGAAGATCTTTTTGAGTGTTCAAGTACTCTTCCCGGCTGATTTCACCCATCGCGTAGCGCTTTTTCAGGATCTCCTGCGCCTGATTGGAAGAAGAGCCTGTTGCCAATTTGCCTGCCCGTAGAGCAAGAATCAGCAAGATTACCAGCACAATAAAAACGATAAGAGCCAGCACTCCAACCCAGATTAGCACTGACCAATTCCTGGTGTCAGCTAATGAGGTAAAACTATTCCAGTTGGCAAGCCAGTCCATCATCATATGGATCTCATCGCGCTGCGCATCCCGGATGCTTCCGGCCAAGAGTGCCACATCTCCATGTTCTGCAAGGCCTTGGGTTAATAGTTGCTGTGACATCATCACGGCAACCATATGGTGCGGGATCATATCCTCCAGGAAAGCGCGATCAAGCGCGTCACCCTGCAGGTCTTTCAGTTCGCGCATCATCGGCTGGTAGTCAATTTGATAATTTTGATCCGGGTACCAGGTTTCAAGAAAGAATATCATCTGTTCAATCTCTGCACTTTGGGTTCTGATGATATCTTCAGCAAACTTTTTCATTTCCTCACGCTCTGTATTATCTCTTAAATATACAGCAACTTCTACAGCCTCTTCGTGATGGGGGATCATCTGAACTAAAAACTCGTATTCGCTGGCGATAAAAGTATTCATCGAGCCCATCATCCCGGGGCCCATCCGTCCAGAGCCCATCATCCC
>CAZAKI010000032.1:0-4432 GCA_964485855.1 uncultured Syntrophomonadaceae bacterium | reverse complement strand
GAGCCCATCATCCCGGGGCCCATCCGTCCAGAGCCCATCATCCCAAACCCGCGACCAGTGACCCATTCAGATTGAAAATTTTGCTGAGTGTTCGCAGTGTAAGGGCAACAAGTTTGTCTAGAGTCATTGCCGACAAACAATACTGCTACATAAGCTGAGAAACTCAGCAAAACAGCCAGTAAGACTAATAGTATTACCAGGATTGACTTTCTCATGATTAACGCCTCTGTTCCTAAGAAAGATCTCTTTTTTTTGTTTCATACTCTTCTTTGTCTATCTCGCCCTGGGCATATCTGCGTTTAAGAATGTGCAGTGGTGTATCTAACTTGGAATCAGGATCATTTGAACCATCCGTTTTTGGATGTGCTCCAACCACCGCCCAGACGATCAGGCCCAATAATACGATAAAAATCAGGGGGATAAAAAACATCGCTCCGTAACCTCCCATCATCCCGGGGCCCATCATGCCGAAGCCGAAACTGCCGCCCCTTAGACCCCAGAAGAATAAAAAGCCTAAAATTGTTAAAACCAAAAACCCAACAAAGATAACGCTGATCGTTAAAGCAATCTTTTGATTCTGATACATTTTATTTACCTCCATGAAGACCAACTTATTTCTACTAATCCTATTACTATAGTAGCATTACTTTGCAATCTTAGCAAGTATTTTTTATCAATGATTAGGCAATGATTAGTCATTGCCGCTTCAGCGAAAGAATCAGCATTGATTGGTTGCCCTGACAATGTAGAAAAATGAAAGCCGGTGATCTTTTCTAAAGTATCTAGTGAATAGAACGGTAACGGTCTGAAAATATAAAGGGTTTATCCATTTAGGGTGTTTCGTTTTTCATGATGTTTTCAAAAACCTCCACTACTTGCGGATCGCATTGCGTGCCGGTACAGCGCTTTAGTTCTTTCATTGCTTCAGCTGGAGTCAGGGTTTCCGCATAAGGGCGCGGGTTAGTCATAGCACAGTAAGCGGCGCAAACCGCAATGATGCGGCACTCAAGTGGGATATCTTCACCCTTTAGACCAAGTGGATAACCGGTGCCGTCGAAGTTTTCGTGATGCTTTAAAACCAGATCGGCTAAACCAGCCAAAACAGGATCAGGAGATGAGGAGAAGATGCGGTAGCCGATTTCCGCATGTTGGCGAATCAGTTCAGATTCTTTTTCAGTCAAGTTACTTGTCTTCTGAAGTAGTTGCCCGGATAGTGTTATGTTGCCCAGGTCTCGCACCCGCGCTAGCTGCTCAATTTTGGACAACAGGCTGTTGTTTAAGTTTAATGCTTGGCCTAGCTTAACCGATAATTCCTGGACCTGATCAGTAACTCTTTTTGCCGCTTTGTCGTGCTCGGATAACGAATCCATCAAATATCTAATGATAGCGGTGCGGGCATTTTTACTACGCTCAAACTTATCTTGATACATGGCACTGTCAGCACGACGAAAAGTTTCTTCCAGTGAACTGTTGCTATTTTCGCAAACTGCGAGACCGATGGAGATGCTTAATGGCAGACCTTCTGTAGTCTGGTTGTATGAGTCTATACTATGGTGGATTCTGGCTACCAGCTTTTCTCCATCTTCCTGTGTAGTACGGGGCAGGAGCAACGCAAATTCGTCACCGCCAACCCGGGCCAGGATATCTGACGACCGCAAGGCAGTTTTTAATACGCCCGCACCGGCTATGAGGTAGCCGTCACCGGCGCTGTGTCCAAGGGTGTCGTTGATCAATTTAAGGCCGTCGAAATCGGCTGAAACTATTGCTACAGGATATTCACGTGCACCGGCAAAGCGTCTTAATTCGCCTTCAAAGAAGCGTCGGTTGAACAGACCAGTTAACTGGTCGTGCAGGCTCAAGTAGTGTAGTGCATCCTCTGCTTTTTTGCGTTCCGCGACATCGCGGATTGTGACCAAAACCATAGTCTCGTTATCGCTATTATGATAGGTGCCACCTGTGCCTTCAACCCAGATATAGCCTCTTTTCGGATGACGAAAACGATATTCAAGCCTTGCTATTTTATTTCTATCGGAGATCTGAGAAAAAGAGAGCAGCACTTTTTCGACATCATCGGGATGAATATAATCGAAAGTTCTTTGGCCGATTAGTTCTTGGCCGTAACCAAGCACATTTGGCCCTGAATCCGATACATAAGTATAGTATCCGTTGGTATCAGTTTCGACTATTACATCTTTAATATTCCTTGTCATCAGGCGAATACGCTCTTCGCTGGCCTTTAGCAACTCTTCTGCTTTTTTTCGCTCGCTGATATCGGTTAGCACTGCTATGTTACCAGCTAATTCACCGGTAGTGTAGTCATGATAGGGACTGCCGCTGACTTGGAAGGTCAACAGGGCACCGTTTTTTTGCCTGAAGATCAATTCGTAGCGATCGGCTATGCCTTTAAGGCGCCGCGTATCAGCTTCTTCTACCAGGTGTTGGTACTCTGCAGGAACAACAGTGGTCCAGTGGCTGCCAATGAACTCTTCGGCGTTATAACCAAGCATGTCTAACAAAGTCGGGTTGGCAAAGATAACATTGCCGCTTAGGTCAGAAATGATTATCCCTTCGGAAATATTCTGCACGATGTTTTCGTTGAACGCTTTAAGTGCGCCTAACTCTAGCTCAGCATTCTTGCGGGCAAAAGCGTTGGAGATAATCTCGGCCAAAACCCGCAGGAGGGTGATTTCCTGTTCCGAAAAAGACTTACATACATTAACCGCGTCAAAACCGACGAAGCCGGTGATTACCAGATCTACAACAATCGGAACTACAGCCAGGGATTGAATCCCCTGCTGTTCAAGAATCGCACGCGTGGCCAGTTCCTTGGGCATTTGAGCCACACACGGAATATGTACGATTTCGCCTTTTTCCCATGCTTCCCACCACACAGCAAAAGCATCAAAAGGAATGTCTTGCAGGTTATCGATCTCAGGGATAATACCTTCCCTGCACCATTCGTGGGTATTAGAGGTCACCCGGTGCTGGTGATCATGCCGGAAAAGGTAGGCGCGATCGAGCCCCGTAAACTCCCCGGTTTTCTTAAGCATATCAATAATTGTCTTATCAAACTCTGCCAGTGGAACATTGATAAATTTAGTGGCCAGGTCCAGTAACATTGCTTGGAAGGCTTTATCTTGCTTAAGAGCATCTTCGGCTTTTTTGCGCTCGGTGATATCACGGGAAACTCCATAAATCCCGATCAATGTGCCCTGCTCATCCCTTAACCCCTTGACAAGATTCTCTGTCCAGACGGTATGACCATCTTTATGATAGTACTCTACGTTTACAGTTAGCTGGCGATCCGGATCAATCATATCCTCTGCTTCCCTGGCCAACTCCTGCTGCAGGGTTGTCAGGATCAAAGCTTGTGATTCAGGAGTTATGATCTCCCGATAGTTTTGTTTTTTCCTTTCTTCCGGGGTGTAGCCCAGCACTTTTTTAACAGACGGGCTGACATAGATAGTATTGAAATCCAAATCGAGAACCCAGATAATATCGCCCATATTTTCCGCTAGGAAACGGTAACGTTCTTCCCGCTGGCGCAACACATTTTGAAGTTGTTCATCTTCACCATGGCTTGAAAATATAAAAAATGATGCGCTGGTTATTCCTCCACTAAGCACAGGGAAGCCTTTGATCAGTATTTCAGTCGGAAAACCCTGTTTGCCGTAACAGATCCCCTCCAGCTCGTCCTGTTTTCCCGCCAAGACATTGTGGAAAAAGTTATGGTCTTTAGTATCAAGCGGGCCACGGTGAATAAGCTCTTCTAAGTTCTTTTCGACAACCTCTTCCCTGGTATAACCAAATAGTTCTAAAAAGGCCTGGTTTACTTCTACCAGGCATCCCTGGGTATCCACACAGGCGATGGCTTCGTGGGTATTATAGAATAGCAGCTCCAACATGCAGTCTGCGGTTTTTAAGATTTCATTAAACTTCACGGCAGTATTCCCCCAACAACAGAAAAGTCAGAAAAGCAGTATTATTAGTGATTACAGTCGCAACGCCTATTTGAAACGTATTGGTTAGTTGGCCATAAGCAGCATGTAAAAAGCCAATAATCAAAAAGTGTTTCTCTGATTATATCCTATAGATATAATAAATACAGAACAGAATAACTACTTTTGCCGGAAGTTTACTGCTTACAGGTCTGTTTTTAGCTTTAAACTGTAAAGCGTGGGTTTTAACTTATTTCTTACAGAAAGCACCGGCAGCTCTTAACTTGCAACCTCAATAACGATCATATTGACACCAGCAACGCTATCGGCAAAGCCATGTTCCGCATGCTGGCCGTCCTGACCGAGATGGAGCGCAAACTGATCGTAGAAAGGGCCCAGGGTGGATAAGAAAGCAGTAGAAAGAGCCTTGAAACTTAACGAATCAAAAGAATAAAGTATAGCTGAGATAACGGAAATGACTGAAGTATCAAAGG
>CAZAKI010000031.1:11591-23998 GCA_964485855.1 uncultured Syntrophomonadaceae bacterium | reverse complement strand
CTGGAGGTTGCTAATGAAAGCATTGCTTGTTATCGACATGTTGGTCGATTTTATTGATCCGCAAGGAGCCCTTTACATTGGGCCTGCCGTTCAAGAGCTCGTGCCCGAAGTAAAGGCAAGGCTTGAGGAATACCGGGACAAGGGTAACCCGGTTATTTTTCTTTGTGACCATCACCTTGAGGATGATCATGAATTTGAAATGTTTCCCCCGCACGGTCTGAAAGGGAGTGGTGGTGAAGAGGTCATTGAGGAGTTGGCTCCGCTGCCTAATGAACGGGTTATTTATAAGAGACGTTTCAGCGCTTTTTTCGGCACCGATCTTGATTTGACCTTAAGGGATTTAGATGTGAACGAAATTGAACTGATCGGAGTTTGCACCAATATCTGCATTCTTTATACCGCAGCAGAAGCGCGGATGCGCAGTTATCTAGTTACCGTTCCCGTGAAGGCCGTTGCCAGCTTTGACCAGGAAGCGCACGATTTTGCCCTGAAAGAGATGGATAAAACACTTGGCGTAACCCTGATCTGACAGGTTGAGGCTTTTAGCCGGATTAAGCAGGTCGGGATCTTTTTCCCCTAAAGAACAGCAACCATGGATTTGACTCATCAGGCAAATAATTACCATAGGAGTTATGAATGAATGCTGATTAAATTGCGGTTACACGAAGTTCTTAATGATAAAGTTTCCGGTTGTGCCAGCTGCGTAAAGGGAGATTTTGAGTATCAACTTCCGACTGGTGCAGCTGTTAGCTGTCTATTAAAAGAAATTGGCCTTAAAAGCTCCTCGGTAGGTTTAGTGATTGTTAACGGCAGGCAGGCGGCAAAAGATTATAGGCTTAAGAATGGCGACCGGGTAGAACTTTTCGCGCCGCTGTCCGGCGGCTAGATCATAATTAGCTTGGAGGTAAATGATGAATAAACTACTGCGTGTCAATCTAAGCGAAGGAGCTATTACTACTGAGCCAGTGCCTGAAGAGTATCTGGCTTTAGGCGGTCGGGCTTTAACCGGGCGGATTATTCTTGATGAAGTTGACCCGTGTTGCGAACCACTTGGCTTGCGCAACAAGTTGGTTTTTGCCCCCGGTCTGTTAGGGGGCAGTTTTCTCTCCAGCTCATCGCGTCTTTCAGTGGGCGGTAAAAGCCCTCTGACCGGAGGGATTAAGGAAGCAAATGCCGGCGGTACTGCTGCCGGGGCGCTGAGCAAGCTGGGAGTCAAGGCTTTAATCATCGAGGGTGAAAGCCCCCTTGACTACTTTCAGTATCTTTATATTGATAAAGAAAAAATTGAACTTAGACCGGCAGAAATGGCCGGCCAGGGAGTCTACAGTTCAGCGAAACTACTGTTTGAACGCTATGGGGACAAGGTGTCCCTGATATTAATCGGTCCGGGTGGAGAAAGAGGCTACTGTGCTTCCGGTATTACCAATACGGATATGCAGGGCAGACCGAGCCGGTTTCTTGGACGCGGCGGTCTCGGAGCAGTGATGGGGGTAAAAGGCCTCAAGGCGATCGTTATTAATCCGGACGGGGCGGAAGCAATTGCTTATCACGACCGTAAAGCTTTTCAGGAGTTAAATAAAGAGCTGGTCAAACTGCTGAAAGAAAACCCGGCGACTGGAGAAATCTTCCCACAGTACGGTACTGCCGCGATGGCTACCCGCACCAATGCCATCCATGCCCTGCCGACCCGCAATTTTTCTACCGGCAGCTTTGAATTTGCCAACCGGATTGATGGGGAATACCTGCGTTATGTTATTACCAGCAGGGGTGGGGAGGGTGAAACCACCCATTCATGCATGCCAGGTTGTGTGATCAAATGCTCCAATGTCTATCCCGATGCCGGGGGCCATGAGCTGGTAGCGCCACTGGAATATGAAACGATTGGCCTGATGGGCTCTAACTTAGGTATCGGTAATTTAGACGACATCGCCCGCTTGAACCATTTCTGCAATGACTTAGGTCTGGATACGATCGAGATGGGCGGGACAATCGGGGTGGCTATGGACCAGGGACTGGTCTCTTTTGGCGATGTTGCGGGCGCTTTAGACTTGTTACAAGAGGTGGCCGACGATACCATTTTAGGCCGGGTGCTTGGCCAGGGGACGTTGATCACCGGCAAGGTCCTCGGTTCTAGACGCATTCCAGTGGTCAAGGGCCAGTCGATGCCGGCCTACGATCCACGCGGGGTCAAGGGGCTTGGCGTCACCTATGCCACCTCGCCGATGGGGGCCGATCACACGGCTGGACAAACGATCAGGGCCGAAGTAGATCATACCGATCCCGCTCCCCAGCCAGAGCTCTCGCGCAAGGCTCAACCACTGGCGATGATTGCCGACAGTCTGGGGCTTTGCATCATGGCTATGCCGGTTGGAGCTGCCCACCTGGATAAGCTGGGTCAGTTTTGCGAATACTACAGCGGCATTAAAATCAGCGGAGATCAGCTGCTTGCCGCAGCGGATAAGGCCCTGCAGGTAGAACGCGAATTCAACCGCCGGGCCGGTTTGAGCCCGGCCCAGGATCGCCTGCCTGAATTTATGACCGATGAACCATTACCGATTACGGGCAGTGTTTTTGACGTACCGCTCGATGAGTTAAGAAAGATTAACGAAAAGTAACAGCATTCTAGCCGGCAGAAAATGTGGGTAAAAAGCTGAACCACAGCTTCTGTCGGCTATGCTTTTTAATGTAAAAGATCCGGCAGGAAGAGAGCAATCTGCGGAAAAATAAAGAGAACAACAATGCAGGCGATAATTGCCAGCAGATACCATCCGACACCGCGAAATATTTCCATGACCGGGGTTTCACCGTCCACCCCGGCCACAACATAGACGTTGGCCCCAACAGGAGGGGTGATTACGCCCATGCCAAGCGCTAATACGATAATCACACCGAACCAGATCGGGTCATAGCCAAGCTCCATTGCTACGGGGTAAAAAATCGGCACAGTCAATAGAATCAGAGCAAGAGCATCGATAAAACAGCCTAAGATTAAGTAGATAACAAGAACGATAGCCATAATAGCCACCGGAGGCAGTGGCAGCTCAACCGCCCACCGGGCCAGTCCTCCCGGGAGCCCGGTTATAGCCAGGAATCTACCGTAAATAGAGGCGGCAGCGACGAGAAACATGATCATCGCTGAGATGCGTACCGAGTCGGACAAAGAATTAAGAAAACCTTTCCAGTTTAACTGCTTTCTGATGATGGCCACCAGTAGGGTTGAAAAAGCACCGACTGCTCCAGCTTCAGAAGGGGTAAAATAGCCGGCAAAAAGCCCTCCCATGACAGCAATAAAAATAACTAAAACTTCAACCCCTTCACTTAGGAGAGCCTTGATTTTCTGTTCCCACGGAACTTGTGGACCGGCAGGTGCCAGTGTGGGTTTCTTAGCTGCCTGCAGATAAGCGGCCAGCATAAACAACCCCATTAACAGGATGCCGGGGAAGATCCCGGAAAGAAAAAGTTTGCGAATTGATTCCTGAGCGGATATACCATAGAGAATAAAGATTACACTGGGTGGAATCATAACACCTAGAATTGCAGCTGATGCGACCGTTGAAGTGGCCAGGGAGCGATTGTAATTATACTTTTTCATCTCAGGCAAGGCAACAGAGCTCATTGTTGCCGCTGTTGCCGTAGTCGATCCGCAGATTGCGCCGAAGGCAGCACAGGCGACGATAGTAGCCAGTGCCAAACCCGCCTTAAGGCTGCCGACAACCTTATAAGTGGCATCGTAAATACGCGAACTGATCCCGGAGTAAAAAGCGATATAGCCCATCCAAACGAACATCGGAATCACGATCAGCGAGTAGGAAGCAAAAGTGTTGTAGATGGTCTGCGAAGCAATGGAAAACATAGCAGCCGGTGTCCGCAGGATGGCAAAACCGGCCATGCCGACAACGAGCATCACATAGGCAACAGGCATGCGTAAAAAGAGCAGGATAAAGATGACGGGAATAGAAAGCAGGCCGATCTGAATGGAGGTCATCTGCTGGCGCCTCCTTGTAAAGCCTGGTTAAAAGCTTTTATAAAATCCAGCAGAAGAACCAGGGCCAGCATCATAAAGCCAAAAGAAACAATGAAGATTGATGGCGCCAGAGGTATTTTTAAGTGTCCGGTTTCATAGCCTTTTGCCATCATGCTGATCGCGTAAAATAAAAGTTCCCGTGCGAGCAAAAAGGAAAAGAAAAGAGAGATACCGGTAATTACCAGGTCTACGACCCCTTGGATGCGCGGGGGAAACTGATCCACCAGGATCCCAACCATAATATGGCCTTTCGTCATTGCTGTATAGGCTACTCCCAATGCCAGCAGGATAGCGCCGGCCATTTCGACCAGTTCCACAGTTCCAGCCAGGGGTTTCCAGGGAATCCGAAGGATGATGTTGAGGACTATGATCAGCATTGCCAAAACCATCGCCAATTGGGCGGCCTGGGCCGTCCGCAAGGTCAGGTTGTATACAAATTTCTTGAAAAGAATGATCACTGGTATCGAGCCTCCGTTGAATACATTCGCTGTTTTAAAAGATCAGCATGGGGGCTGCCACTGATGGCTTATCTGCAGCCGGGGATGGAAGCCCCCAAGCGCGATCAGGACAGTCTATTGTCCGTAGTTGCCAAATTCTTCTGAATAGCGGGCATCAAGCTCGCGTACCATATCTACGATCTCCTGACCCGGGAGGCCCAATGAATCGGCCTTGTTGACCCATTCATCCATGATCGGATCAATCAAATCAACCCAACGCTGGTATTCGGCAGGATCAAGATCGATCACCTCATGTCCAAATTCACTGACAGCATAGTCCTGACCAATGATCGTGTGATCTGTTCGCAGTTTTCCGTACTCAATCACGTACTGTTCATTAACCTCATTGAAGATCTGCTGAACAGAGGGGGGCAGTGAATTCCAGGTATCCCAGTTCATGATCTTCATAAAAATAATATTGTAAGTTGACGGGCAATTGGTAATATAGCCGGTTACTTCAGCAAGCCTGAAACCTTTTAAGACATCAGTCGGGGCCAACAGGCCGTTAACCACACCTGTTTCCAGGTTTTCATAAGAAGCGCCCATGCCGAATGAGACCGGATTTGCACCCAGAGCGGCTACCCATGGGATGGTGCCTCCAACAGCCCTGATATCCATCCCGGCCAGATCTTCCATCGAACGAACCGGTGTTTTTGTGATAAAAGCGCCTGGTCCGGTTGCCCAGAAGTGCATGATTTTAACGGCAGAATATTCTTCTTGTAGCAATTCGGATTGTTTCCACGCTTCATGCATAGTTACAGAGGAAACCAGGGCATTATCATTATTGTAGCCGGGCAACTCAAAAGCTTCAGTTATGGGGAATAGACCCGGAGTATATGCCGGACAGGTTGATGCCAGATCAGCAACACCCTGGGCTGTTCCTTCATAAAGCTCTGGCATTGAAAGCAGAGCCTGGGCATAGTGCCACTCAAAATCAACCTGGTGGGGGGTTTCGGCAGCCACACGCCTGGATATTTCTTCAGCCCAAGCCTGATGTCCCTCAGTCACCTGGAAGTCACCTGCCGGCCAGAAAGTAGCAAACTGCAGGGTAAACTGCTGTGGGGTTTCTTCAGAAGCGGTTTCAGATTCATCGTCAGTTACCGGTGCGGTTGACTCTCCGCAACCGCTGATTAGGAAAAATAAAAGCAGGGAAAAGACTATAACCGATATTATTTTTAGTTTAATTTTCATCATAAACTCCTCCTTTAATTATTTAAAATTGATTCAATGATTTAAAAATGAAGATGATCGGCATGGTTGCAGTTGCTTATCTACCTATTTCAATTGCTTCTCCTCCAGTCATGTATTAAATTGCCGACTGGGTAAAAAAAATACTCCCACAGGGAGCATTCAAATAAAAAATAAAACGGCCATGCGGCCGGTACCTATTTTTCACTTACCCTGCCGTTCTACCATGCTACGCTTGATACATTTCGGTACTTTATTTAAAAACCCTTCCTAGTTTAAAAAAAATATTTAAAGGGCATAAATCCTTTTGCTATTGACTATGGGGATATTGTTGCTTTCCAGTACTTCCATGGCTTTAGCGATCTGCTCGACGCGCATCATGATCATGGCATTTTGCGTCGGCTTGTCAATCAGGGAATAGATATATTCAATATTGATTCCGGCTTTATTTAAGTAAACAAGGACCTCGGCCAGACCGCCCGGACGATCGGGCACTTCAATTGCGATTACCTCAGTTGTTGTGGCCATGATATCATTATCTTTGAGAACTTTAACTGCTTTTTCCGGTTGGTCGACAATCAGCCTCAAGATGCCAAAATCTGAAGTGTCGGCAATAGAAAGTCCGCGGATGTTTATTCTTGCTTCCCCCAAAATCTGGGCAATTCGAATCAAACGTCCTGATTTGTTTTCCAGGAAAACCGAAATCTGTTTGATCATTATAGTTTACCTCCCTTTGCCCTTTATTAAAGGGTTCGTTTGTCAACTACCCGCAGGGCCTTACCTTCACTGCGTGGTATACTCTTAGGTTCAACCAACTTCACATCGGCTGTAACGCCAAGCATATTGTCGATTTCGGTCCGGATTTTTGTTTCAAGGGTTTCGAGTCCCCTGATATGGTCGGAAAACATCTGCTCTGATACTTCGACCAGAACCTCTAGGGTGTCTAGTGATCCGATCCGGTCGACAACCAGCTGATAGTGTGGCTCAGTTTCACCCATTTCCAAAAGGATACTTTCAATCTGAGAAGGAAAGACGTTAACACCCCTGATAATTAGCATATCGTCGGTGCGACCGCTCACTTTTTTCATGCGCACGTGAGTGCGACCGCAGGCACATGGTTCGCTGGTCAGTGTTGTAATATCCCTGGTGCGGTAACGAATCATCGGTAGTGCTTCCTTACTGATTGTAGTAATCACCAGTTCACCTTTTTCACCTTCAGGCAGAACTTTACCGGTTGCTGAATCGATAATCTCTGGTATAAAATGGTCTTCGCTCAGGTGTAGTCCTGCTTTTGCCGGACACTCGTAAGAAACTCCGGGGCCTATAATTTCACTGAGGCCATAAATATCATAAGCATCAATCTGTAATTTTGCCTCGATCACCTGTCGCATATTTTCAGACCATGGTTCTGCGCCGAATACCCCCGAGCGTAGTTTCATATCTTTTGGAGAAAGGCCCATTTCTCCCATAGTTTCGGCAATGAAGAGCGCATAAGAAGGGGTACAGGCCAGCAGTGTCGTTCCAAGATCTTTCATCATTTTAACTTGGCGTTTTGTTTGACCACCTGAAATTGGCACAACAGTAGCCCCGATTTTCTCCGCTCCGTAATGAGCGCCGAGACCGCCGGTAAAAAGGCCATAGCCATAGGCTATGTGCACTACTGAATCTTTGGTTGCTCCGCCGGCAGTAAGCGTGCGGGCCATCAGCTCTGCCCAGGTATCAAGATCTTTTTGAGTATAGCCTACAACGGTTGGGATGCCGGTAGTGCCCGAGGAAGAATGGATACGCACTATTTCATTAAGATCGACGGTAAAAAGGCCATAAGGGTAATTATCACGCAAGTCATTTTTTAATGTAAAAGGTAATTTTTGGAGATCATCAAGCGAACGAATGTCGCCGGGCTGGGCGCCTACTTTTCTAAAACTATCCCGATAAAAGGGGACTAGATGATAGACTCTTTCCAGGGTTTGTTTTAACTTCAGGAACTGAACGGTATGGAGCTTTTCCCGATCGATTGCTTCGTAGTATGGGTTCCAGATCACTATGTTTCCCCCAGTCTTGAAAATATGTTGGGGCAATAATAACACAGATGTGGATAATCAGGCAATGAGCAAAGGGGGAAGGATTTTAGTAAACTAACTTGCCTTTGACGTCCTGGAATGTATAGTGATTTAGCTAATACTCTTTAGCGGCCAGGCCAGCATTAAGATTTGTGCCGGCGGTGAAAACTTCGATTTGTCTTTCCATTAAATCATGATGGATAAAGAATTTAGTTCCCTGCAAATCGTACTGATCAAATTTATTATCGTGCTGTGGTCTACCTGCATGCACGGCAGGTATAAAGGTTGAACCTGCTCAGCTGGTGCGTACCGAATAAGTTAGGGTATACGGTCCATCAGCTTCCAACAGCAAATCCAGGGCCTCACTGGTTATGCGTACTCCCGGTGCGCTTTCCAAATAGTAATAGTCACTTTCCGCGTTGCTTTCGCAGCCGGATATGGCTAGTAAGAGCAGTAGCGAAATTAGAACCGCAATGAAGAAACTTCTTTTCATCAGTTTTCAGCTCCTTGAGGTTAAGAAAGCTTTGATCATTCATTATATCTTTACCCAAATTGCTAACAGCCATACTGCACAAGGGTTAGGGTTTATTATAGCACAATAAATGATAGTGTTGTGCTATCAATTACGCAAATTTTTTTATAAAACTACTTGACAATAATCGTAAAATATATTATATAATAAATAAGTTTATAGTATAAAGTAAACGAGGTGCTGGAATGGTCCACAATGAGCAGGATCTAAATGCAGTGATTGCCGATTTGAAAATGATCAAGGAAGCAGTTAACAAAAGCGATAATTTTTTCAGATTTATTGATACGCGCAGGGCAATGAGAGGGGTAATGCTGATCGCCGGGTTAATGATTGCCTTTTTCGCTGCTCTCTTTTATTATTTCATCAACCTTCACGGTTCTTTCATGGCAATACCGCAAAATATCAGAATTATCCTTTTTGTGCTGGTCGGGATTTGCTGGCTCAGCTTAGGGTTTATTAAAGCCGGCGGTTTTATAAAAAGTGGCCGCGCCATTGGCGGGGATATGAATTTAAAGCAGCTTTTTAATGAAATTTATACTTCACGGATGCTGAACCTAATGTTGCCATACTTGCTGGTGATTATCATCATTACTTTGTTTCTTAGCACCCGGGGTCAGATTATCTACATAACACCTTCATTTTCAATTTTGTTTGGTCTGCTTTTTATTGCGATCAGCCCGATTATCTATTTTAGAGAGATCTATTTACTGAGTGCCTGGTTAATCGCCACCGGACTTTTAGCCCTCTTTGCCGCCGATCTAATTCATCCCATGATTATCCTTGGTTTTACATTTGGCGCCGGTTTCATCCTGGCCGGCCTGATGCTCTATATTGATCCGCCGGGACACCGGTCCTGAGGAGTACTTATATGGTCATGGACAAGCAAAAAACTGGAAAACCGAAACTGGACCGGCTGATTCATGAACCGGCCCGCCTTCAGATTGTCAGCTATCTGGCTGCCGCGGAGGAACCAGAAGTATCTTTTTCCGAGTTGTCAGAAAAGCTGGGTCTTACGGCCGGGAATCTTTCGGTTCAGCTGAAAAGACTGGAAGAAGCAGGGTATCTGTCAATTGCCAAAGCGTTTAAGGAAAATCGTCCTTTGACAACTGTTATGATCACCCGGAACGGAATTGCAGCACTTAAGTTATATTTGCAGGAGCTTGAAGAACTGATCGGTCATCTGAAAAATACCATGCCGGAAGGTGAAAAAGAAAAGAGGTGATTACTATGCCATGGTGGGGTTGGGTCCTGATAGTCATTGCCGTAATAATTATTGTGCCGCTAAAGATTAAGGTTTGGAAAATGCTGCTTGACAAATACAACGCTAAAAAAGTAGATATCGATGATTAAATGGGTTTATAATAGCAGAAAGTAGGCGCATGAATCAGCTTGATTAAAGCGGGTGATCGATAATGGAACAGCAGTCAATTATCTGGATGGGCGGTAAATACTCCGGACAGCTTCGTGAGGGGATACCAGATGGCTATGGGCGACTGCTCCTTCCACAGGGAGCAGGATATGACGGCTTATGGCAAAATGGTAAACCTCACGGCCGGGGCACTATTACCTATAAGACCGGTGGTTCTTATGAAGGTGAATTTAAAGATGGCAGGCAGTATGGTTACGGGGTATACACCCGGCCGGATGGCAGAAAAATCCGCGGTCTTTGGGAAAAAGGCAAGCTGGTAAGACAACTGGAAGATCTTGATGAGACTGACCTGGATCCACAATTCAAAGCGCAAGAGATCGACACTGATTTGGCAACAGATCACCGGATTAGAGGTAAGGCTGAGCGCAAAAGAGCAAGCAGGTTTGATTCGGTCAATGCTGCTATCCGGGTAGACGGTCTCAGTCATTGGTACGGTAAACTGCAAGCGGTTAACAATATCAGTTTTACGGTTTATCCGGGCGAAATACTGGGATTTCTTGGTCCGAATGGCGCCGGAAAATCAACAACGATCAAGGTTTTAACCGGACAACTGCCGTTAAAGGGTGGTTCAGCGCAGATCCTCGGTCGTGAAATTGGCAGGGATGACCCGATCATTCAATCACAGATTGGGGTTTCCTTTGAAGAAAAAAATCTTTACCTTGAAATGACGGCCCTTGAAAATCTTGATTTTTTTGCTTCCCTCTTTGGTATTCGCAGGCCTGACTCCTTGAAAGCCCTGAAAAGGGTGGGTCTAGCTGATCGGGCCAGGGATCGAGTGGCAAATTATTCCAAGGGGATGCGGCAGCGCTTAATGATTGCCCGTGCCTTTATTAATCAACCAAAAGTATTATTCCTTGATGAACCGACCGACGGTCTTGATCCGGTCACCGCAACGGCGATTCGCAAAACGATTAAAGAAGAAGCAGAAAGAGGAGCGGCAGTTCTGCTTACCACACATAATATGTTTGAAGCTGATGAGCTTTCAGACCGGGTTGCTTTTATCAATGAAGGAGAAATAGTCGCTCTCGATACCGCCGAAAACTTAAAATTAAAATATGGTAAAAGAGCCATACGAATTCGGTTGCGTGATGGAGATGGGGTGCGCGAAGAAGAGCTGCCTTTAGACGGTGAGAAATCCTCTACACGCCTGAGTCAACTGGCGGCGTCACCCCATCTGCTGACTATTCATACTGAAGAGGCCACCTTGGAAGCCATCTTCATCCGTCTAACCGGCAGGGGGCTGGTGTAATGAAAAAGCCTATCTCAGCAGGCGGACTGCTGCTGGCAGTCCTGAAAAAAGATGCTCGGGTATACAGCCGCAATACCATTTATCTTTTTCTAACGATCCTTGGTCTGGTGATCTTTGTTGTTCTGTTCTGGATCGTGCCTGATACGGTTGATGAAGAGCTGCCGTTTGCAATCAGTCCACCTCTATCCGAACTATTCGAACAGAGTAAGGTAGCACTAACCGATATGGATGTACCCCTTCAATCTGTTACACCCATGGCGGAGCTTGAAGCTGCTTTTGAAGAAGAAGGGCTGCAAATTATTGAATTTGAAAATGAAAGCGAACTGATCAAAGCGATCAAAGGTGAGTTGGTTGTTTATAGAACCGAAGATCGCAGCATTATTATTTATGATCCGGAAGGCGATGCTGAAAAGCCATCAGGAGCGGACAGGGTTAATGTGGGCATCGGTTTAGCTTTTCCCGCGGCATTTTTCAGCGCGGTGATTCTGGAGCAAAAACCGCAGGTGACGGTTTATGCTGATGCTGCCGTGCCTGAAGAAATCAGGGGCGCTATGCAGGGTTTTGTGCGTGAACTGGCTTTTCAGCTGGCTGGAAAAGAGCTGCCCGTAGAATTCCCGGCTGAAGATACGATTATCTTAGGACGTGACCGGTTGGGTGAGCAGATATCAATGCGGGCCAGAATGAGACCGCTGATCGCCTTTTTTATCATGATGATGGAGACCTTTGCCCTTGGTTCACTCATTTCCAATGAGGTCCTGCAGCGCACAGTAACTGCTCTGCTGGTTACTCCGTTGCGAGTCGGTCATTTCCTTTTGTCTAAAACAATCTTTGGTACCATCCTGGCTATGGGGCAGGCTGTAATTGTGCTGGCCCTGGTCGGTGCCTTTACAGCAGATAACTGGCTTTTACTTCTCTTTATTGTCCTGCTTGGATCCTTTCTTTTCACTGCGGTTGCTATGCTGGTAGGCTCTGCCGGTAAGGACTTTATCGGCCAGTTAATGTTCAGCCTCCTGTTCCTAATTCCGTTAATGATCCCGGCCTTTGCCGTGCTTTTCCCCGGTTCGGTCGCTGCCTGGGTGAAGGTGTTGCCCAGTTATCCGATTGTCAGGCTGCTTTATGATGTTACCGTTCATCAAGCTCTTTGGGCTGATGCTCTTACTTCGATCGGATACGCTGCCCTGTGGGTGCTTGCTATTTATGCGGTTAGTTTCTTTGTGTTAAAAAGGAAGGTGGCAACACTATGAACCTGAAGCGTGTTTTCAAAATCCTGCGTAAAGATTTTTCTGTCGGGCCGCGAAAACCTTTTTTTATCTGGGCCCTGGTTATTCCCTTTGCGTTAACCCTGTTGTTTCAATTCGCTTTCGGTTCACTTTTTGAGCCGCAACCAAGGTTGGGGATCGTCGACTTGGGCAATTCAGAACTAACTCG
>CAZAKI010000031.1:7978-11491 GCA_964485855.1 uncultured Syntrophomonadaceae bacterium | reverse complement strand
GAGTACTTAGGTGATCCTGGCCTACCGCTGTCGATCAGGATGGTTCCGGTGCTTGTTTTCTATGCCCTGGTGATGGCCGGCATCTGGGTTCCCAGTGCCAGCCTGGTTGAAGAAAAAGAAAATGGAACCCTTACTGCTGTTCTGGTTACATCGGCCAGGGCTAGTGAGATTTTAACCGCTAAATGGCTGATGGGTTTTTTCTTTGCTGTATTCTTAGCAATTGCTACCCTCTTTTTAAATCGGGCTTTTGGTTCGCGGCCCCTTGAGGTGCTGGCAGTCATTGCCATTGCTGCTGCCCTGACAGCGGAGATCGGTCTCATAATTGGCATTGTATCAAAAACAGCTACCATGCTCTTTACCCTGATCAAGAGCCTTGGGCTATTCTTATTTGTTCCGGTAATATTTTATCTTTTCCCGGATTGGCCGCAGTGGATTGCCAAGTTATTCCCTTTATACTGGATTATCAAGCCGATCTGGGAAGTCTCGGTAATGGGCCAGACGCTTGGCACAGTCTTTTTTGAAATAATGGTTTCCGGAGCGATTATTGTCGGCTTATTCTTTATAATCATGATCATGAAAAGAAGGGTATATGCCTGACCGGAATGTCGATATTTGGATTAAACTGACTGAAAAGCTGAAAAAAATTTAAATTTTGATTGTTGTTGACAGAACCCCAAAAACGATCTATAATTTGTCCATAAAGATATGTCCAGTACGAAATGGCTAACTCGCTGAAAGGCGAGGGCGCAAAGCTAAAGGGTCTAAGGTTCTTTCAAGGAACTAAGACAGCCTGGCTGCCGAAAGGGGCATAATTTATTTTAGAGAAAAAGAAAGGAAACAACTGTAAATCCCCGGCTATAATATTTACCGGGTAAAAATCCTGACCGACAAAGGCTAACTTGCTGAAAGGCGAGGGCGCAAAGCTAAAGGGTCTAAGGTTCTTTCAAGGAACTAAGACAGCCTGGCTGCCGAAACAGGTTCCACTGTTTCAAACTTGTCGGTCCCTCTGAAGGAGGGACTTTTTAGTGGAGAATAAGTTAAGATGGGTAAAGAGTCTTGGTGTAGTCGTGGCTGTTCTGATCGTCATGGCCTCCGCCGGATTTTTTTTATTGTCTGGCGAAGAAAGGACCGTTCCGGGTAACACCGTGGAGGCCGCGTCTTTTGTGCCGATTGAGGTTGAAGAGCCACAGAGTGAAGATGCCACGGAGAAAGTAGAAACAGCTGAAGAAGATCTGGAGACAGAAGCTGAAGAGCAAGCAGCAGAACTGGAGACAGTGCCCCAGCAATCTGTCGTTTTAGCAAGCGAAGATCAAATAAGTGAAGCTGCTTTGACCGATCAGTCTGAACCTGAGCCGATTGTGGTTAACACCACATCCGCACCGATAGACCATAAGGCCCAGGCAGAAAGTGCTCCAGTTGAGACTATTACCGAAGCACCGGCAGCACAACCGGCAGCGGCGGAAGAAGTGACCGTGATTGTGGAGGAGCCGCAAATTAACGCGATTCCTGTTTCCTACAATTGGGGAAGCTCTGCCAGTTATATTTTCCGGATGGAAGTTAAAGTTTCTAATAACGGCAGTGAAAAAGCAAGCAATGTTAATGTTTCAGTGCCTTTGCTGGAAAACAGTTCACCCTATCAAACCACTACTTTAAGGTCGGCCAATTATGAGATTGTCAGTTCTTCCGGCCGGGTAAGCACCTTCAATTTAGGCGATATTGCCTCCGGTGAAACAAAAACAATCGTGGTTGATTTTGATCTTAACATTCGCACCCTTTCAATCAGTTCAAGCAATGCTACCATTGATCAGGCCCGAATAATTTATGAACAATACGCCGGTTCGGGTAACTGTCGCGATCTGGCCCTGGCTTTTATCAGCAAATGTCGCGAGCAGGGGATAACTGCCCGTGAAGTAATCGGTTTTGCCCGCCCCCAACGCGGAGCAATGGCTGTTGGTTCACTGCAGGGCTGTCGGCACAGCTGGGCTGAATTCTATGTTGACGGATTGGGTTGGGTGCCGGTTGACTTAACCTTTCAGTATTTTGGGGCATTGCCCCACACCTCGCATCTGGTGGAGAGCTACAGCGACCAGTCAATTAAGGTTACTTACACCGGAGGCAGTTTAAGCGCCAGTTGGAGCAATGCCGTTATGTAAATGCATCCCTCCTTCATTATTTAGTGGTGCATTTTACTCAAAAAGGGCTCCGGTCCTCCACTACCGGGGTCCTTTCCCTTTTTCCGATCTGCAAATCATCTATCTGCAAATCATCCATCTGTAAAAGGCTAATCAATAATGGTATAATAGGCACTGTTTTTAACAAAGGACAGAGGTGTCAAATGCTCGGTAATTACGTTAATGCCATTGCTATTATTATCGGTAGTTTAGTTGGTCTTTTATTTCATCGGGGTTTGAAAGAAAAATATAAAACTATTGTTATGCAGGCTATTGGTTTGGCAGTGCTGTTTATCGGCACAACCACAGCTCTTGGGGGATTACTTGATCCGGAAAGTGAGCCGATCTTGTTTATCATTAGCCTGGCCGTAGGCGGGCTGGTTGGAGAATTAATCGGTGTGGAAAGAGGATTAGAGCGCCTGGGCATGTTTTTACAGAAACGGTTTGGTTCTGCGGAAAATAATGTATCCAGCGGTTTTGTCACGGCAAGCCTGATTTTTTGTGTTGGAACCATGGCAATAATCGGATCTTTGGAGAGCGGTTTGCGAAGCAACCATGATATGCTTTTTGCCAAGTCGGTATTAGACGGAATTACCTCGATTATCCTGGCATCTTCTCTGGGCTTCGGTGTAATATTTTCCGCTGTTGCCGTTTTTGTTTACCAAGGCGCGATCGTGCTATTTGCCGGTATGATCGAGCCTTACCTGACAGTAAATGTGATCCGTGAAATTTCTATAATCGGCGGTATCCTCATCTTTGGCATCGGCTTGAATCTTCTTGATCTAATCAAAATCAGAACAGCCAATTTATTACCGGCGATCCTAATTCCTGTATTTTATTATTTTATCATTATCCCGTTTGGCAAATTCTTTTAGTGGTTTATTAATCCTGTCAGAATAAAGAAACATCCGGCTTGCCGATTTTGAACAAGCTGGTTATAATTTAGAAAAGGCCAAAGGAGAGTGACCATATGCCTGATTTTGGACATGCTTTTTCAGGGTTAGCAGCGGATCGGAAATTAACCCACGCCGAACTGGTTAGGGCGATCAGGTTCATGATTGCGGCCGAATATGAAGCGATCCAGCTTTACATGCAACTGGCTGAATCTATTGATCATGAACTGGCCAAAGAAGTCTTAGTTGATATTGCCGATGAAGAAAGAGAACATGCCGGTGAATTCTTAAGGCTCTTGAAAGAACTTGAGCCGGAGGAGGAAGAGTTTTACAAGTCAGGTTACGAAGAAGTAGAGGAAATGATCGAAGAGCTAAAATAATCCTTTGCTAAGCATTAGATGGTAAAGGAAATTGATGCAGGCTGCCAGGCGGGGTGTTAAATCCCGCCC
>CAZAKI010000031.1:0-7878 GCA_964485855.1 uncultured Syntrophomonadaceae bacterium | reverse complement strand
TTTCAAGGGCCGGCTGGTCAGCGGGATCATTAAAAACAGGGGCAATTACGGCATTATTAGCCAGGTAAAAGTTAACATATGAGGCGGCCATCCGGTCGCCTTCCTGCCTGGGAATGGAACCTTCTATCCTATCCACGCCTTCACACTCTTCGGCTGTAATCAGAATCGGTGCGGGCAGGTGCAGTTTGTGCACCTCGAGTTTACGTCCCCGGGCATCAGTTTCGCTCTGAAGCACCTTTAAAGCTACCTGGGAAATCTCATGTTGCGGATCATCTTTGTCGTCAGTCCAGGCCAACAAAACAACACCCGGTTTAACGAAACAGCAAATATTATCAATATGGCCGTCGGTCTCATCATTATAAATACCCCGGGGCAACCAGATTACTTTCTGGACATTCAGGAAGTCGCTCAGGTAGCTCTCGATCGCTTTACGGTCGAGATGAGGATTACGATTGGGGTTAAGCAAACATTCTTCGGTAGTGAGCAGGGTACCCTCTCCATCGACATGGATTGAGCCTCCTTCTAATACCAGTGGCGCTTTGTAACGATCAACCCCGACTATTTCCGCTACTTTATGAGCGATCAGATTATCCTGATCCCAGGGAAAGTAAAGACCACTTTCGAGACCACCCCAGGCGTTAAAGTCCCAGTCAACTGCTCTTAAATCACCTTGATCGTTCAGCACAAAAGTAGGGCCTACATCACGCATCCAGGAATCGTTGTTGGACATTTCAACGACCCTGATCTGCCCAGGCAGCTTGTTCCTGGCATTGGCGAACTGTCGACTGGATGCGCACATGGTAACCGGTTCAAAGCGACTAATTGCTTTTGCCACATCAACAAAAGCTTTTTCAGCAGGTTTGGCGCCCATGCGCCAGTTGTCGGTCCGTTCAGGCCAGATCATCCAGCAGCCTTCATGGGGTTCAAATTCTCCGGGCATCCTGAAACCATCTGCAGCAGGGATGCTTTTAATTGTTGATGTCATCATCTTCCTCCATTTATTGACTTTCCGATCTCTTGCTCTTTAATCTTTAAAAGAGATTAATCAAAAATTGGTGATCAGATCCTACCTGTTTGTCCCGGGCAAAACATTCGAGATCTTCAAGCCGATTCAAAAAACAGAAGCAATGCGCCAGCTCAGTCTAGAGTCTGTTTTCAGCTTGATCGTAAACTATCGATTGTTCTCCGTCAATCACTTCAGCAGTTACCTCTTCACCCCGTTTGGTTACTGGTAATGCAGAAGGTGTTTCTAAGCAAGCATTTATCATGTATGATTTGAGTAGAAGTTAATTATAATCGTGATTAACCAGTGGGCATCTAATTTATATAAAGGTCAGTTCCTTTCACAACTTTGTAAAACCGAAAAATGACATCAGAGGATACTCTGTGATAAAGTTACAATCAGGTTAAGTGAATAAAAATTCTTGCTCGGGGAGAGGTAACAATTGAAGATAAAAACAATCCAGATCGAAGGTTACCGGTCTCTTAAAAATGTAGAGTGGCAGCCGGGTAGTTTGAATATCGTGATCGGGCCAAATGGCACCGGTAAATCCAACCTGCTTCGCTTCCTGGAGATGTTAAGCATTGCCGCCAGGGGAAGGCTTTCCAGGCATGTAGAATCTGCCGGAGGGATCAAACCGCTACTGTGGGATGGAAAAGCTGAAGCCATCAGCTGCAAACTTGAAGTTGCGGTCGGAGAATATGATGCAAACAAAGCAAATATTTGCGGTGATGGTCTGATCTACGATTTTTTACTGCGTCAAATTGGCACCGGATTTGATTATCGGGTGGAAAGAGAACAGTTGAATGCCGGTAATTGTCATAGTTGGGAAGGCGAAGAAAAGCAAAATGTTTATCTGCAGAGGGTGAAAAATGAAGGGTACATCTACAATGCAGATGAACAGAAACTGGCTATGCCGGAAGAAGGAATAGCTGGTGAAGAGCTGCTTTTAGCCGTTGCGGCCAGTCCCTTTGCCCGCTGCAAGCCGATCAGTTATTTCCAGAAACAGCTTGCCTCCTGGGCGATCTATCATGATCTTTATGTTCATCAGGAATCAAGAATTCGCCAACCAGCCGTTTCGCGATATGAGACAGCGGTCGCCCCGGATGGTCAAAACCTGGTGTCTGTCCTTCATACCCTCTACACGGGAAGCAGGGATTTCAAATTCAGTATAGATAATGCTATGAAAGCAGCATTTGGTAACGATTATGAAGAATTGATCTTTCCCCCGGCTGCCGATCAGCGGATCCAGTTGCGCATCCGCTGGAGCTCACTCACTCACGAGCAATCAGCGGCTGATATGTCCGACGGCACCCTTTTCTTTTTATTATTGATGACAATTCTCAATAATCCCGATCCGCCGGCACTGGTTGCCATAGACGAACCCGAGACTGGTTTACATCCTTCAATGCTGCCCATCATTACCGAGCATGCTGTTGACCTGGCCCAGAGAACGCAGCTAATATTTACAACCCATTCATCACAATTTCTTGATGCCTTTCATGAAAACAGACCGGTTACCACGATTGCCGGTTGGCAAAATGGTGAAAGCAAGTTGCGGGTTTTGAAAGGTGAAGATCTCGAATATTGGCTTCGTTCCTACAGCCTGGGTTCACTTTTTGTCTCGGGCGAGCTGGAGGGTATTTAATGCGCCATTTTATCTTTTTTGTTGAAGGAGACACCGAGGAGCGGGTTTTGGCAGGGTTTCTAAAAAGATGGTTGAATCCAAGGCTTTCAGAACCAGTGGGGATCAGAACAATTAACTTCAAAGGTTATGCCAATCTTTACAAGGATTGTTCACAAAGAGCCAAACTGCATCTAAACGGCCCCCGTAAAGATGATATTATTGCTGTAATCAGCTTGCTTGATCTGCAGGGTCCGAATTTCTATCCCGAAAATAAAATATCGATTGAGGAACGTTACCAGTGGGGCAAGGTTCATTTTGAAAGGCAGGTAAAATCTAGCCGCTTTAAGCATCACTTTGTTGTCCATGAACTGGAAGCCTGGCTATTAAGCGAGCCGGCAATTTTTTCTAAACAGCTGGCTCCCCTGATCGAGGAATATTCTGAACACCCCGAAACAGTCAACTTTAATCGGACACCAGCCAAACTGCTTAATGAAATCTATATTCAGCAGCTGAAAAGGACATATAAAAAGGTCACCGAGGGAAACAGGCTCTTTTCCCAGCTAAACCCTGATGTTGTTTACCAGAAATGTCCTTATTTCAGGCTATTGATGGAAGATCTATTGGCCCTGGCCAGACGCCAGTCGCGTTAACTGCCCTGTAGGCCTAAGTTTTCAGCTTCGGCACGCATGGCATTAATTGTTTCTTGCATTACTTCTTCCACACTCATCCCCAGCATGGCAGCGCCTTCTTCAATAATCCTGCGATCAACCCCGGCGGCAAAATTCTTATTCTTATATTTCTTTTTGACCGAGCTTACTTCAAGGTCAAGAATGCTCTTGCTCGGGCGCATCAAGATGGTGGCCACGATCAGACCGGTCAGTTCATCAGTTGTGTAGAGTACCTTTTCCATTTTTTCAACCGGTTCAACGTCGGTGCAGATTTTCCATCCGTGGCTGATGATCGCCCTGATATAATCTTCCGGCCAGCCTTCCTCGGTTAAAATTTCCTTGGTCTTATGACAGTGTTGATCGGGGTATTTTTCATAGTCTAAATCGTGAACCAGTCCGATTACGCGCCATTTTTCCTGATCTGCTTCTCCGAATTTATCAGCAAAATAAGCCATCACAGCTTCCACTGCTAAAGCATGCTTGATCAGGGCATCGCTCTGGTTGTATTTTTTTAGAAGAGTCATCGCTTCTTCCCTGGTTGGTTTGTGACTCATTTTTCACTGCTCCCATCTCTGGCGTATTTATTAATAACTGCTTCGACTTACTAACCGGAAATCCTTCCGGTTTGAGGGATCATCATCAGGGCAGCTAATCAATTATTGATGCCCTAAAATATTTTTTTATATATAATAAAATTGGCTAATGGTGATTGCAGATTCTACGGGTCACGGCGGTGCTCTAAGCGGAAGACTGAAAAGACAAAGGCAGGGTAAGGATATTATGGATGAAAAATTAAGAGAGATCCAATCGTTAATAAACCAGGCCGTCCGTTTTGTAACCACGGATATCTGGCGTATGCCGCTCAGCGAGATGCCCTTGGGCAAGAATTTTTTCATTACCCAGCTGCGCATCTTCTTTCTGGCTTTGCGGGGAGTACGCGAAGACCAGTTGCAGCTGAGAGCTCCGGCTTTGACCTTGTTTTCAGCGTTCAGCATTATTCCGGCTTTGGCGCTGGCTTTCAGTATTGCCCGTGGTTTTGGGCTTGAGATGTATGTGGAACGGCAGCTGCAAATTGCACTAACCGGTCGGGAGGAAGTCCTTAATTGGCTGCTGGAGTTGACCAGGACTTTCCTGACTGAATTTAGGGAAGGCTTACTGGCTGTATTCGGCACTGTTCTCCTGCTTTACACTATTACGATGTTGCTGGTCCATATTGAAAGATCTTTTAATGAAATCTGGCAGGTCAGCAGGGGCAGGACCCTGGCACGCAAATTCACCGATTACTTTGCTATTATGTTCATTGCACCGCTCTTTTTCATCATGGCCGGAGCGGCTACGGTTTTCATCAACGCCCAAATCCAGGAAACGGGCAGCGCTATTCTTAGTCCGCTACTGCTTTTACTGGTCAGATTCCTTCCTTACCTCTTAATCTGGATTGTTTTTACCCTGATCTACATCGTTATGCCAAATACCAGTGTAAAATTCTCGGCCGCCCTTTATGCCGGTATTATTGCCGGGACAATTTTTCAAGCTGTGCAATGGATCTATATCAAGTTTCAGATTGGTGTTTCAACTTACAATGCCCTATACGGTTCATTTGCGGCCCTTCCATTGCTCCTGCTCTGGATGCAGGTAAGCTGGCTGGTCGTTTTATTTGGCGCAGAGCTTTCTTATGCCAAGCATAATGTTGCCAAATACGAATTCGAGGCCGAAACCAGAAATATCAGCCCTTTGAACCGCAAAGTGCTTGCGCTTTATATATTGCATCACCTGGTCCAAAACTTTCAGCAGGGGAATCAGCCGCAAACACCGGGGCAGATTTCTCGGAATCTTGAAATACCAAACAACCTGGTTCGTAATATCCTAAACGAACTGGAAGCGGTCAGGCTGATTAGCCAAATCAGGACCGAAAAACCTTCAGAAACAGCATATCAACCAGCCATCGATATCCAGGCAATTACGATCCGGATGGTGCTGGAAAGACTTGATCAAAAAGGGCTGAATATCCTGATTGCCAAACCATCACCGTTGCTTAACAAGCTAAAAAGAACTCTGGAAGAATTTTATGCTGCACAGCAAGACTCCGCGGGCGATCGCCACTTAAAAGACCTTTAAATATCAGATTTAGAGCAGATGGAGAGGATAAATTCACGCTTTACAAAAAACATATGTTCGCCTATAATAAATCAGGGAGGTGAAGCAGATTAATACTTTTGAAAACTGCATTCAATCGATTATTGCCCTGGAACCTTGTTATGGGCAGCATGGAGGCAATACAAGCCGAGTCTATACAAGTCAGGGTGAGCTGATCGAAGACAACCGCAGGGTGCTGACCCTGTTGAAAAAAATCTTGAGAAATTATGGTTATGACTTAAAAGAGCTGCGAAAGCATTATGGCGGTTACCTCGGTTGTGGTCAGGGGGTTCCTTTGCCAATCAGCCGTAACCTGGTCCTGGTGCAGTTGAAAATGCGGCAGCCTCTGATTGAAAATGATGGGGCCAGCGGTTATGTCAGTGCAACTGATGTTGTAAAGGTAAGCACTCTTGATACAGGTTCAAGGTCGGATCAGCATAAATGTCTGCTTCACTTAACCGGTGGGTTAACGGTTCCCTGCTGCTTAACCTCCCGTTGCGTTGAAAAACGTTTGATGAACGGCAGGTTGGCACTTGATCATTACCGGTATCTGCATAATGCCACAGGTTCGCAGCAGATGCGGGTTGCAGAAAAAGCTGAACCTGCCTATGATTTATATGAGAAAATCAGCACAATCAGCAGTTTTATTTACCAGCTGCTGACCGAAGTAAAAGCCTGATATAAATTTCCGAAAAACAGGCGGAGGCTTTGGATGTTTAAAACCGGCCTCCGCCTTTTGCTATTGTTTCTGATAAATGTAGGCATCGTTGAATCCTGCTTCTTGGGCTTCAGCAAGGCGCTGCCGGGCATTTTCCAGTAAAACAAAAGCTCCTACCTGTACTGTATAAATGCTTTTTCTAGACTGTGGGTTTTCATGATTAATTGTTGCATCTAGAAGGGATGAAGGTTCTTTTGCTTTTCCTGTTAAATAAAGCGCTTTTCGAATACCATTGACCAGCGCTTCGGCCAGAGTTTCTCCAAATAGGGGTTCGCGCCAGATTCTGGCTTCCTTAAGGTTATCAAGAAATAACGATTCGATTAAAATTGCCGGACGAGGGTTACTTTTCAAGACATAAAAGCCGGCTTTTTTCAGGCCGCGATCAACAATTTCCCAGCGTTCGAGAGCTGCCACTGCTGCCTGGTGAATTGCTTTTTGCATGGCTATCGCCGGATCTTTTGCTCCCAAACCGCTGTAGACAAAGGACTCAAAACCTTTGCCTCCTCCGGCGTTTGCATGCAGTGAAAGAAAAAGGTCAGCTTCTGCTCTTTTGCTTAGAGCGACCCGATCGGCCAGCGATACGTAAGTGTCGCGCTCCCTGGTCAGCAGGGTTTTTACCCCGCTCAGTTTTGAAGCAATTTTAAGCGCCAGGGCCAGGTTAAGATCTTTTTCCAGCAGACCATTGTAAGCTGCCCCGGAATCGTACCCACCGTGTCCGGGATCTAAGACTACTACCGGTTTATCCATCTTTTTTCCTTTCTTATTTTCTCCCTCCCCATGTTTGGAGAGGGAGACAGGTTAGTTTGATCAATCTTTTTCCTTAATGTTTAACTATTGCTTCGGAGAGGGAATGGATGCTTTCAGTCAGGGTTTCCAGTTTTCCCTCCAGGCGTACCAGCAGGTAGATGCTGACTGCCACCGGAAAACCAAAATTACCGATTAAAACGACCATATCTTCCAAGTAGATATCACCTCCAGAAAAGGGCGGGCCGGGCCCGCCCTTAGCTGTTAATATTCAGTCAAAACATCCACGGTTCTGGATACAACCTGGGCTTTGACCTTGCTCTGAAGATCACCGCCGGATGTATCGAATACATTGCGGCTTAGAATTGAATCCATAACCGTTTCTACATCGAGAGCCGTAATCTCCGCATCGGGATCGGCAACCGAAATAGTGCTGTTGCGGTTGGCCGCGTTGCGGAAGATCATCTGCAGGGTTGCGCTCATTAGATCACCACCTTTCTTTTGAGATCAGGGTTAACTTACCTTTTACTCTTCTTCCAGTTCATACTCGTCTACCCGACGCACAGCGTCTAAGGTATGCTCCTGCAGTCCGGCAATTTCTCCGGCCAGTGCGAACAAATCTTCGTTGTCCGCACTGGTCTTGACATTGGAGTACGAGCGGGTGCGGTAGACCGGATTGAAATTTTCATCCAGTCCGGTGTTGAGCCGCAGTTGCAGGCGAGCGGTTAAAGGGATTGCGGTAACGGCCATATTTTCACCTCCTTCAAATTGTTTTTTAGAACATCGTCATTTTAAGCTGCTTGCCAGGATGCGGCAAAGTCCAGGTCAACTTCAAAATATGCAGGCACAGCTCAAACCGGACGGTCGGTTTACGCTGATCTGCATCGAAAGATCAACACTGAACATTAGCGGCCAGTTCATACCTGGCAAAGCAGTATTGTTTGAAGGAATAATGGTGTGAAAAAGAGATCTCCGGCAATTCAAGATC
>CAZAKI010000030.1:20333-24417 GCA_964485855.1 uncultured Syntrophomonadaceae bacterium | reverse complement strand
TGAATAATTTATTCATTTAGGTTTCGTTTTTCACCGGTAACCAAAAAGATCACTTCTTCGGCAATGTTAGTGGCATGATCAGAGATCCGCTCCAGCCAGCGGCCAACAAATAAAAGCTGTGTAGCCTGGGTGATTGTTTTCGGGTTTTCCATCATAATTGTCAGTAACTCACGGAAAATCTGCCCGAAAAGTTTGTCAACCTCATCATCGTCTTTGCCCACTGAAGCCGCCAACTCAACATCTTCGCGAACGTAAGCATCGAGAGCCTGCTTGACCATCTTCTGGCTTAGAATTGCCATCCGGGGAATATCAACCAGCGGTTTAATCAAGGGCTGCTCCCCAATTCGCTTGGTGATTTTAGCTATGCTCGTAGCATAGTCCGCCATCCGCTCCAGATCGTTAATCATCTTAAAAAGAGTTGCCACTCGGCGGAGATCCTTCGCCATTGGCTGCTGAGTTGCAATTACTTCCAGGCACTTTTCCTCGATCTCCTGTTCCAAATCATCAATCAGATCATCGCCGTCGATAACTGCTTGAGCCAGCTCTTGATTTTGTGTTTTTAAAGCTTCAATCGTCTTTGCAATGGATGCTTCCACCAAACAACCCATATGCTGAAGCTTATTTTGAATATCAGCCATTTTTTCCTCAAACACAACTTTACGTTCGGTATATTCCGGTCTATCCATTAATTTTCAACCCCTATCTTCAGTCTGCCGGAGGTTAGCCAAAACGTCCGGTAATATAATCTTCGGTGCGTTGATCTTCCGGCTTGGTAAAAATCTGTGAGGTTTCACCCCATTCAACCATTTCACCCTGCAGGAAAAACCCTGTATTATCGGAAATTCGTGCAGCCTGCTGCATGTTGTGGGTGACAATGATAATGGTATAATTCTGACAGAGATCCCTGACCAGGTCTTCAATCCGCTGGGTGGCTATGGGATCGATCGCCGATGTCGGCTCATCCATCAGTAGGACTTTTGGCTGCACGGCCAGAGCCCTGGCGATACACAGTCGCTGTTGCTGACCGCCGGAAAGGGCAAGCGCCGGTTCATGCAAACGATCCTTTACTTCTTCCCAAAGTGCCCCGCCTTTTAGACTCTCCTCAACGATCTGATCCAGTTTTGCCTTGTTCTTCTGACCATGAATGCGTGGACCGTAAGCAATATTGTCATAGATACTTTTTGGAAAAGGATTCGGCTGCTGAAAAACCATTCCTACCTTTTTCCGTAGTTCGACGACATCCGTAGCCGGGGAATAAATATCTTCACCATGGACGGTAATTTTTCCTTCAAGACGGGTATTCGGCACCAGGTCGTTCATCCGGTTCAGCACTCGTAAGAATGTTGATTTACCGCAACCGGAAGGACCGATTAAAGCAGCCACGCCCTTTTTCTTCACCGCGATATTAACATCGAACAAAGCCTGGACATTGCCGTAAAAAAAGTTCAGGTGTTCAACCTTTACCTCGGAGTAGTTGTTCTCTCCAGCGGCAGCAATATTTTCTTCATTCCCCTGCGACCCGCTTTGCAAACCATTAAAATTTTCATTGATGCGATCAAGTATTTGCATTTATTAACCCGGTTCCGGCTGAGCGGAAACGGCAAACACCCCTTTCAATTTGGATAACAGGCATCAGATTCGCTGTATCCAGAAATATTTCATCCTTATTCAGCTTAGCACCAATCTGACAGAGCAGTACGCAAAGATAGCATTCGCGAAAAATGGTCACTTTGCTTAGAGTCCCTTGGCCACTCTGTTGCGGTAACGTCTGCGCAACAATACTGCCGCCAGGTTTAGTAAACAAACCAAAGTTACCAGGACCAGTGCAGTTCCATAGGCTATCGGACGGACAACAGCCAAAGCATGATGCTGAGTCGACATGATAAACAGGTGATAGGGCAAAGCCATAAACTGGCTTTTAAGTGAATCCGGCAGGAAAGGCAAAAAGAAGGCAGCCCCTGTTGCCAGGATCGGTGCCGTTTCACCGGCAGCACGGGCCAGACCAAGGATAGTACCGGTTAGGATCCCCGGTATCGCTCGCGGTAAAACTACCGTGCGAACCACCTGCCAGCGTGTTGCACCAAGAGCAAATGAACCTGCCCGATATGAACGAGGAACTGTAATCAGGGCTTCTTCTGCTGCAGTCACCGTTACCGGCAGGGTCAATAGGCCAAGGGTAATACCGGCAGCTATCAGTGATGGGCCGAACCCAAAAAGCTTAACAAATACAGCCATCCCAAACAGCCCGAAAACTATAGATGGCACCCCGGCCAGGTTCCTGAGTGACATCCTGACCAACCGGGTAAATCGCCCCTGAATGGCGTACTCATTTAAATATATTGCAGCGGCTACCCCCAAGGGCACTGCAAAGGCAACTGTAACCATTGTGACATAAAAAGTGCCGACAATAGCCGGGAAGATCCCTCCCTCAGTCATGCCAACCCGTGGAGCTGAGGTTAAAAATTCCCAATTGATTACTCCGATCCCCTTGGTAAAAATATCATAAATAATAAAGCCAAGGACCAGGAGGACTAAGACTAAAGAGAGACGCATCAGCCAATAGCCGAGAAGCTCCAATCCCCGCCATTCCTGTTGATTAGTTTCCCTTTTGGCGTTTTTCATTTATTCACCTCCGGCTTACGATGAATCAGAATATCGGCAAGCAGATTAACAACAAATGTAATGGCAAAGAGAACCAAGCCGACAAAGAACAGAGCATGAAAATGAACGGAATTAGACACAACATCACCGATATCAATAGCAATGTTAGAACTTAATGTTCGCACTGAATCGAGGAAAGAGGACGGACGGGCAATCATATTGCCGGTTACCATCAGCACCGTCATCGTTTCGCCAATCGCCCTGCCCATGCCGAGCATCGCAGCTGCGGTGATCCCGGAAAAAGCTGCCGGAACTGTAACCTTCCAAATTGTTTGCCAGCGGGTACCGCCCAAAGCCAGGGACGCATGACGATACTCCATAGGAACAGCAGTAATCGCATCCTCTGCCAGGGTAATGATCGTCGGCAGAGCCATAATGCCAACCAGGATTGCTCCGTTAAGTGCATTTATACCATTGGGAATATTGAAGAGGTCGGCAATCAACGGGGCGAGAATCACAAGCCCGATGAAACCAAGGACAACCGAGGGAATCCCTGCTAATACTTCAACAATCGGCTTGAAAAGCTCTCTTTCCCAGGGAGAAGCAATTTCAGAAAGATAGGCAGCCGCGGCAACACCCAGGGGCACTGCAAAAAGTAGGGCTCCCAGCGTAACCATAGCGGTGCCAAGGATGAAGTTGTTGATACTATAGGTCGGTTCACCAAAAGCGCCGGGTCGCCAAAGCCCGGGAGTGAAGAAATTTTTTAATCCGACTTCACTTAAAGCAGGCAGGCTGTTGGAAAGCAGGGTGAAGAGGATGCCTGCTAGGAATAATATAATCGCCACACCGCTTGCCCAGAATATAATGCGCATAAATATCTCTGTTTTGAATTGCAAAGAAAACCTCCTTCTGCCAACTGCCTGTGCAGCAATAAAGCTATTATTTCAAGTGCCCTGAGACCCACCGTGCAATAACAACAGTGGATCGCAGGGCTGTAGAGGGTAATTTCTTTTCGGTTAACAGTTCTTAACAGCTTAGCAACAGGATCATGCTATTCCAGCGCTTTTTTATTGAAATCTTGATCAGCACCAGTGAGAGGGTAGAAACCTTCCTCAAGCACGATCTCTTGGCCAACTTCACCGACTTCGTAAAGCAGGAAATCAAGGATCGCTCCACTTGGTTTACCAATCATGTACTGGTAAAGCGGGCGGGTCAGTGGATAATCACCACTGGTTACATTTTCCAGGATAGTCGGGTCATATGCTTCCGAAGCATCATCAGCCGCTACCAAAGCTGCCTTAATACCATCTTTGGTGGCATAGCCGATTGCAGCATAGCCAATTCCTCCCGGATCGTTGGTTACTGCTTCAACGATATCGGAAGTGCCGGCCAGGTTGCGCATTTCCGGCGAGTAATCTGCCTGGACCACTTTCTCCATAAAGAAGACATAAGTACCAGAGGTGCTCTGCCGTCCATAGAGAAC
>CAZAKI010000030.1:18692-20233 GCA_964485855.1 uncultured Syntrophomonadaceae bacterium | reverse complement strand
GAAGAAGAAGAAGGGGGGCGCTGCTTAAATGTTTCTAAACCACCGGTTATTGGGGAAGAGTGATGCGAGGCAGGCTAAAGCGAAAGACAATGCCTTCACCTGCCTTACTATCCAGGCTGAAGCGGGCACCGTGCGCTTCCATAATATGCTTGACAATCGAGAGTCCCAGGCCTGTGCCTCCGCTTTTACGTGAACGGGCTTTATCAACCCGGTAAAAACGTTCAAAAATGTAGGGTAGATCTGCTTCCGGAATACCGGGTCCGTCATCACTAATGATAACCGTCGCTTCTTTTTCTGATGCATTGAGATTGATTTCGATCTTTCCACCCTTTTTTCCATGCCTGATACTGTTTTCAAGGATATTGACCAAAGCTTGACACAGCCATTCATAATTGCCGAGAACTTCAACTTTTTCCGGCGGCTGGACAAAATCGATGCTAAAATTATTCTCCCGGCGTAAATGATCAACTCTTTCTATAGCTTCCAAAATCATTTGCTGCAGATCAACCTGATCTTTTCTGACAAAACCTTTTTCATTTTCAACCTGGGCCAGATCGAGCAGGTCGTTTAGCAGATCAGATAATCGCAAAGTTTCACGGTTGATGATCCCAAGGAAACTACTAAGCTGTTCGGGATCCAAATCCTCATGCAAAATTGTTTCGGTATAGCCCCTGATAGCAGTCAAAGGTGTGCGTAGTTCATGAGAAACATTGGCAACGAAATCACTGCGCATCTTTTCCATGGAGCGAATATACGTTACTTCGTGGAACAGGAGTAAGATCCCAATAATTTGATCAGCAACACCAAAAACGGGAAGCAGGTACGTTTCAAGCACAGCCGAACGAGGATAGTAGGCATTAATTTCAATCAGTCGCGGTTTTTCTTCTTCCAGCAGAGCCTTCAGATTTTCATAAAGGGTATAATTGCGTATTGCTTTCTGCAGTGGTTCACCAACCGCTTCGCCCCTGCTGATGTCAAAGAGTTTTTCGGCGGCAGGATTGATCAGCTCGATATCAAGGTTCCTATCGGTTAAAATTATACCGCTGCTCATCGATGATATGACTATTTCCAGTTTATTTTTTTCACCAAGCACCTGATCCATTTTATGTTTTAAATTCAGACCCATTTCGCTGATTTTACCGGACAACTCAGCCAGTTCATCCGAACCTTCAACTTTTAGTTCCGGAACATAGTTACCGTCGGCAATACTCAGAGCGGCACCACGAATTTGCCTGATCGGACCAGTGATTCGCTGCGATAGAATAAGAGCCACAAAAAGGGCCAGCAGGGAAGATAGAAGTAGAATAGCAAAAATAAACAGGATCAGGTTATAAACTGCCTGATTAATGGAGGAAAGAGGCAGGGCCAGACGGATAATCGCCTGGGGCTGCCCTGATGCGGCAACATCGACACTATTATCGTTAAGCGGTATAGCCAGATAATACATATCTTCACTAACAGTTACACTATAGCGCGAAGCTAATCCTTTTCCCCGGTTAATGGCATCAACTACTTCCGGCCTTTCCAGGTGATTATCCATT
>CAZAKI010000030.1:2343-18592 GCA_964485855.1 uncultured Syntrophomonadaceae bacterium | reverse complement strand
ACTTTATCCAGCTCTTCTTTGCGGGCCGATAGCATCAGAACCGGCACGGCAGCAGTAAGATCGTTGCCGCGCAGGCGGCGGCAAACCTCAAGGCCGTCGATTGCGGGTAGCATTATATCGAGGATTACCAAATCCGGGGGGTCGGCAAAGGCCAGTTCAAGCGCATCGGAACCATTATAGGCACTTTGCACCCGGTAACCCTCTTTTTCCAGATGAAAAGTTAGAAGACCGACAATATCCTCCTCGTCGTCAACTACTAAAATGCATCGCGATTTGCTTTCATGTTTCTCCATTTTCATACTTGAATTGTAACATAAATTTTTTATCTTAAAAATCCAGAATAAAAATTGTTGTTTTTGATTTAGTCCTTTATTTTTAGAAAACACCGGTGTAAAATTAATTGAAATCTGTAATCCTGTTGAAGAATATTATAAGGCTGGCGATTACCATGGTAAGAGCTGCTAGTTTAGTGCTAATTGCTTTAATCCTGGTTGGCCTCTTTAGCGGTATTAGTTATACAAACAACTGGGATACAGATCCAGGCCATGATAATGATGCGTTTCTTGGCGAAGCTACCGAGGCTGTTGAATCGGCTGAAAGCTATACCGAAAACACAGTTACCCCAAGATACCACCAACCGTCGGTAGCTTTGATCATCATCTCCAAGCAAACCCTGAGACAAAAAAAACTTTTCACAGTGATGGTTTATCCCCTATTTATTGTCTTTCATAACATCCGCAGATAGAATTCGCTAGCTGTAAATAATTACTTCCCGATGCTGATGTGGACAACACATGTCGGCAGTTTTTTGATGCCTTAATTGTTACTTAATAATAATCGAACAGGCGGTGTAAAGATGGGCGAAATTGAGTTAAGTATTAATTTAACCTGGCTGGACTGGATTATTATTATTTTATACCTGGCCGGGATGATCTATGTCGGTCTTTTCTTCCAGAAGAGAAATAAAAACTTCGAAGATTATTTTCTGGCTTCAAAGGGAATCACCATGCCGCTCCTCATCGGGACCCTGGTGTCAACGTTTTTCGGTCTCGACACCCTTTTTGGTACTTCGGAGATCGGGTTTTATGAAGGAGTAACTGCTTTCTTCGCTTATGCCCTTCCTTATACAGCGATGTATATTGTAATGGGCTTTCTGGCTCCCAAGTTCCGTGAACTGAACAGCAATACTTTCGTCGATATCTTGAGTGATCATTACGGTAAATTTACCAGGGCAATTTCTGCTCTCTGTTCATTTTTCTATTCGATCAACACCATGGAAATGATGGGAATGGGCTTCATCTTTGCCCTGATCTTCAAGATCCCCTTTTCAGTCGGAGTGCTGATCGCCGCTGTAATCGTTGTCGTTTATACTTATACTGGCGGATTGTGGGCAGTGGCCACCACAGATATGGTCCAGTTTCTAATTATGGCTGTTACCCTTGGCGTGGCCCTCTTAATCTGCTGGTTTGACGTAGGAGGGTACACCGGGGTTCATGCTGGCCTGGCCGCTTACCTGGGTGAAGATCCATGGTACTACTTTTCGCCTTCCGGAGGCTACTTGACGGCAGGGGTGATTATTGCCTATGCTTTAACCTCATTAGCCGTTCTTTGTGAACCGGCTTTTCTGCAGCGTATCTTTGCCGCTCGCAGCCCGCGGGAAGCGCGAAACGCCCTCTTAATCGGGACACCGATCTGGACCGCTTATGAATTTGCCTGCTGCATGCTGGGCATTACAGCTGTAGCCGTAGTCGGACTGGGAATGATGGGTGAACCGCACGCCAACCAGGCTCTGATCGCCGTTGTCGCCAAATATATCCCTGCCGGTTTTTTAGGTCTTTTCCTGGCCGGGGTTCTGGCGGCGGCAATGTCAACAGCAGACTCATATTTCCTGGTATCTTCAGGCAACCTGGTCTATGATCTTTACCGTCCGCTTTTCAAACCGGATCTTTCAGATGATAAACTGGTTAGCTATACGAAACGGGCGGTATTAATATCGGCAGCCGTATCAATCGGCTTGGCTTTCTACTTTGAACGAATCATGGGAGTCTGGGTTTTTCAAGCCAGCATTATCATTAACACTGTCTTAATACCGCTTTATGTTGCTGTCTTTTTTAAGCATTTTAAAGCAACAAAATTAAGCGGAACCCTGGCTTCTGCTGTCGGATTTTTCGGCACTATTGGTTACTATATCCTGATTACTACTGCCGGATATTTTTCTGAGGACTGGGAAACAATGGTAATTGATGTTACTATTTTCGGGCGCACCTTTGAACTTTGGCAGGAATACGGTATCTTCCTCATTCCGCCATTTGTCATCCTGGCTTTCATTCTTGGCCAGATATTCGGCAAGAAAAATTCGGATAGCAGCCTGAAGGAGGCACTTTAAATGACTGGTTGGGATATCGGAGTGTATATTGCCGCAGCAGTATTGATCATCGGACCAATAATCGTCTTTAGTTTCTATCTTAAAGAAATCTTTCGCCATATTCGCGAAGACGATTTCGGTCAGAAAAACTAAGCTAGTCGATCATTAAAAGTCCTGCCTGCCGGATTGTTTCTCTAAATTCGACTGGCAGGACTTTTTTCTGTCAGCAGGCTGGTCAGAAAGCCCGGCGCGGTTGTCACTGACAGAATTAAGTGATAAGATAAGGCGGGACTTAAAACGGTAATATTTGTAAAATAAACCGTTTTCAAAATAATTGCATTCGGAGGTGTCAGTGTTGACAAAAAAAACAGAAACCATGGACGGCAATACAGCGGCAGCCTATATTGCCTACGCGATGAGTGATGTCGCGGCTATCTATCCGATTACCCCTTCTTCACCCATGGCCGAAGTTTGCGACGAATGGGCCGCATACGGACGTAAAAACATTTTCGGTCAGATTTTAAAAGTTGCTACCATGCAGTCTGAGGCGGGAGCAGCAGGAGCCGTGCACGGCTCACTGGTTAATGGAGCGCTAACAACTACTTTCACCGCTTCGCAGGGACTACTGCTGAAGATCCCTAATATGTATAAAATATCGGGAGAACTCTTACCTTCAGTTTTCCATGTTTCAGCCAGGGCGCTTTCAACCCATGCCCTATCGATTTTCGGCGATCATTCCGATGTTATGGCCGCCCGCCAAACCGGATTTGCCTTACTGGCTTCGGCATCAATCCAGGAAGTAATGGACCTGGCCCTGGTGGCCCACCTGAGCACCCTAAAAACAAGGGTGCCCTTTTTGCACTTCTTTGATGGTTTCCGAACCTCGCATGAAGTTCAAAAAATCGAAACCATCGATTATGATGATATCAAGAAACTGGTAGACTGGGATGCAATTCGCTCCTTCCGCGAGCGGGCCCTGAATCCGGAAAAACCGCACCAACGCGGCACCGCTCAAAATCCCGACATATTTTTCCAAAACCGGGAAGCTGCAAATCGATATTACCTGGAAACCCCGGAAAAAGTTGCTGCTGTAATGGATCAGGTTTATCAATTAACCGGTCGCCGCTACAATCTTTTTGACTACTGTGGCGCTCCTGATGCCGAAGCAGTAGTGGTCTGCATGGGTTCTGCCTGTGAAACAATGGAAGAAACGATTAATTACTTAAACAAAAATGGGGAAAAGGTCGGGATGATTAAAGTGCGGCTCTACCGGCCATTCTCACGGGAGCACTTCCTGGCGGCACTACCCGAAAGCTGCAGGAAAATTGCCGTGCTAGACCGGACAAAGGAACCGGGTGCGCTTGGTGAACCATTGTACCAAGATGTTTGCACCGCTTTGATGGAAGTAAAACAAACTCCGCTGATCGTCGGCGGACGATATGGCTTGGGCTCAAAAGAATTTAACCCCTGCATGGCCAAAGCGGTTTTCGACAACCTGAAAGAAGCAGCACCAAAGAATCATTTTACCGTAGGAATCAACGATGACGTTACCCACACCTCTTTGGAGGTGCCCGAGTGTCTCTATACCTCACCGGAAGGAACCTACCGGGCCAAATTTTTTGGGCTCGGCTCTGACGGCACAGTGGGGGCGAATAAAAATAGCATCATCATTATTGGCAACAATACCAATCAGTATGCCCAGGGTTACTTTGTCTACGATTCTAAAAAATCTGGCGGCATTACTGTATCGCACCTGCGCTTTGGACCGGAAGAGATCAAATCTACTTACCTGATCGACCAGGCTGACTTTGTCGCCTGTCATAACCCATCTTTTGTTACTCGTTACGACCTGTTGGAAGGCATCAAAGATCAAGGCGTCTTCCTACTTAACTCCGAGTGGAGCTTGGAAGAGATGGAAGAGCAGCTCACGGTTGAGATGAAACAGACTATTGCCCGTAAAAAACTAAAATTTTATAATATTGACGCCTTCAAAATCGCTGCTGAAATCGGTCTGGGCGGAAGAATCAATGTTATTATGCAGGCTGCATTCTTTAAACTTTCCGGAGTAATAGATTCCGAAACTGCTTTCCAGCAAATTGAAAAGATGATCAATAAATCATACGGCAAAAAAGGCGCAGAGATTGTAGAAAAGAATGTTGCCGCAATTTACAAGGGAATAGAGGGACTGGAAGAGGTTAAATATCCGGAACAATGGGCAGAGTCAAGCGAAGGTGCTCAATTTACTCCGGAAGAAGCACCAGAGTATGTTCGCGATAACATTTACCCGATGATTGCTTTAAAAGGCGATCAGCTTCCGGTCAGTGCATTCAACCCCGATGGTACTGTCCCAACGGCAACTACCCGTTACGAAAAGCGAGGCATCGCCATTCAAGTTCCAGTCTGGCTATCAGCTAACTGCATTCAGTGCAACCAATGTTCTTTTGTCTGTCCACACGCTACAATCAGACCGTATCTGGCTCGCCCTGAAGATCTGGAGGGAGCGCCTGCAGGCTTTGATACTGTTGATGGCAGCAATAAAGATATTGCCGGCTTGCAGTATCGGATCCAGGTTTCACCTTTGGACTGTACCGGTTGCGGCAACTGTGTTGACATTTGTCCTGCCAAGGAAAAAGCTCTTGAAATGAAACCGCTGGCTGATATTGTCGAAGCTGAAGACGCCCGCTACCGTTTTGCTGAAAGCCTGCCTGAATTAGATCTGGATATTCCGGCAACTACGGTCCGCGGTAGCCAGTATCGCAAACCTTTATTTGAGTTTTCAGGAGCTTGTGCCGGCTGCGGTGAAACCCCTTACATTAAAGTAATTACCCAACTTTTTGGTCCACGGATGGTGGTAGCGAACGCTACCGGATGCTCCTCAATCTATGGGGGAAACGCACCGACCGTTCCTTACGCTGTTGACAGCAGAGGCCGTGGTCCGGCCTGGGCCAGTTCCCTTTTTGAAGATAATGCCGAGTTTGGATATGGCTATCATCTCGGTGTATCTCAGCAACGAAGCCTGCTGACTGAAAGAGTCAGGGAAGCCTTAGAAAGCGGCATTTCTGCTCCCCTGGCTGAAGCTTTTGAGCAGTGGCTCAAGGTTAAGGATGAGGGAGAACCCTCGCTTAAATCATCCGACCGGGTCAGAGAGCTGCTGGAAGCCGAAAAACCAAAAGCAGAAAACAAAGCTCTATTGGAGCAAATCAGAGAGCAGGCTAGTTTACTGACTAAACGTTCAATTTGGATTTTTGGCGGCGACGGATGGGCATATGACATCGGTTATGGCGGATTAGACCACGTGTTGGCCACCGGGGCTGATGTTAACGTTTTGGTGCTCGATACCGAGGTTTATTCCAATACCGGTGGTCAATCCTCAAAAGCAACACCGACGGGAGCAATCGCAAAATTTGCAGCTGCCGGCAAAGAGATGCGCAAAAAAGATCTCGGTCTGATGGCCATTACCTACGGCTATGTTTATGTAGCAATGGTATCCATGGGCGCCAACAAAAACCAACTGCTCAAAGCGCTGCTTGAAGCTGAGGCTTATCCCGGACCTTCATTAATTATTGCTTATTCACCCTGTATCGCCCATGGCATTAACATGAGCAAGAGCCAGAGTGAAGCCAAACTGGCTGTTGAATCGGGTTACTGGCCACTATACCGCTATAACCCTATGCTGGTTGAAGAAGGCAAAAATCCTTTCATTCTTGACTCGAAGGAACCAAAAGAAGACCTGCGCACCTTTATGATGAATGAAGTGCGTTTCCGTGCTCTGACCAAAGAATTCCCTGATAGAGCAGAAAGGCTTTTTGACAAGGCAGAAGATATAGCCCGGGAGCGCCTGCAGATGTATAAACAGCTCGCCCAGGTGCAACCCGGAGACGGAGAAAAAGAATAGTCAGAACGATCCCCCCAATTGTCAAGGGGACGGGGTTGTTGACAACATTTGTGCTTTGCGCAGAGCTTCTTAAAAGTTGTCAACAACCCCGTCCCCTTGACAATTGGGGATTATTTTTTTAATTCGATGATGATTTCGTCCCGTTTAAGGCGGGGGCGAGGTGGTGGGTCTTGGGCCGGGTAACCAACCGGCAGCAGTACTACCGGCACCAGGTTATCGGGTAAACCAAGTGCCCTGTGTAATTCTTTTTGATTAAATAGCCTGACCCAACAGCTGCCCAAACCAAGCGCGGTTGCCATTATGACCATGTTCTGAATAGCAATTCCTAAGTCAAGATAACCTGAATCGGGAATGATTACATCCTCAACTTTTTCCGGCATTTTTCGTTGGTAGATATAACCTGCTGCTTCCTTACTAATTACTTCCGCTTCGACCAGCTCATTCATCCTTTCTTCAACTGTTACCCGGATGAAAGCCTGCCGGTCTAAACAACAAACAAATACCACCGGCGCCTGACAAACAAAGGGTTGGATCACAGCACCGGAAATCATTTCACGCTCTTCCTGTGTGGTAAGCAGCACAAAGCGCCAGGGTTGACGGTTGGTACCTGAAGGAGCCTGCCTGGCAGCTTCAATAATCTGTTCCAGCAAATCGTTCGCAACCATTTGCGGATTAAATTTTCTTATACTACGCCTTTTCACAATCGCTTCACGGCAATTCACCATTTTTATCCCTCCATGATCAGCGTTTCTTGTTTCGCAGCCAGCCGAAGATGCCGGATTTTTTCTTTTTTAAATCTACCTGATCCAGTGCTTCCGCAGCCGCTTTGTAACCCTGCCTGATTAGATGTTTGCTTTTTCCGGTTTCCCAGAAGCTAAAGTCGCCAAGTTCGGGTTCAATCAGAATATCGGCTTGTTTTTTCGCCTGAATATCACGTTGGTGCAGCAAGATATGATAAGACTGAATCAGCACTTCGAAGATATTGTCAGGTTCTTTTTTGATTGATTTCTGGGCGGTGACATCAACCGCAATTACAAATTCAATGTTTCGTTCGATCAACAGAGCGGCAGGGATGTTATCGATAACACCTCCATCAACAAGCAACCGGTTTTTCAACCTTACCGGGCTGAAAATGCCGGGAATGGCACAACTGGCGGCAACTGCTTCGGCAACGAGCCCATCAGTAAAAATTGTTTCTTCGCCGGTTAAAAGATCTACCGCATTGATGATCAACGGCAGTTCTAAATCTTTAAAAGTAATATCTCCTAAGTATCCCTTCAACATTTTTATCAGTAGCGATGATCGGATCATACCCATACGCGGCAAAGAGACTGTTACCAAATCTTTCCATGACATTTCTGACGCGATCTTTGCCAGCTGGTCTATACTTTTGCCTGAACAATACAATGCTCCAACAATACTTCCAGCACTGGTACCGGCAATACAACAAGGTTTTACCCCACGTTCCTCAAGGTATTGAAGAACTCCAATGTGCGCAATTCCCCTGGCCGCTCCGCCACTCAGGGCTAAGCCGATTTCCATTTAAATCGCCCCCTGTTCTTGAAATCATTGGTTTAAATTATTAATTATCCTCAAACCTTCAAGCGTCAAAAGCGGATTAACTTTATCAATGGTTTCGGACTCACAAGCAATCAGGTTGGCGAATCCTCCGGTTGCTATAACCATAGTGTCCTTTTTGAATTCAGCTTTCATCCGTCTGACTATGCCGTCAACCTGACCGACAAAGCCGAATACGATGCCTGATTGCATACTGCTGGTTGTATCTTTACCAATCACCCGTTCAGGTCTGATCAATTCAACTCTTGGCAGTTTTGCCGCTTTATCAAAAAGGGCTTCCATCGAAATTCCGATGCCCGGAGCGATAGCGCCGCCAAGGTAATCTCCCGCTTCCGATATGGCGCAAAAGGTGGTCGCGGTGCCAAAGTCAACAATAATCAGGGGCCCACCATAGATATTAAGAGCGGCAACAGCATTAACTATCCGGTCGGCTCCAACCTCACGGGGATTATCGGTAATAATATTTAAACCGGTTTTGATCCCCGGTCCAATAATGAGGGGATCAAGTGAAAAATATTTTTGCCCCATCCGCTGCAGGGAATACATCAGTTGTGGCACAACTGATGAGATCGCTATCGCTTTGATATCTTTTAAATGGAGATGACTGTTATGGAGCAGATTCTTGACCAGCATACCTAATTCATCTTCGGTGCTGTCCCGGCGGGTAGCAAGACGCCAGTAAATAACGATTTCTTCTTCCCGGTAAATACCCAGCATAATGTGAGTGTTGCCAACATCTACTGCCAAGAACAAGTTGTTCACTCCGTTCTAGATCACATTTATGAGGATCTAATTCACGTTTACTATAGCAGAAACAGATTGTTTTGCAAGATTTGCAGATCAGGGTTAAGTTGAATTCGCTGCGAATAAAGAGTAAGATAATGTTCGTTGAACAATCTAAAGCAATAATCGACAGCAAGATTAGCAGTCAGGAGGCACATCTATTGCGACTGAAGAAGATAGCAGGTAAAAATACGTTTATCGCCCTGATCATTTTGCTCGGTATGACAGCAGCGCTGGTGATTGGCCTTTTTATATTATCGTCCGTTATTCCCAATACCCTTGGGAAAGAGCCGTACCAATATACGATCAACTCTGTTTCCTTTTTTGAGCCATGGTCATTTAAAACTGAGATCCTGGAAGCCGATTTTCCGCAAGGGGGAATCATTGTCAATATCAACGAAACCAAGGACAACCGCACCCTCCTGCTGATCGGACAAGGACAGTATGTCAACAACACCAAGCATCTGAAAACCACCAGGATTGGCGGCCTGCTGATGCTGATCGATCACCGGCTGTTTGAAGAGATTAGAGGCAACAATATTTTTATGCCAATAGAGGACCAGGTGTTACTTGACCAGGTTAAAATGATCTTCAACAAACAAAAGGGTGTTCCTAATATCTGGAAGGATAGAATCCCTCTTGCTTTTCACGGTAACGATGGCTTATCTTTCTATTATTATCTCGATCAGAAGGGCAACCCGCTATTGCCTCCGCATACCAATCTAACCCAGGTAGAGCTCATCGGAACCTTTTTAATTTACCTGCTGTTTTTCATTATTACCATGCTGATCATGACCATTTTTTCACTGGATCATCAATACTCACGCTACTGGGTGCACTTGGCCGGCACACCACCCGGGAAGTTTGCCCTGGTGCTGCTGATCCCGATTTCTCTGTTGCTAGTGACAAGCGATGTTCTGCCGATGATATTCCAGTGGTCTTCTTTAATGGCGGTTTTTGGTTACCTGATTGTCATTGCCGCCCTGATTTTCGCAGCAAAATATGGTAGAATTGATTATCTTGACCTGGGACTGCGCCGGGATAGAATCAAAAATGGTTACCTGTTGGCGATAATTACAGCCTTGGTCATTATATTATCAGCACATGGTTTGCCAGCTGGAATAAATATCAGTCAAATTGGTTCTATTTATACTTTGCCCTTGATCTTTTTATTAATTGGATTACCCCGGGAAATGATTTGGCGTGGTTACATCCAAGCCGTTTTAAGCCGCCAGCTCGGCGCTAACCGTGGTTTGCTTGTAATGATAGTCCTGGCTTCGTTAGCAAGATTTGCTTTTTTAATGATCACTGAACCTTGGATGCTAAGCTACCCCTTTTCCTACCTGGAAGTGGTCATTCTGGCCCCCGGGCTGGCAGCAATACTGGGTTACCTGTACTTAAGAACGGAGAATATTTTAGCCTGTGCCCTTCTGCACAGTCTAATTATCTGGCTACCCCGAATAATAATATATTAACAGGAAAGGCGGAAATATTTTGGATAACGAGAAAATCATTCAAGGAGTAAAGATGATTCTTGAAGCAGTAGGGGAAAACCTGACTCGCGAAGGGCTGGTTGGCACTCCTCATCGCGTGGCCAAAATGTATGCCGAGCTGTTTGGTGGTTTAAAGCAGGATCCTCGCAAACACCTGCAAACCTGCTTTGTCGAGGATGGCCATGACGAAATTGTTTTGGTCAAAGATATCTCTTTTTATTCGATGTGCGAACATCATTTGTTGCCTTTTTACGGAAAAGCCCATGTTGCTTACCTGCCGGATAACGGCCGTATCGTCGGCTTAAGTAAGCTGGTCAGGGTAATTGAAACCCTTGCCAGGCGGCCGCAATTGCAGGAACGCCTGACTACTGAAATAGCCGATATTATTACCGAAGTTCTTCAGCCTAAGGGCGTAGTTGTCGTCATGGAAGCTGAACATCTCTGCATGAGCATTCGCGGTGTGGCCAAGCCTGGAGCAGTTACAGTTACTTCTGCTGTTAGGGGTCTTTTCAGGAGCAATCCCAGCTCAAGAGTTGAAGTTTTCAGCCTAATCCAGGGTGGTAAGTAAAATTGTGGACCAGTTGAACCGGATCATCCGGCATGAAGATTACCAAAAGTATCTGAGAAAAAATGAAAAAGCGGAACAAGAGCGAATCTTTTGCGGTCATAACTTTAATCATTTATTGAGTGTTGCCCGCCTGACTTACATCTTTTTGCTGGAAGAAGACAATAACTTTATTACCCGGGAAATGGCTTATGCCGCCGGTCTTTTACACGATATAGGCCGCTGGTGCGAATCTGTTTCGGGCGAAGACCATGCCGAGGCAAGCGCCGAGCTTGCCGGCCCGATTCTGAAAGATGCAGGATTTAGTATGGATGAAGAGGCCTTGATCTTAAAAGCGATTCGACAGCACCGTTTAAACGATGAAAAATTTGTACACCGTTCTCCTTTAAGCCATGCCCTAAAAAAAGCTGACCTTTTCTCACGGCTCTGTTTTCAATGTCAAGCCCGGAATGAATGCTATAAAGTTGAGAAACAGCCGCATAAAGACGGTCTAACTTATTAATAAATAAGGATGGTTTTATGCAAATCTTTTCGTTTAATCTAAACATGCTTGAACAAGAAATGAAAGCATCCGGCATTGATTCTGCCAGTATTGCATCTTTTTGTGAGCCGGAAAGAAGGCTATACTTAAAACTGCATGATATACCGACCGATTTGTCCAGGTTACTGGAAACAATCTTTACCAAATCAGCAGTAGCCTCTATTTTTGATCGTCACCCGCATGACGATCAAAAAACGCAGAACATGTTCATTGCCGGCAGTGAGGATTGTCTCAACCTGGCCGTAGAGTATCTTGCGCATTCCGGAACTGAAGCAGCTGCGATTGCCGCACAGCTAGTTCACCGGATAAAAAGATTGCAGAGGCCTTTAGATCTAGAAATCAAACTTGGCGCTATGACCCTGGCCCTCGGTCAGAGAACCTATATTATGGGCATCCTTAATGTCACCCCTGATTCTTTTTCCGATGGCGGTAAATTTGACCATCTTGAAAAAGCGCTTGAACATGCTTATCAAATGGCTGAAGAAGGAGCCGACATTATCGACATCGGGGGAGAATCAACAAGACCGGGCCACCAGCCGGTGACCGCAGAGGAAGAGCAGGAGCGGGTTATGCCAATCATCAAGGCTCTAAAAAAAGAAAATACTTTTAAACTGCCGCTTTCCATTGACACTTATAAATCAACAGTTGCCAGAACCGCTTTGGAATGTGGTGTAGAAATGTTAAATGATGTCTGGGGATTAAAAGCGGATCCTGAATTAGCCTCAGTAGCGGCCCGTTACAGGGTTCCGCTGTGCCTGATGCATAACCGCAACAGTACAGCTTATGAAGAACTGATCACCGACGTGCTAGGTGAACTTGAAGAATCAGTTTTTATGGCTCTAAATGCAGGCGTTGCCGAAGAAAACATCATCGTTGATCCGGGAATCGGCTTTGGAAAAGACCTGCAACAAAACCTTGAAGTGATGTTACATTTAAGCGATTTTCGCAACCTTGGCTACCCTGTGTTACTGGGCACTTCCCGTAAATCGATGATTGGTAAAACGCTTGACCTGCCAGTCGAAAATCGGGTCGAAGGCACTGCTGCAACAGTTGCCCTGGGTATCAGTTCCGGGGTAGATATTGTGCGTGTGCATGATGTTAAAGAGATGAAGCGGGTCGCCGTCATGACCGATGCTATAATCCGGAGGTAACTGAGGATGGATCGAATTATTGTGGAGAGAATTGTCTGTTACGCCTACCATGGCGTCCTGCTGGAAGAACAAAATTTAGGCCAGGAATTCCAGGTCAGCCTTGAGCTGGGGCTTGATCTTTCAGGCCATGAAAACGATGAGATTGCCGATGTGATTGATTATCGGATGGCCATTTCAATGGTCGAAGAGATTATGTATGGTCAACCCTGCAGGTTGCTTGAAACTCTGGCCTGCCGAATAGCCGACAAACTGATGACTCTGGATGGAGTCCTTGAAGCAGCCGTCGAGGTCCGGAAACCAAACCCGCCAATACCAGGGGTGCAGGGTGGAGTTAGTGTCATGGTCAGTCGGGGTCGATAGGATGATTACCGGCCTGGCCTATATTGCCCTGGGCACCAACATAGGGGATCGGGAACTCAACCTTAGGGTTGCCCTCGACACCTTGACTGTAAACCCTCAACTTGAGATAACCCATATTTCAGCAATCTATGAGACCGCTCCTGTCGGGGGGCCTGAACAGGCGCAGTACTTAAACGCCTGCGCTGCCCTTCAGACGAAACTCTCACCAACCAAACTACTCCTGACAATGCTGGAAGTCGAAAATAAAATGGGCCGGGTAAGAAGAGAACACTGGGGACCACGGGTGATCGACCTTGATCTGCTCATTTATAATCATATATTTATGAACACTCCCTTACTTCAGCTGCCTCATCCCCGCATGACGGAGCGCGATTTCGTTTTAATTCCGTTGGCAAATATTGCCCCTGACTTGATACTTCCCGGTTACGATCAGTCTGTATCTTTGTTATTGGCCGCCCGTCCAGCGAATGATCAAGTAAAGCTCTACCGGCCGCTGGGTTGGTATTGATCATCCTGACCTGTTACAGTGTGAAAAGGACGCCTTTAGGCGTCCTTTTCAGATCGATATTCTTCCATGGTAAAGAGTGGTTTAGAAAAGACCCTGGACTTTACCGCTTTCTACATCAACATCAACCCGACGATAAGCGGGATTGGCCGCTGTACCTGGCATCAGTGAAATGGCCCCGGCAACAGGAACAACGAATCCGGCGCCGCCATAGGTAAGAATGTCGCGGACGAACAGCTTCCAACCTTTCGGGACCCCTTTCAAGGACGGGTTATCAGTTAGGCTGAGGTGGGTTTTAACCATACAGGTACCCATCTCTTTAATCTTAGGATCTGCTTCCATTTTCTTCGCTTTCTCAAGCGCTTCAGCAGTATATTCGACTCCGTCAGCACCGTATACCTCTTTGGCAATCAACTCAATGCGCTGGCGCAAGGGTGTTTCCAACTCGTAGAGATACTTGAAGTTGTTAGGCTCATTGCAAGCCTCGATAACAGCATCAGCAAATTCACCGGCTCCTTCGCCACCGTACTGCCAGTGCTTCGACAAGGCAACCCGGGCACCGGCTTCTTCGGCCAGCCGACGAACAGCCTTGACTTCATTATCAGTATCAGAGTAAAAGTGGTTAATACAAACCACGGGATTGATTCCGGCTTTCTTGACAGTTTTTATGTGGTGGATCAGGTTTTCACAACCTTTCTCAACCCATTCAACATTTTCCTTGCCGTAGGCAGGATCGAGCGGCTGACCTGGCAGGGGAATCGGCGCTCCGCCATGACACTTGAGAGCCCTGATTGTGGCCACAACAACGGCACAATGTGGGGTTAGCCCGGACATCCGGCACTTCAGGTTCCAGAACTTCTCAAACCCGATATCGGCTGCGAAACCGGATTCAGTTATGACATAATCGCCAAGTTTAAGAGCAACGCGATCGGCAATAATCGATGACTGGCCGATAGCGATATTGGCAAAGGGTCCGGCATGCACAAAGACCGGCTGACCCTCAATGGTTTGCAGCAGGTTCGGGTTGATTGCTTCAACCATCCAGGCAGTCATCGCCCCGGCAACATCAAGATCACCGGCAGTGACCGGGTTGCCTTTTTTATCGTAAGCAACCACAATCTTGGCCATCCGCTCACGCATGTCTTTTAAGTCTTTGGCCACGGCAAGAATGGCCATTACTTCCGAGGAAACGGCAATGGCAAAGTTCGAGTTCATCATAAATCCATCTTTACGTCCACCCAGGCCGATGATGATATTACGCAGAGCCTGGGCACAAAAATCGATGATCCACTTCATCTCAACATTACGGGGATCGATGTTCAGCCTCTTTAAACCGCTACGCTCCAGGAAAGCATCGGATGAATTGAATTCATGCTGGATGCGTGAAGTTAAGGCGACCATGGCCAGGTTGTGAGCATTCATGATCGCATTGATATCTCCGGTCAGCCCAAGAGAAAAGGGTGTAAGGGGAATACACTGCGCTAAACCGCCACCTGCAGCTGAACCTTTAACGTTCATAGTTGGACCGCCTGATGGCTGGCGAATGGTCGCGATAACATGCTTACCGCGTTTACCCATACCCTGGGTCAGACCCATGGTCGAGGTTGATTTCCCTTCGCCCAGGGGGGTAGGAGTAATAGCCGTGACATCAATGTATTTTCCATCCGGCTTGTCTTTCAGTCTCTCCAGGACTTTCTTGTAGTCTACTTTAGCCACATAGTGGCCATGGGGCAGGAGCTCTTCTTTCTCAAGTTTAAGCTCATCCGCCAACTGGTAAACCTGCTTCATATTCGCCTCTGCGGCTTCTGCTATCTCCCAGTCAGCATGTTTTGTTGGATCCAACGGCATTAAAAAAACCTCCTTGAATGATAAAAATATTTATCCAAACCTCCTACAGATTTGGGCAGACAAAAAACTTAATTCAACATCTCCTCCATAATTCCTTCTTTAATGTTAAATATTTCACATCTAGAGCAGGCCCAGTTCAGAGAGCGAAGGAACTCCGGCAAGCGATGTTGCCGTAAGAGCCGCCCTCCTGACCGCCTCTGCGACCACCTCTGCCGCCATCAGGCTGACCAGGTTCAGGTCAGCAGCTACTTCACCCTTGGAAACAGCAAATATTGTATCGCCATCCCACATCGTATGCACAGGCCAGATTGAACGAGCGAGACCATCGTGACCCAGGCGGCAAATCTTCAGCAGTTCGGAGCGGTTAAATGAAGCGTTGGTTGCTATCACCCCGAGGGTGGTATTGCCCGGGAAGCCCTGAGCTTTGTTTGCTAAAAGCACGTCAATCGTTTTTTCCATTTTACCGTTCGCCGGGTTGCGGGGTCCGGCCAATAGGGTTCCATCTTGCCGGTAAATATCTCCGAAAGCATTCACGGCTACCAAGGCGGCTACGATTATTTCGTCTTTCTGCATAAACGCCGAACCCTGACCGGTTTTTACCGCTCCGGCAGCGCCGAAGATTTTACCCACAGTTGCCCCAGTCCCGGCTCCAACTGAACCTTCACCGACCGGATTGGCAGTTGCAGCAAGACAAGCCTGGTAACCCATTTCAGCATCGGGACGACGCGAGCCATCCCCAATGTAAAGATCAAAGAGGACAGCTGCCGGAACTATCGGTACAACAAAGGGCTCGACCGGAAAACCAGATTTTTTTCCCTCAAGGTATCTCACTACCCCGGTCGCGGCATCTAAACCGTAAGCGCTGCCGCCGGCCAGCATAATTGCCTGGATCTCCTGGACTAATTGCCCGGGCTGCAGCAGATCGGTTTCCCTGGTTCCCGGGGCCGATCCGCGCACTTCCACTGCTGCACGCATCCCAGTTTCGGCGAGGATCACCGTTACTCCGGTTGCCGCTTCAGGATCGGAGGCCACCCCGACTTTCAAACCTTTGATCGCAGTTAATCCTTGAAGCATAGCTGTTTAACCCTCCTGCTGCTATTATTATCAGCGGTATCTTGAAGAAAAACGGCGAAAAGGATTTAACGGCAGTAGTAACCAAATGTTT
>CAZAKI010000030.1:0-2243 GCA_964485855.1 uncultured Syntrophomonadaceae bacterium | reverse complement strand
TCTTGCCAGCATTATGGCTCTGAACCTGCCGGTGGGAAATTCTTCGCCTGATCTTTGGTGATCATGCCAGGAGACTGCTGAAAGCAATCAATCACTTAAAAGGCATGGTTTATATAAACCATGCCTTTTAATTATTCTGCTTTTTCCGGTTTACTGTGCCTTTCAAACGAGGCCTGCCGTTCATTTTTTTTATTGACCACGGTAATTTTTTCTTCTTTCAGTTCTTCTTTGGCCCGCGTCTTTTTAGCTCCGTTTTTGGCTCCGGAACTTTTACCACTTGCCGCTTCTTTTTCAGGCTTCACCGTTACGTCCTGATCATTAGTGTCCTCAGGTCCAGGATCTTCCTGTTCGCCTTTTCTGTCCGGAAGTTCCTTTCCTTCAACAAGAGCCTTTATCTCTTCAGCATCTAAAGTCTCTTTTTCAAGTAGGGTTTGAGCCAGCTTTTCAAGCTTGTCACGTTCCTTCTCCAAAATATCCTGGGCTTTCTGGTAGCAGTTGTCGATAGTTTTTCTGATTTCCTGATCGATGGCCTTGGCAATTTCCTCGCTATAATCACGATCGCGAGCCAGATCACGGCCTAGAAAGACCTGATCATGTTTCTTGCCCAGGGTTATCGGACCCAAAGTCTCACTCATGCCATACTCCATAATCATCTGACGGACGATAGAAGTAGCCCGTTCAAGGTCATTCTGAGCACCGGTGCTGATGTCATTTAAAACCAATTTTTCTGCCACCCGTCCCCCGAGCAGGGTGCTGACCCGATCAAGGAGCTCAGAGCGGGTCATATAGTAGCGATCTTCCTCGGGAAACATCAGGGTATAGCCTCCAGCCCGCCCCCTGGGAATAACCGAAACCTTGTGGACAGGATCGGTGTGGGGCAAGAGATAACCCACCAGGGCATGTCCTGCCTCATGGTATGCAACAATTTTCTTTTCAAAAGCGCTGATCACCCGGCTTTTTTTCTGAGTACCGGCGACCACCCGCTCAACCGATTCTTCAAGTTCCTCCATCCCAATCCGCTTCGCCGACTTACGGGCGGTTAATAACGCTGCCTCGTTGACCACATTCTCCAGATCGGCACCGGTAAAACCGGGGGTACCGCGAGCCACAATTTTTAAATCAACCGCTTCGGAGAGCTGCTTGTTCCTGGTGTGCACTTTCAATATGGCTTCCCTGCCGTTTACATCCGGCAAACCGACGGTAATCTCCCGATCGAAACGCCCCGGACGGAGTAAAGCCGGATCAAGAATATCCGGTCGATTGGTGGCAGCAATAATAATGATCCCTTCATTGACATCAAATCCATCCATCTCAACCAACAGCTGGTTGAGGGTTTGCTCTCTTTCATCATGACCACCGCCCAGACCGGCACCACGCTGACGACCAACCGCATCAATTTCATCGATAAAAACAATACAGGGTGAATTCTTCTTGGCATTTTCGAACATATCCCGAACGCGGGATGCACCAACTCCAACAAACATTTCAACAAAATCTGAACCGCTGATACTGAAAAAAGGTACGCCTGCTTCTCCGGCGACCGCCCTGGCAAGCAAAGTTTTACCTGTCCCGGGCGGTCCGACCAGCAGAACTCCCTTGGGAATCCTCGCCCCGATTTCAATATACTTGCGGGGGTCTTTCAAAAAATCAACGATTTCTGAAAGCTCGGCCCTTTCTTCATCAGCACCGGCTACATCCTGGAAGGTTACTTTTTTCTTCTCTCCTTCCTGAAGCCGGGCACGACTCTTACCAAAATTCATTACCTTGTTGCCCCCACCCTGGGTTTGCTGCATAAAGAAAAAGAATATCCCGATTAAAAGCAAAAAGGGAATCAGGTAGGTCAGGGCACTTTGCCACCATTTGGGGCCACGGGCCGCGTGTGTCTCAAGGGTTACCTTGTTAGCGAGCAGCAGCTCGGTCAGGTTATGATCATCCGGTCTAATCGTTTTGACAGTTGTCCCGTCTGTCAAAACCGCTTCAACTTCGCTACCGTAAAGTGCAACCTGCTCGACTTCACCATTTTCCACTTTCTGAATCAGCTGGTCATAAGAAATCTCCTCCGGCGGAGTTGCCGTATTGAAGGAGGCCAGTAAAATAAAGACTACCAGGGCAATAACCAGGTAGAAAGTTATTTGTCGTAAAAATGGGCTCAAATAGAACCCTCCTCTCCAGCAAAAACCTTAAAAAAGCCTAAGCTAAATTTTAACACAGAGCAGGAGCAGAAGCAATTACGCCATGCCAAT
>CAZAKI010000029.1:0-24810 GCA_964485855.1 uncultured Syntrophomonadaceae bacterium | reverse complement strand
GTGATATCCTGAAAGCTAAGATCCCAGAGATGGACCTCGCGGGCAATACGAAGACTATGCTCCCGCGGTGTTTCACCAGGATATTTTCCGAGGGCGATTTGTTCCAGGAAATCAAGGGTCAGGTTGTAATAACCCACTGCCTGCCCCCGGGAAGAAAGAGCTTCCAGTTTTTCAAAGTGCTTCCTGACCTGCCTTAATCTGAAGAACAACAGGACAATAAAACCCGCCAGCAAAAAAAGGATCAAAAGCGCAAAACCTAAAACTAACCGGTTGATAATCTGAACAGGATCAAGAGAGTCAAGCGGTGCAACTATTTGCCAATCATTATTAGGTTCGAAATCTCTTGGCAGTCGCTCCTGTGATTCAGGTTGATTAAATGAGCTTATTGCTGAGAAATAATCCTGGTACTGATCCCTAGTGTGAAGCGGCAGGGATGAAGTGGAGGCATATCCGGGAGTCGCCTCAAAGGGCAGCCAACCCAAACCCGGCACATAAGCCTCTACCCAGGCGTGGGCATCAGTTCCTGCAAGATAATAGAAACCATTGGCAGCCGGCACAGCAGGAATAATAAAGCCCGACACATAGCGAGTAGGTATACCTACTGTCCGGCCCATGACAGCCAAAGCTGTGGCAAAAAAGCTACAGTAGCCTTCCTCCAGGTCAAAGAGAAACCAGTCAACGAAATCTTGATCTACAGGCTTATCCGGTACTGTCGTTGTATAGCGGTAGTGTCGGCGCAGGTAAGTCTCCAGCGCCCTAAGCTTGTGGTAGTTGTCTTCCAAGTCGGCTGTAAGCTCTTTAGCCAGAGAAATGACCCTGGAAGGAAGGGTCTTCGGCAGCTGAAGGAACCGATCAGGAATTAACAGGTCTTCTGTTTCCAAATTTTTTTTAACCTGAGGACGGTATAGCAGCCTGTAGCTTTTAATCCGGTATTCGTAATAGAGGGGAACACTTTTTTCTAATACCAAGTAGTCATTATCACTTACCATTACAGTTCCAGGCGGCACGGTTACCACCTGCGGGTAAAGCCCGGTAAATAAAGTGCTGGTGCGCAACCGCAGGTGTCTGATCGTAAGTTCACCTTCTTCCAGTTCAGGAAGTAACATGTCCGGGGGTTGGGGCAAATTATCCAATTCCCGGTATTCTGCGCTGTTAGCCCAACTGTGGCTGTTATAATAATCCAGGACACTGCCCTTCAGGTAAGTACCGCTTGCACCCTTTACTGCCAAAAAAACAGTGTGATCAAGATAAAGCGGCCCTCCCAGTTCTTGTTCTTCCTGCCGGCCGAACTCAAGCAAGCTGAATTCAGCGCCATCTCCCCTTATTCTTTCATCTTCAGGGGGACGCAGGTTATGTAGAAAAGTTAAATGTTCTGCGGCCCAACCATGCAGCCCGGGCCAGGGTGCAGGACTGATATTTTTAGGTAGAATTAGGGTCAGCACCAGCACTAAAACTAAAATGCTGAAAGTATAGACGAACCAGGTTTTGCGCAGGGCAGATAGTGAACAGCTTTCCCGGGAAGAATCGGCATCACTTGAGGCAGTGGTCCAGAATGGTAAACCCCGGTTATAGCTTAATAAGATCAGCCAGAATATGCTGTAGGTAATGACTGCCGGGTAAGCAGCATCAATATAGCGATACCAAAGCAGAGCTGTTGTGCTGAAACCGGCAGCAAAGAGCAACTGGAGCGGTCGGCGTGCTTGGAAGACAATCAGGTAGATGACCAAGGTGATCAGTATGACTGATACTGAAGGCCAAAAAAGCGAATCGGCCGGCTGTTTAAAGCTAAAAAGGGTCTTTACTGTTTCTAAAAACAGCCGGGGGTTTAGATAGTAAAAACGAAAAATCACCACCAGGGCCAGGGGAAAAACAACCGCTGTCAGCGGATAATACCGCAGTAAAAGATAAAAGCCAATCGCCGCCAATGTAACGCTCAGCCTGATCCAGAAACCAGGTCCGCTGTAACCCAACCCAGCGATCGCAGGGGTAGACAGGGAAAGACTGAGGCCGGTGATGATCACCGCTTTAAAAACAAGATCAAAATTAAAGCGCTGCTCGTTCATCATTTTCTTCCGGATCAAAGGTAACCGGCAACACCCTGATCCCCGCCTCTCGTAGAGTAGTGAGCAGTTTTAAAGTATTTGGCGTAGTTTCTCCTCCTCGGAGGTAGAACAAAATTAGATTAAACCCTTTCAGTCTCAGTGCCAAATAGGAAATTACCGCCTCTGGCTCAAGGCATGGGCTGATCAGGTAAAGGGTACTGTTCGGGGTCAGGTAATAACTGGTGGTATTTACATACTGGCAAAAAGAACCTGAAGCAGTCGCGGCCAGTGTCACCACCTGGTCGATGATCCCCCAGAAATCGCGCGGTTGGCTGCCAACCAGGTTATACCGGTGAAAGGGTTGAGAAAAGATCTTTACGGCAAGGTTATGCTTCAAATTTTGATAGATTAGAGAGGTGGCCACTTCAACCGCCAAATCTTCAAGCAGATGCTGCCAATCACCACGATAAGCAGATGCTGCCATATCAATCAATAGATTCAAAGTAGTATCACCTTTTTGATCATAATTCTTAACGAGCAGCCGTTCATGTCTGGCCGACTGTTTCCAGTGAATTTTTTTCATATTGTCACCAGCCCTCCAGGACCGCAGATCGGATACCTGGCTGTAGTTTTCAAATTGCCGGTTGCCGACAGCCAAATTGCCAAAGTTTTGGCTGGCCTGGGGACTGGACAGTGGCAGAGGTTTCAATCGGGGATAAACGGTAATTTCCCGGTCGGCGAAAAGGGGTTTACTGAGTTTAAAGATCCCAAAGGGATCACCGGTTTTAATGCTGAATGCCTGCAGATCGTACTTGCCCCGACGCCGGCAATAAAGATTGAAGTTGAAGGAAGTCTCTTCCCCGGGGTCCAGACAGATAATTCTACTTTGGCTGGAAGCATTTAAGGATAGATCCAAAAGACTGGTTAATTCAAGGTAGGGAAACCAGCCTGTCGGATGATTATTAATGATAAACTGCACATTGATTGACTGACCGACTTCAGCATAAGCTTCGGTTAATTCAACCCTGCCATGCAAACGGTTGAGGCTAATTCGCAGCCAGGTATAGGGTATGATAAAAAGAAACAGGGCCAGATAAAAAAGCAGGTACAGAAATTTACCGCCGGCTAAAACGGCTAAAGCGGCCAAAACAGCTAAAGCCAGCCAGAATATTTTTTTACTGGACCCGGTCATCGATAAACACCGGTACGTAGGTTTGGAAGAGGATTTCCTGTAAGATCAAGGCAGCCGTCCTACCTTTTAACCTGGCCTCGGGCTTGAGAATCAAACGGTGTGAAAAAACCGGCGGCAAGATTTCCTTGATATCATCGGGCAGTACAAAGTCGCGCTCCCTGATCGCGGCAAGCGCCCGGGAAGCCTGGTAGAGATGCTGGCCCCCACGGGGGCTGACTCCCAACAGCAAGTCGGGATGCGTTCTAGTTGCCCTGGTTAATCTGACAATGTAATCTTCCAAAACTGCAGCCACGAAAATTTTGTCCAGCGCTCTTTGCATGGCAACCAGTTCTTTTGAATCAACTACTTTTTGCAACGGGACAGTAAGTTTGCGGTTGGGATCAATCCGCACAATTTGTTGCTCCAGTTCCTGTTCAGGATAACCAAGTGTAACGCGCATCATGAAGCGATCAAGCTGCGCTTCGGGCAAAGGGTAGGTTCCTTCAAATTCGATAGGATTCTGGGTTGCCATGACAATAAATGGCTCGGGCAGGGGATAGGTAACACCATCTACTGTTACCTGTCTTTCGGCCATTGCTTCCAGCAGGGCGGCCTGGGTTTTCGGCGATGTGCGGTTTATTTCATCAGCCAGCAAAAACTGACTCATCACCGGACCCGGCTGGTAGACAAAGCGATCTTCTGCCCGTCTGTAAATTGAAAGTCCGATGATATCGGATGGCATTAAATCCGGGGTAAACTGAATTCTTTTGAAAGTACAGCCCAAGACCTCCGCCATGGTTTTAGCCAGGGTAGTTTTCCCTGTTCCGGGATAATCTTCAACCAGCAAGTGGCCGCCGCTCAAAATTCCGGCTAAAAGGTAAGCTATCTCTTTTTCCTTACCGATCAGCACCCGGTTGACAGCGGCCATTATTTCTGCGGTCTTTTTCAATTTTCAACCTTCCCGCTATCAGGATTTGGTCTTATAGACTGCCTGCCCGATCATTAAAAACAATTTCTAAAATTATATTTTCAGGCCGGAACTGGAAAAGATCATCGGCATTATTGCTATTGGTTCCCGCATCAAGACCCATTTTAACCTGAAAGCGATTTCGGCCGGCATCAACCGCCTGGCGGATTTGCGTAATCAGGGAGCCCTGAATCGTATTGCCACTACCGAACGATTCGGCCCGTTGTTTGTAAAAGAGTGTGCCGCCAAAAGCAAAATCGCGCAGATCAAGCGTATCACCGTAGTTAAATTCTTTAAAATCAAGCCAGGTGGCAAAGTTTTCCGGGCGGCCTGATTTGTTGACATGATTAAACAGAATCCGTGTAGCAATTATATCCGCAGGATCAACCCCGACCAGCGGAGCAAGACTAAAGGTCAGGTAACCTTTATACATTTCATTTGCTGAGCCGTCACCGACCAAAATTACACCGGTTCTCACTCTTTCATCTGATGAGACGAAGCCGCTAAGTTCAGGCAATGCTGGTAGATTTAAAGTAGTTTCGATCGGCCCTGATTCTCCACTGTCACCTGCTCCGGAATCATCATCGTCATCTAGCACCGGCAGTAAGGCCAAGGTGATCACCTGCCGGTCAGTAGCTCCGGCAGGGTCGGAGGCTGTCACGGTAATCGATACATTTAGGGCCTCCAGGTTGCCGGCGGGGTTTGCCGGGGAGATCCAGGTAAAAGCAACACTGTCAACAGCGACACGGGCAACCTCAACAATACGGCTGTGACTGGTCGCAATATCAAACTCAATGGCATCTCCGTCGGGATCGGCAGCAATAATCACAAAGCTGTGTCGCCCTTCTGTATATCTGATCGGCAAAGCATCTCCCCTGAAAACCAGTTCGCTGATATTATCGTCTTCGTAAAAGACTGCTTCTATATCCGGCGCGTTATTACCACCGGCGGCGTCAGCATCGAGATCATCATCTGCGCTATCTTCAATCGCATCATCTTCACTATCTTCAACCGCATCATCCTCGACATCATCATCACCGCTGGCGGGTTCAACATCGTCGGAAATTCCATCCATGCCGGAACCGCCGGAAGCAGTCCCAACAGCAACACCGGGAGCAAGCTCAAGGGATGCTTCGGCTGTTCCCAGCTCGTTGGCTGCTACAGCGGTCAGCAGATAGGTTTCATCTTCGGCCAGCAAGACCAGGCTGAAGTTTGGCTCAACCTGTCCAATCCCATCGTTGCGGTTAAACTGCACCTGCGGTTCAGGGTTACCCTCAACCTGGGCTTCAACTAAGATCCGGTACGGTTCACCCGCAGTTCCGGGCGCCTGGCTTTCGGTTACAACCAAGCTGACTGTCGGTTCATTTTTATCTGGGAACAGCAATCCTTTCAAAGGACTGAGCATAAAGAGTAAAACGAGGATAATCACCAGTAAGATGACAACGACTACAATGCCTGCGCTACTTTTTTTGCCTGTTTTTTGCTGTTCTTCCATTTCAATGACCCCTTTCAGCTTTTCAGTCAGAAGTTTAAGTATGAATTATCTATATTTAGACTATAGTCTATGTTCTTGTGCTTTTCAAGTTAATAACGTCACAATTTTCCTTGTGCAACTGGTTCCATTGACAGCTTTCAGCATTATTTGGTAAGATTTGCACACTTGGCACCTTAAAAGGGGGAAAACTCTAGATGGACATCTATCGCGAGCTTCAGCAAAAACTGGACAGCTATTCCGTGGGGTTTCCGGCTACCGAGTCGGGAGTGGAAATCGCGATTTTAAAAAAGCTATTCAGTCCTGACGATGCTAAACTATTTCTAGCTTTAAGCCCTGCACTGGAAAAACCTGAGGAGATTGCCGAACGCCTTGAGTTAACCCTTAACGAGCTAAGCGGCAAGCTGGAAGATATGGCTTCCCGTGGTCTTCTTTTCAGGCTGAAGAAAAATGGTGTGGTTAAATATGGGGCAACAGCTTTTATTCACGGTATTTTTGAATTTCAGCTGCCGCGGATTGATCAAGAGCTAGTCGAATTGGTCAACCGCTATCTTGATGAAGGTCTCGACCAGTCGATGATCGGGGCCAAGGGCACTTTCTTAAGAACCATCCCAATTGCCCAGGCTCTTGGCGCGGAACATCACGTTGCCTCGTTCGATGATGCGACTGAGATCTTAAAAAATGCCGGGAAGATCGTAGTTGCCGACTGCATCTGCCGCAAGAGCAAAGAGTTGATCGGCAACTCCTGCGGCGCACCTCTTGAGGTCTGTTTTCTTTTTGGTTCGATGGGACAGTTCTATGTGGACAATAAGATGGGTCGGGAAATTGATCTGGATGAAGCAATTAAGATCCTGGCCGGCGCCCAGGAGGCCGGCCTGGTGACCCAACCGGCAACATCAGCTAATCCCAGCGGTATGTGCAACTGCTGCGGCGACTGCTGTGGGGTGTTGGCCTCGATTAAACGGGCCCCCAACCCGGCTGACCTGGTTTATTCCAATAATTTTGCCCGGATCGATGCCGAACTCTGTATCGCCTGTGAAGATTGTCTGGATCGCTGTCACATGGAAGCCATTGAAATGGCCGATGAGGGGACAGCTACTGTTCTAGAGAACCGCTGTATCGGCTGTGGGGTTTGCATACCACACTGCCCTGCAGAAGCAATTAGTTTGATAGCCAAACCGGCCGATAAAAAGCGCGAACTGCCGCAAAACAGCTTTGAACAGATGATGAAAATGATGGAAGTAAGAAACCAGTAAGCAGGATCCGCAATAACTAGCCAGCCCTGAAGCGAAATGCAAAACAGAAGAGGCAACGATTAGACGGTTGCCTCTTTAATCTGATCGCTTAACCAGCTTGACCATTGATCAAAGCCTTCACCTGTTTTTGATGAAGTTTTAAAAACCCTGATGGCCGGATTGATACGGCGGACCCGATCGATGAGCAGACTCGGATTAAAATCGGCAACTGCCAGATAGTCAGTTTTACTGATCACCAAAACATCACAAACCGAAAAAATAAGCGGATATTTAAGGGCTTTATCGTCTCCTTCAGGAACACTTAGGACCACTACTTTACAGTTTTCACCCAGGTCAAATTCGGCCGGGCAGACCAAATTGCCAACATTTTCAACCAGCACCGCGTCAAGCGCTTTTAGCTGCAGAATGTTTAGGGCTTCTTTTAACATTGGGGCGTCAAGATGGCAGGCTCCGCCGGTGCGCAACTGCACAGCGGGCACCCCGGTAGCAGCCACCAGGTCTGCATCAACCTGGGATTCAATATCTCCTTCGATCACTGAGAAGCGGTACTTCTCTTTTAACCTGCGGATCGTTTCGATGATCAGGCTGGTCTTACCCGCTCCAGGCGAGGCCATTATGTTCAGCATAAAAACTTTATCTCTTTTCAGCTCTGCCCTGATCTGGCCGGCCAGATCGCGGTTGTCCGAAAGGATGCTTTCTTTGATATCAATCAGTCTTACCTTTTCCATCAGATCACCTCAATACTCTCTATCAAAAATTCATTTCCCCCACTTAACTCGCCAGCGATACTGCCACAGGCAGGACACGGGATTTTGTCCTGGCGGATGTCGGCATTAAAAATGCTTTGACAGACCCGGCAGGTTAAGGTTACCGGGATCCTGGCCAGAGTAACCTTGGCTCCCTCGGCAATAGTATCTTTGCTTAGATAATCAAAGTAGCGCTGAATCCATTCTTCAGTCAGATCGCGTAGTTCACCTGCCTGCAGCCGGATATTAACCACCTGCTTGGCCTGGTTTTCTGCAGCATATTTTAATACGATCTTCAGGACAGCTTCAGTAATAGCCAGTTCGTGAATCTGAAATCCCCCTTGATCTAAATCAGACTTGTTTTGCAGAGTGCAGGGCTTTAGTCATGCGCTGCAGGCATTCTTCTAAAATACTACGGGGACAAGCTGCATTAATCCGCTCGAAGCCGCGACCTTCTTCGCCAAAGAAGTAACCCTGGTCCAAAATCAGCTTAGCTTCAGTGAGCATCAGATTCTCCAAGACCTGGTGATCGGAACAGTAGGCTCTTAAATCAATCCACAGCAGGTAGGTCCCGGCGGGATAAATCAGTTTTGCTTTGGGGAGATTGTCTTGAATAAAGGCGGCGGCAAACTCAATATTCTGGTCAAGATAAGTTTTTAGCTGGTTGAGCCACTCTTCACCTTCACCGTAAGCTGCTTCTACTGCTTTGATCGATAATGGATTGGCCATACCGATTGAGAGACAGTCGTTAACTTCATGCAGCCAGGCTTGTTGGTAATGAGGGTTGTTGATGATAATATTCGAGATCTTTAAGCCGGGCATGTTGAAAGTTTTACTGGGTGAAGTACAGGTGATGATTTGCTCTTTGTAGTGGGAGGCAATTTTTTCCAGGGGATAGTGGGTTACGTCTTTGCGAACCAGGTCGGCATGAATCTCATCGGCAACAATCCATTTGTTGTATTTTCTGCAAATCTCAACAATTTTTAACAGTTCGTCTACGCTAAAAACCAGGCCAACCGGGTTGTGGGGGCTACACAGGATCATCCCCTTAGTATTTTCGTCGGCCATTTTTCGCTCGAGATCGGCAAAATCAACTGAGTATTTGCCATTGGTATATTGCAGGGGATTGTTGATGATTACCCGGTTGTTAGCTTCGATTTTATCGGTAAAGGGATAATAGACCGGACGCTGAATTAAGATCCCCTCGCCCGGCTTGGTTAAGATCTTAATCAGCACGGCAACCGCCGTGACAATTCCCGGACTATAAAAAATAGAACTGCTTTCTATCTCCCAGTCAAAGCGCCTTTTAAACCAACCGGTTACCGCCTGCAGATACTGATCGGTGCGATAGCTGCTGTAACCGAATATTTGACAATCAATTCGCTGCTGCAGAGCCCGCACAATTGGTTCAGCACAGGGAAAATCCATATCGGCTACCCACAGGGGCAAGGCATCGGCCGGGGCAGCCGGGATAAAGTCATGGTAATACTCCCACTTGATACTGTTTGTATTACTGCGTTCAATGATCTGATCAAAGTTATAGGTTACCACTTAAAATTCACCTCTTATTTTTATCATCAAACCTAAAAAACGGCTAGTTCTGTTCTATTATAGCAGTAAGTAAAAACTTCCAAAAGAAACTCTTCGTAATCCTCACCTGAAAAGCTTTTTAATCACCTTCGGGGCAGGAAAGGTGATAGTTTTGACGAAACTTAAATAGCACATGCAGTGTTGATGATCATGAACCCGATAGACGATGGTGAAACCAGCAATGAACAAAAAACTAAACGACATTCTTGATGATAATCCAGTTATACCGGCCATCAAAAACGAAGCCGGTCTGGATGCTGTCTTAAATGCAGACAGCCAAATTGTCTTCATTCTCTATGGCAGTATTTTAAACATTGCCGATATGATTGAAAAAATAACGGCCAGCGGAAAGATGGCATTTGTTAACATTGACCTGCTTGAAGGTTTTGCCTCTAAAGAAATTGTGGTGCAGTATATCAGGAAAAATACTCAGGCCAGGGGAATCCTTAGCTCCAAGGCACAGATGATTAAAGCTGCCAAGGAAATGGGTTTCTATACCGTTCACCGCCTCTTTATTATCGACTCTTTTTCTTTTGATAATCTGGGAAAACAGATCGCCATCTCGCAACCCGACTACTTAGAGATTCTTCCCGGGTGGCCACGCCTGATTTCATGGGTGATGGAAACAACAAACATTCCGATCATCTCCGGCGGACTAATCTGCTGCAAAGAAGATGTCATTGCCGCACTAAAAGCCGGGGCCCGGGCCATCTGCTCCACCAACCCTGAAGTGTGGTCCCTGTAATTACGCTAATCAGAAAAACTGCTCATCATGATTGGAGTAACTACAATCCTAGACATGTCCACAACTCTGATTATCTATGGTGCCCTTAAATTTAATCTTCGATCAGCAGGGATGACTAATATGGCTCAGGTTGATCGCATTCCATCCTTCAGCACAGACGGTTGTTCAGATTCAGACTGGATCTATTGATCTGCCCCCGGATCGAAACAGTTTAATATTGATACAGAAAAACGGTTTAGCTATTGCTTTAAATCAAGAACATGAACTTTTCGTTAAGATGGGTTGCTTTCCTGATCGGCTTCCTTCGATTGAGGGTGAAACCGGGAAAGAAATAAACTGTTTTTTTAGCAATCAAGGAAGTTATTCCAACTGTTATGGCCGGATTAAGACCAGCGTAAGACCAGCCCTATATATAAAGGAAATTATTTGACAGGACACCTAAAGGATCATATACTTTAGGTGATAATTACTAGGGAGAAGAGAAAAGTAATTTCCGGGTGGAAGTGTACTTTTCTTTTTTTATGCCCAACATCTTTCAAGGAGCAGGCGATTGTAAAGTAGAATACAGAACTAGAACTTGATCGTACTATTAGTCAATAACGGAGGAATACTGATGGGCATCAAAGATTTTGCGATAGACTATTTCTCGCTTGAAGGCAAGAATGCGATTGTAACCGGAGGTAATACCGGACTTGGCCGCACTTTTGCCCTGGCCCTGGCCAAGGCCGGCGCGAACCTCTTTATCCCCAGCATCAGGGAAGACGACGGCACGACCAGAAAGATGATCGAAAACGAAGGGGTGGAAATGGAGCTAATTACCCGGGACATTACCGAACCGGGAGCAGCGAGGGAGATTGTAAAAGGCTGTGTTAATCGGTTTGGCTCTCTGGACATATTGGTAAACAGCGCCGGCCTCTGTAAAAATGTCAAGGATGTGCTTGATTTTGGTCGTGAAGAGTGGGACGAGATGCTCGAAATAAATCTGACTGCTCCTTTCGAGCTGAGTTACGAGTCGGCCAGGGTGATGATCCCCCAGCGCAGCGGGAAAATTATTAATGTCTGCTCCATGTATTCTTTTCTCGGGGGGCAGTGGTCCCCGGCTTACGCTTCAACAAAACATGGCTTGGTCGGTTTCACAAAAGCGTACTGTGACGAATTAGCCCCTTACAATATCCAGGTAAACGGGATCGCTCCAGGTTATTTTGCTACCGATTTAACCACTGACACCAGGAACGATCCGGAAAGAAATCAAAGGGTTATTGATCATATTCCGTCCAATCGCTGGGGTGAACCTGTGGATTTAATGGGCGCTACTGTTTTTTTGGCCAGTAAAGCGTCCGATTATGTTAACGGACATATCCTGATTGTTGACGGGGGTTACCTGGTCAGGTAGTAAGCTGGCATTCTTTCTGAAAGGCAGTGATTTTAGGCTAGTGACTAAGCAATATATTATCGGTATTGATGGCGGAACCCAGAGTACCAAAGTTGTAATTTTCGATCTCGAGGGCACGGTTATTTGCCAGGGTAAAAAAGATTTACGCCCGATGTCCCTGCCTGAACCGGGTGTGGTTGAACACCCCGGTGATGATCTCTGGGACACCCTGATAATCGCCGCCCGCCAGGCCATGGAAAATTTTCCGGGGAGTCATGATGAGATTATCGGCATTGGGCTGTGTACGATTCGCTGCTGCCGGGTTTTGCTCAAAGCCGATGGAGAGCTGGCCTCACCGGTCATCAGCTGGATGGATATGCGCCTGGCCCGGCCATATGAACATCTTGATCCCGAAGTGCGTTACGTTACAACCACAACCGGTTATATTACCCATCGTTTAACCGGCCAGTTTAATGATACGGTAGCCAATTACGAAGGCCAGTGGCCGATTGATAAAAATACCTGGCAGTGGAGCAAGGATCCTGAGATTTTCAGGCAGTTTAATATTCCCCGGGAAATGCTCTTCAACCTGCAACTGCCCTGTTCAATAGCCGGTTATCTAACCGAAAAAGCCGCTCATTTAACCGGCATGCCTGCCGGTATTCCGATCGTCAATACGGCCAACGACAAGGCGGTCGAAGCTTTGGGTGCCGGACTACTGCCTGGGAAAACGGCCCTGGTATCGCTTGGCACCTACATCGCTTCAATGGTGCACGGTGAAAATAATATAAGCGCCGCACAATCCTTTTTTTCCAACCTGGCTTCGGTTCCCTGGCACTACCTCTATGAGAGCGGCGGTATTCGCAGGGGAATGTGGACCGTAAGCTGGGTGCGTGAGCTGCTTGGTGACGATGTAGCTCTGAAAGCAAAAGCTAAAGGTATCTCAACCGAGGATTACTTAAATGAACTTGGCGAAAAAATTCCAGCCGGTTCCGACGGCTTGATGACTAGACTTGACTGGCTAGCCCCCCCGGATCATCCTTTTCGGAAAGGTGTAATGATTGGCTTCGACGGTCGTCACAGCGGTGCCCATATCTACCGCTCCGTTTTAGAAGGAATTGCTTTAACTATAAAAAATCATGCCGATGCCATGTGTGCTGAGCTGGGGCTAAAACTGGATAACCTGATTATTTCCGGTGGAGGATCCAACAGCAATCTCTTTGTGCAGATTTTTGCGGATGTTTTCGGCCTACCAACCTACCGCAATGTAGTGAACAGCGCTGCCGGCCTTGGTGCAGCAATCTGCGCTGCCCTGGCAACAGGTGTTTATGATCATTATGAAACAGCAATCGAAAACATGGTGAGGATCAGGGATAGCTTTCAACCTGATGCCAACAACAATAAACTTTATGAGCGAATGAACAGTGAAGTATATCAACAGATAACCAACTACACTGACGAAATCCTGAAAAAGTCTTACCCTATCTTTAAATAAGTTAAGGAGTAGATCATTATGGCATTAACACGAGAAGCAATTGTAACAGCATTGGTTGATATTGTCGACCCTGACCAGGTTGTCACCGATGAAGCAGTATTAAAAGAAAGCAGTATAGATCGTTTCAGGCGGTTTGAAGAACTGCACGGGGTTTACACTCAACCGCTGCCTGCTGCGGTTGTTTATGTCCGCAGCACAAACGACGTGGCCAAAGTATTGCAGTTTGCCAACAAACACGGCATTAATATCGTACCGCGCACCGGGCACACTGCGACTGAAGGCGGCCTGGAAACTGTGGTGGAGAACTCCCTGGTTGTTGACGGTTCAGCAATGAATAAAGTTATCAAGATTGATCCTGTCAATATGCAAGCTACCTGTCAGTGCGGCACGCCGCTTTTGGTCTTGGAAGATCAGCTGCGAGAACTTGGTTACACCACCGGACATTCCCCACAGTCCAAACCGCTGGCTCAGCTTGGCGGCCTGGTAGCCACCCGCAGTATCGGCCAATTTTCGACCCTTTACGGGGGCATTGAAGAGATGGTTGTCGGCCTGGAAGCAGTTTTTCCCAATGGCCAGATTACCCGGATTAAAAATGTGCCTCGCCGCGCTGCCGGTCCCGACATCCGCCATATAATTATCGGCAATGAAGGTGCTCTCTGTTACATCACTGAGATAACCGTAAAAATATTTAAGTTTATGCCGGAGAATAATATTTTGCTGGGTTATACCTTGGAAAATATGAAAACGGGCTTTGAAATTCTACGTGAAGTTATGGTCAACGGTTACCGCCCATCGGTTGCCCGTCTCTACGACGAGGAAGACGGGGCTTATCATTTTTCGCACTTTGCCAACAACCGCTGTGTTTTGATTTTTATGGCAGAAGGTCCCAAGGCAATCGCCGAGGCTACAGCTGCCGCTATTGAAGAAATTGTTACCCGTTTCCCTGAATGTGAAAAAGTTGATACCCGCTATATAAAAACCTGGTTTGATCATTTAAACTGGGACGCAACCGATATAGCCCAAGAGAGGGCTGAAATAGTGGAAACAAAAAATATCGGCAATACTACTGAGATTTCAGCCAACTGGGAAATTATTAACCAGATCTACGAGACCTGCACAGAGAGAATGCGCAATGAAATTCCCGATATGACCATAATCGGGGGACACTCATCACACAGCTACATAAACGGCACTAACTTATATTTTGTCCACTATTATAATGTGGTTGACTGCAAACCTGAAGAAGAGATCACCAAGTACCACTGGCCAATTAAGAAAATTATCGTTGAAGAGACAATTAAAGCCGGCGGCTCAATGTGCCATCATCACGGGGTGGGTAAACACAGAACTCCCTGGATCAAAGATGAGCACGGTTCTTCCTACTATATCCTTGAGACGCTAAAGAAAGCATTCGACCCGCAGGGAATCATGAATCGGGGAACAATTTATCCAAAAAGCTGAGGCCCTCTAGATGAATGTTCTCGTATCTTTTAAAGTAGTACCCGACCTGGATCTACTTTCCGGTAATGACTGGACAGTTGACGGCAACTGCCAGGTTGAGACCAGGTTTGTTAAAAAGATGATCAACCCTTACGATGAAAGTGCTCTGGAACTGGCGTTGAAACTGGCCGATCAGGCCGGCAACGCCGGTTTTTCCATAGACTTAAGTGCCCTGACCATTGCAGACAGTGGATCTGATCTAACCCTGAAAAGCCTGCGTGCCCTTGGATATCGGCAAGCAAGCCGCATAGCCGAAGAAGATGACTTAAGGTTTGCGCCTGAAAAAGTTGCGGCCCTGATAACCGCCTATGCCAGGCAAAGAGATGATTTCAACCTCATTTTCATGGGTCGGCAAAGCGGTGTTGGTGATAACGCCAAGACTCCATTGATTACCGCTGAATTGCTCGGTTGGCCCTGCATTACCCAGGTTACCGGCGTGACCATGATCAGTCAGCACACCCTCCAGGTCAGTGCTATTAGTGATCAGGGTCTGGTTACCAGGACCATAAAACCACCCTGTCTGCTTGCTGTCGGCAACGCCCCCTTCTCTTACCTGCGCGTGCCGACTCTCAGGGCGATTAAAGAGCAGGCGGAACAGCCAATCGATGTAATCACCAGGTCAGACTTGAAAAATACGCTCAGCAGTCTGCCGTATAACCCAGGCATTAATTTGATCAAGCTCGAACCGATCAGCAGGAAAAGAAACAACGAAATTATTGAAGGTTCTAATACGGCTGAAAAAGCGGAGAAACTTTATCAACAGTACCTGAAGGGCTGGCTGACTGAACTATGAAATACCGACTAATCATTAATGGCTGTTCACCCGGTTTCGCGACCGACTGCCGGTCGATGCAAACCATAGTGACTAATCTTCCTGCAGCTGACCATGAAACAGAAACAATTGTCTTCTATAATTATTCAGATCAAAAAACAAAGATTATGGCTCAGGCGCCAACAGCAAGCCTCCGCTTGATCAGGATCAAAGAGTTTGAAGCTGATACGGTGCTGTCCTTTATGGAGGAGCTTGAATCTCCTGCCCCAGCTGATCTTTATCTTTTTTCCGGTGATTACGGGGGTAGTGAGCTGGCAGTACGCTTTGCCTGCAGGCTCGGTGGCAGTTCACTGGCTGCAATTGAAAACCTGGAACTGAACGGAGAAGAAATTAACTGTTCAAAGTCAGTTTACAATGGCTTTATGCGGGGCACCTTCAGGCTGAGCGAAAAACCATACTGCCTTTCGGTATCCAGAGGGATGGCCGCCAGTGACTTAATGCGCCCTCCCGGGGTTAAAACATTAAGCGAAACCGATTTAACCGAAAGGAAATGGCCTGAATATATTTTGGAACGCACGATAGAAAAGGCTGAAAGTGTCAATAAACTGAAAGCGGCTAATTTTATTCTGGCTGCCGGCCGGGGGGTTAAGAGTAAAGATAATCTAATAATGTTGCAACAAAACGCCGCTAAACTGGGGGCCGAACTCGGGGTAAGCCGTCCGGTGGCGATGAACGGTTGGGCACCATTAAACAAACTGATTGGGGCTTCAGGAACTTTAGCAAGTCCCAAACTGTGCATTGCCGCTGCCGTGTCAGGCTCGCCCGCCTTTTATATCGGTATTGAAAAAAGTAAAAGAATCATCGCCATTAATACTGATCCCGATGCACCGATGATCGAAGGCGCCGATCTAGCCATAATCGATCACTATGAACCAGTTATTGATCAGCTAGTCCGGCTGGTCGAAAAGGATAAAACCGGATAGACAGTTAACCCTCAATGATAGAACCCTGTTTGAACCATTATTAGCTATGACCAATTTAGCGCAGTGTAAAGCCGTACTTTAAAGGATCATCCGGATCAATGATCAGGGTTCCCATCCCGGTGATATAGGCCTTACCTTTAACCTGTGGCAAAACTGCCGAAAGATCGCCAACCTTAGTCAAATCTATTACTTTCCCTTCAAACAGATCACCGGTTATACTCTCCTGGTAGAAAGACTCACCTGCTTCAAGCTTGCCCCTGGCATGCAGTGCAGCCATCCGGGTGCAGGTGCCGGTCCCGCAAGGTGAGCGGTCAACCATGGCTTGTCCCAAAATAACGAGGCTTTTATTGGTGTCGCCTGAAAACTGTGGTTCCTGGAAAAATAAAATATCTTCGACCTTGTTGATATAAGGTTTTTCAGGATGTTCAATATGGATATTCGCATTGATCTCTTCCCGGATTGCCAGGCCATACCGGATAAAATCCTGAATGTATTCTTTCGAATGTTTGAGACCAAGCTGTTCCATGTTCACAAGCGCAAAAAAATTACCGCCAAAGCCGATATCAATTAAAACACTGATCGCAAAAGGATTGACAACCAGATCTTGGTTGTAGAGAAACGAAGGAACTCCCTGAAGGGAAGAGTTCCCGGCTTGACCATTTTGCACATCAACTTTAACGGTAACCAACCCGGCACCGGTTTCAAGGACAACTTCGGTCACCGGTTCCTTCGCCGGTACCAGTCCGAGTTCAAGCGCCATCGTGGCAATGGCCATGGCTCCGTGCCCACACATGTTGTTATAGTAGGCGCTGTCGATGAAGATAATCCCAAGATCAGCTGCCTGGTCGCAGGGGTCAACCAGTACCGCTCCGTACATATCATCATGACCGCGCGGTTCAAGCAGAACTGCAGTCCTGATGAAATCGTAATTCTTGATCATGTACTCCCGCTTTTCAAGCAAAGTCTTTCCCTTTAACTGGGGGCCTTTCAAAATCAGGCGTAAAGATTCACCGCCAACATGAGCATCGACGTATTTAATCTGGTATTCGCTCACCCTGAAGCCTCCGTGTCTGTACCGTTTCTGAATACACAAATCAACCCAGATATTACCACCGTACAACATCTTTTTGTTAACAAATATAACTGAAAGTTCAGATGGACTGACTGTTGGCAGTTGCGGAACAATCTGCTCTACCTGAAGTGATTTATCGATATAAAGACTGTTTAGGGTTATTTAGAAAAGGCATTTATCCTCGGCATTAACAATAAAACACATTTCCAGTCACTGATTATCGCAGCTGATCAATCGACTTTTGCATAACCTCACCTGCTGCCATCACCTTTTCCATCTTGCCCGGTTTAATATGGCAGTATGAGAAGTGAGTATCGGAGTAGTCAACTTTAGGTGGTGGGGTTGTATCACAGATAGTTCCTACCTTGCGGTGACATCTTCCAGCAAACGGACAGCCCTTGATTTTTAAAGTAGGATCGGGTGGTGAACCTTCCAGTCGGATCGTTTCTTTTTCCAGCGATGGATCCACGTCGGGAACAGCCGATAGCAATGCCTCGGTATAAGGATGACAGGGAGTGCCCACCACCTCAAGTTTCTTACCATATTCACAAATTCGTCCAAGATACATCACCATAATCATGTCGCTTAGATAATTAATCACATTCAGATCGTGGGAAATGAAGATATAGGATGCACCGGTCTCTTTCTGCAGATCGACCAACAGGTTGAGGACCGAAGCCTGAACAGACGCATCCAAGGCGCTAGTAGGCTCGTCACATACCAGAAGGTGAGGATAGATAGCAAAAGCGCGTGCTACTGCAGCCCGCTGCATCTCTCCACCACTTAGCTGGCGTGGCCGCCGATAAAGGTACTCCTTACCCAAATCAACCTTTTCAAGAATATCTATAACTCGCTTTTTACGTTCTTCGCGGCTTTTGATCCCCAGGAGCTTTTGCATTGGTCTACCGATTATTGCCTCCAGGGTAAATGAAGGATTAAGGCTGCGTCCAGGATTCTGGAAAATAAGCTGAATCTCCCTCAGTATTTCAGGGCTTCTTTTTTTCCATGAAATTGAAACATCAGTGCCATCAAAAATAATTTTCCCGCTGGTAGGTCGGATCAACCCGCTTACAACATGGCCAAGAGTGCTCTTGCCGCAGCCCGATTCTCCTACAACTCCAAGCACAGAGTTGTTTAGTAGTGTAAGGTCCACTCCATCTACTGCTCTAATCGGTTTTCCGATGGGACCAAAGTACCGTTTTAACTTGTCGATCTGAAGAATTGTACGATCTTCCGGTGCAGGACCGTCTTTGGTAAACTCCACTTCACGCTTCTGGTCTACTCTATCCGGAACATCTTCTGCGTAGGCTCGATCACAGGCTGAAAAGTGACCGCTTTTACGTTCGGTAAAACCATATCTGTCTTCACATCCAGGCCGCTTTTTACCGCAACGGGGAACAAAGGGGCACCCAATCTCGGCAGCACTTCTTCGGGTTACATAGCCCGGAATGGTGTTAAGACGAAGTTCTTCTTTCACAATTCCCGCTCGGGGCATACAGTTAATAAGGTCCCTGGTATAGGGATGCAGAGGATCGTTAAAAATCGCCTCATGGGATGATATTTCCACTATCTCTCCGCGGTACATTACAGCTATGCGATCTGCGACCTTGTTTACTACCCCGATATCGTGAGAAATGTAAATAAGAGACATATTATACATCTCTTTTAGTTCTGCAATAATATCAAGTATAACCGCTTCGGTTGTTACATCGAGGGCGGTTGTCGGTTCATCGAGGATCATCAGGTCAGGTTTACATAAAAGAGCCATCGCAATGCATACCCGCTGCTGCATTCCTCCGCTAATCTGATGGGGATAACGTTTAATAATACCAGCAGCATCGCCCATATAGAGATCTGTAAGCGTATTGATAGCAGCTTCGCGTGCCTGAGATCTTGAAAACTTCTGGTGAAACATGGTTACCTCTTCCAGCTGAAAACCAATAGTCAAGGAAGGGTTGAGGCTGGAGTAGGGGTTCTGATAAACCATCGCAATGCGGTTCCCACGATAAGATTCCATCTCTTTTGGGCTCTTTCCCAGAAGATCTTCTCCCATGAAAAGTACTTCCCCGAAACGGCTGCCATTTGGCGGCAGATAATCCATAATCGCATAGGTGATAGTGCTCTTACCACATCCCGATTCACCAATAATGCCCAGTGCCTCTTTACGACCAACCTTAAAGGAAATGTCCTTTACCGCAACAATCCGGTCAGTTAAAGTTTTATATTCCACATTAAGATTATTGATTTTCAGAACTGGTCCGGTTTCTTGTTTATTCTTCATGGATCATCACCTTGCTTATAAAGTCTGAGAAAAGAGAAATTGCGATAACAAGGGATGCGATTGCCAGAGATGGATAAAGAACCGTCCATGGAGCTGTGCGAATAATTGATTTGTTCTCGATAACCATCATTCCCCAGTCGGGGGTCGGAGGCTGAAGACCTACGCCTAAAAAGCCGAGACTTGCAATCATCATTATCGAGTAGGCAAATCGTGCAGTGATCTCCACCAGGACGGGACCGATGGTATTGGGAAGAATTTCAACAAACATAATGTAAAGATGTGATTCTCCACGTATTCTTGCAGCATCCACATATTCGTTGCTTGTACAGGTCAGAAGAGCCCCTCGGGCCACTCGTGCGGTCGCAGGGGTATAGGCAATAGACACAATAATGGTAAGACTAAGAATGGTCGAGTTTCCCAGTATTCCCAAAATAACCATAGCGAGCACAAGGGGTGGAATCGCCATAAGAATATCCATTATCCTTAAAAAAATGGTATCGATCAGGCCGCCGAAATAACCTGCCGTAAAACCGATAATGATGCCTGCAATCGAAGAGAAAAGACTGGTCATAAGTGCGATGGTCAGGATCGATCTACTTCCATAAACAATTCGTGAGAGAACATCGCGGCCGAGGGCATCGGTACCCAACGTATGTCCCCCCTCTCCGGGTGCTGCCATCTGATATTCCATATCCATATGGGTATAGCTCCAGGAGATCAAAGAAGGTCCTGCAAAAGCGATGAAAACCCATAAGAGGAGAATGGTTAAGCCTACAATGGCTCGAGGGCTTTTTTTAAGCTGTAGCAGAAAAATGTTCATACTTCCCCCTGCTTAAATCTGATTTTCGGATTTAAAAATGCATAGGCCATATCGGTAATAAAGGTGGAAAAAACAAAAATAAAGGTAATAAAAAGAACACACGCTTCAATTAGCGGTACATCTCTCGTCTTTATGGCCGACAAGGTAAGGGAACCCAATCCTGGAAAACCGAAAAGAGTTTCCACCACAATAAGCCCACCGAAAAGCCATCCCATGTTCATTCCAATGATTGTGATGGTTGGAAGAAGAGCGTTTTTGAGGGCGTGACGGAAAATTACATACCCCCTGGGCATCCCTTTTAAGGTGGCCGCTCTTATATAGTCAGAACTCATAACTCCGATCATTGAAGATCGTTGCATCCGGGAAACATATCCGAACATAACAATGGTAATTGAAAGGGCTGGTAATATCAAAATATCCAGGTTTCCCCAGATAGTCTCACCTATGGGTATGAGACTCGCAATAGGTAATAGTTTAAGATAGACTGAAAATACCGTTATAAGAATGATTCCTGAAACGAATTCCGGTAGCGCCATGGTTGCAAGGCCAAAAACTGAGATGATCGAATCGGTAAGCTTTCCTGCTTTTACTCCCGCAAGAATCCCCATCAGAATCGAAATAGGAACATAAAAAATGAAGGCAGTGAAAGCAAGTATCATTGAATGGCCTACCCTACGCCAAAAAATAGAGCTGATCTCCACTCCCCGCATGTAGAGGGACTGCCCAAGATCACCCTGGATAAATCCCCCTGCCCAGCGAAAATAACGCACATGAATCGGATCATCAAGACCTAAAGATTCTCTGAGGGCTGCCACCGACTCTTCGGTGGCAGCTTGTCCCAAAACAGTTTGAGCCACATCTCCCGGCATAATCTCCACAAGAAAGAAGATCAGAATGGACATGGCAAAAATGGTAAGAATCATAAAACCAAGGCGCTTTAGAAAACGTTCCAGGAAATTCATTATGAATTGCTCCTACTATTAAGAATTGCGCTCTTACTCAATGTAAGCGTGTTTAAGCTGAACAAGCATGGTTACCGGCTGACGATAATCCTGTACACTAGTGCTGGTAGCAACCAGATAGGGTACCTGGAGATTGATAACCGTACCGCGTTCAACAAAAATTTCCTGCAGTCGGTCGTAGTGGCTCTGGCGAACCGCAGGATCCAATTCACTGCGGATCTTGTCGATCAATTCGTCTACTTCAGGATCCGCCATATGTGATTCATTCCAAGGACCTTCGGAATGGTAAGCCAGCATTAGCAGCATCGAGGGGTCAACACGCACTCCCCAGCCAGTAATTGACATAGGGGCATCCATCCAGTATTGCGAAAGATAGATGTCTCTGGGGAAGCCCTGAAGATCAAGATCGAATCCTGCTGGAGCAGCTAGCTCTTTTAAGGCCTGGGCAATATCAGTCCCGTATGGGTGGTCAGAAGCGTAATATAACTCTACAGTAAGCCCATCGGGATAACCCGCCTCGGCAAGGAGCTCTTTTGAACGTTCTATATCTTGACCCCGGAAAGGGATTTCCTTGTACTGGGCAAGGGCATTGACAATCGGAGTTTCATTGTAGAAGATGCTCTCACCGAGGACTCCTTGACACGCGTTTGCTAGAAACTCAGGATCCATAGCATATTTAAAAGCAAGCCGGACATCATTGTCGTTAAAGGGCTCGCGGTCGGCAGCCAAGGCGATAAACCTTGATTCCTGATAAGGGGACACTATAGTAAAACCGTCTATACCCTGAAATCTGTTTGCGATGATAGGAGAAATCTGGGGAACAATGTCTACCTGCCCCGCTTCAAGCAAAGATATACTAGAGTCGATATCGGGAACAAAATAGATCAGCAGTTCATCTGCCTTGGGAAGTCCCGAATCCCAGTAGTTTTCGTTTTTCACCAACATAGCCGACTCTTTAGGTACCAATTCCTCAAGTTTGAAAGCTCCAGTACCCATGGGGGCAGATTCACCCAGCATTCCGTAATCGTAATCGGAAGAGAGAATGGCAACATTATAGTCGGTAAAAAGATAGACAAAGGTGGGAAAAGCCTCTGTCAGGGTGATAACCACCGTATAGTCATCGGGAGTCTCAATTTTCTCGATAACCTGGAAATCCTGTGCTTTCAGATGCCCGAGATCGGGATCCTGGGTTCTTTCAAGGGTAAACTTTACATCTTCCGCAGTAAAGTCGGTTCCATCGTGGAAAGTAACCCCCTGGCGTAATTTGAGAGTCCATACTTTTCCGTCGGGACTGTCCCATTCGGTTGCAAGTGCCGGAACCAGTTCGCCGGTGTTTGCATCCATTTCAATAAGGTAGTCATAGATTGAGGAGTTGAGACTGAAAGCCTGTCCGTCCCATGCTCCAGGTGTGATCAGGTTCGGAACCTGCTCTGCCACCCTTATAACCATTTTTCCTTCTTCTACTACTTCACCTTCTCCTTCTTCTGTTGCGCAACCGCTGAAAATAAGAGTGGTTACAAGCAACAAACATATTGCTAAAAACATTGTCTTTTTCATGATTTCCTCCTTTTAATATACTAATTAACATTATATTTGTATTAATATGAAAAAGCAAATATAGTTTCACACAATCTCCAAACCTTCAAAAAGTGTTAATTGTGTTCTTTCTTTCTCATATTTCAATACACGAGACTATAACAACCTTTTGTCTTTATTCAATTCGTTTAGCTTCGTAAACCGCCCTACTGTTTCTCTGTCTTTGGTCTTTTCTTTGGCTACCGGTTCTAGAACAAGAATACTGGTGCAGGTTTTGTATCATACGGGTAACCAGGTATAGATCACTAACTATGTAAATGTCGGCATCCACCTAACAAGTCCCATTAAAGATAGTCAAAAGAAACCAAGCAGAAGTAACGAAGTTATGGTGTGAAACATGCCAGGCCGTCAGGACAAATACCATCTTTCTGATATCCCTCAAATAGCTCAAAAACAATGATACCCTGCACTGTTTCCAAACACCCCCTTTTCAAAATTCCCTGGTTCTTTGATTCTACTGCCACCAACCACCTCCTTATAAGCAGATATAAAAGCATAAAGATTAAGCAAATTCTTTGAAAAGCCGTTCAAAATCTTCCTGCGGCTCAATAATATGATAGACATGATCGTCAGTCGGGAATGAACCACTTTTTACATCAGCAATGTAGTTTTTAAAAGCTTCAACCGTCACTGTGGCTAGATCGGCATACTGCTTGACAAACTTAGGGGTAAATATTTTAAACTGACCGAGCATATCGCCGCAGATCAGTAGCTGCCCGTCACAAGGACCGGCTCCAATGGAATAGACCGGAATGCTCAGCTTGCGGGTAATAAAAGCAGTTACTTCTGGCGGAACGGCTTCAATTAACAGGGCAAATGCCCCCGATTCCTCTACCGCCAGCGCATCTTTGATCACCTCGCGCGCATTCTGTACATCGCGTCCCTGGGCTTTAAAGCCTCCAAGCTGTCCTGAACTCTGCGGGGTAAGACCGATATGACCCATCACCAGGATTCCGGCATCAGTAATAGCCCTGATTCTGCCGGCTACTCGCTGCCCGCCTTCAAGCTTGATGCAGTCAACATTGGCTTCTTTAATAAAACGGACGGCATTGCCGACCGCATCGCTGTCACTTATCTGGTAGGAACCAAGAGGCATATCGCCAATCACCCAGGTATTCGGTGCACCACGGCGCACCGAACGGCAGTGTGAAAGACAATCTTCCATGGTAACGGGTACTGTGCTATCATAGCCCATCACCAGCATACCCAGAGAATCGCCAACCAGAAGCATATCCATGCCGGCTTCCTCGCCAAACAGGGCTGTCGGGTAATCGTAGGCTGTAATCCAGGCTGCCTGAACACCATCTTTTTTCATGCTAGAGAAATCATTGACGGTTTTCTTTTTTTTCATCGATAATCCTCATTTCCCTTAAATAATAAATCAGGCTACCCGTCCGCCTTCGACCAGGTCAATTTGAGCCTGCAGCTCTTCTTGGATCAGCCTGTCGAGCGGCTCGGTCCGGTGATCATTTAAAATCTGCCTGGTTTTTTCAGTCAGGAGCCGGTCATAAGTCTGTTTTCCACCCGCTTCCCAAGCCGGATACTGCTCACGGTTTAAAAGGCGCGGCAACCAGAAAGCAGTTTTGAAATGGCGAAAAGTATGTTCTTCCTGTAAGAAATGCCCCCCAGGGCCAACGGCATCGATAACATCAACGGCCAGGGTTTCTTCATCAACCCTGATCCCGGCAATCATCTTCCGCACGTAGCTGATTATTTCGTCACCCATGACCAACCCCTGCAGAGAGGCCGACATACCTGATTCGAGAAAACCAACATCATGGATCAGGTTGGCACCACTCAAGGCTGCGCTGTAGATGGAAAGTGAATATTCAATAGCCGCCTGTAGATCAAGGGTCTTTGAATCGCTTGCCCCGGCAGTACTAAACATCGGCAATCCTAAATAGTTGACTAGTTCGGTGTATCCGGCATGCATCAGGCAGAAATCCGG
>CAZAKI010000028.1:0-26277 GCA_964485855.1 uncultured Syntrophomonadaceae bacterium | reverse complement strand
CAACTAAAGACAATTTACTGAAGTTTGACTCAAGTGACCACCGTGGATAGAATTAGGCTGAGATTATGAACGGGGGTTTTTAAGGTGCCTGATTTTCCCGACACAACTTCACCGCGGGTGCTGCGGTCTATTTTTGAACAACTAGGCTTAAGTCCCAGGCGCCAGTGGGGGCAAAATTTTTTGATCGATGCCAACGTGGCGCGCAAGATCGTCGCAGCCCTTGATGAGATACCGGGACGAAACGTAATTGAAGTTGGGCCGGGCGCAGGAGCGCTGACTGCAGTGCTGTCCCAAAAAGGGTACAGGATTCTAGCCCTGGAGATTGATCGTGGTCTGGCGGATTTCTTGCAGCAAAACTTGATGGGACAGGAAGCGGTTCAGATCAGACAGGCAGACGCCCTGAAGATAAAATGGCAGGATCTACTTAGCGCGGATTTTAACGGATCAAGGCCAAAACTAATCTCAAATTTGCCGTATGTGATTTCCGGGCCTTTTCTCTTTTCACTTTTGAAAGAAAAATTTCCCTTCAGCGCTTCAATTTTGATGCTGCAAAAAGAAGTGGCCCTGCGTCTGGTCGCCTCTCCCGGTGATCATGATTATGGGGCTCTTTCAGTGCTATGCCGCTATTATACCCGGGGCAGGGTTCTCTTTGATGTCAGCCCTCATGTCTTCTGGCCAAAACCGAAAGTTGGTTCCTCCGTGATCTTACTGCTGCCTCGCCGGCCGATACTGGCACCCGAAGCGGAACCTCTTTTTTGGACGTTGGTACAGGGTGTTTTTCAGCAGCGCCGTAAAACTATGCTCAAGAGCCTGGCCAGGCTCTTGCCGGTGTCACGCGAAGCGCTGGGCGGTTTCTTATCGACAACTGGCATTGAACCAGGCGCTCGCCCGGAAGAACTTAACGTTGAACAGTTTGCAAAGCTTACGGCGATAATTTATAATAAGCAGCAGTAAAAAAGCTGAAAGGTCGCCAGCCAAATGTTTTTTACCAGTCCTTCAAAAGGCCAGGTTTCTTTCCAGGAACTATTTGAAGACCTTGCCAGGTATACTAATGAGTACCCTGATGAATCATATAAGCTGATCATTGGTACCGATTCGCACTCTTTCCTCAACGACTCAGTGATTTTTGTCACCGCTATTGTTGTCCACCGGATTGGTAAAGGCGGTCGATTCTATTACCAAAAGCAAAAAACCCGCTACATGAAAAGCCTGCGCCAGAGAATCTATTATGAAACCTTTCTCAGCCTGGAAGTGGCCACCCGCCTGACTGAAAAGCTGGCTCAGAACAAAGATTGCCGTCTTAATGTTGAAATCCACCTTGATGTTGGCGAAAAGGGTGAAACCAGGAATATTATCAAAGAGGTTGTCGGTATGGTGATCGGCAGTGGGTACCAGGCCCGGATTAAGCCATATTCATATGGAGCGACCACAGTTGCCGATCGTTATACAAAATAGAGCATATTTTAGCCAATTTCCCCTTCTTACCCCGTTATTAGCCGGATATCTCCCTCTTTCTTGACTAAAAGGTCTATTTAATGCTATAATATTTTTGATAATAATAATAAGGTGGTTTTAAATGGTGGCAAAAGACGTCCTATTTGAAATCCGTAAGAAGCTTGAATCGCATCTGGGACAGACAATCAAGCTGAAAGCAAACCGCGGCAGAAGGAAAACTTACGAAAAAGAAGGAATACTGGAGAGTACCTATCCTTCGATTTTTATCGTTAGAGTTGATGAAAATAGTTATTTCCAGCGATTATCCTTCAGCTATGCTGATGTATTAACCGAAACCGTGGAACTTAGTTTTGACGAAGGTGATTTAAGGCGGACGGTGGGGCTCTAAGCAACTGTTTAGAGGTCATTCAGCGCTAAATATTTAGATGTTATTCAGGTAGACCGGAAAAATTATTCCGGTCTTTCTTTTTTACATAAAACTAACTTTCCGGCAGGATTATGCTGTCAGATGTAGAAATCGCTTGAAGCCCGTTATTATTGTTAACTGGAGGATTAAATGGAGAAGAATGATTTTATAACGCTTAAAAGCGTGGCGACGTTAAAAGTTAATGCTGATCAAAGGCTTTTTGCGGCTTCGGAGCAGGAAATAAAAAGCGGCCTTACTACCGATATTTATTTTGTGCGGACCCGGGATCTGCTTGAGGCCATGGGTTTGGCTAATACCGTGGTCACGGCGGAGATCTTTTCTTCGCGGGATGGCATCATAGCCGGGATCGATGAATCGCTGCACCTACTACAGAGTAAAAATTTAGAAATATGGGCGCTTCCTGAAGGCGGAGCGATGGAAGCTAAAGAAGTTGTAATGCGAATCCGGGGTCAGTACAGAGACTTTGGTATTTATGAAACGGCCCTGTTGGGTATCCTGGCAAGTTCAAGCGCATGGGCAACAGCGGCAAGGAGCTGTAAGGATGCCGCCGGCAGCAAAAAAGTGATCTGTTATGGAGCAAGGCATCTGCATCCTGCAGTAGCGCCGGTCATGGAAAGGGCGGCTGTTATTGGCGGCGCAGATGCCTGCAGTTGTGTGCTTGGCGCGGCTCTCCTGGGCAGAGATCCGGTTGGGACTGTGCCGCACGCCGCGTTTCTGATTGCCGGCGATACGGTTGAACTATCCCTGGCTTACGATCGTTTTGTGGATCCGGATACCCCACGGATAATTTTAGTCGATACCTTTAAAGATGAGGCTGAAGAATCACTCAGGGTAGCGCAAGCCCTAAAAGATAATTTGGATGGAATCAGACTTGATACCCCGGGAGAAAGAGGTGGAGTTACAGCAGGTCTGGTCAAAGAAGTCCGGGCCCGCCTCAATCAGGCCGGCTTTAACAAAGTCCAGATTGTCGTATCGGGAGGATTAACCCCGGAACGAATTATTACCTTAGCCGCCGCAGGAGCTGATGCTTTTGGTGTGGGAAGCTACATTTCCAGGGAACCGGCGATCGATATGACTATGGATTTAAAGGAAGTTGGCGATCAACCAGTTGCCAAGCGGGGAAGGATTCCCGGGATTTCAGACAATAAAAAACTTCAGCGGATCTGTTGAAAGTGAAAGCAAGACTGATCGTGCAGGCCGCCGCCAAGATCAATCTCGGATTGACAGTTTACGATCGCCGCAGTGATGGTTTCCATGAAATTAAAACGATCATGCAGCAGGTTTCCCTTGCCGATTACCTTACTTTCCAGTCGGCAGAAAAGAATGAAATAATCTTTAGTTGCAGCGATTCGCACCTGGAAAATAGTAATAACCTCGTCTACCGGGCAGCGCAACTGATGGCACAAAGGGCTGATGTTGCTCTGCCGGGAGTGCGGATTAGGCTCTACAAAAATATTCCGGTTGAAGCCGGTCTGGCCGGGGGCAGTGCGGATGCAGCGGCAACTTTAAAAGGATTGAATGATTACTGGCAGCTTTGTTTTACCATGAAAGAGCTGCTTTTGATAGGAGCAGAACTGGGTTCAGATGTGCCTTTTTGCCTGCAGGGAGGGACAGCCCTGGCTGAAGGCCGGGGTGAAATGATCACAAAGCTGCCGGATATCCCCTTCTTCTGGGTGGTAGTAGCGCTGCCGCCGGGAGAAGGCATTTCGTCGGCAGCCGCCTATCAATCTTTTAACCGCAGCTACCTGGGCAGTCCCGATCTGACGATCCTGGTTGAGGCAATTCGAAGCGGCAACAGGGAAGCATTGCACCGCTGGTTTTCCGAACCGCTAACCAATACGCTGGAGACTGTAGATTTAGAGCAAGCCCGAGCTTACCGTGCATTAGCGCAAGACCTGCGAACAATAGGGTTTAAACCGCTTCTATCAGGCAGCGGGCCCACCCTGTTCATGTTCTTTGATCAGCTAAAAGAAGCACGCAATGCATTAATTGCAGTTGAACAGCTGAAGGGCAAGGCCTTTTTATGCTGGACATAAAAGTTGAAGGGAAGTGCAAATAATGTACGATGTCGTGGTTATGGCCGGCGGAGGAAAGCCGGAACCTTTAACGGTGGCAGAGGGGGTTCATAACAAAGCTTTTATCAAAATAAATGGTAAACCGCTCCTCGCTTATATCCTTGATGCCCTGGTCGAAGCTTCTTCAATCGCTAATATTGTGGTCGCCGGACCAGCTGAAGAACTGAATGCACTAATAACTGAAGGCTACAAAATAAAGGTTGCCAACGAAGGCGATTCGATGTTGGAAAACCTCGCTGAAGGCTTCAAGTTGGTTGATCCGGAACGACTTTGCCTGGTAGCTACCGGTGATATCCCGCTGGTCAAAGCGGACTCGATTGAAGATTTTATTCAATCCTGTGCCCCTTTTGATGCCGATTTTTATTACCCCCTTCTCAGTAGTGAAACCTGCCAGCAGCATTACCCGGAAACCAAGCGGACCTATGTTCAGCTCAAAGAGGGGTTAATAACCGGTGGAAATATCGGGTTTATCAGGCCGCGCTGGTTTTTAAAAAACCGCGAGCGGCTGGCACTTTTTATCTCTTACCGTAAAAAACCGCTGAAATTACTGCGCATCCTACCGTTAAGCCTGATTGTTAAGTACCCTTTCAAGCAGCTGGCAGTCAGCGATCTTGAAACCTATATCTCCCGGCTACTTAACTTTAAAGCCCGGGCTGTGTTTTGCTCTTGCCCGGAAATAGGCCTCGATGTAGACAAAACCAGCGATCTTGAGCAGGTAAAAAGAATCATGGCCAGAGAAGAAGACAGGATGATCTAAATATCGCAATTAGCTAATGTACGAAATTTCGCATTCTACCTTTCAGAAAATTGCACAATAAATGGTTTGAAAATTGTGTAATATAAATTACAATGTAAGTTAATAAGAAATTAATATCGGCAGATTAGTTGTCCGATTTTTTTTATGGTTGTTACGGTTTTATTTCCTCAAATAATATTCTTAATATCCCTGGGAAAGGGGGTTCAGAAATGCGGGTCACTGAAGTGCGAATCAGAAAAATAAATGATCAAAACAAGATGAAAGCAATTGTTTCAATAACTTTAAATGATTTATTTGTTGTGCACGATGTCAGAGTGATCGAAGGACCTTCCGGTCTCTTTGTAGCAATGCCCAGTAAAAGAACTGCCAGTGGCGAATTCCGGGATATCGCCCACCCGATCAGCAGTACTGCCCGGCAGATCATTGAACAGGCAGTTTTAACCGCTTACCAGGATGAAATTGAGGGTAGGCTGATGAAAGCATAAAACCAATCTATTTTTGCTTACTGCTTCATCTCTTTAGTATAATGTTACGGGACGAAAAGAAATGGCTAACGGGGAGGGATATGAGATGGAGCAGCTTTCAGCCGTTATCCTGGCGGCTGGTGAAGGAAAAAGAATGAATTCGGATCTGCCGAAAGTGCTGCATCCACTTTGCGGCAAACCGATGCTAGAGTATATTATCGAAAGCGCTGCTGAGCTGACTAAACAAATTGTTATTGTTGTCGGTTACGGCGCTTTGCTGGTTAAAGATCAGATCGGTCCGCGCTGGCAGTATGTCCTGCAGGAGAAACAGCTGGGCACCGGTCATGCCGTAATGCAGGCTGTTCCGGTTTTGCCGCCGAAAGGGTTACTGCTTGTGCTGTGCGGTGATACTCCCTTGCTGGATGCTGCTACCCTGCATAAACTGGCCGATAAAGGCCGAAAAACTGTGGTTACCGTTGCTACCACCTTCGTACCGGATCCTTACGGTTATGGCAGAATTGTTCGCGACAGCGAGGGGGCAGTCAGGGCAATTGTCGAGGAAAAAGATGCCTCTGAAGCGGAAAAGACTATCCGGGAGATCAACAGCGGTACCTACTGTTTTGATCTGTTCTTTTTACGTCATTATCTGCCCCGGCTTTCAAATGATAATGCCCAGGGAGAATATTATCTAACTGACCTGATTGCCATGATCGCTGAAGATGGTCATGCTGTCGGTGCTTTTGTGATCGATGATTACCGCAAGGGGTTGGGTATCAATGACCAAAAGCAGCTTGCTGAGGCCGAGCAATTGATCCGTGAAGCAAAAAACCGGGGCTAAATTGCTGTTGGAAACCAGCCGAAGACACTTTCGGCCTCTCCTTGACTTTGCCTTAACTAGAGAGCAGGAATAATCCTCCTCCGGAGAGAAGAAAATAGAACAAAATAATTGGCAGGAGGGTTATATGTGGTTAATGGTGAGGAGCTGAAAATATTTTGCGGCAGCGCAAACCGTGAACTGGCTGAAGAGATCGCAAACTGTCTTGGGGTTAAGCTTGGCAATTGTGAAGTTAATCGCTTCAGCGATGGAGAAATTGCGATCAGTATCGGAGAAAGTGTGCGGGGCACAAATTCTTTTTTAATTCAACCGCTCTGCGGTCCAATTAATGAAAGCATTATGGAGCTGCTGATTATTGTTGATGCGTTGCGAAGAGCATCGGTCAATACGGTCAATGCAGTGATCCCTTACTATGCCTATGCCCGCCAGGACCGTAAAACTAAAGCAAGAGACCCAATTACCGCCAAGCTGCTGGCCGATCTGATTACCGCTGCCGGAGCCAACCGGGTTGTGGCGATGGATCTGCATGCCGGCCAGATTCAGGGTTTTTTTAATATTCCTCTTGATCACCTGACTGCCATTCCGATCCTGGCCAATTACCTGATGCAGAAAAAGATTAAGAATGGTGTTGTTGTATCTCCCGATCTCGGCGGAGTAACCAGGGCCCGCGATCTGGCTAATCGCCTGGCAATGCCGATCGCCATTATCGATAAAAAAAGACCGGCACCCAACAAGGCAGAAATAATGCATATTATTGGTGATGTAGCAGATAAAACAGCCATATTTATTGATGATATGATTGATACGGCCGGAACAATAACCCTGGGCGCCGAGGCCCTTTTAAAGGCAGGGGCCAAAGATGTATATGCCAGCTGCACTCACCCGGTATTTTCCGGTTCAGCGATCAGAAAACTGAGCGATTCTAAGCTCAAGGAAGTAATCTATACCAATACTATTCCCGTTGACCGTGGTCAACTAGCCGGCTTGCGGGAATGTTTCCGTCAGTTGTCGGTGGCCCCTTTAATTGCCGAAGCGATCATGCGGATCCAAAAAAAAATATCGGTCAGTGAACTATTTGATTAAGTTGATCTTAGTTGCTTCCTGCAGTATACTATTGCAGAAGGAGGCTGGAATGAATGGAAAGAATGGTTTTAGAAGCACAGGCTCGTCCGTCTATGTCCAAGGGCCAGCGCAAACAGCTGCGCAGTGAAGATAAAGTTCCTGCTGTCATCTATGGCAGGGGTGACGATACTCTGCCCTTGACTGTAGACGGGCGCACATTAAGGCAGGTTTTAACATCAGGAGGAAGCAACGTTCTCGTTGATCTGGCCATTAAGGCAAGGGGCAAAAAAACCCGCCAGGAAACGGTGATGTTCAAAGATATCCAGAGAGATGTTATCTACCAGGATCGGGTCGTTCATGTTGATTTTATCAGGATTTCAATGACCGATAAAATCGAGGTTTCGGTTCACTTGAACTTCATTGGTGAACCGGCAGGAATCAACGAGGGCGGCGTCCTTTCGATGGTTACCCGTGAGATTTTAATCAAATGTTTGCCGGGAGATATCCCCGAGCAGTTTGATGTAGATATCTCTGCCCTGAAGATTGGAGACAGTTTAATGGCTGATTCACTGGTGATCGATGAAAAATTCGAATTGATCACCCCCCCGGAAACTGTATTGGCCCAGGTTCTTGCCCCGATGGCCGAAGAAGTGCTTGAAGTTGCCGAAGAGGAACTTGAAGAAGGTGTTAGTGCGGCTGAAGAGGGTGAAGCACCGGAGGAAGAGGCAACAGAAACCGAAACTACGGAAGAAGAGTAGCGGCTTGGTTGCCATTTAAACCAGATAGAATGATTTTATGCTGCCCCTTCTCTGAAGGGGCAGCATTATTGCTGATCCACGGGAATGGTGGAGTGATTTTATGCACGCGATCATTGGACTTGGCAATCCGGGTTCTAAGTATTCCGGTAGCCGGCATAACCTTGGTTTCAGGGTGATTGAAGCCCTGGCCGGATATTTGAAAGCAAAAAAACCGGTTCAGAAACACTGGTCGCTCTGTGCCCCGGTGCTATATGCCGGCAAAGAGCTTCTCCTGGTTCAGCCGCTGACCTACATGAATTTAAGTGGTCGCGCTGTGAAGGAAATTGTGGGCAATAAGCATATTGATCTTGCTGATCTACTGGTTATTTACGACGACCTTGATTTGTCACCCGGGGTGATCAGGTTGCGTCAAAGAGGAGGAAGTGCCGGTCATCGTGGGTTGCAGTCAATTATCGATGAACTGGGCACCGATCAGTTCGCGCGCTTGCGAATCGGGATTGGTAAAGCCCCTGTTTACCTGGATACAGCCGATTACGTCACTGGCCGCCTGGATGAACCCGATCGCTCAATCCTTGCAGCAGCGGTAGAAAGGGCAGTTGACGCTGTGCTTTTGTTTGTTGAGCAGGGGCCGCTGGCAGTAATGAACAGCTACAACCAGGTCAAGAGTGATCATGAAGGAGATCAGGTAACTACAGATGAAGATTAAGCTTGGTTGTCGCTTCCCTTCTTGCGGGTCTTCTGTAGATGGTAGCGCAGGGCTCGCGGAGTGATCCCCAGTAGTTCGGCGGCCTTAGACTGGTTGCCGTAGGTATCTTCCACCGCTTTCTCAATCAAAGTGGCCAGCAAATTATCTCGCCAGTAGCCGATCTCCAGATTGAAAAGTTCAAAATCAAAACCGTTGCGGAATGATATCGTTTTAAAGAGACTGCTCTCGAACTGATCGAGCAGGGCACAAAGGTTTTCTCCGGTTTCTGGCAGGCTTTTAAAGCTTGATTTTTCGAATGCTTCTCTCTCTTGCGGTTTAACCCTAACTGTAGTCTCTGTGGCTAACCCCCGGCGAATTCGTTCCGGTAAATCCTCAACTTCAATCAAATCACCTTTACTAATTAACAGCGCCTGAGCCACTGTATTGGCTAGCTCACGGATATTTCCGGGCCACTCGTGGTTTTTGATTAGCGCCATGGCCTCAGGGGTAAATTGTTTTAGGGGCAGCTGTTTGGCCTTGGACTCTTTCTCCAGGAAAAATTCTACGAAAAGATCAATATCTTCCTGCCGCTCGCGCAGGGGCGGGATATTTAGTGAAGCGACATCGAGACGGTAGAACAGATCCTCTCGGAATTTTTTTTCTGCAACCTTTTTAGCAAGGTCTGCATTGGTAGCAGCAATTATCCTGACATCAACCTTGCACATTGCTTCTCCGCCGACTCGCAATAATTCTCCGGTTTCTAAGACTCTCAGCAGTTTGATCTGATTAGCCGGGCTGGCCGAGTCAATTTCATCAAGGAAAAGGGTTGCTTTATGGGCCAACTCGAAGATGCCCTTTTTCTGGTGGGTGGCTCCGGTGAATGAGCCTTTTTCATGGCCGAAAAGTTCACTTTCCAGCAGTGTTTCGGTGAAAGCCCCGCAATTAAAAGCCAGGAAGGGGCGATCGTTGCGGTGACTGACCGAATGAATGTAGCGAGCCAGGACTTCCTTTCCTGTTCCGGTCTCCCCCTGGATTAAAATGGTAATATTCTTTTTAGCGATTTTTTGGGCTGCTGCAATCAGGTTAGTCATCTTCTGGCTATGTCCGATGATAAAACCCTGCTCCAGCTGCGCTTTGGAAAGTTCGTCGCTCACCGGTTTTACGCTCAGAGATCTTTCAAGCAGCGCTTCCATTTCGTTTATATCAACAAAGGGTTTTTCTACGTAGTCAAAAGCGCCAAGCTGAATAGCCTCAACCGCCGATTTAACTGTCGAGAAGCCGGTAATAATAATTACCTCGCAAGCGGGTTGTTTGCTCTTGATCTCTTTCAGAATTTCAAGACCGTTGGCATCGGGTAGTTTTAAATCAACCAGGGCGGTATTGAAACGGTTTTTTGCCAGTTTCCCCAAAGCTTCTGCTCCGGAAGCGGCAGTAATCACCCGGTATCCTTTTTGCCTAAGCAAATAGCTGAAAAAGTTACATACTTCCTGCTCATCATCTACAATTAGAAAGGCAGCTTCGCTTGACATGGTCATCCTCCGTTAAAGACAGTAAATATTTTTCAGCTTTCGACCATTTCTGTAGAATCAGTCTTTTTCAACGGTAAAATCAGGCTAAAAGTGCTGCCCTCTCCCGAAGCTGACTGAACATCAATGAATCCACCATGAGCCTGGGCGATACCTAAACTCACGGAGAGACCTAGTCCTGTCCCCTTGCCACTTTGCTTGGTGGTAAAAAAGGGATTGAAAATCTGGGGGATATCTTCCTGTTCAATACCGCAGCCGTTATCAGAGATTTCCACCAGGGCCATGTTCCCGTCAGGATGAAGCCTGGTGGTTAATACAATTCGCCCGGGGATTCCTTTTTTATCATCAGCCTGAAATTTACTTTCTACCGCATCCCTGGCATTGAGGAGTAGATTAATGATTATTTGTTCCAGGCTGTTAGCACTGCCTAGTATGGTCGGAATATCAGGACATTTATTAACGACCAGCTCGATTCTGCTTTTTTCGATCTGGAAAGAAACCAGGGCTAATGAGCTGTCCACAACGTTGTTCAGATTGATATCCTCGAATGTGAATTCATCCTGCCGAGAAAAAGTTAGCAGGTTCTTGATGATTCGCTGGCAGCGAATTCCACTGCTGTGGATATCTTTGATCAACTGGTGTTTAGGATCATCTGAATTAATTTCTCTCAACAGCAACTGGGCATTACCGACAATCGCAGTCAGGGGGCTGTTTAGCTCGTGGGCCACTCCTGCCGACATCTCTCCCATTGATACCAGTTTGATCGAGTCGACAAAACGGGTGACGTCCTTGGCATAATAAGTCACTCCATAAGGTTTGTCCTGCTCGGTAAAAGCAGGGTAGGCAAAAATATCGAGCACGCGATTGAAACGGGTCCGCGACTGCTGATAGGCTGTCTTCTGGGACTGCAAAACTTGGTCGCCTAAACAGGGATTGCATTTGGTCTTGCGCCCGTAAAAAATTTGATAGCATTTTGAACCGATAAGCTGCTCTTCGGGCATTAAAAAGAAATCGACAGTCGCCCGGTTCACTCTCTGGATTTCGTAATCCTGATTAATGAAAACCAAGAGATCGGTAACAGCGGAAAAAGTAACCTCCCAGTCGCGCTTGATTTCTAAAAGTTCGTTAATTTTCTTTTTCAGGGCTACATAATAAGATTTTTTTGAGCTGTGGACGCCGGTCAGCTTTTCGATCAGTATTTTTTTACTTTGCATAACCATCAGCGGTCAACCCCTTTTGTTGTCAGCACTTGTCTAAATATTTCACTGATCTCTTCTTCTTCAGCATCCCGGGGATTAGTGATAAAGCAGGCATCGTTCATTGCATTACGGCTGAGCTCCGGTATAGTTTCTTCCGGCAGTTCCAACTCAGCCAGGCCGGCCGGAATCCCAACATCCCGGGCCAGTTCACGCACCATCTCGATTGCCAAGTCAGCAGCTGCCCTTTTCGAAAGATTCTTGGTCTGTGCCCCCATGGCTTCAGCAATCGAGGCGTACTTATCGATGCAGGCGATCATATTAAAGCGCATCACATAGGGCAAAAGCACTGCACTGATTGAGCCGATTGGCTGATCGAAAAGGCCGCCAATCTGGTGAGTCATGGCGTGCGTTAAGCCGAGTACAGCATTGGAAAAAGCAATACCGGCGTGCAAGCTGGCCTGGGCCATGGCAATCTTGGCTGCTTCATCAACCTGACTGGCAACTGAAGACCGCAAGTTGGCGGCGATTAACCTGATCGCCTGCAGGGCATGAAGATCAGTCATATCGGTGGCAGCAAGGGATAGATAAGCTTCTACGGCGTGGCTTAAAGCCTCCATCCCGGTATTGGCAGTTAATTTACTGTTAACCGTAGAAAGGATCAGGGGATCGGATACAGCGATATCCGGTACCAGTGATTTTGAAATAATGGTCATCTTTATTCTTCGTTTGCTGTCAGAGATGATTGCAAACTGTGACACCTCAGCGCCGGAACCGGCAGTAGATGGCACGACAATCAGTGGTGGAAGAGGTTCCCTGATCATATCGATGCCTTCGTAGTCGTGAATCCGACCGGGGTTGGTCGAAAGGGTGGCGACGGCCTTGGCCATGTCGACGGCGCTGCCTCCGCCAATTGCCAGGACGGCATCACATTCCGTATCATTATAACGGTGGCAGCCTTGCTCAACCTCGTAATCGCGGGGATTGGCTGAAAACTCACTCCACAGGCAGTGGTCAAGCCCTTCATCGTTTAAATAAACCAGGGCTTTATCCACCCAACCACAGCGGGTGATGCCCTGGTCGGCAACCAAGAATACTTTTGTCGAGCCTAGACGGCGACAACACTCGCCAACCTGGTCGAGCGAACCAGTGCCAAATATTATTTCCGGAGTCACAAACTTACTGGTATACACCCTATAGCCCTCCTTTTACCAGGGGTTTCCGCTTAATAAATATTCGTTATTGAGGACTAAAAACCTTTTTCCCGTGGAGCGAGGATGATTAGAGCTGTCTAATATCTAGTTAGAATCTAATCAAGAGGACACCAATACTGGTGTCCTCTTGACCAATCTACCGTCACCTGGTTTTCTGCATTGCCTATTAATATGTTTTTACCGGTTCCAGATTTGTTCTTTTTTCTGCGATCGATGATTCTTCGCAAATATCCGGTAAAAGAGCATAACCGATATTGTTTTCCATGATAATTTTACACTTTGCCCTCTGTGCTTCAGTACACCCGCAGTTTCTTGCCTCCTGAACGCTCAGCTTGCGGCCGTAAGCACCGGCTCCACAAAACATGATCCACCCGTTGATACTTTGGTATTCTTTCCAGTTTGGGCAATTAACCATTTTTTTCATCTTAATCACCTCTTCTAATTTGCAATCGCTGATCTTGCTTTTAGCCGTGCACCCTTGCTTTAACCGATAAATCTCTCGGCACCAAGGGGCGCAGATAGCAGGTCCAGTAAGCAATGGCCACGAAGACGACCCCACCGATAATGTTACCGATTGTTACCGGAATTAGGTTGTTGAGGAAGAACGCCTGCCAGCTCAAACCTTGTAGGACTGTCGAAGCAAAAAGGTCCTGGGCCAGTGCGGTGTTTTTTAGCATAATTCCCATTGGGACAAAATACATATTAGCGATCGAGTGCTCGAATCCGGCAGCCACAAAAGCACTGATTGGGAACATTATCCCGAGGATTTTACTGATCGCATCTTTTCCAGCCATCGAAAGCCAGACAGCAAGGCAGACCAACCAATTGCAAAGGATACCCCTGAAGAGTGCTTCACTCCAGGTCAGACTGGCTTTAGCCACAGCGATGTTGATTGCTCTGGTGGCAATTGCTCCGTCATTTGCCTTCCAAATCCCCGAGTAAAAGAAAAGCGTTACTACGATCAGCGCACCGACGAAGTTAAAGAGATAAACCCAGGTCCAGTTGTTCAAAATCTGCCTGCCATTGAGTTTTTTATCCAAATAACCGGTGAAAAGCAGGTTATTTCCGGTGAAAAGCTCGGCCCCGCCAAGGATGACCAGGATCAAGCCGAGTGAAAATGCTATTCCCCCGACCAGGCGGCTGAGACCATCACCGATATATACGGCGAGGTCATTAGTAACGATCGTAAAGAGAACCGCACCCAGAGCGATGTAGGCTCCGGCCAAGATAGCCAGCATCATTAAAGCCGGTATTGCGGTTGCCGCTTTCTTCTGTGCAACACCAACGACAGTCTTGGCTATTTCGGATGGAGGGTCGCAGGCTGCCGGTGATGCCATCGTAGTACTGGGGAGCGATAAAGGTGCCGGCAGCACCTCGGGAACCACGCCCATTCCGCTGGCATATTCCATCTTTTTCATACATTCTAGTCTCTTATCCTTGTTACAGCCGATTGCCTCTAAGAAGTTGCTGTTGACCGGACGGTTGAAGGCGGCCAGTTCGCAGTAGCAAATATGCCCTGCAGTTGAATCATATTCGTTCCAGAAAGCGCATTTTTCAGGCATTGTTTCTGCCTCCTTTCTTTGCTGCTGCTTAGCAGTAGCTTGTTAACTAGATCTATAGCAATCTTTATGCCAAGTTAGGACGATGCTTTCAGAGCGATTAACAATCTATTTTTAATCGCATCCTCAGCTTATTTGCCCTTTTAGGGCGGGAACAAAAGGCCTGGCGTAGAAAAAAAAGGAGTTTCTGTGACGCAAATAGGTCACTTGTACTACCAAACTCTTGTCACGACGGCAGATTTCTAAACACTTAAACGAACATCATGCGCCAGCTTGATTTTCAATATTCTCCCATGGTATTATTCTTTCATTAACAATGATTAATGCCCTGTGCTGAAAAACATTAAAGTCTGTCCTAATTATTAATTAACCCACAAGGAGGGTACGTAGTTGGCTAAAAAACCATACACCGAGGTTACTTCTCAGCATTATGGCAACCGGTTGATGGGTTCGATCAAGGGTGTGGTAGTAGGGTTGATTCTTTTTATAGCTGCCTTTCCAGTATTATGGCTTAATGAAGGTTATGCCGTTCGAGTTTACAAAGGGCTGGAAGAAGGAGCAGGATCAGTAGTGGAGGCAGATCTGAGCACTCTTGCTCCGGAAATGGAAGGCCAGCTAGTTCATGGCATCGGGGAGACCTCTACCCCAGATATTTTGGTTGACAGCGAACTAGGCGTCAGCCTTAATGCCATCCATCTGATTCGCAAAACAGAGATGTATCAGTGGAAAGAAATCGTTACCACTGAGAAGGTTGAGAAAGTGGGTGGAACCGAGGAAACGATCACCACCTATACATATGAGCCGGTATGGTCTTCGTCGCTAATCCAATCTTCTACTTTTAAAGATCCCGAGGCTAAAACCAAGCATGCCAATCCGACCCAGATGCCCTACCAGGGGCAATCCTGGGAAGCGCAGCAGGTTATGATTGGAGCCTATAAATTATCACCGGGCTTAATTGGTCAGATCACGGCAACCCAGGCTGTTGACTATACAGATCCGGAAATTGCGGCTATTCCCGAATCAATTAAAGAGCAAGCAGAGATTTCTGCAAACCAGATCTACATCGGTAACCCAGGTAACCCGCAGATCGGCGATCTAAGAATCTCACACCAGGTGGCTCTGCCGGGTCAGGTATCGGTCCTGGGCAAGGTGATGAATGGACAACTAGGTCCTTTTCGAACCAAGCAAAATACAACAATCGAGATCTTAAGGCCGGGGATGCAGTCGGCCGAGGATATGATTGAAGCGGCCAAGGCGGCAAATGTCTTGCGGACCTGGTTATTCAGAGTGCTTGGGTTTATTCTCTTTTACGTCGGTTTAACTACCATCCTGAAGCCTTTTGCCACCATTGGAGTGGTTCTGCCGTTTCTTGGCCGGCTGCTCTCATCAGGATTGGGTTTGATTGCCGGATTGATCTCCTTGATTCTGACCTTTATTGTCATTGCCATTGCCTGGATCTTTTATCGTCCGCTGCTGGCGATTGTCCTGCTTGTGCTGGCGGCAGCCCTAACCTACTTCCTGATCATCAGGAAAAAGAAGATTAACCAGCAGGCGACCGCAGCACAAGCTTAGGCCGGTTATCGGGCAAGCCGGCGCAAGCTGTTTTTAGCTTTCCGGCCTGCTTAAGCAGCTGTCGCTGCCTGTTTAACAATAATTCAGCCGGTGATTTTACCGGTAGACAAATTTGATTTAGCCGATTACCAGGGGAAAATATCTATTTTCCCCTCTTCTGCTGTACTCATTGATTGTATTGGGAAGGAGAATTACTTTGCTGTTGGCTGAACTGCTTGATCTATGGTTGGACGATGCACAATTTGCCTTCCTGCTGGAACAGTTGCAGTTAAAGTCCGACTACAGGGCAGAGTATTACGGCATTGATGGCAGTGCCGGAGACTACTTTATTTCAGCTTTGGCTCATCTTACAGGCAGGCCGCTGGTTTTGGTCACTGCAGATCAAGCCGGTGCTGAAAAGGCTTATACTAACATCAATGCATTTTTGCCGGGTCAGGCGAAGCTGTTACCGGCGCGGGAACTTTTTGTCAGTCCCTCAATTTTATCGCGCAGTGAAGAGATTCAGCATCAACGATTGCAATTTTTACAGTGGTTAAATGATCACAACCCGGGTATTTACATTGCCCCACTGGCGGCCCTTTTAAGCCGAAACCTGCCCCTGACTGTTTGGCAGGAATTAATCTTGGAGTTTAAGTGCGGTGATTCGGTACAGCGAGAAAATTTAATTGCCGCTTTGGTAGAAAGAGGTTACGAAAGGAGTTCACTGACCGAAGCAGCTGGCCACTTTAGTGCTCGCGGTGATATTGTCGACATTTTTTCTCCCGGTCTTGGTAGGCCGGTCCGCCTGGAGCTGTTCGATGATCGGCTGGAATCGATTCGGTTTTTCAATCCCCTGAACCAACGCTCCAACGAGCAGATCAAAGCGGTTTCAATTATGCCTGCCCGGGAATTGATCCTCGATATGGAACGCTTCAGAGAAGGCGAAAAGCTGATCAGGGGCGCGCTCGAACAGGCTAAATCAAAGCTGCGTAAGCGTGGCGATTCAGAAACTGCAGCTAGGTTAAGTCAACAGGTTGTCCGGCACTTAGAGCGGCTGGCGCACCCGGAAGGTCTTGATCTGCTTTCCGGCTATTTTTCATATTTTTATGGTTCAGGATCTTCGTTACTTGATTACCTGCCTCAATCGAGTCTACTGGTTGTAAAAGAAGCAATGCTTTTAGAGCAGAAAGATCGGGCGTTAAAAGCCGACTGGGATCAGTACCTTAGTGATTCCTATGCTGAAGGAGCACTGTTTGCCAATATTGCCGGACAGCTTTGGAACTTGGAAGAACTCTTTGCCAATTACAGCGGACAATTTATAGCCTTAAATGATCTAGCCTCTGGTTCAAACTTTTTTGGGAACGTTAACTCTTTTAGTCTTGATACCAGAAGTGCTCCCCTCTATCATGGGCAGTGGGAAATTTTCGGTAATGATTTGCAAAATTGGCATCAAGAGGCGTACCAGGTTTACCTGGCAGCTGATAATGCCGAGAGGGTTAAAAGTCTAACTCAACTGGTCCAAGAGCTTTTACCGGAAGCTCCCGCTTCTATCAGTCTCAGTTCTGCCCCAGATCAGGGCTTTATTATTCCTCCCTTGCAGATTGTGCTGATTACCGAACGGAATATTATGCCCGGCAGGAAGAAAAAAAAGCGAATTGGCAACCGTGAGGGCACCCTGCTAAGCAGCTACCGTGAGTTGACTAACGGTGACTATGTGGTTCATGAGCAGCATGGAATTGGTCAATTTCAGGGGATCCAAACCCTCCAGGTTGGCGGGATCGAGCGCGATTACCTGCTGCTGAAGTACAGGGGAACAGATAAACTCTACATCCCAATTGATCAGGTCAGCTTAATCCGAAAATATTCGGGAAAAGACGCCTCTGCGCCGCGTTTGCACAGCTTGGGCGGCAATGAATGGCAACGGATGAAAATGCGGGTTAATCAATCGGTTGAAGAGTTGGCCAGGGAACTGCTTGAACTCTATGCTGCCCGTGAAGCAGTTGAGGGTTACAGTTTCGGGTCGGATCACCCCTGGCAGCAGGAGTTCGAAACCCAATTTCCGTACGAGGAAACCCCGGACCAATTGCAGGCCATTGCTGAAGTGAAAGCAGATCTGGAAAAAGGGCACCCGATGGATCGCCTGATTTGCGGTGATGTTGGGTACGGTAAAACTGAAGTAGCGATGCGGGCAGCCTTTAAGGTGGTGATGGAAGGCAAGCAGGTTGCTGTATTAGTGCCGACTACGGTTCTGGCCCAGCAGCACTTCCTGACTTTCCAGGAACGGTTTGACGGTTTTCCAGTGCGGATAGCCCAACTAAGCCGTTTTGTTTCCGCAGCTAAACAAAAAGCGCTGTTAAAAGAAGTTGCTGCCGGTAAAATTGACATTATTATCGGCACTCATCGTCTTTTATCAGGAGATCTTGATTTCCATGATTTAGGATTATTGATATTGGATGAGGAGCAGCGTTTTGGGGTTAGACAGAAAGAAAAGATCAAACGGATGCGTCTTGAAGTTGATATCCTGGCGATGACGGCAACGCCAATTCCCCGGACTCTTCACCTTTCACTGGCCGGAGCACGCGATTTGAGTATTATCGACACTCCGCCGGAAGATCGGTATCCGATTCAGACTTATGTCCTCGAATACTCGGAAAACCTGGTCAGGGAAACGGTGCAGCGCGAGCTGAACCGGCAGGGCCAAGTGTTTATTGTTTTCAACAAAGTAGCACAAATCGAAGCATACGCTGGAAGGATAAAACAGCTCTTTCCTTCGGCCACTTTAGCTGTTGGCCATGGGCAGATGCCGGAAGCTAAACTGGAAAAGGTAATGCTTGATTTTCAGGCCGGCCGCTATCAAATTCTGATCAGCTCGACCATCATCGAATCTGGTCTCGATATTCCCAATGTCAACACCCTGATTGTCTGTGATGCCGATCGGTTTGGCCTTGCCCAGCTTTACCAAATCCGGGGCCGGGTCGGTCGTTCGAATCGTCTTGCCTATGCTTACCTAACCTACCGTAAGGATAAACTAATTACGGAAACTGCCCGTAAAAGGTTAAAGGCCATTAGGGAGTTTACCGAGCTAGGTTCAGGTTTTAAAATAGCGCTGCGCGATTTGGAAATCAGGGGGGCCGGCAATATTCTTGGAGCAGAGCAGCATGGCTTTATTGCGGCAGTCGGCTTTGATTTGTATATCAAATTGCTTGATCAGGCAGTAGCCGTCCTCAGAAACCAGAAGGTTGAAACGAAACCGGAGCCGCGGATCGATCTGAAGGTCAGTGCCTATTTGCCTTCACCCTATATTCCTGATCAGGATCAACGGATTGATATCTATCAGAAAATATACAGCCTTAAGTCAGTTGAGGAGCTTAAAGATCTTGAAGAGGAGTTGGTCGATCGCTATGCAACACCTCCCGAACCGGCTAAAATGCTTCTGCAAATTGCCATGATCAAGCTTTTGGCAGAAGATCTTGGGGTTGAATCACTTACGGAGCGGAAGAAAAACACTATAATTCAATTCCTACCCGGTGGCGCTACTCCTGTCGGGCTGCTGACACCAGCCGGACTTGACGCCGGAAATGGCTATAGGGTGGCCGGCAAAAAACCCTTGCGCATAATAATAACGCGAGAAGAAAGCGGTAAAGAATATTTAGCTTCTATTATTAAGGATTTAGAACAATTATCTAGAGGATCAACTGATGAAAGTAAAAGCGGGTAAGTTAGATTCCTTTCTGCAGCTGACTGCCGGTCTGTAAGCTGATATAATAAATTTTAGATCAATGAAGAGGGTTGTTTCTTGAACGATAATAACAGCGTTTTTATCAGGGGAGCAGCAGTGCTTGCTGTAACCGGCATTGCCGCCAGGATCATCGGCGCCGTTTTCAGGGTGGTCCTGGCGGCGATTTTGGGCGATGAGGGCATCGGGCTTTATCAGTATGCCTATCCAATCTACTCCACCCTGCTGGTGATCTCAACTGCCGGTATTCCGGTTGCCCTTTCGAAGATCATGGCTGAAAAGATCGCGCTTAAAGATTACCGCGAAGCAGAGCGAGTCTTTACCATTGCCTTCTATCTTCTCGCCTTAAGTGGTTTGCTGATTACCCTGGTAATGCTTTTTGGTGCCCGCTTTATATCGGTAGTGCTGATTAAAGATATCAAAGCGGTTTACCCCCTGATGGCTATATCCCCGGCGATCTTTTTTGTGACCGTGATGGCTTCACTGCGGGGTTTTTTTCAGGGACAGCAAAATATGGTTCCTACTGCTGGATCGCAACTGCTGGAACAACTGGTCAGGGTCGGTTTTTCAATTACCCTGGTTTTTCTGCTGATTCCGGCCGGGCTTGAATATGCAGCAGCCGGGGCAACCAGCGGCGCAGCGGCTGGCGGCCTGGCCGGACTGTTGCTGCTTGCCGTGCTTTATCTTAAAAATAGAAATAACCTGAAAGAACTTGGCTTACGCCAAAAAGTTCATCAGCCGGAAAGGGTCGGTCAGATCATTAGGCGGATCTTCAGTCTGGCTATACCGGTTACCGTAGGTGGTCTGGTGATCCCGCTGATCACGATGATCGATCTGGCAATAGTCCCCAGACAGCTCATTGCCGCCGGTTTTGAACTTGAAAGAGCGCGGGCTCTTTATGGACAGCTTACCGGGATGGCCGGCTCAGTGGTTTATTTCCCTAATGTGGTTGCCCTGGCCCTGAGCATGAGCCTGGTACCGGCCATCTCGGAAGCCTATGCCCTCCAAAACAAGGTGCAGATCCAGGGTCGAACTGCAATGGCCATCAAACTGACGGTGCTCTTCTCTCTGCCTGCCGCTGCAGGCTTGTACCTGTTGGCAGAACCGATAACGGTTCTACTTTTTAATAATGCTGAAGCGGGTTATTCACTGGCCTACATGTCCTGGTCGGTTGTTCCGCTTTGCCTTTATGTTGCTACCACCGGCCTGATCCAGGGTTTGGGTAAACCGATTGTTCCAGCCCTGAATATGTTTTACGGAGGCCTGGTTAAGACCGCCCTGGCCTGGTACCTGACAGCTATTCCTGCCCTTAATGTCGGTGGGGCAGCCCTGGCATCTGTCGCCGGCCTTTTGGTCGCTGCCGCTTTAAATCTTCTTTATGTTAAGCGTAAAACCGGCTGGATTGTGAATCTCCGTGAGCTCCTTTTCTTACCGCTCTTTTCCACCCTTCTAATGGCGGTAGTGGTTTATTTCTGCTTCAGCGGGATTATGCGCTTGGGATCTGGCTTTTCATCTCAGGGGCTGCTCAATGCCCTGGCGGTCTTTATATCGATTCTTGCCGGGTTTTTTATCTACGGGCTAGCGCTATTATTCTCCGGCGGCTTGAATCGCGCGGAACTGGTTATGGTCCCCTACATTGGCAAAAGCTTGGCAGGGTTGGCTGGAAGATTCGGTTTTTTGAAATAAGCAATGGAGTTGATTGATGGTGGGTAGAATAATAATTATTGGACTCGGGCCGGGAAACCCTAAGCAGCTGACAGCTGAAGCAAGGGCTTATATTACTGGCGATTATCCCCTATATTTTCGTACTCTCAGGCACCCTGCTGCCCGTTATGCTGCCAGAGTCAATAATCACTTTCGTTCTTTTGATTGTTTTTACCGGGAAGGAATCAGTTTTGAACAGGTATATCGAAAGATTACGGCTACCCTCCTGCAAGAAAGCAGGCTCCATAAAACTATCTGTTATCTGGTGCCGGGTCATCCCGCTGTCGGCGAGGAAACTGTGACCAGGCTGCTAAAAATTGGCTCCCGCCTGGGTATAAAAATTAAGATTGTCGCGGGACTTTCGTTTCTCGAACCTCTCTTAACCGGCTTAAAGCTTGACCTGCTTGACGGAATAACGGTTTATGATGCCCTGGCTGTGCCTGGACTGAAAGAACCTTCTTTAAATCACCTGATTCTGGCCCAGGTTTATAGCAGGCCAATTGCGTCGCGGGTCAAACTAAAATTGCTGGAACTCTATCCAGCAGATCATCCGGTTGTGTTGATCAAGTCAGCGGGAACAGCCGCAGAAAAAAAGAAAAAGATTACTTTAAAAAAACTTGATCATCACGATCTTTTTGATCATTACACTACTATTTATCTGCCTCCATTTAGCGGCGGCAGTATTGGAGAATTGATCGAAATAATGGCCAGACTGCGCGCAAAAGACGGCTGCCCCTGGGACCGGAAACAGAATCACAGCAGTCTGCGGCAGTACCTGATTGAAGAAGCCTATGAAGTTGTTGCAGCCATTGATAGCAACGAAGATCAGAGCCTTGTAGAAGAACTGGGTGATTTACTGCTGCAGGTAATCTTTCACGCGCAGATCGCCAGGGAAGAGAATCGATTCGGTTTTTCTGACGTGGTAACTGCTATTGTCGAAAAATTGATCAGGCGCCATCCGCATGTTTTCAGTTCGCGGAGTGCGGCAGACGCTGATGCGGTCAAAGTACTGTGGGAGGAGATCAAATCTACCGAACGTGGTCAAGAGAATACCAACTATGCCATCAAAGTTGATCAGTTTCTGCCGGCGCTGTTGAAGGCTTATAAGTTACAGAAAAAAGCAGCTGAATTGGGTTTTGACTGGCCTACGATCGGAGGACCACTTGAAAAAGCGAGGGAAGAACTGGGCGAGCTTGAAACAGCCTGTACTGAACAAGACCAGGCGGCAATCGAGGAAGAGCTTGGCGACTATCTTTTTACGGTGGTTAATCTAGCTCGCTTTTTGAAAGTAAATCCCGAGGTTGCTCTTGGCAAGACGATCAACAAGTTTATTAAGCGTTTTACATATGTTCTGGAAAAAGTGGAAGATAGCGGTAAGCCAATCGGCGAATTTTCGCTTGCAGAATTGGATTTTTGGTGGGAAGAAGCCAAAATAATCGAGAATATGGGGAAATAAAGAAGGAGTCTGAAAAAAGACGTCGAATAAAGTGCATATTAAGCGTATTAATTATTATTTTAAGGAGGGCTTTGTACGTGAATAAGACTCAATTGGTTGATCTGGTTGCTGAGAAGGGCGGATTATCAAAAAAGACAAGTAAGACGGCAGTAGAATCAGTATTGGATGGAATTGCAGGCACCCTGGCAAAAGGCGAGAAAGTACAGTTGGTCGGTTTCGGGACTTTTGAAGTTCGGCACCGTAAGGCGCGTGAAGGACGTAATCCGGCAACAGGAGAAAAAATCAAGATTAAAGCTTTAAAAGTGCCGGCATTTAAGCCGGGTAAAGCATTAAAAGACAAAGTAAAATAAACAGCCCAGAAAAATTGATCATAAAAAATTGTCTTGCACTGTCTGAGATCCCCTTTACGAAGGGGATTTCTTTATCCTGGCTGTAGAAAGATGACAAACCGATTGTAGCAGGAATCAGCCCGGCAAACCCGAATTCTGTCATTATTCTATTACTGGATCGCTGGAAGCAGGGTTTTCTGTATTTACACTGTAGGGGTTGAATATCGTGATGGCAGTAAAAAATGGTCGTGCTAAAAAAAAGGTATCAACATTTCCTGCAAAAAGCAGAGACAACCGCTATAGTATCTACAGGCTGGTGGTAATAGCGCTCAGCTTAGTGGTCTGCGGCCTTTTACTCATTATCTCCATGCAGTATTTCAAGCAGCACCAGGCTCGGCAGGCCTTGGAAGAGCTTGAAGCAAAAATCGCAGCGCTCAGTGATAAACAGGCTGAGTTGGAGGAAGAGATTGTCCGTTTACAAGATCTAGATTACCTGGAAACATTAGCCCGTGAAAGACTCGGTCTGGTAAAGCCGGGGGAAGTAATTTTCCAGTTAGAGGATTGACATTAATATCAGAAAAGTTATAATAACCTTAGTCTGTAAGTATATTTTGCAAGGAGGAGTTATTCATCAAGAAAGAGCTCGTAGTTGGCAGTATATTGGAAGGGGTGATAACCGGCATCACAAAATTTGGTGCCTTCGTTGAGTTGCCCGGCGGAACAACTGGCCTGGTGCATATCTCGGAGGTGGCTGATGAATATGTGAAAGATATTAATGAGTTTTTCAAGAAATCTGATAAAGTCAAAGTAAAGGTGCTGAATATTGAAAACAGCGGTAAAATTGGGCTATCAATCCGTCAGGCGGCAGAAGGTTACAAGCAGGAAAAGAATAACGGGCGAAGCCGGACAGCCCCTGTTAATAAGGCATCTTTTGAAGATAAAATGAGCCGTTTTCTTAAAGAAAGTGATGAACGGCTTCTTGATTTAAAACGTAATACCGAATCAAAAAGAAGCGGCGGCAGGGGTTCTTTCAGAGAAGCTTTCTAAGGATCAAGGCAAGTAAAGGAAATAATGATTGGAGTGGCACTCTGGTTCAGGGTGTTTTTTTATCTTTACTCTGAACCGACTGCAGGCGCAGATGCTTCTTGAACGTTTTACCCAATATATTAATGCAAACAGGCTGGTCTGTCCCGACGATACAATTATTCTGGCTGTATCAGGAGGACCGGATTCGCTTTGTTTGCTTCATCTCTTTAATCGTTTGGCTGGGCGATACAATTTAAAATTGATTGTCGCTCATCTCAATCACCGGCTGCGACCGGAAGCGGATCAGGAAGAGTCAGGCGTCGCTGCTCTTGCCGCTAACCTGGGCTGGGATTTTGAGTCTGAAGTAGTTGACATTCGCAGCTATAAAATGAAGCAGCATCTCTCAGAGGAAGCGGCGGGCAGGCAAGCCCGTTACCGGTTCTTTGTAGAAATTGCCCGGAAGCACGGCGCTAAAGCGGTGGCTCTTGGTCATCACCGGGATGACCAGGCAGAAACAGTTTTACTAAATATCCTGCGTGGCTGTAGTGTTGATGGCTTGGCTGGCATGCGTCCTTCAAGCTCATATCAGGGGATCCGCCTGATTCGTCCACTGCTTGCTTTTCGGCGTAGTGAAATTGAAGCCTACTGCGATGAAAATGATCTCGACCCCTTCACTGACAGCAGCAACCTTGAGCAAAACTACCGCCGTAATCGGCTGCGTTTAAATTTAATACCCCACCTCGCTGAAAAATATAACCCGCAAATAGTTGAGGCGCTGGCCGGATTAGGCGAGCTTGCTGCCGCCGATCGCCTATTTCTTGGCAGGTTAGCTTGCCGTAAGGCGAAAACTTTAATTAGGCGGGGATACAACCGGATCACCATCAACCAGGATGCCCTTACCAGTCTGGCAGAAGCCCTGCAGGGGCGGGTGATGCTGCTTGCCGTTAATGATCTTAAACCCGGTAAGGAAATTAGCCGACGGCATGTTAAACTATTGCTAGAGCTGGCCGAAAGTCGGAAATCAGGGAAATATCTTACTTTACCCGGGGGGATCACAGCTTACCGGCAACGAAATAATCTGGTCATCGCCAAAATAGGTGATCTGCAAAATGAAGATTATCCTGTCACCAGACTTAAAATTCCCGGTAAGACCCGGCTCCCGGATAGACGGGTGATTGTTGCCCGGATCCGGGCTAAAGAAGATTTGGTTTGGCCGCCTTCCAGTTATCAGGCTTTTCTTGATTATGAGCGTCTGTCATCAGGAGCAATTCTGGTTCGCAATAGAAAGCCAGGAGATCGCTTTTACCCGCAGGGAGCTGCCGGCAGTAAAAAACTCAAGGATTTTTTAATCGACAATAAAATAGATCGCACTGCCAGGGATCGGTTACCACTGGTCACCAGAGGAGATGATATTATCTGGGTAGCGGGGCAAAGAATAGCGCACCCGTACCGGGTAACTGAAAAAACTAGCCAGGTATTGGTCCTGGAGTTGAGATCTTTGCTCATCTCCAGTAGACGATCAAGAACCGAGAAGCCGAAAAACAACGAGAAAAAAGGTGGTTTTGATGACTATGGAAAAGATGGAAGTAATGTTATCGGCGGAAAAGATTGAATCAAGGATTATCGAATTAGCCAGAGCAATTTCTGATGATTATCGGGGCAGCAAAATACTGGTGATCGGTGTTTTAAAAGGGGCGGTTATTTTCTTAAGCGATCTTGTCCGGCATCTGTCGATACCGGTGGAGATAGATTTCATGGCAGTATCCAGTTATGGCGCAGATACCACCTCATCAGGGGTAGTTAGGATTTTGAAAGATCTGGAGCAGAGTATCAAAGATAAAGATGTGTTAATTGTTGAGGATATTATTGACACCGGCCTGACCCTGAACTATCTTTGTGAAAATCTGCTCAGTCGCGGTCCGAAAAGTCTAAAAGTGGTTACCCTGCTTGACAAGCCAGAGCGCCGACTGGTTGATTTCAACCCCGATTATTGCGGTTTCCAAATTCCCGATCGTTTTGTGATTGGTTACGGTCTGGATTTCAATGAGGATTATCGCCATCTGGCCGATTTACGGGTTTTTGAACCATGATGAATTTAAGTCATGAATCCCTTATTTTACTGATTACTTGTACATAATAAAACCAGGTCCCAACAGACCTGCGGTTAACCCTCAGTACTTTCCTTTCCCGCTTATCGACGACTATTTTCGTTCGTCCCTACAGACGACTTTTATAGTCTCCAAACGGTTCTTGAAAAATTCTGTGTTGCGGTTCACCGATGCTTCCCGGTTCAGTTCCGGTGTTACCCTTTCCTTTCCCTTTCCACAAAGGCCACTTGCAACTGCTCGGTTCGACTGGATACCTCCGTTTTCCAATCAAGGCTTGCACCTTTCTTTTCTTCCGGTCTTTTCCTTTCGAACTGAACCTGGTTCACCTTAATGTCTCTCAGAACCTGGTTTGAT
>CAZAKI010000027.1:7030-26982 GCA_964485855.1 uncultured Syntrophomonadaceae bacterium | reverse complement strand
TGGTATTGCCTTTGCCTGCATATCCCGATATAATTGCCGTGGAGTAATATTTTTGTTTTAATTTGGGCTAAACTGGATCTGGCAAATAAGCGCTTTCTGGCTTTAAATATTGATAAACGGAGGCAAAGAGATGGCAATAGCAAAGATCGTGGTGGCTCTTGGTGGAAATGCCCTGCAGACAAAAGGGGCACCTGCTACTTCCGAAGCGCAGTTAGAGGTGGTCAAAAAAACAGTTGAATATATTGCCGAGATGAGCAGACTGGATTATGAACTGGCTATTGTGCATGGTAATGGTCCGCAGGTAGGCAATATTGTTCTGGCCAGTGAAGCAGCAGCCGATGTTGTGCCGGTGATGCCTTTTGATGTATGCGGGGCAATGAGCCAGGGTTATATCGGTTACCATATTCAACAGGCCTTGCGCCATGCTTTAAAGAAAAAGAACCGTAATGTGCCGGTTGTTACGATTATTACCCAGGTAGTTGTTGATGAAAATGACCAGGCATTTAAAAACCCGACCAAGCCGATTGGCCCTTTCTATTCTGAGGAAGAAGCGAAAAAAATTGCTGCGGAAAAAGGCTATGATATGAAAGAAGATGCCGGTCGTGGATGGCGGCGGGTGGTGGCCTCACCGATGCCGAAAAGGATTGTTGAATTTTCCTGTCTTAAAGAACTGTGGGATACCACGATCGTCATTACCGCAGGGGGCGGCGGCATACCGGTGGTTGAAAACAAGGATGGGTCCTTGCGCGGGGTAGCTGCTGTCATTGACAAAGATCTGGCAGCATCGCGACTGGCTGACGATATTGGGGCAGATATATTAATGATCCTGACTGAAGTGGAGAAGGTATCGCTTAACTACAACAAACCCGATCAAAAAGATCTTGACCAGGTAACGGTTGAAGAGGCCAAGCAGTATATCATCGAGGGTCATTTTGCCCCGGGCAGCATGCTGCCTAAGGTCCAGGCTGCTGTAAATTTTGTCAAGGATAATCCCGGTAAAAAGGCGATTATCACTTCCCTCTATCAGGCCCTTAACGCTTTGGACGGGAAAACCGGTACGATAATCAGTTAACTTATTTTCGTTCAGCAGCTGGCAATAACCGATCTTTTATAGTAGAATAGACGGAAAGAAATTGTATAATATCACAAGCAAAAAGTATCTGCTCCCGGCGGAGAATGAAAAGATTTTCAAGGAGGCTGTTAATTTGAAAAAGATCAGGAAAACGGCAGCAATTGCCATCATTGTGTTGATCATATTTTTTATCCTTTTTCAGGGAACGTCTGTTTTTGCAGCCAGTCGTTTCCGGGAAGTGCTGACCCGCTTTACTAACGTATTTGTCCATACCGGCAGGGTTGAGCACGAACATACTTACGCTTATGACGGTGGGATAGCCGCTTTCTTTGCCGCCGGAATGGGTACAGCCAGCGGAGTGCATGACGGTTGGTCCGTGACCGCCAAAGTTACACCGGCCCAGGCAGTCTACAACTCATATAAATATGTCAGCAGCTATGCATATTATCACGGAGCAACAGCGCGTGATGCCCTGCCCGGCCAGTACATGCGGATTATCAGCGGCAGCTCGTATGGCAATGAGCACAGCAACCAGATAGGGGTAATGCCTAATCCGGGTGAAGAAGGTCATGTCAGCGAGACAATTGCAGCTGACACAACAAAAAAAGATGGTACCTATTATGATTATTTCAGCCACAGCAGCAGTGCTGGGACCAGTGACGGAGTTACCAGGATCAACAAGGAAACAAACGGCTCAACTACCGTGGTTAATGTTGAAGGTTATTCCGAGATCCTGGAAAGCTATGTCGAGGATAGCGGTGGGAGCAAGGTTGGTTGGTGGACCCTGCCTTAAGTTAATAGCCTGGAATAAGCTGAAGATCGAAACTAGAGGGCACCCGCTGAATTTGGTTCAGGGGTGCCTTTTCTTATGAGGAGCGGTTGCTATGGAGCCGGATGGTAAAAATAGAAAAGTGCTGGTAGCAATGAGTGGCGGAGTCGATAGCTCAGTAGCGGCCCTCCTGCTTTTGCGTGCCGGTTACAGCCCGGTCGGGATTACCATGCGCCTCTGGGTTGATCCGCAATCAGAAGAGCTGGTCGCTGATCAGCAGCAGGGCTGCTGTGCGCTGGAAGCCGTAAACGATGCCAGGCGGGTAGCAGATCGACTGGGTATACCCCACTACACAGTTAACTTGAAAGATCTTTTTTACGACACCATAGTGAAAAATTTTACAGAAAACTACCTGCAGGGAAAAACTCCGAACCCCTGTGTGGAGTGCAACCGTCATCTCAAATTTTCAGCGCTACTGGAAAAAGCAGAGGGCCTGGGACTTGATTATATTGCCACGGGTCACTATGTAAATAATCGCTTTGATCCCGCTACCGGACGCTACCACCTCTATCGTGGCCGGGACCGGCAAAAAGACCAAAGCTACATGCTCTACATGCTCGGTCAGCGGGAGTTGGCAAAAACGCTGTTTCCACTGGGTGACTTTACCAAGGAGCAGGTTCGCAATCTGGCTGACACTGAAAAACTGCCGGTGGCCGGAAAGGCTGAAAGCCAGGAGATCTGTTTTATCCCCGATAATGATTATCACCGCTTTTTAGAACGAGAGTGCCCGGCAGCGGTTCAGCCGGGAGAAATCTATTCCGTTGAGGGAGAGCTGCTGGGGCGCCACCGTGGCATTGCTTTTTATACGGTTGGGCAGCGTAAAGGTTTGGGGCTTACTGCCAAGTGGCCCCTTTATGTGGTGCGTATCGATGCAGCTCAGAACCGGGTCATCGTCGGCCGGGAAGAAGAATTGAAAAGTACTGGTTTGATGGTTAACAACATCAGCTTTGTTAGCGGAGCAAGCCCTCAGGATCCGCAGCTACTAGCTGTTAAAATTCGCTATCGCGCCCCGGCTGTGTCGGCTGTAGTTCACCCACCGGAAGCCGGAACAGCCCGGGTCATTTTCAGTGAACCGCAAAAGTCAGTTGCACCAGGTCAATCGGCAGTATTTTATGATGAAGATGAGGTCATCGGAGGCGGTATTATTGTAAGCGCCTGCTGATCGCTACTTTTTATCCTTCAGATAAACTCCAGGCACATCTGCGAAACATAATCTACGAAAAAATTCTTGACAGATCAGGACGGATCCTTTAGGCTTGAATAGTAATACAATAATATAAAAACGTGCTACCAAAAAAATCTATTATTGGTCTGCCAGACTCAAGGAGGAAAGTAGCGTGAAAAATAATTGGGGTTTAAAGATTTTCTTTGTTGCCGTTTTATTGACCCTGCTGATCTTGGTTGGCTGTGCGACGGAGCAGGTTGTTGAAGAAAATTTGCCCATAGAAGAAGTTGATGATCTGGGCACTTTGGTTTTTACGGCCAACGGGGAGGAGTTTATCCGTGAGGGTTTTGTCTGTAAAGACGGCTGGGAACTAAACTTTTCTCATGCTTATGTCACATTGGCATCAATTTCCGCCTTTCAGACTGAGCCGCCCTTTGAAACTGAAATGGGCTGGGAGTTTACTGATCTGGTCCAGGCCAGGGTTGACCTGGATGGAGAACATACCGTTGATCTTGCCGCTTCCGATGCTGATCCTGCCGTGGTTGGCGAAGCCGCGTCTGTTCCTTCCGGCCGCTATAACGCTATTTACTGGGAAATGGTTCAGGCAACGGGCGGCCCGGCAGAAGGCAATGTTGTCCTCCTGACCGGTACAGCTGAAAAAGATGGCGCAGCAATTGATTTCAAGATCGGGCTGGACCGTGAAGTCGCTTACCTGGGCGGTGAATATGTGGGAGATGAAAGAAAGGGTATTCTAGAGTCCGGCGGCAGCGCCGCTGTAGAGATGACTTTTCACTTTGATCACCTCTTCGGCGATTTTAATGAAGATCCAACCGCTGAAATAAATTTGGATGCCCTTGGTTTCGGACCACTCGCTGCCCTGGCAGTCGATAACTCGCTTGAAGTTGATCTCAGTGATCTGGAAACCATGTTAACAAAAGAAGATTACGAGCTTTTACTGGCGGTGATGACTCACCTGGCCCACGTCGGTGAAGGGCATGCCCTGGCTGCTTTTTTGGAATAAATGCTCGCGGTAATTAAAATTTAGGTAGGCGAAACCGGGATGAAAAAAACAATGCTTAAGCTTGCTCTTCTCAACAGCATCATGCTGATCAGCGGTTTGATCCTGCTGCTTTTTCCAGGCGGAGTTTCTGCCCATGGGGTGGATCTAACCGCGGAGTCGGTCAATGCTTTAGAAGTAATTGCTCTTTACGACTCGGGTCAGCCACTGGCCGGGGGCCAGGTAACAATCTATGCGCCCGATGATCCTTTGGAGCCATGGTTGACTGGAATTAGTGATGAGGAAGGCCGTTTTGTCTTTGTGCCCGATTATAGCAAGCCCGGTTTGTGGGAGATTCAGGTCCGGCTGGCTGGGCATGGTGAACTGATCCGCTTTGAAGTAACAACTGCTGAGGAAGTTGTGGCAGGCGGCTCCCGTGGGCTCAGCCTTCTGCAGAAAATAGTAATGGCCCTGGTTATTGCCTGGGGTGCGCTTGGAACGGCTCTTTATTTCAGCAGGAGGAATAACTGATGCATATACCTGACGGCATTTTACCGGTATCGGTTGCCCTCAGCGGTTACGCCGCTGCAGGGGGCATGACCTGGTTTTCGTTAAACAGGATCAAGAAGAAATTTAAAAACCCGCGGGAACTGATCCCGCGGGCATCTCTTTTAACAGCAGCATTTTTTGCAGCCTCGCTGGTTCATATTCCGGTGCCGCCAACCAGCGTGCACTTAATTCTATCAGGCCTGATGGGTGTCATTCTTGGTTGGTTTGCCTTTCCTGCTATTTTAGTAGGGCTCTTTTTTCAGGCAGTGATGTTTCAACACGGCGGGCTCACAACTATGGGTATCAATGCCTGCCTGATGGGGATCCCGGCATTACTCGCCGGAGTGCTCTTCAGAACCCGCCGCTTCTTTGGCGCAGATCGCAGAGTGGTAAACGGACTGCTTGCTTTCCTCGGCAGTTTTCTGTCTATGGTGCTGGCGGCGCTATCGGCAGCTTTACTTTTAATCTATACCATTCCTGCCCAACTCGATGCCACGGCTGAAAAGGCGGCAATCATCACCCTGGCTGGGGCCCATCTGCCTATTGCCCTGATCGAAGGGGTATTTACGGCTCTGGTGGTTCTCTTTTTGCTGCGTGTTAAACCAGAACTGCTGGAGATGGAAGAAAAGTGATCGCCCCCTATTCCACCACTATTTCGGAAACTAGTTTTTTGTCACGCTGGGAGGTGCGCCACAAGCTTGTTGGTTTACTGGCGCTAATCTTCAGCTTTTCTTTTATCCGCGAGCTTTGGCTGCTGCCCCTGGTTATATTGGTAGCGGTTTTTATCTATAGTCTATCGCAGCTTAGTTTTGTTTATTACTGGTCGCGCCTTCGTCTGCCGGGCCTTTTCTTGCTGATGCTTGCCCTGATCTTGCCTTTCAGTTCCGGGGAAACAATCCTAGCCAGCATCGGTCCCCTGTCTCTGAAACTGGAAGGTTGCTTAAGTGTATTGTTGATCGCAGTTAAATTTTTATCAATTTTTGCTCTTGTTCTTGTTTTGTTTGCCGGAACTCCTTTACAGCAAATGGTCGGCGCCCTGCGTAGTTTGGGTTTGCCGGCACTGCTGGCCGAGATGCTAATTTTTACTCATCGCTATATTTACCAGCTCTTAACGGATCTGCGACAGACCCAGGTTGCAGTGGGGTTAAGGGGTTTTAAGGGCCGGTCAGCAAAGATGCTTAAACCGCTGGCTTACATTATTGGCACTCTCCTGGTGCGTAGTCACAACCAGTCAGAGCGGGTTTTTCAGGCAATGACCCTGCGTGGTTACGGAGAAAAGAACCTGGCTCTTACGGTGAAGCAGGTCCGCGCTTCTGATCGAGTGGCTTTAGCAGCAGCTTTATCGCTGGCCGCCGCGTTTGTTTTTCTGCAGCTTTTCTACTTCCCACTCTCCTGATGGTGCGCCTAAACAGAAGTCCGGGCAGAGTTCTTATGATATAATCGAGTGAAAGTCAGACAAAGGAGACCGCTTATTGTCTTCAGTGCTAGCCTTAAAGGATTTAGTCTTTGGTTACCCGGGCCAGGCCGCGGTATTAAACGCGATCAGTTTTAAACTGCAAAGGGGAGAACGGGTTGGTTTAATCGGGCCGAACGGGGCTGGTAAAACAACCCTTTTTTTATTAATCTGCGGCATTGTCAGTGCCAAATCAGGAAAGATTGAGATCAGCGGGCACCCGGTGTTAAAGGGGCGCTTTAACCCTGCTGTTGGCATGGTTTTCCAGCATACGGCTGATCAGCTAATCTGTCCCACGGTTCGTGAAGACATAGCTTTTGGACCGCAGAATATGGGTTTATCAGCAGAAGAAGTAGCAGGTAACGTAGATCGGGCGGCCGGAGCTACGGGCATCACCCCACTTTTAGAGCGGGTGCCCCACCAGCTATCAAGTGGAGAGCAGCGGCTGGTGGCATTAGCCGGTGTTTTAGCCATGCAACCAGAGCTGCTGATTCTCGATGAACCGACAGCAGATCTGGATCTGCGCTACCGCCGGCGTTTAATAAAGATGTTGAAGGAGATGGAACAGAATACGATGTTTACCGCTTCACATGATCTGGAATTTATCCTTGAGGTTTGCACCAGGGTTCTGGTGCTTGATCAGGGAGTAATTCAGGCCGACGGAGAGCCGGCCGAAGTAATGTCTGATCGCTGCCTGATGGTTAAACACGGTTTGGAGGTGCCTCATTCACTCACCGCTGCCTGGCACCGCCACGCAACCCATACTGACTGTTCCTAGCGGCAGGAAACCAGCAAAGGAAGTGACGCCAGTGCTGAGCATTAAATTAATTCAGCTGGCAGTAAATGAAAATGAATCAAAGGCCGACCGCCTGCTAAGGGTAGAAAAAATCCTGGAGCAGACTGCCGCCGAAAATGATCAGCTGCAGATGATTATGCTGCCGGAGATCTGGGGAACCGGTTTCTTCAATTTTAACCGCTACCGCGAGGAGAGCGAATCACTGGAAGGTGAAACCTTTACTCGCCTGGCGTGGTGGGCTGAAAAACTTAACTCTTACTTGCTGGGCGGCAGCATTGTAGAGCGGGATGGAAACAGCTATTACAACACTACTTTATTAATTGGACCCAATGGTACTCTTTGCGGCACTTACCGTAAAATTCATCTCTTCGGCTATCAGTCTGCAGAAAGTGAAATACTTTCGCCCGGTAGCGAACTATACACGCTGAAGAGTAAATATGGTGCCTGGGGATTCTCAACCTGTTATGACCTACGTTTTCCCGAACTTTACCGCAAAATGATTGACGCCGCAGTAGATATAATTTTTGTTGTTGCCGCCTGGCCGTTGGCCCGTTTGGAGCACTGGCTTATTCTAAACCGTAGTCGGGCTTTAGAGAATCTTGCTTTTTTAGTAGCCTGCAACTGTGCCGGTGGTTATGGTGACCAACAGTATGGTGGAAACAGCCTGGTGGTTAGCCCCTGGGGTGATCTTCTGGCCCGCGGCGGATTGACTGAAGAACAGCTGACATTTACCATTGACCCGCAGGAAATCGTAAAAATTCGCTCTACATTTCCGGCTCTCCAGGATCGCAGAATCAGGTAGCCTTATTAATATGTTGAAAAACTGTTTTGTTCACCGCTAAGAAGGAGGCGTTAAGATGCAAACAATCCAGCCAGTGCCGGTCCAACCGGCCGAAAGAATCAGTGAAATAGACATTGTCAGGGGGATTGCCCTATTTGGCATCCTAATGGTCAACATGTCATTTTTCAAAATTCCGGTCATGATGGACCGGAGCATTTCTGCTTTTTCACCGGGTCTTGATCAGGTCGTGGCCTGGTTGATCCAGCTGCTGTTTACCGGAAAGTTCTATGCTATTTTTTCTTTTCTATTTGGTCTCGGTTTCTATATTTTTATGGAACGCACCCTTGCTAAAGGGCTGGAGCTAGTCCCGCTCTATCGCCGCCGGTTACTGGTGTTGCTTGCCATCGGCGCCATTCACCTCTTTCTCCTCTGGTCGGGCGACATACTTTTTACCTATGCCCTGGTTGGTTTCATCCTGCTTGGATTCCGCCAAAAATCGCTGCAGGCCCTTAAGCGCTGGATTATCGGTCTTTTCATTGTCACCCTGTTTTTGCAGGGATTGTTCGGTTTCGTCCAGGGTTTGGGAGAGGTAATGGCCGGTGAGCAATATGACCAGATGATGGGCGAAATGATCAACGCTGCTGTTGCTGTTTATTCAACCGGTAACTATGCCGAGTTGTTGATTTATCGGCTAGTTAATGAAGTGCCCTACATTATCATTAGCCTGTTTGTATGGATCCCTGCGGTCCTGGGCTTTTTTCTGTGCGGCCTTTATGTCGGCAAAAAGGGAATATTTAAGGATCTCAAGGGCAATAGGCCGCTGTTTGTAAAAATTTGCACCGTCGGTTTTCCAGTCGGTGCATTTTTCCTTTTCCTCTATATCCTTTTTGAAACTGCGATCTGGCCGGTAGGAACCAGTACCAGACTTGCCTTGCTGATGATGACCAACTACCTGGCTTCACTCTTTATTTTTCCCGCTTATGTAGCCCTGATCCTCCTGTCGTTGCAAACTGATCGGTGCCGGCGTATCCTCGCCCCGGTTGCCGCAGCGGGTAGAATGGCCCTGACCAATTACCTGACCCAGACCATGATTCTGATTACCCTGTTTTACGGTTTTGGTTTTGGGTTTTTCTACAAGGTTTCACTGGCCCAGGGTGTTTTACTGACCCTTGCTCTCTACCTGCTTCAGGTATTTTGGAGTAACCTGTGGTTTAAAAAGTTTAAGTATGGTCCCCTGGAATGGCTCTGGCGGGGTTTGACCTACAAAAAATTTGAACCTTTTCGCAGCAGTTAGGCTATAATCTAGACAGATCGCTTTATTGACAGGAGGTTTTTAAATGTCCCCCATTTATTTCCCCCGCCTTTCAGCGGAAGAAGCCGCAACGCTGTTTGAACATAAACAGACCGTGGCTTTTAGTGGTTTTACAGCTGCTGGCGCAGCTAAGGCTATTCCCCGGGCCCTGGCCAGACGGGCCAAGGAATTGCATGCCAAAGGAGATCCCTTTCAGCTAAATGTTTTAACCGGTGCGTCTACCGGTCATCTGGATGACCTGTTGGCCGAAGCAGAAGCGGTAGCCTGGCGCGCGCCGTACCAATCTTCCCGAATTATGCGTAAGCAGATTAATGAACAAAAAATAGAATTCACCGATATGCACTTGTCACATCTACCCCAGTCTGTATTATTCGGTTTTCTCGGACCAGTTGACTGGGCGGTAATCGAGGCGTCGGAGATCACCAGGGATGGCAGGGTTTATTTATCAACTTCAATTGGTGCTTCACCTACCTTTCTCCATTGCGCTGAAAAGGTGATCATTGAGCTCAACCGCTACCACTCGGTACGGCTCAGTGAAATGGCTGATGTAATGATGTTGCCGATGCCGCCTCACCGCAGCCCGATTCCTATTTATGAGCCGTTGAGTAAAATTGGTTTGCCCTATGCCATGGTTGATCCCAAAAAGATCGTTGCTGTCATTGACAATAACGAGCCGGACGGTATGGGACCGCTTGATCCCCCTGATGAAATCAGCCGCCGCATTGCTGACCAGGTGGTCGAATTTCTACTTGAAGAGCAGCGGGCCGGCAGAATTCCACCGGAATTTTTACCGCTGCAGGCTGGTGTTGGCAATATTGCCAATGCCGTAATGTCTTGTCTGGGAGATCATCCTGATATTCCGCCATTTATGATGTATACAGAAGTTTTCCAGGACGGCCTGATTGACCTGATGGAACAGGGTCAGCTGCTGGGAGCCAGCACTTGCAGTTTAACTGTTTCGGATGAGAATTTACAGCGTATCTATAACAATATGGATTTTTTTACCCAGCGGATTGTTTTAAGGCCGCAGGAGCTTTCCAACAACCCGGGGGTAATCCGCCGTCTGGGAGTGATTGCTTTAAATACGGCTCTTGAATTTGATCTAAACGGACACTCGAATTCAACCCATGTCTGTGGTACTGAACTGATGAATGGAATCGGCGGCAGCGGTGATTTTACCCGCAATGCCTACCTTTCCATCTTCATGGCACCATCAGCGATCAAGGGTGGAAAGATCTCAACTGTAGTTCCGATGGTAACCCATCCTGATCACAACGAGCACTCGGTGCAGGTCTTGGTTACCGAGCAGGGCCTGGCAGACCTGAGGGGGCTGGGGCCACGAGAAAAAACCAGAAGAATTATTGAACACTGTGCCCATCCCGATTATCGCGATTATTTAAAAGGCTACCTGAAAGGGTCGCCATCAGGGCATATCAGCCATAACCTGCGTAATGCTTTTAAGCTGCATGTCAGTTTATTGGAGAATGGAACGATGAAGTATTGGGAATAAAAATGTAACCCAAGAAAAGACAAAAGGAGGGGTTTATTAGATGGAGAAAAGAGAACATGGCGGCAACCTGGTTGCCAGGATGTTAAAAAAAGAAGGGGTGGAGTTAATATTTTCACTCAGCGGTGGTCATATCAATCCGATCTATGATGGCTGTCTGACTGAAAAGATCAGGATTATTGATACCCGTCATGAGCAGGCGGCGGTGCATATGGCTGAAGGTTGGGCGCGTTTCACCGGGCAGCCCGGAGTAGCAGTAGTTACAGCCGGCCCAGGGGTGGTTAACGCCCTACCCGGTATTGCCGTAGCAGCGCAAAGCGGGGTTCCGATGGTGGTGATTGCCGGTCGCAGTTCGCTGGCCATGCGCGATCTCGGATCGATGCAGGATATTGATCAGCTTGAGCTGGTCCGCCCCCTGGTCAAGTGGGCTCGTTCAGTTTACCAGGTAGAGCGGTTACCTGAATATGTGGCCACCGCATTTCGCCAGGCAAAAAGCGGCAGGCCGGGACCGGTATTTTTGGAAATTCCGATCGATATTATCAAGTCTGAGGTAGCCGAAGGAGTCAAAGTCCGTTACCCTACTCTATACTGTCCTGCTACCCGACTTTTTGCCTGTCAAAATGCGGTTGAAGAAGCGGCTAACCTGCTCAGTAAAGCCGAAAGGCCGGTCATCATTGCCGGCAGCGGTGTCTGGTGGTCCGGAGCAGCTGACGAATTGACCGCTTTTGCCGAAATGACGAACATTCCAGTATATACCAGGACTATGGCCCGGGGAGCGATCCCCGAGGATCATCCTCTGGCGGGTGGTTTTTATCCGCTGGGCCTGATGCAGGCGGACCTGGTTTTAATCCTGGGCACCCGTTTTGACTGGACTCTTGGTTATGGACGTCCTCCTTTGTTTAAAGCCGGAATGAAAACGATTCAGGTTGATATTCATACCGAAGATATCGGCAAAAACCGGCCGGTTGATGTTGCCCTGCCGGGGGATGTAGGAGCTGTCTTACAGCAACTGATCGCTGCCCTCACCGGGGTGAAGATGAGGATCGACCCCCAGTGGACAACAAACATTCAGACCCTTAAATCGGTAGCCCGCGATGCAGTTAATCAGCAGGCGGCATCCGACGATCTGCCACTACATCCGGCACGACTGGTTTCGGAGGTACAGCAATTTTTACCGCGGGATGCTGCCGTTGTCGTTGACGGTGGTGACATCGCCGGTTTTACTGTTCTATCAATGCAAGCCTATACGCCCGGTTCACTACAGTGGATTGGCGCTTTCGGTCACCTGGGCGTTGGACTGCCCTTCGCTTTGGCCGGCAAACTGGCTTTTCCCGATCGTCCCCTGGTTCTGATCACCGGTGACGGTTCGCTGGGTTTAAGCGCCATGGAGTTTGATACTGCAGTCAGACATAATATCCCGATTGTCTGTGTTGTATCCAATGACAGTGGCTGGGGTCAAATCCGCAGGGTTCAGCGCCAGACCTATGGTCGCGACCGGACAATCGGCTCCGATCTGGGACTGAAGCGCTATGATCAGATCGTTGAAACCCTTGGTGGTTTCGGCCTCTACGTTGAAGAGGCGGCCGAGATCAAACCGGCTCTGCAGAAAGCCTTCGACAGTGGAAAACCAGCCTGTGTTAATGTGCGCACCGATCCGGAAGCTCTTTTTGGCGGAATGGATCTGCCCTGGCCAATTCATTGAACAACTGGAGGTAGGATCATGCAGAGACTAAAAGGAAAAGTAGCCCTGGTTACCGGGGCCGGAAGGAAAAAAGGAATTGGTTATGCCTGTGCCATGCGCCTGGCCAGAGAAGGTGCTGCAGTCGTGGTTTCAGACCGAGGTTGTACGCCGGGGGTGGAAATCTACAAAGAAAACAGGCAAAGTGAACTTGAAGCAATCGCTGATGATATTGCAGCCTGCGGAGTTCAATCACTGGCGTTCGAAGCCGACGTTACTAATCTAAATTCGGTAGAAGAAATGGTGGCCACAATAAAGGATGTTTTTGGCCGTCTCGATATCCTGGTTAATAATGCGGGTATTTCCAGCGATCCTTCTCCACTGGTTTTAACCGATCCCGAAGCCTGGCGTAAAACAATCGAGGTAAATCTGACCGGGACAATGTTTTGCTGCCGGGCAGCCGCTCCGCTGATGATGGACAATGAAACCGGCGGCAAGATTATTAATATGTCCTCACGGGCGGCGCACCGTGGAGCGATCTGGATTCATGCTTACTGTGCCTCCAAGGCTGGAATTATTGGTCTGACCCGCTCGATGGCCCTGGAGCTGGCTTCTTTTAAAATCTGTGTTAATGCGATCTGTCCGGGTGATATTGATACCGAGTTAAAACGCTGGGGTTGGGAAAAGGAAGCAGGGATCATGGGAAAATCTGTGGAAGAAGTGGCCGGGGAGGCAGCCCGGTCAACGCCGTTGGGACGGATTGGAACTCCGGAGGATGTCGCGGCGGCAGTAGCCTTTTTTGCCTCACCGGATGCCGATTACCTGACCGGTGAAGTGCTTGATGTTACCGGTGGGCAGGGAACGCGTAAAGTATTTTAAACTCTTGTCACCAGTAAAGACCTAAGGAGTAAAGATGAATATTTTTACGGCGATTAACCGATCATTGGCCAATGGAGAACAGACTGCTCTGGTGACCATTACGGCCATGCCTGAATGCACCGACTTGATCGGCAAAAAGGGACTTTATCAGGATAATAAATTGGTCAGGAGCGAGTTTCCTCAAGAGCTGACTGACCTAATCAATACTACTGTGCAGCCGCTGCTAGAAAAAAATCAGAGCAGATTGGTTGAAACAATCAGCGCAGAAGGTCAGAAATTGGCTTTTTTCGTGCATAGCTTCATATCCAAACCGCGCTTGATTATCCTGGGCGGCGGGCATGTCGGCGCAGCCCTCTGTCGGATGGCAGCCCTGCTTGACTACCGGATTATTCTGGTTGACGATCGCCCCGCTTTTGCCACTCCTCAAGCCCACCCGGAAGCCCACCAACTGATTTGCGACCGTTTTGAACTGGCCTTGGATGCACTTGAACCCACCCCGGCTGATTATATTGTCATTGTTACCAGAGGGCACCGGTATGATCGGCTCTGTCTGGAAAAAAGTTTATTAAGAAAACAATCTGCTTATATCGGGATGATTGGCAGCCGAAAGAGGGTCAGGGCTCAGCTGGAGGAGATGGCAGCGACAGGATTCAGCCGTGAAGAAATTGAAAAAGTTCACAGCCCGATCGGTCTTTCGATCGGTGCGATAACCGAGCCGGAAATAGCGCTCAGTATCCTGGCAGAAATCACTGCAGTGAGACGCCGGAGTGGCAAGACGGAAACTGCTGCTCTGAATGTTTTAAGTGAACTCGAACGGCTTGAAAAGACCGGTGAACGGGCGGCCCTGGTTACCGTAATAGCAACCATGGGTTCTACGCCCCGCAAAAGAGGCTCGCAAATGATTGTTTATTCCGATGGAACGCTCAAGGGGACCATTGGGGGTGGCTGTTCGGAAGCAGATGCCCGGAGAGAAGCTCTTTTGCAGTTACAGTTAGGCCAGCCGGCTCTTTTTCGACAGCGGCTTACAGCCGATGCAGCGGCGGATGAAGGGATGGCCTGCGGCGGAATCATGGATTTATTTATTGAACCGTTGCGGCGGACGGAATGAAAAAGCATTGCTGATCGCTTAATATAAAAAATTTTATACTACGAAAACTGTTTTAATAAAAGGTGAAAAGAGGGGTAAAATAATGAACTATTATTCCAGCATCCCCAAGAAAAGAAATTTTATTGTTGGTAGAGGGAAGAGGTTTGCTTTAGTCCTGCTTGGTTTTAGCCTGGCAGCCGGGCTGTTTTTCAGCCCATTAATGATCGGGTCAGCCGCCGCCGAAGAACTGTACATAACGATTTTACACACAAATGATGAACATGGAGCCATTATTCCCCACTCCCCTACCGTCGATTTCCACCCGCAGAGGGAGAATCCGACTGTGGGCGGTTATGCCCGTTTAGCTTCTGCTGTCGAATTGATCCGGGCAGAGAAAAGCCCAGCCGGCGAACCGGTTCTTCTCCTTTCCGGTGGTGATTATATCGGCGGCTCTCCTTACAGTTGGCTCATACCCCGGGGCTATGCCCTGGAACTGAAATTAAAGCAGCTGATCGGTTACGACGCGGTAACAATTGGCAACCACGAATACGATTACGGCCCCGATATTTTGGCCGCTTACCTGCAGGAAGCAGGCTACCCGGAAGCACACCGGCAAACTGCAGTGATCGCTTCCAATACCATTGCTCCAGCTGATCATCCCTTGGCTGCCGAGGAACTGTACCTTGAAAATCTGCTGCTTACCCTTGATAATGGTCTTAAAGTTGGCTTGTTTGGACTGATCGGTGAACAGGCTATTTCCTATACTACCGCCAATGATCCGGTTACTTTTTTGGATCAGCATGAAACGGCAGAACGGATGGTTGAAGATCTGCGCGGGCGTGGGGCCGATTTAGTGATTGCCCTTAGTCACAGCGGGGTCGAGCACGGTGAAGATCAGGAACTGGCCCGTTCGGTGTCCGGAATTGATCTGATTATCAGTGGGCATTGCCATACTGCTCTCTTTGAACCGCTGATTGAAAACGATACGATCATTGTCCAGGCGGGGACTCTTTTACGTTACCTTGGACGGATTGAGCTTGCAATTGATCGTGAAAGCGGCAAAGTGCGACTGCGCAATGAAGAAAATGAAGTTCCTTACCTGACAACTTTGGATTATCAGTTTCCGCTTGATCCGGAAATTGATGCCGTGATCAGCGATTATACCAAAAGCATTAATGAGCTAATTGCCGAGAAAACAGCCGGGAGTTTCACCAGCATACTCGACAGCGTGGCCTTGGCTGAATTTGAGATTCCAAATTACCCTCAGCTGCAGGAAACCCCATTCGGTAATTTTGTCACCGATGCCATGCGTTTGGTGACAGAAGAGAAACTGGGACACCGGGTCGATTTTGCTCTGCAGGCAAACGGCGCCATTCGTGGCAGTGTTAAACCGGGAACTATGCCCCATGCCTTTGGTCAGATTTCCGTCTACGACTTGGCCGAATTGGTTGGGCTCGGCATCGGTCCGGATGGAGACGCCGGATACCCGATAGTTGCTGCCTATCTGACCGGCGATGAGATGCGTAAGGTTCTTGAAGTAGCAGCCCTGTTATCAGAGATGATGGGCGATACCTTTTTCCTGCAGTTTTCGGGGCTACGTTACAACTACAATCCGCAAAATGCCGTTCTCTTTACCGTGCCGTTCCTTGATCTGCCGATTCCCTCAACGATGATCTTCCCGAGCGGTGCAGTACTTAGTGCAGAACGCTATACTGGTGAAGGCCATCAGACTGAAGACGATAGTCTTTACCAACCCCTGGAGTACGGAGATCAGGAGTTGTACTGCCTGGTAACCGATGCTTATGTGGTCTCTTTTCTGCCCCTGGTTGGCGAGATGATGCCTCAGCTAAACCTTGTGCTGAAAGACAGCGAAGGCAACCCCGTCGCTGAAGATCAACTGGACAGCCTGATAGTTTACAGTGACGGCCAGGAACTTAAAGTATGGACTACTGTTCTTGAGTATGCTGGATCACAGCCGGTTGGTGCCTCCGGGTTTCCGGAAATCGACCCCTATTACGCAACGGTTGCCGGCCGAATTAATCCAACCGGTTCTTTCCCCCTGATAGTTTGGCCGCTGCTGATCTTGGTGGTGTTAATTGCCTTGATTTGGCTGTTAATAACCGGCATCAGGCGGCGAAGGAACAGGCGGACAAAAAACGAATAATCTTTTTATGGAAGCGGGAGGTTAAAATGCAAGTAGCAGATAACAGAACAATCAAACCGGTAAAATTCAAAACCAGGGTCGAATTACTTGATCAGGAACAGGTCAAAGCCATCGATCAGGCTTCCCGAGAGATCCTTGAAAAAATTGGTGTGAAGATGCCTCTTCCTGCAGCTCTTGATCTGCTGGAAGAAGCAGGAGCCAAAGTTGATCGTCAGCACCAGCTGGTGTTTTTCCCCCCTGATTTAGTCGGGCAGATACTTGACCGGGCACAGGGTAGTTTTACATTGTGTGCCCGTAATCCTTTCTTTGATCTGCCGCTTGACGGGGATCATGGTTATCTAACCCTTGACGGCTGCGGTTTGCAGGTGCTTGATCTGCAGGATGGCCGGCTGCGTAAATCGTGTCTTCGAGATCTGGAAGAAGCAGTCCGGGTTGCTGACTACTTAGAGCAAATTGCTTTTCTTTGGCCGATTGTCAGTGCCCAGGATTGCCCAAAGTCACAGCAGCCTTTGTTTGAACTGGCTGCTCTGCTGAAGAATTCTGAAAAGCATGTCCAGGCGATGACGGCGGTTGATCCTGCTTCCGCCCGCGGTTCGGTTGAAATTGCCGCTGCAGTAGCCGGAGGCCGGGAAGCCCTGCGTCAACGCCCGATTATCTCTAATTTTCAATGCAGTATCAGTCCTCTTGCTTATGATCCTGAAGGGCTTGAAGCGGCCATGGTCTTTGCCGATGCCGGTATCCCAACCGGCTTCCTAACCATGCAGATCGGTTGTTCTACCGCTCCGGCTACCCTGGCTGGCAGCCTGGCCCAGGCTAATGCAGAGGTTCTGGCCGGTATCGTTTTTTTACAGCTTTACCGGCCGGGGACGCCGACTTTTTATGGTTCCTGTGCGACTGTAATGGAACTTAGAACCGGCGCAGTTTGTTGCGGCGGACCGGAAGATTTTTTGCTCCAGGCGATGTCAGCCCAGATGGCCCGCTACTACGGTTTACCATCAAATGTGGGAACCTTTGCCACCGGGGCGAAAGCCTCCAATTGGCATGCCGGAGCTGAAAATGCGATCTCGGGCACTGTCAGCGCTTTTGCGGGGGCTGATATGATGTGCGGCGCCGGACTGCTCGCCGGAGCAGTGATTTTTTCTTTTGAGCAGCTGCTGCTGGATTGTGAAATCTATGAAATGATCAGACAAACCGTTGGCGGCATCGAGGTGAATGCAGAAACTTTAGCCCTGGATACAATTGCCCGGGTTGGTTCTGAAGATCACTTCATGGTTGAGCCACATACAGTTGAGCATATGCGTGAACTCTGGCAGCCGACCGTAATCAACCGCAGCCCCTATGGAAAATGGCAGGCTGAAGGTTGCAGGGAAGCGGAGGAGAATGCCCGTGAAAGGGCCAAGTGGATTCTAAATAATCATCGATCATCTGAACTTGATAACCGCCTGATAAAAGAAATTGAGCAGATTATTTCAGCGTATTAATTCTTTTCATGGCTGGTTTTATGGACATAGCAGCATGCTTATGTTACCTTAATGTCTACACAGAAAAAACCGGAGTTGAATTTATGCGAGACTTAGCCTGGATTAACGGTAATATTATTGAACTTGCGACGGCAAAAATATCGCTTGAAGACCGTGCTTACCTTTTAGGTGATGGTATCTATGAAGTAGTTCGCTTTTATCAAGGTTGTCTATTCTATTTAGATGCCCATCTTGACCGTTTAGAGAACAGCGCTCAGGCGATCAGGCTTTCAATGCCATACAATAGGCCGGTAATTGCTGCCGCGGCAGCAGAATTAATCAAGCAGAGTGCCTACTGCGAAGGATATCTTTATCTCCAGGTCACACGCGGCAGCGCCAAGAGAGACCACATTTTCCCAGTTGATGCTGCTCCGAATATGACGATGTACGTGCGCGAGCTGGAACCACTTCTCGCGCTGGAAGAGGTCCGTCCGGCTACTCTGATTACTCTTCCCGATGAAAGATGGTTGAACTGCCATATAAAAACAGTTAACCTGTTGCCCAACTTGCTGGCCAGGCAAAAAGCTTTTGAGGTGGGAGCCGATGAAGCTTTGCTTTACCGACCAGGCGGAATAATTACCGAGGGGACTCGTTCAAACTGTTTTGCTTTAATTCATGGGACGGTATGGACTCACCCGGCAACGAACCTGATTTTGCCGGGGATCAGCAGGCAGATTGTGCTTGAAATGTTAAGTGAAAACAATATTGCTTACCGGGAAGAAGCTTTCACCCTTGAAGTTCTTTACCAAGCTGACGAAGTTTGGCTCACTTCAACAACCATGGAAGTTAAGCCGGTCTCGAAGATTGATGCAACTGGTTTGCCTGAGTCGGTACCGGGACCGACAAGCCTGATCCTGATGCAAAAATTTCGCAACCGAATTGCCGAAAGCTGTAACCGAAAAACGCAGTAAATCAAAGCAGGTGAGAGCCTGCTTTTTTTATTTTTAGCTTAGAAGGAGTGATAGAATATGCAGTTACGGTTGCTCTGGGATCTACAGGAGATAGATCTTTCGATCCAAAACATCAGAAAGGATATTGAAGAAGCGTCGATAAAGCTTGGTCTGCAGGAAAAAGCTGAAGAATTGGCGGCGCAGCAGGCCGAGAAAGCAGAAAAAGAGGCGAATCTGAAAGTTGATCAGAAGGCGCTTCGCGATCTGGAAATGAAGATCTTAAAAATCGTCGACGATCGCAAAGAGCTCTATGAAAATATGTATAGCGGTAAAGGCGGAAATGTAAAGGAACTTGAACAGAAACAACGCCGCCTGGATCAATTTGACGCTGAAAAAAAGGATCTGGAGGATACGATTCTCATCTTGATGGAATCGGTTGAGGAACAGGAGCAGGCGCTTGAAGCAAGCAAATCAGCACTAGATAAATCAGCGGAAGCCTTAAAGAAATGTGAAAAAAGGCTGGAAGAAGATCTCGGTGAATTGAACAGCAGGTTGTCTGGTTTGGAACAGAAACGCCTGGAAAAAACAGGTGAAATAGATCATAAATTGCTTGAGAAATATCGGATCCTTGCGGAAAAACATCAGGGCAGACCACTGGCCCGGGTTGATAATGATATCTGCGGTGGCTGCCGGGTTTTCATTTCAGGGGCAATTCGCGGTCATCTTTACAATCCAGATACGATGGTGTATTGTGAAAACTGCGGGCGTTTGCTGGTAACCATTGAAGAATAAAGAAGCAGGCTGTCCGCTCAATGTTGTTATGATCTGGAGGTATTAATTTTGGCAAAACAAAAACCTCGAGCTAGAGATTTAAAAAAACAGCGCTGGGCTGGTATTGTTGCCGCTGTTCTGGCCCTGGCCATGATCATATCGCTGGTAGGGGTTTATATCAGCCAGGCTCTGCGTAGTGATCGGGTTGTGCCTCCTGAGCAGGAAGCTGAGTTGCAACCCGAGGATTATCTGGCTTATTACCAGGATCAGATTGATGACCTGGAAAGTTTTCTGCAGGACAACGAGCCTACCGAGGCAGTGTTGCTTGAACTGGCTGAAAACTATCGTTACCTGGAATATATCAGACAGATGTTCTTTGATGATCCTGATGCTTTAGAGATTGTGCAAACCCGGTTAGTTGAAATCTATCTTGACTTAATCGATTTGGAGCCGGACAAACCCCAGTACCGCCTTGAGCTGATTAATTATTACCGGGAAATGG
>CAZAKI010000027.1:0-6930 GCA_964485855.1 uncultured Syntrophomonadaceae bacterium | reverse complement strand
TATGCGGTTTTGCTGGGCGAATACCTAGATGAAAGCGATGCTGCTGAAGCGATCCTCACAGCAATTATTGCTTCGGAAGCCGAGGAGAGCAAGGTTCACCAGGATGCCCTGAGTTATCTGGGCTATCTCCGCCCTGATTTAATCGAAACAGAACAGGATCCTGAAAATGACGGTGAGCAGCCGGCAGATCAGTAATAGCCTGGTTAGAAGGTGGAGGTAAGGGCATCATTGTCAATGGATAGAGACAGACTGATCCTTTTGTTTGAAGAACTTCGCAAACGCCTGATCATCATTATTGTCATGGTGATTATGGTTGCGATCATCAGTTTCAATTTTAGTGATCAGATCAGGCACCTGCTGCTCTTGCCGGGGCAGCGTGGGTTTCTTGGTCTGGAAGCCAGGAGTATTGATCTGCAGTTGATATTTTTGACCCCCTCCGAAGCACTTCTGGCTAACCTGAAACTGGCTTTTATCACCAGCGCCACTGTTACTCTGCCGATTATCCTTTATCAATTTGTTGCCATCATTACTGCCGCTGCCGGAATGGCCCGAAAGTCGGCATTCTTCTTAGCCCTGATTATGTACATCCTTTTTTTGCTTGGTTTTTCCTTTGCCTATTTTGTAGCGCTGCCGTTTGCCCTGAACTTTTTTATCGGTTTTGCGGCGGATGATTTGGTCCCAAATTTTAGTTTTGCCCGTTACATCTCATTTACCACTTCATTCCTTTTCTCTTTTGGCTTGGTCTTTCAGTTGCCGGTGGTCTTTTGGTTTTTAGGCAGTATCAGGATATTAAATACTGCTTTTTTAAGGCGTAATCGTAAGTTTGCCTTATTGATTATTGTTGTTTTTGCAGCAATTTTAACTCCTCCTGATGTATTCTCCCAGATATTGATGGCTATCCCGTTGCTTCTTCTTTATGAGCTCGGCATTTTTATGGTTTACCTGGCCCGGCGTAAAGATAACAAGAAGGTTTTTTCTGCAGAGGAATCTAACTAGATAGCATTATCCATTTTTCCTGCGAATTATTGGTGAATCTTTTCGCTGGTTTATCCTGAATTATTATGCAGGAAATGTATATTTTCATGTAGAAGTCAAATCAGGCAAATTAAAGGGAAGGATTGCAGGTAACTATGAGGTTAGCCGGTGATGGAAAATACCGCGGCGAAGAGCGAAAAGGTAGGCCGCATGGCAAAGGCACCATAGTTTGGCCCGACGGCAGCAGTTACAGTGGTCAGTGGGAAAATGGCTTTTTTCAGGGCAAAGGCATTTTTTCCTGGCCAAATGGTGATCGATACGAAGGATCCTGGAAAGAAGATTTAATGCATGGTAGGGGAACCTATACTTTTGCCGATTTAAGAAAGTATAGCGGTCAATGGCGGGAAGATCAGATGCATGGCCGAGGGATCTATTACTGGCCGGGTGGTGAGAAATACGAAGGTGAATTCCGCTTTGGACTGTATGAAGGTCAGGGCACCTATTACTGGCCGGACGGCAAGGTCTACCGTGGCGAGTGGAAGAACGCTTACCGTCATGGCCGGGGGCAGATGATCTGGCCTGATGGCAAGAAATATCATGGTGAATGGGTTGATGACCACAGGCAGGGCATAGGGTTACAAATATGGCCTGACGGCCGCCGCTATAAAGGCCAGTGGTTTGCCAACCGGATGGATGGCAAAGGTGTTTATTATTTTGCTGATGGATCCAAAATTGAGGGCATTTTCCAGGATGGTTCTTTTCCGGCCAAGGGCAGTTTCTATTTTCCTGATGGTGGTAAGTATTTCGGTCCCTTGGCTGACGGCAAACCGGAGGGTGAAGGAAAGATCAGCTATGCTGATGGTCGCCAGTTAAACGGTAGGTTTAGTGGTGGCAGCCTGGTTGGTGCCGGAGTCCTATTCTTTCCTGAAGGCTCACGCTATAGCGGAGAATTTAAGAATAACCAGCCTCATGGTGAAGGCGAACTTGTTTTTGCTGATGGTTCGAAGTTCAGCGGTATATTCATCACGGGACGGGCAGTTTCTGGTGGTCATTTTATGCCGGCGGATGGATCGATCTACGATGGAGATCTGGAAGCAGGTTTGCCGCACGGTTTTGGCCGTCTGCAAAAAAAAGACGGCACTTTAATTGAGGGCAACTGGGTTCGTGGTAAATTGAGCGGCTTTGCCCGTTTTAGTTTTAAAACCGGAAGTAGTTATCGAGGTGAACAGCTTGACGGAAAATTTCACGGTTGGGGGGTTTTTACCTGGCCGGCGGAGGGTTGCTACCGTGGCCGTTGGAAAAAAGGAAAGCGGCATGGTTTTGGTAGTTACCTCAGTTCAACCGGAGAGCAATACAGCGGTGGCTGGATTTTCGACCGCCGCCACGGAAAAGCTGTATTACATCATTTGGATTCTCTGCCGCAAAAATCATGGTGGTTTTTCGGCTGGGGGCCTTTTCTTTTGCAATCGCTCTGATTTAAAGCGCAACTTACACTTTAATCAACTAGACAGTCTGAAAGGAGAGTTATAATGATCAGCGAAAAGGAGCAGCAACTGTATGATCTGTTTGAAAAACTGGGCATTGCCTATACCCGCCATGAACACCCACCGGTTTACACCGTGGAAGAAGCAAAACAGTACTGGCAGGGGATCGAGGGAGCTCATGCCAAGAATCTATTTTTAAGGAACAACAAGGGCAATAGACATTATCTGGTTGTGCTCGAAGAATCAAAAACGGCCGATTTGGCTGGGCTGTCGATGCAGTTGGCTGCCGGTAAACTTAGTTTTGCTTCAGAAAGGCGCTTAATGGACCACCTTGGCCTGGAGACCGGGGCGGTTTCGCCCTTCGGTTTGATTAACGATCAATCGAAAACGGTTACGGTAGTGATCGATCGTGATCTGACCAGGGAAGCTCTGGTTAATTTTCATCCGAATGTCAATACAGCAACGGTTACCCTTGCTTATAATGATTTTAATCAATTTTTAAGCCACTGTGGAAACGAGATTGTCATTATTTAAATTAACAGGCGGATCTCATCATTAGCCCAACCAATCTGAGCCCGCTAATTTAGGGAGGAAGAGCTTGTGGCGGAACTGAAAAAAATCCAGGTATTTCTGCAACAGGTGACTAACGCCTTTGCCGGCGTGGTTGATATTGAGATTGGTGTAATCAGCAAAGAGCTGGAGGTCATCGCCGGTAGTGGTTACTTTGAAAAAGAAGTTGGCGCAATTTACGATGAAAACTGCATGACTTACCGGATTCTTTCATCACCGAACAACGATTCAATCTTTGTGGAAAATACAATCCATGCCGTCTGCTGCAGTGAATGCGATCATGCTAAAAAATGTGAAGTGCTGGCTTTCTTAATGCAGCCGATCGTTTTTGACGAGCAAAAGATTGGGACCATTTCACTACTCGCCCTCACGGAGCAGCATCGGCGCAGGCTGATCAACCAGTATGAAAAAATGCAGGATTTCCTCAACAAACTGAATAACATGATCTATATTTCGTTTAACGAAAAAAAGATGGAAGCCAGGGTTACCAGCCTCATGAATCAGATCAAGGATGTAATCGACTCAGTGAATGAAGGGATTATTGCCATCAACCTGCAGGGTAATATTACCAATATTAATAAAGCAGCCGGTGAGCTTCTCGGTCTGGAACAGGATCATAAAAAAGGTCATCACATCAGTACCCTCTTTTCTGATTTCAAGCTCGAAAACTTGGTAGGGTCTGGCGAAGAGTATGACGAACAGTATTACAGCCGGGAGCTGGTCTATAATGGGAAAGAGCGAAAAAATTTAGTTCTATATTCAAACCTGACCCTGATGCGCGAAGATCAGCGGGTAACTGGTGCGGTTATCTCTTTCCGGCGTAAAGAAGAAGTTGAAGAACTGGCTAACCGGATTGTAAAAGCCAGCAACAAAAATGCTTTTGCGGGGATTATCGGCACCAGCAATGAAATAAACGAAATTAAAGATAAAATGAAGCTGGTTGCCGCAACCGATTCAACGATCCTGATCCGGGGTGAAACAGGAACAGGAAAGAGCCTTTTTGCCAGAGCGATTCACGAAGAAAGCCCCCGATCTAAACATCCTTTCCTGGCGATCAGCTGTGCAGCCATACCGGCTCCGCTCCTTGAATCAGAGCTCTTCGGTTACGAAGAGGGAGCTTTTACCGGAGCACGCAAGGGTGGGAAACCCGGTAAATTTGAACTGGCCCACGGAGGGACAATCTTCCTCGATGAGATTGGTGACATGCCGCTCGAATTTCAGGTTAAGCTGCTCAATGTTATCGAAAATAAAACGATAGCCAGGATCGGCGGAGTTTCTTTTCGTGACGTTGATGTAAGGATCATTGCTGCTACAAATCGCGATCTTGAAATGCTGATTCGGGAGGGAAAATTCAGGGAAGATCTTTATTATCGAATCAATGTTATTCCTTTTAGACTGCCAATCTTGCAGGAGCGCAAGGATGATATCCTGCTTCTGATGCACTACTTTCTCGATCACTATTCCGGGCATCTAAATAAAAAAATTGTCGGTTTCCGGGAAGATGCCCGTGAAGCGATGCTGGCTTACCCCTGGCCCGGGAACGTGCGCGAGTTGGAAAATGCTGTCGAATATGCGGTAAATATTGAAGCTGATTCAAGGATAGCGGGCAACAGTTTACCGGAAAAAATAATCAGGCATTTTAGTAACACTGAAAAATCTGAGTTAGAAGATATTGGCACCCTCGAAACCAGGGCGATTAAAGCTGCGTTACTTAAATATGGTCACTCGACCAGCGGCAAGCAGAAAGCAGCCTCCGCTCTCGGTATCAGCCGGGCAACGCTCTACCGCAAACTTAAAGAGATTAAAGTTGATGTCTCTTAAGATGAGAATAATTCTCAAAATGATAAACATGCTTTAACGCTAATAATTAAGCTACTTCTGAATATTTAGCAAAATTATAATTCTTAATATGAGAAATATCTAATCCACTGATCGGAGAAGGGTATTTTTTTTGCTTTAAGGTCAGGGTTTTCCTGTCACGATTGGTTTTAAGCTTTTTGGCACAACTATTGCGTATAAAATGTGTAGTATTTGGTGCGTATTTAATACTGTAAGCAGAAAAGAGAACTACTGTTTCGAAAAAAGCCGTATAAAAATTTGGCGTGAAGGGAGATGTTAGATGGGACTTAAGTTTTTTGCAGGACCATATTTTAAAGGAGGTTTTATTGTTGCAAAACGAAGGTAGCATTTATACAAAGCCAACATTTGTGATTGCTCTGATCGTAATGATTGTGTTTGTTCTTTTTGGCGTTCTGGCCCCCGAAGCTTTTGGATCCGCTGCCAGTTCGGTTTTCAACTATATGGTTTCAGCCTGGGGTTGGTCTTTCATCCTTGGCACCAGCATTTTCCTGTTCATGATTGTTTTCTTACTGCTCAGCCCGGTTGGTGAGATTAAACTTGGTGCAGATGATGAAAAACCGGCATATTCCAACGAGGTCTGGTTCGCCATGCTCTTTAGCTGCGGCATGGGTATCGGTCTGCTCTTCTGGGGTGTGTCCGAGCCAATTTGGCATTATATGTGGCCACCGCTTGGCGAAGCCGGCACTGCCGGAACAATTCATGTCGCCATGCGGTATGCCTTCTTCCACTGGGGCTTCCATCCCTGGGCGATCTATGCGGTAGTAGCCGGTTCGCTGGCTTACTTCTCATATCGCAAAGGTCTGCCGATGCTGCTCAGCTCCTGCCTGGAGCCGATTTTGGGCCGCAAGGGGATTGAAGGTCCCTGGGGGATTTTAGTGAACATTCTGGGAGTATTTGCCACCCTTTTTGGTCTGGCTACTTCTCTCGGCTTGGGCGCCATGCAGATTGCCGCCGGTCTGGAATCCCTGTTTGGTATTCCTGCCGGACCGACAATTTGGGTGACCATCGTGGTGGTTGTTACCGCTGCGGCTGTGGTTTCAACAGCAACCGGTATCGACCGCGGGATTAAATGGCTGAGCCAGATTAATATTGTGGTGGCCGGTCTGTTAATGTTGTTGGTCTTCATCGTCGGTCCGACTCTCTTTATCCTGAACCTGCTGACCCATTCAGTCGGTGATTACCTGCAGAACATTATCTTCATGTCATTTGCTCTTGACGCCGCTGGTGAAAATACGGAAGGCTGGTATGCAGCCTGGACTATCTTCTACTGGGCCTGGTGGATTGCCTGGGCTCCCTTTGTTGGGACCTTTATTGCCCGTATTTCGAGAGGCCGGACAATTCGGAACTTTATCGTTGGTGTGATGCTCGTTCCGGTCGCGGTTAGTGTTGTCTGGTTCTCCGTTTTTGGTGGTGCAGCCTTGTGGATGGAGCACTTTGGCGGAGGCGGTATTGGCGATGCTGTATCAGCCGATTCGGCCATGGGCTTTTTTGCCCTGTTGCAGGGTTTGCCCTGGTCCGGTCTGCTGACAGTGATTGCCATGTTTTCTGTGGCGGTATTCTTTATTACCTCTTCAGACTCGGGAACCTATGTCAACGGTATGCTTACCTCGGGTGGAGATCCTAACCCACCGCTGCCGCTCAGGATTATCTGGGGTGCGTTGGAAGGAATCATTGCCGCTATCCTGCTTTTTACCGGCGGCCTGAGTGCTTTGCAGACTTCTTCCATTGTCGGCGGTTTCCCCTTCATGATCATCATGTTTTTGATGATCTACTGCCTGGTTAAGTCCCTTTTCACCGAAATGCGTGAAGGAACTCTTCCGCTGGAAAAGAAACGGATCCAGGATGCCATTAAAGAGCTGCAAGCTGGTAAGTAGACATACCTCTAGTTTCATTTTGCAGTAAGGGCATATTCCGCCGGATGCAAAAAGCATCCGGCGGTTTGCGCCCGGATTAAATATAAGAAAAATCAGAAAGGAGTTGGCAGTAGATGGCAGATTTTGAAGCATTGGCAGGAGCGATTATTGAATGCAACGCGGCAAAG
>CAZAKI010000026.1:24116-27505 GCA_964485855.1 uncultured Syntrophomonadaceae bacterium | reverse complement strand
GAATGTCGCCGTGGGAATATTGCTGATCTATTTTGGGGTTAGAATGTTAACAGGTAAGAACGAGTAGTTACAGGAGTAGAATGATTGAAGCTGTCGGCTAAAATTTGGTCTACTTCCAAAGTTTCATTCGAATAAGTAGCATCTCTAATCATACTATATATTCAAGTCTTTGCAAAAGAAACTTCTGTTTTACTTGGTTTAGAATCAATAAAATCTGTTGGTTATCTAAAACAATAAGGTATAATCGTAATGAGATTAATCTGAATTGAATAATCTAAAGGGGTGCGATCATGAACAAAAGAGGTACAGGCGTTTTATTCTGTTTGATTGCGGCGATTCTATTTGCAAGCCGTTACATCGCTTCAGCAATATTTATGTCTGGGGTTAGCTCTTGGAACTCAGAACTATTTCATGCCGGTTTGCAATATGTTGGCTCATCTTTAAATAACTTTAGCATTATCAGCCTTACTGTCGGTATTGTATATTTGCTTTGGGCTGAAATATCAGAAATAATCAAGTGAAGCATTATTCTATTATCAGCAGGCGGTATGTAAGGCAGGTAAGTAAATACGGCATTACAAGATCTGATTATAGTGCCGCCTTACCGGTTAGAAATAAAAATCAATGGAAGAATAAATAATATGGTAGAATAGGCCCAAACTATGAATAATGAACAGAAAACATATTTGGGCTATCTACAAATAGCATCCGCAGCATTAATCTGGGGCACATACGGACTTTTTGTTCGGTCACTTGATTATTCACCGGAGTATATACTTTTTTTTCGCTTTCTGTTCGGCTTAATCGGTCTGCTCGTAGTTACTGCCGTTAAAAATGGTCTCGCCTCTTTAAAGCCTTCACTCAGTTACTGGAGGTGGTTGTTGGTTCCTGCTTTTTTAACCGGTTTTTCCTGGCTCTGTTACACTTATGCCTTAAACTATACCAGCGTGGCCAGCGCAGCTTTTCTAATCTATACGGCGCCTGTCTTTACAGTGATTTTTGCCCCCCTGATTTTAAAGGAAAAACTGGAAGCCAGGACTATAGTGGCGCTGATCATATCCCTGTTTGGTACGGCTTCAATCATCGGGTACGGCAGCATTTTTATTGCAGGTTCTCACCTGGCGGGAGATATGATTGCTCTTCTGGGGGGTATATCTTACGGACTCCTGGCATTGCTGATCAAAAAAGCTCCTACTTCAATCCTGGGTATGCCTTCAAACATCATTGTATCCGGTTATATCGCTTTAGCCCTGCTGCCTTTTGTCATTGCTTCGTCAAACCAGTTTAGCTGGAAAGGAATCCTGATCCTACTGGCTCTCGGTTTGTTCCAGCAGACATTTGGCGCAACGCTATTTCACTTAGGGCTTAGGTCTGTAAAAGCTCAGCATGCCAGCATCCTTACCTATGTTGAGCCGCTGGCAGCCGCTTTGATGGCAGCTCTATTTTTAGACGAGGCAATTACTTCGGGCTCGCTGCTCGGAGGTTTTTTAATCATTAGCGGCGGTATGATTATCGTATTCAGAAACAAATCTAGCCTGCTTATGAAAAGAACAAATCCTAAATAGTAATCGGCACCATTGTGCTCTTGGCACCATTGTTTCATAAACAATCTTTCCGGATGCTTCAGTTTATTCTCGATTAGGTAAAATTATCGAGTTTCCCAGCTAAGATCAATGCCGGCCCTTTAGTGTAAAAATTATTAAAGCGCTGTAATAATCCTGCCTAAATAATCTTGGATTATGGAGAAAGAGTCAGTACTGGCAATGCGATTGCTCTAGTGACCCAAAAAGTTTAATCCGGGGTGTCTTCGTTGAGCGCTTTCAGCAGAAGCTGCAGTACTTTGCCCGGACGATCATTAATAATTTCTTTTGCCCTGCTGTCTTGCGTCGTTGAGTTACGGTTGATTATCACCAGGTTGTTACTATTAGCAAGTATTTCTTTCGTCGGAGAGGTAATAATTTCGGTTCCAATAGCCAGGACTAAGTCGGATTTTTCAACTTCATGCTTTGCCTTGTGGTAATCATCTGATAGCGGTTCGCCGAATAAGACGACATCAGGTTTAAGCGGTTGGCCACAATCCGGGCACTTAGGCAAATAATCCTTTTTTATTTGATCGACTATTTCTTTCGTTTCTACTTGATAATCACAGCTTGTGCAGCTTGCACTCCTTAAGGTTCCATATATTTCAAGAACATTTTTTGAGCCTGCTTCCTGGTGAAAACCATCAACATTTTTTGTAATTACTGTTTTAATCAGGCCTTTATTTTCGAGCTTGGCAATTACTTTATGCCCTTCACTTGGTATATCCTCCAGCATGCTGAAAAAGGGGGCACCAACTTCATAAAAGGTGTTTGGGTCTTCTTTGAATCGATTAATTGTAAAATCATCGGGGTCAAGCATTGTCCACATACCACTTCCCGGGCTGCGAAAATTAACATCATCTTCTTTATCTGACACACCAGATCCGGTTAAGATAACAGCGTAGTTGCTTTGTTTTACCAAAGCAGCTACTTTGTGCACCTTTTCATAAAGCTGTTCCATCAAATATTTACCTCCATTGTGATTTTATCTTTGGGTGATTGGCTGATTATTTGCAGTAACTTTAGATGTCAGGATCTTTTTAAATGTGGACTATTGTCTGTTTAGTTCGTTGTTTTTTTATTATAGCATAAACGCCGAGTAAAGATGCTGGTTATAGCGCTACAAATACTTGACGCGATAATTATATGATTGGCAGTTAACCTTGTATAAGAGCATATTGACTATTAAGGGTTTTCTAGTTGCTGTTGTCTCCTAGATCAGTTAAGATAATGCTAAAATTATAGAAGCCTGGAGATGATCATTATGGCAAGAACAAAAGTTGAGGCCGGAGTTTGCGGCTTTGTGACAGATGTGGAAGCAGTTTTAGATGACAGCCAAAAGGTTACCTTGAACATTAGCAGCGACTGCCCTCACGTCATGGCCCTGGCGGAGGATTATCCACAGTCAGAAGGGATGATGGAGATCTTTCTACCCTTTGGCGAATCGCTTCTTTTTAAGGCGGCCAAAAATAGTTTGAAGCATTCAGCCTGTCCTGTTCCCACTGCTATTATGAAAGCGATTGAAGTTGCTTGCGGATTAGCTCTGCCCCGAGATGTGTCAATGAGAGTGGAAAAGTAGATTTGCTGTAATAATTATGCTGCCCACCTGTCTGGCAGGCTTGATCTACATAAGCGTGACTGAGGAATAAGTTATTTGGCATACTCATTTTTTTAAGGTCTTTGGCCAAATCAGTCTTAGTTTTACCGGTTAACTTTATTTCCACCCTGGTGATGCATACCCTGTTTGATTAAAGTAATAATATAGCCACTAATATCCCTGGAACCAGGGCAACTAACATTAAAAGAGGC
>CAZAKI010000026.1:13467-24016 GCA_964485855.1 uncultured Syntrophomonadaceae bacterium | reverse complement strand
TAATAATATAGCCACTAATATCCCTGGAACCAGGGCAACTAACATTAAAAGAGGCAATTTGAAGTTATCTTTGAATCCGGCAATAAAAGCAAAGATTAGACCCTTTACAATAGTATTTGTCAGACAGGCCAGAAGAATACCAAGAGTGGCAACTTCTAAAGCTAAATCCTGTTTTGCAGATTTGGAAAGTGAAAGCGCAATGGCATCGACATCAATCAGCCCTGATAATACTGAAAGAGCGTAAACTCCGTAACTGCCGAACCATTCTTGCATGGCTGCAGACATGAAAAGAACTACAGTCAGTAATAATCCGAATTTAAAAGCCATCCCTAGCTGCAATGGATTATTAAATTCTATATGGGGCTGTTCTTCATTATCTTCATGACACTTTAGGCGCCAATACCAGGCGAATAGCAGGATAAGGCCAGAAAACATGGTGGCAAGGGGGATCCATAATAGACGAAGTATTTCTGGGTTAACAACCAGAACCTCAATAATAACCCGACCGAACATAATTGCCGAAGCCAGCAGGACACCACTGTAAAAAAGAAAGTCGCTTTTTTGATTTTTTGCGAAACGGCCCATACTAACAGTGGCTGCAGTAGAAGAGATCAGTCCACCACTGATTGCCGTTAAGATTACTCCTTTTTTTTCTCCGGCAATCTGAATAATAATATATCCAAAAAAAGAGATGGCAGAAATTAAAACCACCATCCACCAGGTCCAATAAGGATTTAAAGATTCCCAGGGACCATAGCCCTGGTTGGGCAGTAGTGGTAAAAGAACTATTGAGATAACCAGCAGTTTAATTCCAGCAAAAAAATCTATTGGTTTAATTTTTCTAAGCCATGAGTGCAGAACCGGTTTATACCCAAGCAGGGCTATAACAACTACAGTAACAGCCAGAGCAGGAATCTGATGACCATAAGCAGCCCAGGCAGCCAAAACAAAGGATAGCATCATTGCGAATGCAGTCGTGGTTCCAACGTCTTTGTCAGTTCGATGATCTAGGATGTGCGCCACAATAATTAAAATAGAAACCATAATAAATGAACCTATAAAAAACCAAAAGGTGATCTGAATAGAAATCAAAGCTGAAACCCCGCCTAGCAGGCCGACCAAGCTAAAAGTGCGAATTCCGGCGATGCGGTCTCCTTCATCCTCTTCTCTTTCTTTCCAGCCCCGTTCAATACCGATCAGAAGACCGATAGCCAGAGCCGCAAATAATTTAATTGCCAGGCTGTAAGTGATTTCCATTTTAGTCTTTTTTACTCCTAAACTTGATTATCCTTGATGATAAAAACTTTTAGATTATTTGTAATAACAATAGCCGTGTATGGCCATTTCTGTTAGGGTTCAAGTAGTTTTCCTTTTTTATACAGACCAGTACTTACAGTTTCCTTTTGAAAGGTTTGTCTTCAGCCATTACTTCATGTATTATAGTCATCCATCTACTGATAGGAATATTCTGGGGGCATTTTGACTCGCATTCCTCACAACCGGTGCAGCAGGCGGCCCGAATATCAACGCTCTTATCATGGTTCTTATCAGGATCAACTTTCCAGGAATTATATTTTTCGCGTGAAACTTCAAGCCGGTCATACATGCCTGCATCGTTGTAGTTGCTAATATTCTCGGGGATATCTACTTTATACGGGCAGGGCATACAGTAACTACACTTGGTACATGGTATGGCTGTTAATGACTCGTGCATCAACCGGGCTTGATCAAAGAGTGCAAGTTCATCAGGTTTGAGCTGGCCGACACCTGATGCTGAAGCGTAAGCAATGTTTTCTTTTACCTGTTCCATGGTACTCATTCCGCTTAAAACAATAGATACTTCCGGTTGGTTCCAGAGCCACTGCAGCGCCCATTCGACCGGCGTTCTTTGGATGTTTGCCTGATTCCAGACAGCTGATTGAACAGAAGGAGTCGGTTCTGCAAGTCTGCCACCGAGTAAGGGTTCCATTACAGCAACAGCAAGTCCTTTCTTAGCTGCATGGCGCAATCCATCAATTCCAGCCTGAGTGTTTATATCCATGTAGTTATACTGAATGAGGCACATAGCCCACTGGTATGCATCTACTATTTCTTTGAAGACCGCGTTGTTATCATGAAAAGAGAAACCAAGATGACGAAAACGCCCATCAGCAATTGCTTTTTCGGCCCAGTTAATTATTCCTAAATCGCGAAGTTTAGGCCATTCCTTTTTATCCAAGGCATGAAGCAAATAAAAATCGAGATAGTCAACGCCAAGCCGGTTAAGCTGCTCGTTAAAAAAACGATCAAAATCTGAGCTGCTTTTAACTTTCCAGCTGGGCAGTTTGGTTGCCAGATGAACTTTATCCCGGTAACCGTTTTTTATAGCTCTACCAATCAGGTTTTCGCTCTTACCTTCATGATAAATATAAGCTGTATCGATGTAATTGAGGCCATGATCGATAGCGTAGCGAATCATCTTTATTGCTTCTTTCTCGTCAATAGCTCCATTCGAAACAGGCAGACGCATCGCTCCGAAACCAAGCGCCGATACTTTGATATCAAGTTTCCCAAAATTACGATACTGCATTTTCTACCTCCATTAACAAACAGATCAACTATGTGCACAGAACAGATCAGAAATTTTTCATATTATTGATCTTATCATATTAATCCAAGAAATTTACAATAATTAAAGTGACCAGCAGGAAATCTGCCCTGCCCATTTATTTTGTAAGATTAAGGTTGCCTTGATATAAGATCAATAGCTTAGCACTTGCCGATATTATCTTTTCCTTCATCACTTTTGATTGTAAATTGTGACTAATTATATACCCTTTTGTTCATTGGTTGTTTATAATGATATTGAGGGTAGGAAAAGGGTTTACCACCAAGCCTGTATTTAGAATTACGGAAGGAAGTAGAGAATTGAAATATATCGTTCTATCGGAAGAAAACCGGGAAAGAATCCACCTGGAAAGTCTGCGGGTTCTAGCTGAAGTCGGGGTTAGATTTCACAGCAAATTAGTGTTGAGGCAGCTTGAACTGGCCGGGGCCAGAATTGATTATCAAAATTCTCTAGCCCGTATTGATCGAAGTATGGTTGAACAAGCTTTAAAAACGGCTCCAAAGGAGTTTACTCTGGGGGCTCGTAATAAAGATTATGATTTTGTTATGCCCTCAGCGTATACAGCCTATACTCTTGATGGTACAGCAAGCTTCGCCGTCGATTTTGAAAGTGGTCAAAAACGCTATGGGACGACAAAAGATATCGAACTAGGGTCTAGAGTGTTCGAAAACATTGAGCTAGGGATGATCAACTGGCCTCCGGTAATTGCTTCCGACGCTCCAAAATCCTCGCGTGTACTTTATGAATTTCTGACTGCTTTAAAGCATAGCTCAAAACATATTCAACACGAATTACACCGCCCTGAAGAAGTGCCATATTTAATCGAAGCGATGAAATGTATTCTTGGTGGTAGTGAAGAAGAGGTGAAGGAGAGAAAAATTTGCTCAGTCTGCTATTGCCCGGTTGCGCCTTTAACCCATGAAGGGCCCATGAGCGAAGCATGCCTGGATCTGCTAGCTTATCAGGTGCCCGTTTTAATATTACCGATGCCGGCTTGTGGTTCTACTGGTCCTGCCGGACTTTTCTCCAACATTTACCTGGCGAATGCAGAGGCTTTGTCAACGCTGGTGCTCTTTCAGATTATCAAGCCCGGATCACCCCAGATTTACGGGGCTGCTTCTGGCACGATGGATTTCAAAACCGGGAACTTCTTGGAAGGATCGCCGGAAATGGTTATTCAAACAGCTGCGATGGGTGAAATGGCTCGTTATTATAATTTGCCAAACACCCAGGCCGGTTGTTTAACAGATGCCCGTCAGCCTGGTCCCGAAGCAATTATGGAAAAAATGATTACTACTTTGCCCCTGGTATTAGGAGGAGTGGATGTAGTCAATGGTATTGGCGAGATTGAAACCAGCCAGCTCCTGGTGTTGGAACAGATCATCATTGATGAGGAAATTGCCCGTCGCTGCCGGCGCTTGGCTTGCGGCATCGATTTTTCTGAGGGCAAGAATCTTTTTGACGATCTTTTCAAAGTAGGACCCGGTGGTCACTTTTTGGATCGTGAAAGCACATTCCGTCTTTGCCGCGATAAGGAATTTTATCAACCACTGCTGCAGGATAAAATAAAGATCGAAGAAATGCAGGAAGGTAGCAAAACTGATCTTTATACTAGGGCCAGGGAAAAGGTGACTGAGATACTCTCGGGACCTGTTCAAAATGAACTTTCTGAAACTGTGAAAACGAAACTGGATGATATTCTAATTAGAGCAACAAATGATTTGATTTAAGATTATCAGCAGCTAAGCGGGAACAGCTATTAATCCGGGCGTAGAGAAGGCCAAGGATACCAATAATCGCTTTAAGAAGTATGTTGGCAATTATGGAAAATACTAGTAGTTTGATGAAGAAAATTAAATTGATACTAATTATTTACAATTATTAGGCATAGATATGATGTCATTAGAAGCGAATATTCACAAATGTGATATTATCCCTTACAATTTATTCCTATTTGTATTATAATAATAACAGGAAGATTGGTAACTGCTAACAACTAATAAAGGAGTGAAAATAATGAAAATGTTAGTATGTACCGATGGATCGGAACAGAGTCAGAAGGCTTTGGATAAAGCCGCACTGCTTGCAGAATGCTCAATAATAGAGAAGGTGACCGTTATCCATGTGTTTGATGGCAAATTGGATATTGCATCGTCAGGATGGGGAAGTAGGGATTATATGCTTACTCCGGAGGATTTGGAACGCTTAAAACAGATGTATGAGGATCTCAAGGATCAGAGCCAGAAATATATCGATAGTGCCGTTGCATTTTTCGCAAAAAATAATATCCAGGCGGATTCAATCCTGGCAGAAGGTCATCCTGCGCATACGATTGTTGAGATAGCCCGTGAAAAGGGTTATGACTTAATTGTTATTGGCAGCCGGGGGCTGGGTGGATTGAAAAAATTATTCCTGGGCAGCGTCAGCAATGCTGTAGTTCAGGATGCAAAAAATTGCTGCGTAATAGTTGTTAGATAAAACGCACCTACTTTAAGCCGGGAAAGCTAATTTTTTTCCGGCTTTTTAATTATGTTTATGATTACCGATCTCTTTCAAGGTCATATATTATTTTTTCCAGGTACCATTCTTCGGTTTGTCCGGGATGGCGTTTTTGTAAAGCACGAAGTTGTCTATCAATTATTTCATCTGCAGCATCGGGGGCAGCGTGTAACATCTTGCGTGCTTGCTGACGCAACTTATTGCTCTTACCCAATCCCTGGCGGTTTTGGTTCCACAAAATGTAGATGATTGCTATCAATATGATCAACGCAACAATAATGATACCCAATTATTGAACCCCCTTTAGTTTCTTAATCAAATTAATACCGGTGATGCCGAGGCTGATTACAGCTAAAGTGTATAGTACAATTCCGGTCAAGGCCAGTGCCATCTGCCAACCTCCCGGTTTTACAGCTCCTGAGGCCAGCCCGGTTAACACAGCTATCAGTTGGCCGCCAGCCAGAAAGATCACCATGGCCAGCGTTAATAGACCGAGTGTTTTGTGAAGGATACGCACCCTCATTGCTGCCCAGAGAAGTGCTAGGGCTCCGACAAATGCAACCGGAAAAAGTTCAGCAGGCATCAGGTAATCACATAAAAATCTGTGGGAAACAGCAGAGCCGATTATTGACAAAGTAACAGTGAAAACAATTGGTATCCAGATCAGTACTGTCCCGCCAACAGCTAGGAATTTGGTCAAACCTCTTTTCTTGTTCATCAGTGCCCCTTCCTGCTCTTTACCATTAAGTATAGTTTTTAGTCTATTATACTCCTTCAGTTTTAGCGCTATATAATAATGCGAATGCATAAAAGTTTTCGTTAGTTTGCATTTTTTATGATTTTATGTTACCCTTACACAAGTGTGAAAAGTAGAAGTTATTAGACATCCATAAGCCTCCTCATAATGGTAGTGCGAAAGATGATTGATGAAATTCCGCTTTTTGGACAATACGATTTAGGAGGCTGTAAAATGGAAGGTACAGTAAAATGGTTTAATGCAGACAAAGGTTACGGTTTTATCGAAAGAGAAAACGGCGAAGATGTATTTGTGCATTTCTCTGCTATACAGGGAGACGGTTTCAAAACATTGGATGAAGGTCAGAATGTGACTTTCGAAGTCGTCAAAGGTGACCGCGGCGAGCAGGCCGAAAATGTAGTTCGTGCTTAAAGCATAGCTAACATTTTAAAATCGAAGAGCGCTTTCGGATTAATCCGGAAGCGCTCTTTTTAGGGTGCGCCTGTACAAGACGCGGGGACGTTTCATCTGTCTTGTTTTGCCCAAACGTTTCAGATGATTTAATATTTACAAAGCAGATAATGATTGAATTAATGTTACATAATCTACATATTATTCACTGGTGAGGGGATGTTAACAATTTTACTGTTTCAAGATCTACTAATACTGATCATGGCGGCAGTTACTGTAGTTGCTTCCGTAAAATACCTTCTCATGGCAGGCATCGTCAATTTAAGCGCAACCTTTAATTTTTCAGCAAAAGTCAGAGGTCAGATTATTGGATATGCCACTAGCATTCCTGAACTCACAGCTTTGGTAGCAGGAGCTTTGGCCGGAGTATTTAGTGCAGGACTATGGAATATAGCTTCATCAAATATAATAAACTGGGTTTTATTTCTTTTAACCGTGATTGTCTATCGGCAACAAATTGATTTAAAAAACAAGTGGTTTATAGATGAAATATTATTCGGGATTGTATCTGTAGCGCTACCCTTATTATTGATAGCAATGAATATTACCATTGGGTTTAGCTTAGCAGCAGGTTTAATTCTATTTTTTGTAACCTACAGAGTTTTTGATCGACTTTATAATGTTAAAGGGCAACCGGCCCCTCTACCACCAGGGACAGAAAGAGGCACTTTACTTGGGGGATTGCTGTTTTTAGCTGCCGGAATTGGTCTAATATTAATTGCCGGTCGGTTTCTAAGCATCAGTGCCGGAAGCCTGATCCTATATTTTAATATTCCTGCTTGGGCCGTAGGATGGATTCTTGGTCTAATTACTTCAATTAGCGAGTTAACTTCGTTTGTTGAGATTTATGATATCCACAAACATAAAAACCGAACCGGATATATCAAGGATACTCAGGAAGCGATTGATGCATTGGTAACTTCAAACATCTCGAACATTGGTTTGATTCTACCCCTGGGTATTATCTTCTATCTCATCTTAAGTTGACCCTAAGGTGATATCACTAGATCGCTTTAGGGGATAAATCAAAATTTAAATAATCTTTAAAGTAACTTGCTTCGGGAAAAAAGGCAGCGGTTTTTGGTGCAGTTTTCGCCAAGAAGCGCTGTTCTTTCATGATTATAATTTTTATGATTATAAATTAAAGCAATGGGCATAGTATATGCCTCATATAAATTTATTTGAAAAAGGAACAGCAGCTGCAGTGTAGAATTATATAACAAAATTGCTGGGAGGGCTGATCATAAAGGTTAATGCGCTTAGTCTCTTAATGTTTTTCTCGGCAATGGTTTCCCTTTCTCTTTTGTTTTATTTGATCAGGTATCGGAAAAGTCCTGCTATGCTAAACCTCTTATTATTGTTGGGGGCACTTACTATCTGGTCTGTAGGCTATGGTTTCGAATTAGCATCGGCAAGCCTTTCCAGTTTGAAATTGTCTGTGATCATTGCATACTTTGGCATTGCTACTGGACCTGTGCTTTGGTTTTTATTTATAGCCCGATATTCAGGTAACGATGGCCAGCTGAATCCATTAAGCACAGCTCTGCTGTTTGTTATTCCCTTAATGTCAATAATTCTGGTTGCCACCAATGATCTGCATTTTCTTTTCTACAAAGCTTACGATGCTGGGGTTGTCGATGAGTTTTATTTCCTTAAGACAACAGCCGGGCCATTCTGGTGGATTCACGTTATCTATTCCAATCTGATCATGATTTCTGGTATTTGGTTCATAGTCGTAATGTACAAAAAGGTTGATCGGGCTAGTCGTTTTCCGGTAGGAATGTTTGCTGCTGGTTCACTTTTAATTTATGCAGCAAATATTTCTTATGTTTTAGGTTTTAAACCCTATGGTTTCCTTGATATTACCCCGATTGCTTTTATCATCATGGCTGCAATACTTACCTATGGTTTTACCAGTAAAAAAGCGATCGATGTCACCCCCCTGGCTTATGATTTGTTGTTTCATAATTTACCCGATTGCATCTTTGTTCTGGATACTCAAGGTAGAATTGTTAATAGTAATCCGGCTGCGAAAAAACTTTTGGATCAAAACTTATGTTACGGAGTTAAAAAAGGTGTTGAGCTTTTTAATCAAACAGGTGCTGCTAAAAAATTAGCGGCACTAAGAGATGAAAATGAAATTAAATTAGGTGAACAGATATATAGCGTATCAAACACACCGATCCTGAGCCCTGGCGGTCAAGAGTTCGGGCGGTTACTTGAATTGCAGGATGTTACCGAAAGAAAGCAGGTGGAACAACAGTTAAAACAGTTAAGCTTCAGAGATCAATTAACCAGCCTCTATAATCGACGTTACTTTGAAAATGAGTTAATGCGCCTTGACAGCTCACGCGAACACCCAATCGCGATAATTGCTGCCGATTTAGATGATCTAAAACATATAAATGACACCTATGGCCATGCAGAAGGTGACCGCTACCTTAAAGCCTGTGCAGATTTATTGAAAAATAGTCTACGCGCTTCTGATATTGTTGCCCGCGTAGGTGGTGACGAATTTGCCCTAATCTTGCCGCATACCGGTAAAGTAGATGCTGAATTATTTGTTAACAGGGTGCGCTTACAGGCTGAAGCTTTCAACAGCGAATCAACTGACTTGCAGTTAGGGATATCGTTGGGTATAGGCGTCAGTGAAAGTGCAAACTATCCTTTAGAAAAAGCCTTCAAAATAGCCGACAATAATATGTATCTTGATAAAGCGAGCAGAAGTAAAAGAAATAGTACCTAATATGAAATGCTCTTGAAACTCCAAGTTTGATTACAAAAGCACAAAAAACATCTTAATCCATTTTAATCTAAGAAATATTTCACATTTTTGAGCAAGAGATCAATACAATCGTCTAGATGATATTTTGCTTTATTACTGAGAACCACTCTGACAATGAAAGGTCGTTTCCGATGAAAGCAGTAATGCTGGCTGCACCAGCTAGCGGCAGTGGTAAAACCACCGTTGCGATGGCCATTATCAGGGCGCTGAAAAACCGGGGCAATAAGCCAACTTGCTTTAAAACCGGACCAGACTATATCGATACTGCCTTTCTTGCCGCAGCATCCGGCAGGACAGCCGGGAATCTTGATATTCATTTGCAGGGTCGACCCGGCTTGCGTCAATCTTTGGCCCTGGCAGATGGTGACTTAACAATAATTGAAGGGGCTATGGGCTATTTTGATGGTATTGCCAACACCTGGACTAATTCAAGTTATGATATTGGCAAAGAGTTAGGAGTCCCTACTGTTCTGCTTTATTCCCCCCGGGGCGAAATGTTTTCAGCTATACCAAAGATTAAGGGGATGACTGATTTTGCCGATTCATTAATCAAGGCGGTGATTTTGAACGGTGTTAGCTCAAAGATCTATCTTATGCTTAAAGAGGCGGTTGAGAAATATCTATCACTGCCGGTAATTGGTTTTATTCCCGAAGTGAAGGGATCTATACTCAAAAGCAGGCATCTGGGTTTGGTGCAAAGCCTGGAGTTAGAGCATTTAGATGAGCAGATCGAAAGCCTGGCCAGGGAAGTCGAAAAGACTATTGATTTTGAAGCATTACTCGACATTTTCACGCCTATTGACAGCAGTCCTTTTCCGGTTATGCGAAGAAGAGACCTTACTGTAGCAATTGCTAGGGATAAGGCCTTTTCTTTTTATTACCGGGAGAACTTGCAACTTTTTGAAAGGTGCTGTCGGGTGGTTTATTTTTCGCTACTTACCGATAAAGAGTTACCTCAATGCGATCTTTTATATCTTGGCGGAGGTTACCCACAAATATTTCGTAACGAACTCAGCCAAAATAAGGTATTGCTTAATCAGGTAAAGAAATTTGCGCTTGGTGGGGGATGCATATATGCCGAATGCGGCGGCATGCTATATCTTTGTGAGGCCGTTGACGGGGTAGAAATGGCCGGAGTATTGAAAGGTGAAAGCCGGCTAACGGATAAGTTGCAGCGGTTTGGCTATGTTGATCTAACCCTCTTAGAAAATTGTATGCTGGGGCAAGCCGGCTCAACGCTTACTGCCCATGAATTTCACCGGTCGGAAAGTTCAATTGACTCTCCGGCTAATTACCGAGTCTCTAAAACTATGGGTAACAAGGGATGGACCTGCGGCTATCGCTTTAAGAATGTTTTAGCGGGCTATCCTCATCTAAATTTCCTCGGTAACTTACAAGCTTTTGAATATATGCTCGATTATGCAGAAAATTTCCAAACAAGTTAACCCAG
>CAZAKI010000026.1:0-13367 GCA_964485855.1 uncultured Syntrophomonadaceae bacterium | reverse complement strand
AAGACGCGGGGACGTTTCATCTGTCTTGTTTTATTTGCTATTATGACAGGAATATTACTTTCTGGTTTGTTGCAGAGCGGGAGCCTGGGATATTTAATCCACGTTTGCGTTGACAATTATGCAGTCGGTTTAGTCCTATAGAAAAACAGGATAAGTATTAATTGAAAAAGAAGATATTTAAAATTTTCAGCCCATAGAAATAAAAAGGATGAAACATTTTTCCTGCTTTCCTGTATATAAATAATAAGGACTGCTTTTTGGAGGCGGAAAAACTGGTTAAAGCAGCGGTAGTGAGCTTGATTAGACAATGTAAAAAAAATGACGGAGATGCCTATAACCAGTTGCTCCGTCATTATGAAGCATACCTCTACCGAATCTGCTATAACTATACTCGTAACAAAGAAGAGGCCCTTGATATGATGCAGGAAGTTTTCATCAAGATCTTCCGCGGTTTAAGGACCTTTGATGAGAGTCGGCCGCTGTTGCCCTGGTTAAAAAGGATCGCCATTAATACATTGATCGATCATAGCAACAAAAGACAGCTGGCTGAAACTTCACTTGATAGCAACTGGTCAGTAGAAAATGAAAATAATCAAAACGCAAGCCCGCAGTCATATCTGGCTTCAGCAACAAATATTGAAGAACAGGTTATAGAAAATGAAACTCTAAACATTATTGACAAACTGATCTTAGAACTTCCTGAAAAACATAGGATTGTTCTAATCCTGCGTTATAACGAAGATATGAGTTATGATGAGATTGCGTCAGCCCTGGATTGGCCTTTAGGTACGGTTAAGAACAATATATACCGGGCCAGGAAAATGCTGCGCCAAAAAATGCAAGCCTGTGAGCTGCTGGAGGTATAAAAGCATGCATGAAAAATTTCATGACTTACTGGAACAATATATTGATGGAGAGCTTGAACCGGTTGAGACGCTCATCCTGAGTGAACACCTGGCTGGTTGCCGTTCCTGCAGGCAGATGTTGAACCAGTTAAAATTAATCGACTGGGATCTTAAACATCAGTTGGCTGTTGAAGTACCCCCCGAGCTGGAATTATACCGGACTGCGGCAGTAAAAGCCCATCTGGCAACCTTAAAAACTGCCAAGCAGAGTGATCCTTTAAAAGATCTATGGCATTTGCAGAAGCAGATACTTCAGCATTCTTTTGGTTTTGTTTCATATATTCCTATCAACCGGGCTGTTTCCAGTTCTGCAAAAAAAGGTGTTGCTATTTTAGCCAAAGCAGCCGGAAGGCGCTTAAGGAAAAGCCGTCCACTTCTTGCGAGAATTATTCCAGGCCAGGCCTGATGGAGGTTTACTCCTAATGCATATTGTCATTACCTTGCTTTACATTGTTGTTATCCTGTTACTGCTGTTTTTATTCTTAGTCATTTTCATCCTGCTGGTGCCTTTTCGTTACCGGTTAGAGGGTGGTTACGATACTAACCCTTGGTTTATATTTAATATCAGGTGTTCACCAGCTTTTATTTTTGATGGCAAATGGGATGAAGCAGAAAATAAAGATTTTAAGGCAAGACTGGTACTATTCGGAATACCGATCAAGATTGATCCACAAAAAATGGGGAAAAAAGATCAAACAGTAATTAAAAAAACAAAAAGCAATAAAAAAAAGAAAAAAAAGTTGGCTTCGGTTACCGCGATTCTGGACAAGGAATTTCGGAGAAGGGGAATGGTTCTGATCAAAGACCTTCTTAGAATTGTAAAGCCCGATCAACTGAGCATTAAAGGTAAAATCGGTTTTGAGGAACCACATTATACCGGTTGGTTGGTGGCTTTTTCGAACAGCATAAATTACAGCTGTCAAAATACGTTTATCGATCTGGAACCGGTTTTTGAAGAAGAGTATTTAGTGGTTGAATCTATTCTTAAAGGGCGAGTGCAGTTAGGACTGATCATAGTCAAAGTCGGCTGGTTTTTCTTGATCAACCGACTTAAGCATTCCTCGTTCAGACCAGGCGGTAAAACCTTGAGTCCGGCTGCCTAGGTATAATAAAAGGCTTAAAGAAGTAATGAAACTTTTTTCTGTAATGACTGTATTATAAAGTAGATAGATTAAAAGGAGGAAGTAGGAATGGCTAGTGAAGTATTAAATACCCTATTCGATAAGCTGGAGAAATTTATTAGCACGGAAACTGTTATTGGTGAACCGTTCCAGGTAGGTAGCATTACCATGGTTCCAATTATCACCGTATCTTTTGGAGTCGGTGGAGGAGAAGGAGCTGGTAAGGACAATAAAGGCAATGACGGTAAGGGCGGCGGTGGCGGTGTAGGTTGCAAAATTGCACCCAATGCCATCCTGGTTGTAAAAAACGAAGAGTTAAGCGTTATTCCCCTCACCAACCGGGGCTCACTGGAAAAAATTGTCGAAATGGTTCCGGAAATAATGGCCAAGGTTGAAGGTTTCAAGTCAGGAGCTGGGTTAGACAGTGAAGAATAGTCAGCAGTAGCTTGTTGATTCAGTGGGATCAGTGGCTGCCTGATATGTAGGCAGCCAATCTTTTTTCTGGACGAACACTTTATTTAGCTGAGCACTATTGCAATGAACTCTAAATTTATGCCATTTAGAGTAAAGCGGCTCAGTTTTTTTCTACATAATTATACTTGAGTGGGCATGGTAAAATAACTTAGGGAAGACTTTGAGCATTAAAAACCAGAGAATTAGGGGCAGATAAGATGTTACCAAGGCGAAAACTGGGTAAAACCGGATACTCTGTTTCCATCTTCAGCCTCGGCGGTGAATCGATGATCGAAAGGATTGATCGCTCTAGCGATGCGGAAGCGATTATTAATCGCGCTCTTGATCTAGGTGTTAATTATATCGATACCGCGCCGGCTTACGGCTTGGGAGGCAGCGAAAGCAATATTGGCAGGGTTATGGCTTCCCGCCGTAAAGAGGTATTTTTGGCTACCAAGACTGGTGAACGCAGTTATGACGGCGCTATGCATCAGGTAGAAGAAAGCCTGGCCCGTTTACAAACTGATTATCTGGATCTTTATCAGCTGCATGATTTGCAGTCAGCTAATGATCTTGACAAAGCCCTGGCCTCAGACGGGGCGGTAAAAGCTTTGGAAAAGCTAAAAAGTGAAGGTGTAATCCGCTATCTCGGTGTCACCGGGCATAAAGACCCAAACCTAATGCTGCGTAGCATCCATGAGTATCCCTTTGACTGTATTCTCTTCCCGCTGAACGCCGGTGATATCCACTACAGCTCATTCAAAGATCTACTCCTGCCTGAAGCTGTTAAACTGCAACTGGGGATAATCGTTATGAAGGTGACCGCAGTGGGACGTATCTTCAAAGATCATGGTATTCAGGATATGAAACAGGCTTTTGGATATACCCTTTCTCACCCAGTTTGCACGGCAATAATCGGCATTTCAACTTTAGAAGAACTAGAGGAAAATGTACGGCTTGCTGAGGAGTTTAAATTCTACAGTGAAGCAGAAATTAAAAGGTTGGAAAACCTGACCGCACCCTATACAGATGAAGCCAACTTCTTTAAACTTCACTGGTAAAGGTTAGAGGAGACATCATTATTGGAAGTTTTGGAAACGTTTCGTATTGCTGCTTTTAGTCAGACTGGTTCATAATTCAGTTAGGATTCAAGGACATAAGGCCTATTACCAGAAGAGGTGATCATTAATGGCCAGGAAGAAAGCCAGTTTTATGTTTAACACAATAGCTCCAGTTTATGGCTTGTTTTATCAGATCCAGAAAAAATACTTTACTGAAATAATTAATGGAGTTGCTAAGGAACTTGATTTAACTGATTTTGTAACGATCATTGATATTGGTTGCGGAACCGGAGCTTTATGTTCGGTCTTAAATGAAAAAGGGCTTTCAGTAACCGGTATTGATCCGGCGGAAAAGATGCTGGAGATAGGAAGGAATAAAACGGAAAATAAGGAAATCAATTTTATTCAAGCCAGTGTTCTTAAACCCTTGCCTTTTGCTGATAAAAGCTTTGATGTTGCCATCGCATCTTATGTGGCGCATGGTTTAAAGGCTGAAGAAAGAAGGTTGATGTACTCTGAGATGAGCCGCCTGGCAAGAAATGTCGTTGTAATTTACGATTATAATGACCAACGTTCACTTTTTACCACTTTCATTGAATGGATGGAGGGTGGCGACTATTTTCATTTTATACGGAATGCTGAACCAGAGATGAAAGACTGTGTTTCCGAGATGGAGAGGTGTTTTTCTGAAGTTAAAGTCGTCAATGTAGACAAAAGGGCTTCCTGGTATATTTGTAAACCAATTGCCTAAACTATTTAAGATTAGCTCAGACGAGGTTTAACTAAAAAGAATAGCACTGATTTATTTTACTTTTTTGCTCAGCAAGAACAACCTGATCAATATGTTGGGTAAGTTGATAAAAAGTGCTTTACAAAATTAATTGTCTTTGTAATAATCATTATTAGAGTTCTTTATAATGTAAAAGATTATACAAAAAAGCCAATTGCTGAAAAGGAGAGTATTGAGATGAAAGCAAGGATGAGAAACACAAGAGATAGTATGGACAGACTAAAGGTGAACAAAATTGAAACAGGTAATCATTATCCTTGTGTAAACACTGCTGTCAGACATATGTGCGAATATCATTGTAAAAAGTGTTTTTTCGAAGCTGCCTACTGCTCTAAATAAATATTTTACAGTGATTTAGGATATATATCGTGTTATGCTAATAACCATGCTTAAGCATGGTTATTTTTTATTTTTGTTTTTACCTACCTTATTTTTAACAGAGGATTAGTGCAAAAAACGCAGTATAATAAGATGTTGTAAAGTAATTTTGAGGAGGTTCAACATGTTAAACCAACCCGAACTGACTGCTAAGGCTTTGGAAATACTGCGCAATACCGACACTTTTCAATGGTATTTTATACCCCTTCTTGCTTTTGTCGTTTATATTTATTTTACTGAAATAGCCAACAAGAACTGGAAAGGGATCGCTGCCGGCCTTTCGCTTTATATGGTGCATTGGTTCTATGAAATAATTAATGCCCTGATTCAGCACTTTTCTGGTCACGCTCTGTGGACAGTACCAGAAGGAACCAGCTTTCTTTTGCTCATTGGAGTTGGTTGGGAACTTTCGATGATGTTTGCTGTAGCCGGATTGATCTTTTCCAAGATTCTACCTACAGATCCAAAATTAAAAATCCTAGGTGTCAATAACCGGATAGTTTTCGCCCTCGGCAACGCCGCTTTCTTTTCTGTCTTTGAAATATTTCTAGCCGAAACCAATGCTTTTCACTGGGTTTATCCGTGGTGGGGATCGTTCCCAGTATTTGTAACAGTCTATATACCTTTCTTCCTAGCGGCAAATTTCGCCTATGACTGGCCACAAGCCAGGCAGAAAAAATTCATAGGCAGCCTTTTTGCTGTCAATGCTGCTATGCTGTTTATATTTGCCGGAATCCTAAAGTGGATTTAGGTTGTTTACAATAGCCTCCATTTACGAGGAAAAGCTTTGCTAGACTCGTGGTTAAGGCTACAAAAAGGTATGGTTAAACCGGGGTTTCTTAATAAAATTAATGAAATGAGTTGCTTCGAAAGCCTGGAATTTTATATGTTGTCCTAGGTTGATTTAGCCATGAGGCATTAATGGGAACACCAGCTTAATGTTTGGTTCCAAAACATGACTGAAGGACCGCTAAAAGAAAGATTGCTTGGAGACCCCTGATCCTGCAAGAGCAAGGGTTACCATTGATAGGGTTACCGTATGCGCTAAAAGACCTTGGTGCCTATGGGCCAGGAATGGCTGCCTTGATTTTGACTGTAATTAATCATGGTTGGCCTGGTATCAAATCTTTACTTTTACGTTCTAAGATATGGAAGTTTAAAATTTATTGGTACCTGCTTATTATATTTGGTGCAGGTGCTCTGGGTTTGATAGCGCTGTTTATAGCAAAATTATTTGGCCAAGCTGACTTAAGTTTTACCGTTACGCCGCCTATTGTCTTGTTTCCCTTGTTTTTAATCTGGGTTATAGTATTTGGTGGATCACTTGGCGAAGAATTTGACTGGCCGGGCTATGTTTTGCCTGCGCTGATGAAACACTAAGATTCCTAAAAGGCCAGTTTGATCCTTGGTCTTCTTTGGTCTGCTTGGCATCTACCTTTCTCAGCATATTTACTTAAAAATAGCCCTTGCTGAAAACATTTGACTCTTGCTTAATCACGTGCTATACTAAATTAGTAAATTAATGAGTTTGTAAATTACTAACATAGGGAGTGAAAAAAGTGAAGATCCCCACAACATTAAAACACAAACCGGTCATTGTATCTGAAGATTACGATAAAGTAGACGGTCGTAACGCTTATAAATCTGACGCTAAAGGATTATCGCTGGGCCTGGCTCAATGGAACGACCGGGGAAAGCTTGATATCTCGGCTAAGGTCTGGCGGCATACCGGAGGAAAATGGTCTCGCCAATCTGAAGAACTGCCTATGCATCGTGTACTTGACCTGGCTATTTTGATCTGCCGGACTAAGCAATATTTTCAGGAGGCCTATCGCCATGAAAAACTCTACGATCCTCAGGAACCGGTGATTGATCGGATCGGTCTACAGGGTGATGCGATGAGTCTAGCGGTTTGTACAGAAAACGATATGATTGATGGGGATATCGAACTGTTCAGCCAGACTCTGAGCAAGGATGACGAACTGATCAGTGAGCGCCTATTTGTATTGGCCCGAATCCTCAGGAATATGGGTATTTGATTAAATAAAAAGGAAAAGTCAAATGAAAAAATACAAAAAAATTATATTTATTTTTCTTGCAGCAATCTTGTTTATTGGCGGGGCTTTCGCCGCCAAATATTTTTTCGATTTGAACAACTACCGCGAGGCTGTGGAAAAGATTACGATCGGTGAAGTGAATCTTGTGACAATTCCCGACGGAACTTACACCGGTTCCTCCGAAACCATGTGGGTTGGCGCCACTGTAGAAGTCACGGTCAGGGATCACCGGATTACAGTGATCAAATTGGACCATCGGCACGGCCAGGGCGAAGCTGCTGAAGTAATCACCGATCATGTTATTGAAGCGCAATCATTACAGGTAGACATTATTAGCGGCGTTACCACCAGTTCCAAGGTAATTCTAAAGGCAATCGAAAACGCCTTGCTGAGTGCAACAGAGTGATAATTTTTCAGCCCTAAAGTTGCCAATAACCTTTTTTGCGGTGTTAAGCGTTTCTTTAATAATCTGACTAGAATGCCGTGATAGAATCAAATAGAAATCATAGAAAAGAGGAGTTGTTTATTATGTCTTCAGGTGTAGTTTTTTATTCAAGAAGTAATAATACCAGAACCGGGGCCGAGTACATCGCAGAAAAACTGGAAGCAGAATTAATCGAACTTACTGAAGCAAAAGGACGAAAGGGGTTGACAGGTTTTATCAAAAGCGGTTACCAGGCAGTTTCCGGCAAGACTTCAGAACTGATGGGAGATCCCTGGGAAAAAGCTGATAAACACAGTGCCCTTCACCTGATGACGCCTATTTGGGGCGGCAAAACCACCCCGGCGATGAATGCTTTTCTGCAGAATGCTGATTTTAAAGGGAAAATGGTAAAAGTAATCACTTTTCAGGCGGATCAAAAGGGATCAGGTACTAAAGTTGTTTATGATAGCATTCGTCAAATCGTGGAAAGGGGCGGAGGTACATTTTTAGGTGGCTACGCTTTACACAGCGCACCTCCCGGTCGTTTTGCCGGGAAGGAATATCTAGAAAAGCAAATAGATGAAAAATATTTTAGCGAGAATATAACGAGTTGATCTAAGTAGAGCATTTGATTTCCTCGTTCCTGCTCTTGAAAAATAATCAAACAGATTTCCCAGGCAATTTTGGGAGTTGCTGATTAACAATTCTTAGCTCCCTGAACAATTTTCATTAAAAGTATTAGTATAAAATTGACACATTACTCTGGTAAAATTGATTGGTAATTTTAATGTTGCCGGCAACGCTGGTTGAGGTGAAGAATCAAATGGAAGAGTTTTTAATGGAAGAGTTTTTAATTGCCCCTTGTGGGATGAATTGTGGTTTGTGTATCGCCTATCAGGCTGAAAAATATGATCTGAAGAAAAAGGGCTTTAACCGTAAGTCCTGCCCGGGTTGTATCCCGCGCGGCAAATATTGCCTCCACATGAAAGAACACTGCAAAAAAGTGGGCGAAGGTTGGTTGCGTTTTTGCCATCAATGTGATGATTTCCCCTGCAAACGCCTAAAAAGCCTTGATCAGCGCTACCGTATTAAATACCACCTGAGCATGATTGATAACCTGCAACAGATTAAGGGACAGGGCATGGAAAGTTTTCTTACCGGCCAGGAGTCTAAATGGCTTTGCCCGGAATGTGGTAATCCCATCTGCTGTCATAACGGTCTGTGCCTTAACTGCCAACTTGATGTTTTACGTCAAAACAGAAGATACCGCTGGGGCTTAGATACTCTTTAATAACCAGGTTGCACTTGATAGTGTTTTCTTAGCGGAGCCTTTTTATCTTTCGTTGATGCTATCCTTTTGCCGCTAATACGGTAAGTCATTAATCACAAGCTTATTCCATACGATAAGCATTGAATCCCAAATCTAGCAGTGTAGTAAACATATTTTCCTGTAGGCAGGATCTAGTGTCTCCCTTCAATTGTTTATCCCAGTGCATTCTCGATTCATTCCTCTGAGGTAATTTATACATAATGAAGCACAACTTTTTCATTCAAGTAGAGGAATATAGAGTGAGCAGTAGAAATTTATTAATAAGGGACACTAATCTGAATAAGCACTGCATACAAGAAAATCAATAAAAGAAGGTGCTATAAGTGGCTAAAGTGGTTGTAATCGGAGGCAATGCCGCTGGAATGAGTGCGGCCAGCCAGGTAAAAAGACAAAAACCGGATTGGGAAGTGATAGTCTTTGAAAAGGGTTCCTATATATCGTACGGAGCCTGCGGTATTCCATACCACGTAGAAGGACTGGTGCCGAAGATTGACGACCTGGTAACGGTTACTCCTGCTGAAGCGGTTGGCAAGCGAAAACTTGATTTAAGGATGCAGCACGAAGTTACAGCTGTCGATCCTGACTTGAAAATTGTCACCTATCATTCAAAAGGCAATAAAGGCCAAGAGAGCTTTGATTACCTGGTGATCGCCACGGGAGCCCGCCCAATAAAAGCAGAAATCGATTACAGTCCATCGGATCTGATTTATACAGTTCATACCCTTGATGATTCTCTAATCCTGCGTGATTTTATAGAAAGAAAAAAACCGAGAAGCTGCGCTGTTGTCGGTGGAGGTTACATAGCGCTTGAAATGCTTGAAGCTCTTCACTCGCGGGGGATCGAGACCCATATGATCCATCGTCGCACTAGTCTTTCACGTTCCTTTGAGCAGGAAGTGTCTGATCTGATCATTTCTGTAATGGCTGATCAGGGAATTATCATGAAACTAAAGCACTCTGTGCGAAAAATTACAGCTTCAGATAACAGGGTTGAGGTTACAACTGACAAGGGTTTGCTTTATTACGACCTGGTAGTAGTTGGAGCAGGGGTTGAGCCGAATAGTGATTTGGCAAAAAGATGTGGTATTGAAACCGGTGTAAGAGAGTCAATCAAGGTAAATGATTACCTGCAGACTAGCATTGCCGGCATTTATGCTGCCGGCGATTGCGTTGAAACCAGGAATATTGTTACCGGTCAGCCGGTCTATGTACCGCTGGCTTTAAAAGCAAATAAAGAAGGGGTGGTGGCTGGGATAAACATCGCCGGCGGCAGGGAACCTTTTCCCGGAGTGCTGGGCACTGCTATTACTAAATTTGGCAATCTTGGATTGGCACGCACTGGATTAACTCTGGCTGAAGCCTTGAAGGGTGGTTTTGATGCTTTTAAATTTAAGGTAGAAGCTAATAGCCGTGCTCACTATTATCCAGGCCAGGGGCCGATGACTTTTGTTTTAATTGCCGATAAAAAAGAAGGTCGTTTGCTTGGCGCCCAGATAGCCGGCCCGGCAGACAGTGTAAAACGAATCGATGTTTACGCTGCAGTGATATCAGCAGGCATGACTTTGGATCAGATTTTTCAATTAGATTTAGCCTATGCTCCGCCATTTTCGCCGGTTTACGATCCAGTCGTTTTGACCGGTCGGGTAGGTCGGAAAATGGTCAGGGGCTAGTAATCCTGGAATGTTTTGCATATTATTAAAATGATGAGAGGAGTTAAACATGGAAAAAGTTCAGGAAAAAGCAAAAAAAGGAAATGTGTTGTTGCCGATTACGATTGTTTTAGTGATCTTTATCCTGGTTTTACTGTTTTTTCTCAGTCCATTTAAAGAGATGATTTTTCCTTCAGCTCTAGAACCGGAATTAACCCTATCAGTTGTAGAAAGTGTTGGACCCAATTCGGAAACCGGGCTATATCGGGTGGTAGTAGCGGCAGCAGTTGAAGGAAATCCAGAACCGCAGGTTACATTTACCCGCAATGATGGGGTTGGAGAAATGGCTGCTAACCATACGTTAGTTTTATTAGAGGAAGGCGAAACCTATTTGCTCAGGGCGTTGGCCACTAATACTGAAGGCAGTGCAGAAGCTGAACTTGAACTATTTGCCGGGATCGCAGTAGGTGCTTTTTCTGACGGAACAGGGACAGATGGGGATAGTGTTGTCGACGAATCGGCCCTTGCTAGCGATGAGGATGAGGATGGTACAGATGCTAGCAGCGAAACAGAGCCAGATGAAGGTGAAGGCGAAGCTGACACGGATGGTGAAGCAGTGCCGGCCGGTCCGCGAATTGTAAATATCTTGTTGGTCGTCGGTATGGATGTTCTAGATCTGCTTGGTCATCCTGATGAGTCATATCCCATGCGTTATGAAGAGGATACTCATCGATTTTTAGTAAACGTTGAATATGAAGGCGATGGAGATCTTGACTTTCAGGTTGAAGCTACTCACGGTATTATTGATCGGGTTGGGCCGGGCATGGTTGCTGAAGGAGCACCAGAAAATCTTCAGCCGTTTGTTTTTGTCTGGCGCTCACCTTCTAATCCTGCTGGAAATCTTGAAGCTTTAAATGTGCGGTTGACGATCAGTGCCACTGATCCATTTGGGTCATGCGACACGAAGATTATCCAAATAGCTCTTTTACCGGAGCCCGAAGATCGCCCGGAAATGACTAGCAGCTATGACCCGATTACCACGTTGACCGGACAAGTGAATGAAGACGGCCCTGTCTTTAAATCTTCTGATAGTAGTGGAGCTCCCTCTTTTTATGTTGGTGATCTGGCAACCAATATAAAAGTAAAAGGATTTGTCAGCTTTGATATCAGTGAGCTTGCCGGGAAAAATATAATCAGCGCCCGGTTAAATATGCGAGGAACTGCTGTTGGCACCCCTGCTGCTTATTCGAGTAACCTGAGAATCTCTTCTACTAATTATGGCAGCTCCCTGGATTCCGCGGACTTCTCTTCACCCACCAGTTTTATCCGCGGTTTTCGTCCCGGTTTTAACGATTTAAGTTTTAGCAATGATCAACTCAGAGATTATCTTCAAGCAGTTGCTACAGCCGGAGGGAGGTATGCGCAATTTGTTTTGGCATATGAAGGCATAACCAATAACGGGGCTGCCGATGGGCGCTCGATCCTGGTTCAGGATGTCAGTCTTGAGGTTACCTATAATTAATGATCAGCGGGAGAAGCAGCCTACATGGCTGAAAAGTTGGTTACTTTTGCCGGTAGCTATTTATTTGCTAATGCTGCTTATACAGATGAAATGGTAGATGATGCGTTATCCCGGTTTGACAGGATCTTTGCTCATGGGTCAATAAAAGCAGGTTGACGGAGGATCTTCGATTATGGAAATAGAACAAGCCTGTGAAAAAGTAGTCCTGGCTGGGAAGAAGCTCTTAAAGTCAGGGTTGGTTGCCCGTACCTGGGGAAACGTCAGCTGTCGGATCAGCGACCGGCAGTTTGTGATCACTCCCAGTGGCAGGGCTTACGAATCAATAATCCCGGAAGAGATTGTAACTGTTAATATCAATGACGGCAGTTATAGCGGAGATCTTATACCTTCTTCGGAAAAAGATCTCCATGCCGAGATCTACAAACACCGAAAAGATGTTAATTTTATTATTCATACCCACCAGGTAAGTGCTTCTGCCCTCAGTTCCTTGCGGGTGGATATTCCGGTCTTAGATCTTAAATCGACTGCTTTTCTTGGTAAGCGGGTGGCTTGTGCCGCTTACGGTTTGCCCGGATCTCAGAAGCTGAAAAAGGAAGCAGTTGCAGCACTTGCCCGTTATGAGGGTAGGGCGATCCTACTTGCCAATCATGGAGCGGTTTGCCTTGGCATAGACATGGAAGAAGCATTTCAGGTAGCGTTTAAGCTGGAAAAAAACTGTGTCGACTATGCCTGCCAGCGGTATGTAGAATTAAATGATGGGGGAACAAACCACAAAGCTATTGATGAAGCTGCTTTAAGGGATTGTTATGTCAGAAAATGGGCATTGAAACCGGTTTTTGATCGAAAAGTTCCGCTAAAATATCTTTTTAACAGTGAAAGAAACGGTGACAGTTTTATGCTTTATGATCATACGACTGCAGGGGAGCCTTTTCCCGGTGCAAGGGTTAGTTATAAAGGCATCAACATCGATAAGCTTGAGCAGGGCAATAAATATGAAAGAGTGCCTTTAGAAGCAGAGCTTCACCGGGAAATATACAAACGTTATGATAATATCAGTGCCATTATTCATACTACCGATCCTGATATTCTGGCTGTATCCCGGACTGGCAGAAATGCCCGCCCCCTGCTTGATGATTTTGCACAGATCATCGGCACGTGTGCCCGTGTAGCTAAATATGACGGGACTCTAAAATCAGCGCAAGAGGTGGCGGCGAGGTTAAAAGGGAATAACGCGGTATTATTAATTGAAAATGGTGCTTTATGCTGCGGCCCTAACAAGTACGATGCTTCCGCGGCTGTTATGGTTCTGGCAAAAAATTGCAAGGCGATGATCAATGCAGCCCTTTTAGGCAAGGAAAAGCCGATCAACCCCCTGGAAACAAGACTAATGCGGCATATTTATTTGAAAAAATACTCAAAACTAATATAGAGAAGATCACAATGAGGGGGTAGTCCACGGTTGAAGGCAGACGACGCAAGGAGAAAGCGAACGGTTGAGCAGTACCGAGCCAAGATCAATCCGGCCGTTGATTATATCGAAAGTAATCTTGCAGAAGATTTCACCCTTGAAGCCATTGCCTCTATTGCCGGATTCTCCAAGTACCATTTCCACCGCTTTTTTTATACCTTTACCGGGGATTGGATTATTCATTCTTTTTGTTAGAGGAGATGGTTTGT
>CAZAKI010000025.1:10891-27888 GCA_964485855.1 uncultured Syntrophomonadaceae bacterium | reverse complement strand
GGCTTTTAGCCAAGTTACTTTACATCCCTGCATACCATATTGTTGTCAAGGGGACGGGGTTATTGACAACAAGTTATTGTATTTTTATGTAGTAACCCTTTGATGCCTAAATATTTTAAGATCTTTTCCCGACCAACTTATTCTAATAGATTAAAATTGTTGTCAATAACCCCGTCCCCTTGACATTTTAATCGCTGGCGTCGAGGATTTCGGAAACACCCGAAAGGCGGTCCACCGGGCGCATTGCTCCTTCTTCCAGAACTGCAGTTGAGCCGACAATCACCACCGAACGCCTGGCTCTTGTTACCGCAGTATAAAGTAGTTCGCGCGAAAGAGGCCGGATATACTTGTCCGGTAAAAGGAGGGCTATATCATCATATTCTGAACCCTGGGCCTTGTGCACTGTGATCGCCCAGGCCGGCTCAACCCTGCCGCTTAAAGCCTTCAATGGATAAGCGCTGAAGCTAGTTCCCCTCTGAAAAACAGCCATCGGTTCGGGCGGGCTTTTTATTTTTCCCCTCATCACGGAGACGGGTAGCACGATACCGGAATCACCGTTGTAAAGCTGCAGTCGGTAGTCATTGCGGTTGACAATCAGCGGTTCACCAACAGACATCTCTCCGGCATTCTCAGGCAAACCAAGGTCACGAAGCCAGGCGAGCCAGCGCTGGTGAAACCAGCGGTTTAAGATATCTGAACCGGCTCCGGCGGCTGTAACCCTGGTGACACAGAGCAGCTTAAAACTCTCGTAGTGGGCAAAGAGTCGCTTTAGGTCATGCAGATCCTGCTCGTCAAACCCTGACACCCTGTAATGATAGCTGTAACTGCGCAGGAGAGCAGGCAGATCAGCCGAGCCTAGATGCCTGCTGAGCCAATTTTCCATAAAGTCCTGTTTCTGGAGCTCTTCGTTTGGCGTAAAAATTTCCACCCCGGTAAAGGTCAGTGCCGCCAGTTCGGTGCATATTGCAGGAGCGCCCGGCAGACCCTCCTTTTGCAGATATTCTCTACTGTTGAGGGCTGCTGCGAAAGCAAGGATTTTGGCGCCGGCTGAATCTTCTTCTCGTGCCCGGTAACTGTTTTTAAGTATTACCAGGCGCCCCCTTGCCGCTGCCTGTTTTGAACGGCAGAGATCGCGCAGCACGGCTCCCGCATCGATTGGCGGGAGCTGATCCGCATCACCGAGCAGCAGTAGCTTCGCATCCGGCTGCAGGGCCCTCAGCAGGCTGCCCATTAAAGCCAGGTCGAGCATCGAACTCTCATCGACGACGATCAGCTTTTCGGCCAGGGGGTTACGCTCTGAGTGGCGAAAGCGCTCCTCGGCCGGAGAATAGCCGAGCAGGCGGTGCAGGGTCTGGGCAGGAGGGCAGTTTTCAAGCAACTTTCGGTCGACTTCTGAAGGATCGGCGATCGCCGCCAGATGGCGGATGATCGAAGCACGAATCCGGTCAGCAGCCTTGCCGGTGGGCGCTGCCAGGGCTATCGCTTCAAGTGGCAGGTGCTGAAGGCGAGCGACTACCCGCAACAGATCGGCGACAATGGCCGTCTTTCCACTGCCGGGTCGGCCGCTGACTACGGTTAACCTTCCTTCCAGGGTCCTTTTTACGACCAGTTGCTGCTCATCATCAAGGCTGATCATTCTGCCTGCCACCAGCGGTGAGTTTTGCAGTACATCCTGTAGCGCTGCGTCAATCTGACCAGGCATTAATTCTGCAGTACGATCACCATCATCAGGAGGCCACCAATTAATGCGCTCACGCAGCGCGGCGCTTACCCGGCCCTCGAGCAAATGATATTTTTGTAAGTAGAGGCTGTCACGGTCATAGATTAGAGGCCGATAAGCGCCGGCAGGGCCAAAAACAGCGGCTAAGCCCACCATTTCATGTTGTTCGAAACAGAGCGGCAACGCGGTAAGCAATTGACAAAGAACCTCGCGATCACCTTCGTTAATCGCCAGCTGCTCCAGGACCAAAGCAGGGAGCTGCTGATCCTGTAACGGTAATCTGGTATGACCTTCAATGGCAGCGAGCAGGCAAGCCAACGCCAGGATGCTTACTGTCCGGCGCAAATGCGATTCTTTTTCACCAACTAACGCTGACAGATCCCAGGCCATAAAGAGACTTTCCAATCCCAAATCCAGCTCTTCAACCTTTTCAACCAGGTCGGACGGAAAGGGATAATAAGGGCTTACTGACAGCTTACCCTTCATACCTGTTCGCCTCCATTTTTCCCCCGCCTCTGTTTCCCGGTGGCGGGGCAATAACCGCTCCGCCCCACTGGTTACGCTGTAAGAGCTCTCGTTCAAGTTTTAACAGATCCAGCCAACCGGGGCGGGAAAACCAGACTCCTTCTCCTGCCTGCAAACTGCGCATGAAGAAGTAGAGGATACCGCCGAAACCGGCCTCATAGTCTGCTTCACAACCGAGGCCAAGGAGGCGAACTACCGCCAGACTGTAAATACCGGCCTGTAGACTATAATTATTTTGCACATGCTGCTCTATGGTTTCCGGTCCAAAATCGGCCAGTCGGTCGCTTTTCCAGTCCAGCAGGTAAACTCTTCCTTCGTGCTCGAAGAGATAGTCAATCAAACCCTGCAGATAGCCACGACCCACCTCATAGGGAAGCGCCTGCACCGGGCTGTTTGCTGACCGGGAGCTGCCGAGCAGCGGGTGATCTGCTTCGGGGATCGGGTAAGTAAAAGCCATCTCTTTTCTGACTCGCTCAGCAGCAGCTAAACCGGAAGGTAACTTAAGCGAAGCTGTCTTTTCACGACTGACGAGGTTAAGTGGTGCGGTAAGCGCTCTAAAAACCAGTTTCAGGGCAGCAGGCAGATATTCCGGGCTAAAACCATACCTGGCGGCCAGCTTTTCGGCCCTCGTTATCACCGTGTCCCGTGCCATCCAATCTGTAAATGTTGTGTCCAGTAATTCAGCTGCGGGGATATTTTCGATCAGGGCATGTAGGAAAATACCGGTTTCCCTTCCGCCCGGCAACTCCTGCTGATCAGGTTCTTGAAGTGAAAGCGCTGCCGCAGAATCAATCCCTTCGCTAAATAACAGTGATGCGATTCCCTCTCCCTCTACCGGTAGAGCAGTTTCAGCAGCACTCTTAATCCTGGTATAACTGGTCAGTAAAACTCCCCGGTGTTCTGTCGCCAGTCTTGCTGCCTCTACTGCGCTTGAAGCAGGCAGTTCAAGCAGTTTTTCTGTCTGCCAGATCGAAAATGTACCCTGATCTTGACTCTGCCGGCGGTGCTCTTGACGGCAACAAAGCGGCCGCAACCGAAAAAGATCATGGCTGTCTTCAAACTGCCCCTGATCAGCCAACAGGTCCAGCTGGCGCTGCAATTTAGCATACATATTCCCCAGGCTCGAAAATTTGTCATTCCGCTGCTCCTCGGTCTTCTCCCAATCGCCTGAAGCACCAAAGAAAGGCAAGTAAAGTCTCGACCGGGCCCGGGTCAGGGCCACGTAGAGAAGCCGCTCGTTCTCCTGCCGGGTTTCTTCTTTAATCAGTGAAGCCAGAGCGCCGATTGCTTTACCGACATGCAAACGCCGTTCGTTGTCAACGTGGTAAATTGCGGTATCATTACTTCTGCTCCGGTTATCAGTAAAGCCACCACCAATAAAAACGACCTCAGCCTCCAACCCCTTGGCTTTGTGCATGGTCAGAATCTGTACCGCTTCCTGATCTGATTCCAACCGCTGGATATTGCCTTCACGCCCCTCGGCCAGGCTGCGGCCGTCGATCTTGGCCTTCAGTTCCCGAGCCAGCTCGCGCAGAGTAACCGGTTTTTGATAGGCCTCGGCCTGGAGCAACTCAAAGAGGTGCAGGTAATTGGTAAGCAAGCGCTCTTCGCTCCAAAAAATAAGGCGTCTGCCCAAACCCGACTCGGTCAGGATTAGATCAAAAAAGGTGGACCATTGCTGATTGTCGGCCAACTGTTTCCAACGCAAAAGTAAGCTATAGAGCGGGTGGTTAATACCTGCTTCATGCCAGGCAGGCAGATCTTCTAGGGGTATGTCAAAAAAAGGAGTCAGCCAGGCAGCCATTCTGGTTGCCGGTTCGTTCGGTCGGTCGATCGCCGCCAGCAGGCAGTAGAGATCCAAGGCTTCATCAGTCTGAAAAAGGCCATCCTGCTTGTAATAGGCGTGGGGGATCCCAAAGTTCCTTAAGGCACGTCCTATAGCCAGCCCCTCGCGGGCAGTGCGGGTCAGGATAAAGATATCACTGGGCTTAAGGGGGCGTGGTTCTTTACCCCCCACTGTTGTTTTCAGCCCGCTTTTTTCGTCAATCAGTTTGCGAATTTCTTCAGCAAAAAAATAGTTCAAGCCCTCCCGCACTGCCGCAGCGTTCAGCTTATTCCCCGTAGTATAAAGATTTAGCAGCTGAACCGGTACCGCCTCCCTGCCTTCTTCAAAGGCACAGCGATTCTGATCCCCAGACTGGACAGGATTATCATAGCGGTTAAGACCGCTGAAAAAACTAGCTCCTTCTTCATCGGCAATTAAAAATAGCCGATTTAACGCTTCAATCAACGGCCCGGTGGAGCGATAGTTTTCGGTCAGTGGCAGGAGCGCAGCTTGATCCGTCTTTTGCAGATAGCGGCGGGCCAGATCGTAGGTGTGCAGATCTGCGCCTCTGAAGCCATAAATTGCCTGTTTCGGGTCGCCGATCAGAAACAGGCGGTGCTTTTCGGCCTCGTCGACAAAAATGCGGCGGAAGATCTCCCACTGCACCGGATCGGTATCCTGGAATTCGTCGACCAGGGCGTGGGTCCAGCGTCTTCTTAAGGCCGCTCTGAGGACTGCAGCATCTTTACCCTGCAGAGCCTCAAGGACACCAAGCAGCATATCGTCGTAATCAAGAAGGCCGAGCGCCTTTTTACGCAGCTGCAAACGCTTTCTGACTCGTGGCAGAAAGCGGTAGACCATAAAACTTTCCGCATTAAGGCAGCGCTCTTCAATACGGCGCAGCAGTGATGCCAGCTCCTGCAAAACTGACGGAGCCTCTGCTGTTGATCCTGCCCGGTAAAGGTGCTCAATCACGGAAGCTTTGTTTTTTTCGATAGTCCTTTCTTTGCTCGCCCATTTAATAAAATCTGCGGCAACAGTTAAAGGTTCATTTTCCAGCCTCACAGTTTCAACCAGGGCAAAAAGATCACCGATCATGGCATCGAAGCTCTTTAAGGCCTGACTCTTCGAGTAAATGATGCGCCCGGCTGCTTTGAGCGCTTCAGGAGCCGGAAGTGTCGTCAAAGACTTGAGCAGTTCTTCAGGTTCCCAAAGGGGAGTGACCGGACAGCGTTGCGGACTGCCTTCGCGGTAACAGGAAAAGAGAAAATCTTCGAGATCGGCAATCTTTTTTTCTTCTCCAATCCAAGATCGTAGACTTTCACCGACTGGCCCCGCTTCGGCAAGCGCCACCCGTAGCTCCTCCCGAAAAGCCTGCCCGAAAACTTCTCGCCCATCGGCATGAACCTGTTCGAACAATCGCCCGCCGAGAAAAGCCTGCTCGGTAAGCACTCCGTGGCAAAAACCATGAATAGTTGAGATCGATGCTCCATCAAAGCGGAAAAGGGCTTCACGCAACCGGGATCTGCTTTCGTCATCGATCAGCCAGTAATCGCTGTCGGCCGCTCCCGGAGGCAGCACTGCAGTGCAGTCGCAAACCGCCTGGATTAAACTTCTGATCCGCTCCCTCAGCTCCCGGGTGGCCGCATCGGTGAAGGTAACAACCAGGATCTGCTCGATCGAAGCCCGGCCGCTGATCACCAGATCGAGCACCAGATGCTCGATTGTAAAAGTTTTTCCCGTTCCGGCGGAAGCTTCAATTAGAATATGACTTTGATGCAGGGCCGGGTTACGGAGGATTTTTGGCTTCTGATAAGCGGCAGGCATCATTAGAAATTCTCCTTTTCCAGGATCAACGCAAACAGCCGGCTGAAGCGGCGCTCGATCATAGTTGTTAAGTCATCAGCTGCCGGTGGTCGGTAGTTACGTGGTTTAGGCACCGGACCGTAGAGGCTGCTAAATGATGCAAAATCGTTAGCAGCCAGATCTCTAATCCTCGAGGCGATTCTTATGCCCTCGGGCCGATACAGCAGATCGGGTGGGTCGGCTTTTCCGATGCCAACTGTGCCAATATCTGACTTGTCCTCACCGACGACCGCTGTTTTAAGATAGCGATGAAAATCGACAAACACCGCTTCGCAGGGCAGCAGGTAGGCATGAGGGCCGGAAAGCAGATCTCCGGCCAGAGCGGCCAGCCAGCACCGAGCCTCCTCAGCAGCAATCGGGGCCAGTTTAAGACCAAGATAGCCCGCTTCTCCGGCACCACCGGAGTAGATAACCCGAACTGCCCTATTTTCAAATTGAAGAGCACCTGCCGCCGAAAGCGTTAGATGATCAATTAAGCCGCGCAGCAACAGGCGAAAAACTTTGGCCGCACTTTGCTCTCCACCCGGGTTTTCAGGCAGTGAGGCAGGCTGCAGGCTGATTGAAATCCGTCTCTTCGCAAGCAATCCTTCACTCAGTCCACTAATGCGAACCGGCACCCTGGTAACCACGCCGCTAGGGGTTACTTTTTCGGCTTCCAGCAGCAGCGGATCCAGCATTATTTCGGCACTTTCTGCAGCATAGGAGCGGCCCAGCCGCAACCTTTCCAGACCGGAACCGGTTCCACTGCTGTTCATTGTCAGCATCACCCTCTGCCAGCCATTAAGGATTTGCAGATGTCGCGCGGACAAAACCCGGCCGGGTTCACCAACTGGGAAATGTCCGGCCAGTTTAAACCGATCAGCCATCAGACTGTATACTACAGCAGGCTCCAGATCCTGCACCACCGCTTGATAAAAAGCGGAGCGCAGCAAAGTAGTTTCGGCCAGCCGCGCCATTTCAAAATCTTCTTCTTCACGGTCGGCCTGATCATCTTCAGTTTCAGCCAGGCCGAGCATGGCTGAAGCCCATCCCTGCAGCGGGCACTCTAAAAAGCGGCGTAGAGCTGTCGCTGTTAAAACTGCTTCCGTTTCCCGGCCAGGCAACCCTGCTTCAGTAAAAGTCGCCGGGGCAGTTTCTTCAAGATTAGGTGGTCCGGCGGGAAGTTTAAGCATTTTGCTAAGTTTTTCCCACTCTCCGGAGGGAACATTTTTTTTAATGTCTTTTAAACCGGAGATGGAATTTTCAGTTGCCGCCGTCTCGCTGTGCTTCTGCCAGGAAGCGGCAACCGCCTGGACCTGTGCTTCAACTTTAGCCTCATCGATAAAAGTATCGTCCAGCGAGCAGTGATCAGCGTAGCGCCTTAAGGCGGGCTCAACTTTCAGCTGTTCCACTCCTTCTTCACCCAGGTAGCCATTTTTTAGGGTATGTAGGAGCTCCTCGACCACTGCTGAAGGCTGAAGGGGATCACCGGTCTGTTCGTCCCGGCGAATATACGAAAGATAGAGCTTTTCACGGGTGCAGAGCAGTGTTTCCAAAAACATGTAGCGATCACGCTCGGAAGGGTCAACGTCGCCCGCCCGGCGCTTCGCCGCCCGCAGGTCGAGGGCATCCCTGCGCCCCGTAGCCGGAAAAAGCCCTTCTCCAAGACCGAGCAGAAAGACAACTTTAAAAGGGATCGCCCGCATCGGCAAGAAAGATGATACCACCACACCCTCTGCCAGGTAGCGTCCCCGGCCGCCGGGCAACTCAGCCAAGGTCTTTTCGGCAATAGCGGCGGCGGTGCGACCGCTGACTTTAATGCCCCAGTCCATCTGCTCAAGCCGGTTGAGAGCCCCGCTAATCCTATAACGATCGTGTTCATCCCGCGCCTCGGTTGATTCAAAATAGCGTTCGACCTGGCTGGTAAAAAAGGCGGCCCACTGACTAAGTGTAAGCTGCTGCTGCCTCACATAACGGGCATCGGCCAGCAGCGAGCGAACCATCATCCCAAAGCGTGCCGCCGCGGCAACAGCATCACCTGCTACCTCTTCGACCAGCCAGCGGCCATCCGCAGCAGTAAAGATCCGCTCTTCGCCGCTTTTTTCACCGAGCATGAACGCACCCAGTACCAGACGGCGCACCCCCTGGTCCCAGTTAAAAACATCTTCATCCACATAGGTGCCTTGATGATCAGTGCGGTCAGCGCCATAGATGATGCCCAGTTTATCAGCAAGCAGCGCCAGGTCGCCAGGTGTTAGTCCTGCCAGCTTGGCGCTTAAGGCCGGGTGGCTGAGCAGGCTAAGCATCTCGGCTCGTGTGAAACGGCCGAAGGGCAGTTTAAGCAGCATGCTCATTGCCTCGATTAGTCGACTGTTTGTTGCGCCGGGCAGGTCGGAAAAACTACCGGGCAGGTTGTGACAGGAGGCAAAGATCGCTTCAATCTGGGGCAAATAGAGGTCGCGTGCTGCACTATTGACAATCACGGCAATATCGCTGAGTCTTAAGCGCGGCGTCCCAGAAGGCGGACGATCCTCACGCAGCAGCCGCCAAATCTCATCGGTTACCCATTCTATTTCGCGGCGCACCGAAGGAGCCGCTACCAATCGGATCGATCGGTCCGGTTCACAAAGAGGCGGACTTTTTAGATTAAATACTCTCTCCGGTTCACGGTAGAGGATATCACGCTGAAGGAGAGAAAGCAGGCTGGGTTGATGATTACAGATAGGGTCTTCGAACTCGCTTTCAAAATCACAGTCTGTGAGCTCACCCAATAGGCGAATATACTCCCGGCCAGGTTTGCCCCAGTGTCTTAGCGCCGGTGTATCTGCCTCTTCGAGTCCGAAGGGATCTTCTAAATCAGGTTCTCCCTTTGCCGTCCAGAGTTGTTTAGAACGACTGTTACTCTCACGATCTAGACGGTAAAACAACTCCCGATCCGTTTCAACATCTTCCCAAAATTCGGCACAGGGATTAAGGGTATAGATCTTTAGATTTTGACTTTCGCCAAGACGACCAAATAGCAACTGAAAAATGCGAGCGACATAGGAAATCCCGAAGATATGCACTGTTGGCAGGTCTGCCTTGGCAATCTGCCTAAAAAAACGATGATCAAGCGCCAGTTGATCCAAGGTCATCCAGCGGCTGCCTGGGGTCGGCGGGTTTTCTGCAAGCACACCACCTCGACCAAAAACAACCTGCCAGAGAGCCTTCTGCCATTGTACTGCCGCAGCAAAAGATGGATCAGCCTGAACCGGATCTAGATAGGCCGAACCACTTAAAGCATAATATGTAAAACGGCCCTCTTTCGCCGCAGGATCAATTTCTTCCCGCCATGTAGCAACCATTTCCGGTCTTGAGAACGAATATTCCTGGTAAAGATAGGCCATGCGTGAAGCAAGCTGAATACGGCGCAGGTCATGGCTGTCCGCAGCCAGGTAGCGGTCAAAGGCTGAACCTTCAACCAGACCCGCTCCGCTTTCCAGATAATTTTTCACCGGCTGTAGTTCCGATAATTTTAGGATTTGCTCATCATGCAGAGCAACAAGCAAAGCCGCCTCGATGGTATCAAGATCGGCCAGTTTCAAATAACCGGGTAAAGTAAGTTCTGTTAGATCACCGATAAAACCTTCAAGACGTCGGAATCGAATATTAGCCGCCACACCGGTGGCCCGGGCCAGCCCGAGCGTTACCCAGGCTTCCATGTTGCGATTGGGAACAACAATCTCGACCAAATCCAAAGGGTGAGCGCCTTCCTGCCGCTGCTTCGCCAAGTCGCGAACCAAGTTGGACAGCAGTCTTTCGGTACGATTGGAATAGATCAGTTCGATCAAAATCGGCAACCTCCATCTATCCTGGAAAATTTTTCGATGATCATTTAATGCAGTCGTCTTTACATTGCTTGCCATTTATCGAACGGTCAGATACTATAATTATATTCTAAATGATCGACAGATGGCGGACAACCTCAGTTAACTGTTAAACAGAAGCAGGTGATGATCATTAATCCTGATTTCAGCCAGATTCTGCAAGCTGCAGAAAGAATCAAACCTTATGCTCACCGCACTCCAGTCCTGACCAGTGAAAGCCTTAACCGGTTAACAGAAGCCCGGGTCATGATGAAATGCGAAAATCTACAAAAAGTGGGGGCTTTTAAATTCCGGGGTGCAACCAATGCTGTTTTTGCCCTCTCTGAAAGCGAGGCAGCCCGGGGAGTAGCAACCCACTCATCCGGCAACCACGCCCAGGCCCTGGCCCTGGCAGCTAGATTAAGAGGTATCCCTGCTTATATTGTAATGCCTGATAATGCCCCGACGGTGAAGAAAGCAGCCGTCAGAGATTACGGAGGCCGGATCACTTATTGCGAGCCTAACCAGGCGGCCCGCAAAACTACCCTAAACCGGATTTTAAAAGAAACCGGGGCTACTTTCGTTCACCCTTATGATCATGCGCTGGTAATCGCCGGTCAGGGTACCGCTGCACTGGAACTGCTGGAAGATCACCCCGATCTGGATGTGATCATTGCTCCGATCGGTGGGGGTGGATTGCTTAGTGGCACCGCCCTGGCCGCCAACGGTATTTCTCCCGGGGTCCGCGTGATCGGTGCTGAACCGGAGATGGCTGACGATGCCTACCGTTCAATGCAGCAAGGTTCTATTGTCCCTTCCTTAAACCCGCAAACTATCGCTGATGGGCTGCTTACATCACTGGGAGAGCTGACCTTTCTTCTGATTCGCGATTATATTGAACAGATCGTAACAGTCAGCGAGCAGTCAATCGTTGAGGCGATGCGCTTTATCTGGGAAAGAACCAAGCTGATCATTGAACCCTCGGCTGCCGTTCCGATTGGATTGCTCTTCGCAAAGAAAATTAACTTAAGCGGCTTGAAAGTGGGTGTAATCATCTCCGGAGGCAACGTAGACCTCGATCGACTACCCTGGTAAGGCTTTTAGGCTCTTCATCCTAAACCGACTCTTCCCTGCAATAATTAGTCTGATAAGATATAATCTGAACATGGAACTGTTAGCACCAGCCGGTAACCTGGAAAAATTGAAAACCGCAGTTCAATTCGGAGCCGATGCAGTCTACTGCGGTGTCGGTTCATATTCACTGCGATCTCCTGAAGCTTCATTCAGCATAACTGAACTGGCGGAAGGGATTAAATATGCCCATGATAATCAGCGTAGGGTTTATTTGGCTCTAAATATCTTCGCTTTTGATGATGACTTGGAAGCAATAAAAACTTTAACCGACCAGGCTTTAAAGCTCGGCGTAGATGCTTTTATTGTTTCTGACCCCGGTGTTTTATCACTAGTGCGTGCCATAGACCCGCAAATAAAGATTCACTTAAGCACCCAGGCCAATACCACCAACAGCAGCAGCGTTAAATTCTGGCACAATCAAGGCGTGCAAAGGATTGTTTTGGCCCGTGAACTTAGCCTGGAGCAGGTTCAGCAAATAAAAACAAGAAATCCGCAAACCGAGCTGGAAATATTCGTGCACGGAGCAATGTGTATCTCTTACTCCGGACGCTGCCTGTTGTCGCAGTTTTTAAATCAGCGCTCGGCCAACCGAGGCCTCTGCACCCAACCCTGTCGCTGGGAGTACCGGATTCGTGAAGTTGGCCGCCTGGGCGAGCTGGGAATCGATGAAGATCCTCGTGGTACTTATCTCATGAACTCAAAAGACCTTTGCCTAATAGAACATATTCCATCCCTGGCTGCTGCCGGGGTTGACAGCCTGAAAATTGAAGGTCGCATGAAAACAGCATATTACGTGGCTGCCGTAACCCGTATCTATCGTCAGGCCCTTGACAGCTTTTACCATTCACCGAAAACCTACAGCTTCAACCCTGACTGGTTGACTGAACTGGAAAAGGTGTCACATCGGCCCTATACCACTGGCTTTTATCTCCCCGAATTGCAGGATGAAACCGAATATACTCTTGATTCCTCATATATCAGGGATTATAATTTTGTTGGTGTTGTTGACAAACATCAGCTTGAAAAAAGCTTGTTCCGCGTTAGCGCTCGTAACCGTTTCGCAATTGGTGATTCGTTAGAAGTGCTTGATCCCGCTAGTCCTGAGATTATAAAAATTAAAGTAAAAAGCATCACGGACAGTCAAAACGGGGAAGCGCTTAAGGAAGCACATAACAGCTATCTGGTTGATTTAAACTTGGTAACAACCCCGGTTAAAACAATCAGCCCGGGATCGCTAATCCGGAGAAAAAGCAAAACCTGATCGCCACACAAAGCTTAAAGCGGTAAATGTTTTATAGGCTAAACATTAGGTTTGATCAAATTGCGAAAAAAACTAAATACCGGGAAAATCTATTCCTGAAGAGCTTCTAGCGGAAAGTAGCAAATACCCGTCGCTCCGGGGCCTGAATGGACCCCTAAAGCCGGTGAGAGTTCAGCGACAATTGTCTCCAAACACTCTACCCGTTCTTCCAGCAGGATCCGGATCTTCTCCGTTTCAGCTTCCGCCGCCGTATGAACATAAGCTACTTTAATTTTACTGCCGCGGCCAACCTTTTCTTCCACAATTTTAACCATTTGCCGGTAGGCCTTGATCCGGCTGCGTTCTCTTCCCAGAGGAACAATTAGCCCGTCACGCATTCCAATCAGCGGTTTGATGTTAAGCAAATTACCAACCAGGTATTGAGCCTGGCCGATCCGCCCACCCATCTGCAGGTACTTAAGGGTATCGGCAGTCTGGATCATCTCGGTCACCGGAATCATTTTGTTTACAAGGCTGACTATGTCAGCAGCGTTGGCACCTTCTTGGGCGGCCCTGGCTGCCTCGATCACCATCCAGCCGTGGGCCATCGCCACACTGAGGGTATCGACTACTTCTACCCGGACATCATTATTTTTATCCATCAGCATGCCGGCAGCAACCCTGGCTCCTTCAACCGTACCACTGCTTTTCGAAGTGATATGGATGCTGACAATCTCCTTGAATCCTTCCGCAGCTAACTCTTCATAAAGCGCAAGGAAGTCCCCGGGCCCCGGGTAGGCGGTTGTCGGTAGAACATCAACCGTTGGTAACCATTGGTAAAATTCATTTTGCGTGATATCAACCATATCCCGCCAGATTTTTTCACCATGATGGATATAGATCGGCACAACCTTGATTTGATATTCAGCCAGGATCGCCTCCGGAATACTGGCCGAACTGTCGCAAACTATCGCTACTGGGGTCATCATCCAACTCCTTACTGCTTATTACCATTTGCCGGCCACATCAAAGAAAAAATATGGTGGCAAGCTAATGTCAGGCAATTTTTAATGATTCCTCATGAGATTAGACAGCTTTCCTGAGCAGATCATCACGACGTGCACCCAGGAAAAAAGTCAACCAATCGCCCTTGCTGGTATAAAGATTAATTAAAACATAAAGGCTCCCGGTAAAAAAGCCGAGCACCATGATCAAGATGATCCAAACCACTTTAGCAATATTGTTTTTCTCCCTGAACGCTATCCAAATTGAAAAGAGGGCAAATCCAGCATAAAGATCAACCAGGGAAACAATACCCCAGGGATTTATCAGTAGCGCGGCGCCGTCTACGTTGAAGCTACCGTTGATAAAACCGTTCAGCAGAACGGCTGTCATCCCAAAGAGTCCCAACCAGGCAATGAGTTTAGCAATTCGCATCAATCATTCCTCCATATTGATTATAAATAATAGTTATGAAGAAGCTTCAACCTGCAGCTCATCCAGAAGCGTTGTCATCTCTTCGGTTGAAGGAATATCTTTCATCGAATGGCCGTAATGCACGTAACGCAGAATTCCTTTCTTATCGATCAGCATCTGCGCCGGCTGGCGACCCATTTTAAATAGATTTACCTGCTGTCCATATAATTTTAATACCTGGTGTTCTTCATCAGGCAAACCGACAAAGGGCAACTCGTTTTTTTCCCAGTAACGGCGATAAGCAGCACTGTCATCAGGACCGATTGAGACAATCAGGGTATCTCGTTCCACAAAAAGTTGAAAATCCCGGCGCAACTGCGCCAGATGCTCGCGGCAAAATGGTCAGACAAAGCCACGGTTCAATACTAGTAATATATTATTTTTACCCCGGTAATCAGAAAGCTTGAACTGTTTACCGTTCAAATCTTTTAATGTAAAATCAGGCGCTTCCCTGTGTAGTTCAACTTGCGGCATAGTTGATATCTCCCCCTGTCCTTAGGATCATTTACTTAATAATATCACAATTAAGATCAGCATGGTTTAAGCAAAATACCTGAAATACTCTGATACTGCCCCAGGATTCATTCCCCCAAAGATACTATTGGAAGTTGAAAGCATAAAACCTCTTTTGCCGCCCTGCTTGAGACAGCGATTAATTTCTTCCTCCACTGCCTGCAGATCATTTTCACACAGGATATTGACATCCACATTACCGATCAGGATCAGTTTTTCCCCGTATTCTCTTTTTATCCGGGCCAGGTCATTGCCAGCTGCCGGTTCAAGACCGTGAACCCCGGCAAAACCAGCCTCAACTGCGAAGGGCAACAGCTGATCTAAATGACCGTCACTGTGCCAGATTACCGGCACCTTAAGTTCACTGACAATACGCCGGTGATAAGGAAGGACCACTTTTCGCCAGTGGGCAGGCGAGATCATCGGACCACTGCCATAGGCAGCATCATCACCCATAACAATCAATTCAGCTCCCAGTTCAACTGCCCGGCTAAAGAGGGCAAGACACCAGTCAGTCCTGGTTTCGAGCACAGCTCGCACCAAATCAGGATCCTTTACTACTGCTCGGAAGAACTTTGCCATCCCCATGCACATGTATGCTCCCATGAACGGACCAGCATGTGTACCGAAAAAAGGAAAATGATGCGGGTAATGTGCTTTGATTTGATAAACCTGTTTCTCGTTAAAAAATCGGGCCGCATAGTCTGATGGAGGGGTAAAATGTTTTAGATCATCATAATTACTAACTGCCCCTTCGTAATAGAGGTTGTTTTTCCAAATCCGGCCAAATTCATCGAGGCCGTTACTCCAGGCTTTACTGCCCGCCGGTTTTATCATTGGCAGCAGCAAACAATCCTGCCCCAGCTCAGGATGAGCACATAACGGATCACTTACTCCAAGCTCTGTGTAGAGAGCATCGATCCAAATCTCGAAGCGGGGCACCCGGTCAGGCTCTTTGCCCTCCAGAACTGTTTTTACACGTTGGTAAGATTTTATCATGTTTACTATAATTCACTGGTACTGGCAATATCACCTTCCTTAATCCTAGACCATTAACTAAATCATTATTCAGTGAAAAGGAAAAAGGGAAAATCGGTAAAATTGAAAGGGATAAATTGAAAAATCTCTTGACACTCAGCCAGAGTATGATAATATGTTATCAGAATAATTAAATTTAAAGGTGGGGATGTTTGTTACTCTAATGTAGTGAAGTAATTGGCAGGATCATTAAAACAAAACACCTGACCGACAAAGGCAAACCTGTTTAAAAACAGGGACGCAAAGCAAAGGACCTAAGGCTTGAAAGAGCTATGGCAGCCTGGCCACCGAAACGGGTTATTTTATTAGAACTTTGTCGGTCCCCCTGAAGGAGGGACTTTTTTATGGATAAGAGCAAAAATTTTTCGGGAAATCAAAGTCTTGCTTACGATGATTATGAACTTTTTGGTCTAAAAGAAAGTGACAGACCGATCGATACCAGCGCTTTTGAAGCACTCTTCGGTAAGGATAGTGGAGAAATAAAAAAAGATCGGCGGACGGCTGTAAAAAAACCGATTGTCAGTGACAAGAACCGATCACGAAGAAATCTGTCTAAGGTTTTTAGCAGTCTTTTTACTGTGATTTTCATCTTGTTCCTGTTTTCAGTTTTACTTACCTAATCTAGAGCGGCAGACACATTGATAAGGCAACCCTTCTTTTAGAAGGATTGCCTTTTTAATATATTGACCACCGTTTAGCTTTATGATAAATTTAATATTATCAATTTTCTAACATAATTGCCAACAATTAATGCTAACTTTGCTTCTAGCTAGATTAAGCAAAATCATTTTTTTCATATCAGTGGAGGAATGAGTTTATGAGTAAAACGCCGGGCAATAAAATTCTTACAACCCTGTTGATCATCGTTGGCAGTTTAATCATTGTGTTACTGCTAGTGATTATTGTTTTTATAAGCCCCTTGAATAAAATCATCTTCCCTGAAGAAAGTGCTCCGACTCTAGCCCTGGTAGTTACCGAGCCGCCGACATTGGATGAGCCCACCGGCAAATACCGGGTTGTAGTGGAAGCGCTGGTTACCGGTAATCCTGAACCGGAGGTGCTCTTCAACCGTAATGACGGCCTGGGCATCGTTGAGCGCAATCAAGCCTTAGTCCTACTCGACGAAGGCGAAGCTTTTATGCTAACTGCCATCGCCGCCAACAGCGCCGGCGAAGCCCGGGCCGCACTCGAGATAAACAGCGGAGTTACCGCGGGGGAAGGAACTGAAGTAGTCATAGCTGATAATAACCCTGATAGTAGTTCCGGTAATGCTCAGGCTAACTCAGACAACCAGGTTGACAATAGTCTTCCAGAGGACAATGGTCAGGGAGCAAACGTAAATGAACCAGTCGAGAATGTAAATAACGGCGCAGATAACGCTGAAGCTCCAGCTGAAGTTAATAATGAAGGGCAGTCTAATGGCGAAGGAAACCAGGGCACCGAAAGAGTTTTCAAGAGTGTCAGAATTGCTGCCACCCCGTCCTTGAGTGGCTGTATCCTACAGGATACTGAAGTAAAAACGGGGGTTATCATGGTCGGTGATGCAACCAATAACAAACAGATTAAAGGCTTCCTCAGTTTCGATATTTCAGCATACAGCAATTTAAACGGTTTTCAGATTGATGACGGGGAATTATTGATTACTGATATTATTAAAACCGGAAAACCGACTGACTTTGCTGCCGCCATGATTATCGAATATACCCACTATGGCTCAACCCTTGATCTTGCTGACTATTATAGCGATCGGATCCAGATCATTTCTTACGATACAGCGGCTATCGGAAATAACATCGGCATCATGTACCATGGCTTAGAAGATAGCTTCAGGCAATA
>CAZAKI010000025.1:6071-10791 GCA_964485855.1 uncultured Syntrophomonadaceae bacterium | reverse complement strand
CCTCTCTTAAATATTCGGTAGAGAAACCAGATGATTAGAGCAAAAAGTAAAAAAGCGATGAACGGTACTAAAACTGCCAGGAGCGACATCAATATAGAAAATGCCGATTCAAAAAAAGAAATTACCGGATTGACGGTTCCGACTGTTGCTACCGTAGACCCGGTATGCATCGTATTGCTAACCATACTGCTGCCCAGGGCAGCGCCGCCGCCGGCAATAATGGCCAAAGCCCAGGCCAAAACCGGGGGGAAATCAACCAGCACCGCCGCCGTAATCAGGGTGCCCGCTACCAGGCTGACCGGAACGGCGATGCTGCTAAGCAAGTTGTCAACGTAAGGAATATAGTAACCAGCCAGCTCCAGAAAAGCAGCAACAAAGAGGGCAACCAGGGCCGGATAGGTCCCGACCCAGGCAAACACGGGGTTTAACTCAATCCAGCCGGCCAGGGAGGCGATACTGACAACCAACAGCGGCACAAAAACCCTGAATCCGCTGGTGGCACTTAAGCTGATGCCAATTAATAGGCTGAGCACATACTCCATCGCAATTCTCCATTTTTTGCTTCGATCTTCTGCTTAATTATTCCATGCAACCATAAAAAGATCAACATTTTACTTCAGAAACAAGATCCCTGTTAAAAATAAAAATCAGGGATCTTCAGAGTTTTTCTACAGTGACAACTACCAGGCATGAAGAGCCTGCACTGCCCTTAAAGACAGATTCTTGTCAGCTCCTCCTTCAGGTAGCTAAAGGCGTCATCCACTGAGTCACTGAAATACAACAGGTTTAAGTCTTCACGGCTGATCGTTCCGTATTTGACCATCGCTTCTAGATTAAGCACCTCGTTCCAGTATTCGGTGCCGTACACGACAATGGGCAGCTCTTTTTCAAGTTTATTGGTCTGGATCAGGGTCAACCCCTCAAACAGCTCATCAAAGGTGCCGAATCCACCCGGAAAAATAACCAGGGCTTTAGCCATGTAAATAAACCAGTATTTACGCATGAAAAAATAATGAAACTCAAAATTTAGTTCAGGAGTTATATAATGGTTAGGCAGCTGCTCATGGGGGATACTGATGTTAAAACCGATCGATTTGCCTCCAGCCTCAGCTGCCCCCTTATTTGCCGCTTCCATCATCCCGAAGCCGCCTCCCGAACAGATGATAAACCGTTTATTCCCACTTAGTTCTTTTGACCATTTAGTAATTCTAGATGCCAGGTCAACTGCATCCTGGTAGTAGCGGGAAATAAAAAGTTCACTACGGGCTTTCTCAATCTGCTGATCCAGTTCTGAATCGGGAACAGCATTTTGACTGACAGTCATATTTTCCAGTTCAGCCAGCTTTGTTTTTGCTTCCTGCAGAGGCTTAGTCCGGGCAGAGCCGAAAAATACTACCGTATCCTCTATTCCTTCATCCCGCAACCGCTGTTGTGGTTCTAAATACTCGGCCAGTATGCGGATTACCCGGGCATCGCGGCTGGTTAAAAAATCCAGATTCTTGTAAGCTTTTTGAGCTTTCTCAAGTGAGTGTGTCATAACTTCTCCCTTTAGCTTAGTATTGATAGAAACCTTTACCCTTTTTCCGTCCCCATTCGCCCTTCACATATTTTTCAATCACCGTGGGCGAAGGTTTTTCTTTCGGATCAGAGGTTTCTATGTAACGTTCCATCCCGATATGGTAGGCCAGGTCAATCCCAGTCAGATCCATCAGCCTGAAGGGTCCGAGAGGATGCCCGAGGGCATTGACTACCGCGCTGTCAATATCCTCTGCCGAAGCAACGCCAGTGTCAAGCAGAAAAAGAGCTTCCTCAGTAATTTTAGCCAAAATGCGGTTGACCAGGAAACCATAGATTTCTTTCTGGAGAAGCACCGGCACCTTGCCCAACCGGTGGGCAAGCTCCATCGTTACTGCAGCAGTTTCCTCTGTGGTATGGGGCCCTTTTACGACTTCCACACACTTCATCACCAGGGCCGGGTTAAAAAAGTGCATATTGCAGACCTGGCCAGGTCGCCCGGATAGATCAGCAAGCTGTGAGCTGACAATAAATGAACTGTTAGTAACCAGAATCGCGTGCGGTGGAGTAAGCTGCCCCAGTTTTTCAAAGAGCTCCCGTTTAGGCTGCAGCTTCTCAATAATCGCCTCGATCACAAAGTCAGCTCCCGTAGCGGCGTGCTCCAAAACAGTAGTAAATTTGATCCGGGCCGCCGCAGCCTCCGCTTGTTCCTGGCTCAACTTACCCTTGGCTACTCTTTCCGGCAGGTACGCTTTTGCAAAGGCCTCAGCCTTGCTAATTTGCTCCGCACTAAGGTCAAAGCAGAAAGTTTCATACCCTGACAGGGCACAGAGCAGGGCAATCTGGTGCCCCATGTTTCCGGCACCGGCCACACAAATTTTCTTTATCTCCTCAATTTTCATCTACGTTCCTCCCTTTGTGATCATGCAGCCTGACCGCTGTTTGTAATTTTTAGGCGCTGTCAAAAAAATCTGGTGCCATGAAAAACAGGCAGACAGTTGTTTGATTTATATTAATATTTATAGTACGGTTGCAAAAATCCTGCCTTCGGGAAAAATCTACTCTTCAGCCCAGAGGCCGCGTTTTTCCCTGCGGGCTTCATTTACAAAATCCGAAAAGTATTCTACATATTTAACATTGGGTTGAAAAATTACCTGTTTGGCATAGCCATCGAACAACAGGCGGGCATTAAACATTTTTGCTCTAATTTCTGCTTCAGTGACTTCTTCCGGTTTTTCCAGCCAGAGGTAGGCCAACATCCTGCCATACTGATCTTGTTCACCTTCGTCAAATTCAAGCCAGGCCACAATGTTGTAAAGAAGATGCTGAGCATATTCGGCAGATTCAACCCCGAAAGGTTCCTCACCCTTGGTGGGGTGGTTTATCTCCGGTGCGTCAACCCCGATCAGGCGCACTTTTTCTTCCAGGCCACTACTAAAGCGCACATAGATGGTATCACCATCGACAATTCTGGTTACCCTGACCCGGGTCAGTATTAAATCTTCAGCTACTTCTTCCGGGGAAAAGATACAACCACCCAGTGCTAAAATAATAAAAGCTGCAAGCAGCAAGGGTAATAACCGGTTTTGCATGCTATTTTGCATAGATAGTCCTCCGCTTAATCAGTCATCGTTCATTATAACCGAAAACTAATTGATCTGCAGGTTAACGTGCTTAAGTCTTCTGGTTGCAAGCTTCATCAATTTTCAGATTTCCGCAGCAAAATGATCGATCTGCTTTAATAAGAACCCCGTTTCTGATCCGGATCAATTAGTTTCAGAGGCTCTCAGGTAATTATAAATAGTCAATTTAAAGGGAATATGATATAATCGGCTAAGAAATATATAGCAGGCTCCGAGCCTAGTTACCTACAGTCGCGTCAAGGCTATGGTGATAGGCCAGGGTAGGGGGAGAAATCCCCCCGCCTCCCGTATTTGGAAAGGAGACTATGCCAGTGAGGCCGTGTTTTCCTTAAAGTGGGGAGCACGGTTTTTTATTTGATTTGAGGTGCAATCATGAAACTGATGAGGGTCAGCAATCCAACAACCGTTCTTGAGCTGATTCGGAAAGAGTTTATGGCCCTGCCCGCAGAAGATAGCACTATTGAAGATGCGGGAGGACGCTATCTGGCAAAAACGATACAATCACCTGAGGATGTCCCCGGTTTTAACCGCTCCACTGTTGATGGTTATGCCGTAATAGCCCGGGAGAGTTTTGGGTCCAGTGAAAGCATACCGGCGATGTTCGAACTGGCTGGAGAGGTCCTGATGGGGAAAATTGCACCACCGATCAGCACAGGTCAGTGCTTCATGGTTCATACCGGCGGCATGCTACCAGACGGTGCCGATGCTGTAATTATGCTCGAAGATACAGAGGTTTCAGGTCATCTTGTCAACTGCTTCCGTCAGGTTGCACCCGGTGAGAATGTAATTCATCGCGGTGAAGATTTAAAAAATGGCGCTACGGCCCTGGAGGCGGGACAATTGCTGCGGGCCCCGGAAATTGGTTTACTGGCATCAATTGGTGTAACCGAAGTATCCATTCACCGACAACCACAAATCGGTTTTTTTTCCAGTGGCGACGAACTGATATCTTACAAATTGGGGCAACTCGGCCCCGGACAGATTAGGGATAGCAACGCCCCTGCCCTGCTTCGCTTAGCTACTCAATTTGGTGCCAGGTTTAAATACGGCGGTATATTGCCTGATGACTTTGAAGTCTTTATGGAAAAAAGTAAAGCCATGTTGGAAGAAGTTGATTTCCTGGTTTTCTCCGGTGGCAGTTCAGTCGGTAGCCGGGATTTTACAGCCCGCACTATGCAGGAACTAGGTAACCCCGGCCTACTGATTGAAGGGATTGCCATTCAGCCTGGGAAACCAACTTTATTGGCCAAATGTAATCATAAGCCGGTGCTCGGTCTACCCGGGCACCCGGTTTCTGCCCTTAATATTTTTTCGATCTTCGGCCGGGCGATTATTGATCAGCTCGCCGGCCGGGTGCAGGAGAGGCTATCGCCTTCTTTAAAGATCAACCTGGCCCGCAATGTGGCTTCGCGCACCGGGCGTACCGATTATGTGCGGGTAAAGCTTAAGAGAGATGAGATTAGCGGGGAACTTTCTGCTGTTCCAGTATTTGGGCGCTCGGGGATGCTGCGCACTTTGGCTGAGGCTGACGGTCTGCTGGTGGTACCCCCGGAAAAGGAAGG
>CAZAKI010000025.1:0-5971 GCA_964485855.1 uncultured Syntrophomonadaceae bacterium | reverse complement strand
CTCGGGCGGGTTACGGCAGAACCTGTTTTTGCCAGACTTTCAATGCCCTCTTACCATGCAGCTGCGATGGACGGTATTGCAGTGAAAGCTGAGAGCACTTTCGAAGCTTCCGATCAAAGACCACTAACCTTATTGCCGGATAAGGATTTTTTCAATATAAATACCGGAAATCCCTTGCCGGAAGGATTTGACGCAGTCATCAAGATTGAAGATCTGCAGATGCTGAATGACGGCAGCGCTGAGCTGCTGGCCCCGGCAACTCCCTGGCAGCATGTACGCCCCGTAGGCGAAGATGTTGTAGCCGGAGAATTGATTGTTTCCTCCAGACATCAATTAAAACCACCGGACCTGGGGGCGATCCTGGCCGGGGGTGTTACCGAAATCCCCGTGTTGCAGCGACCTCATGTCGCTATTATTCCCAGCGGTTCTGACCTGATAAAACCGGATAAAAAGCTTGAAAGAGGCCAGATCCCCGATTTTAACAGCACAGTAATCGCTGCCCACTTAATTGGTTGGGGTGCCATTCCCCAAATAATGCCAATTGTCCCTGATGATCTGGAAACTATAAAAACAGCTTTGCAATCTGCTATCGAGAAAGCAGATCTGGTGATGATTAACGCCGGCTCTTCGGCCGGGGAAAGTGATTTTACCTACCAGGCGATCAGTGAACTGGGGAAAGTATTTTTACATGGGGTGGCCACCCGGCCCGGAAAACCTACTATCCTTGGTAAAATAGATGGCAAACCGGTTATTGGATTGCCCGGCTATCCGGTTTCGGCTTACCTGAGCCTTGACTGGTTTGCCAAACCTTTAATTTACCGCTACTATGGACTACCGGTTCCAGTACGGGAATGCCTGGAGGTAAAACTTGGCCGCCGGGTGGTTTCGGAACTGGGCATTGAAGAACATGTCCGGATGACTGTCGGTTATGTCAACGATCGCTATATTGCAAATCCGCTAACCCGCGGAGCCGGGGTTACCATGTCCCTGGTCCGTGCTGACGGCCTCTTGATTATCCCTGAAAATTCCCTGGGTTATGAACAGGATGAAAACGTAGAAATTGAACTTCTGAAAGAGAAAAGCACCCTGCGTCATAATTTGCTGGCAGCAGGCAGCCATGACCTGATCTTGGATTTGCTGGCAACAGCTCTTAAGGAAGCCAATCCCATATTAAATCTCTCCTCCGCCCACCTGGGAAGCATGGGTGGAATCATGGCCATTGGGAGAGGGCAGGCTCATCTGGCCGGAGTTCACCTATTTGACCCTGAAACCGGAGAGTATAACGTTCCTTATATAAAAAAAATGCTGCCCGGGAAAAAACTGCACCTGGTCAACCTTGTCTACCGCATGCAGGGTTGGATAGTACCCGCAGGCAACCCGGAAAAGATTAAATCGATCGTTGACCTGGCTGACACTAAGAAAGGCTATATTAATCGTCAAAAAGGGGCCGGAACCCGCCTGCTCTTTGATTACCTGCTGAAAGAAGCCAACCTGTCGCCAGACCGGATCAGGGGTTACGAGCGCGAGGAACATACCCACTTGAATATCGCTGCGGCCGTGGCAGCCGGCACAGCTTCGGCCGGACTTGGCATTTTGCCTGCCGCTAAAGCATTTGACCTTGATTTTATTCCGCTTGTTGAAGAACGCTACGACCTGCTAATGGATGACAATTTCACAACCAGCCCGGAAGCTTCACTGCTGCTTGATATTATTACGAAACCAGAATTCAAATCGAAAGTTGAAGCCCTCGGGGGCTACAGCATGAGGGATGCAGGAGCAACAATCGAGATCTAAACAGATAAGGAGATATTTATGCCCCTAATTGATCAACACGGACGCACCCATGACTACCTGCGCATATCGGTAACTGACCGCTGTAACCTGCGCTGCATTTACTGCATGGGCGAGGATGGGGTTGAGCAGTTACGACATCAGGATATTTTAAGTTATGAAGAAATCATTAGTGTTGTCAGGGCCGGAGCCGAGCTGGGCATTTCAAAAATCCGTCTTACCGGCGGCGAACCACTAGTGCGCAAGAATCTCGTGCAGCTTGTTGCCTTGATCAGAGAAGTGCCGGGAATCAAAGATCTGGCCCTAACCACCAACGGCATTCTTTTACCGGATCAGGCTGCGGACCTGAAAAAGGCAGGACTTGATCGGGTCAACATCAGCCTTGACAGTCTCGACGCCCGGGTTTATCAGGAGATTACTCGCTGCGGCACCTTGGAACAGGTTTTAGCCGGTATCGAGACAGCCCTTAAACTAAACCTTGATCCGGTTAAGATCAATACAGTCCTGATGAAAGGGATCAATGACTCGGAAGTGCTCGATTTTATTAAGTTAACCCTGGAAAAACCGCTACATGTTCGCTTTATAGAATACATGCCGATTGGCGATCATAACAATCGCTATCGTGATCATTACTTACCCTTAGCCTTTGTCGAAGAGACAGCTGCCAGTGCCGGTCTGCCGCTTAATCCGGCGCCGCTTCCCGGTGGAGCCGGACCGGCAGAAGCTTACACTATAAAGGGGGCCCGGGGGACAGTGGGCCTGATTCACCCGATCAGCAGGCATTTCTGTGATCAATGTAACCGCCTGCGTTTGACAGCGGAGGGCAACCTGAAAGCCTGCCTCTACTGGCAAGATGAGTACTCGGTGCGACCGGTTATCAAAGACCATGAAGCGCTCAAATCTCTGATCCAAAAGGTATTAAATGAAAAGCCTGCTGAACATCAGATGGCTGGTGACGGCTCATGCGGTTTATTGAAACCGGGTGCCATGCGCACCATGTCAAAGACGGGAGGTTAATTAGGTGCCTCCAGCAATTATTAACCTGGTGGCAGCCCAATCAGACACCGGTAAAACAACGGTGATCGAAAAACTGCTGCCTGAGTTGAAAGCCAGGGGCTTCAGGGTTGCCGCCCTGAAGGGGAACTTACATCATCACGATCTTGACCTGCCGGGGAAAGATAGCTGGCGCTTTTCAAAGGCTGGTGCTGAAATAGCCGGTTTTACTACTGCCGACAATAGTTTCTTTCTTCACGGTAAAGCCATAAATGGCAATGGCACCGATGCAGTTGCCGCCTTCCTGCAGGATCTGGATTTGATCCTAATCGAAGGGGACAAAAAAAGCAGTAACCCGAAGATAGAGATAGTTCGTTCGGACCTTAACCCAACACCACTTTCTCCGGAAGGAACAGTAGCGATTTTCAGCGACCTTAAGAACCTGAAAACCAACTTGCCGGTCGTTGATCTTCATAACCCAACCAAACAGGCTGATTTTATCATTGAACATTTCCTGTCGAAAGAAAGGGATCTGACGATGTGTGGGGAAAAATTGACCCATTTTGACATTTCCGGCCGGCCGCGTATGGTTGATGTCTCCGCCAAAGAGCAGAGTCTGCGCGAAGCATCTGCCTGCGGTGAAATTACGATGGCGATAGAAACACTTGAACTAGTCAAATCTGGTCGAATGGCCAAAGGCGATGTGCTGGCTGTCGCCCAGGTAGCGGCCGTAATGGCAGTAAAGGAAACCAGCCGCTTGATTCCCATGGCTCATCCGCTGGGTATTTCAGGAGTGGAAGTTGATTTCAAACTAATCGAAAAACCTGAACCAAAAATCGAAATCAGGGTCCGGGTTAAGCTGACCGGACAAACAGGAGTGGAAATGGAAGCACTGACCGGAGTCAGCATCGCTGCTTTAACTATTTACGATATGTGCAAGGCTATTGATAAAAAAATGGTCATTAAGAATATCCGCTTAATGGAAAAAAGGGGGGGACGCTCGGGCCATTACCGCCGCGAGCATGATTAATGGCAGAAATAGTCGCAATATCGATCAGCGACAAAAAAGGTGAACGGAAAAATAATATCAGCAATGGTTTGCTTTTGAAAAATTCAGGCTTGGAAAACGATGCCCATGCCGGTTTCGAACATCGCCAGGTCAGTCTGCTGGCCATAGAAAGTATTGCGAAGATGTTGGAAAAAGGTTTAACCGTAAAACCCGGCGATTTTGCTGAAAACCTGACCACCAAAGGGATCGACCTCGTTAACCTGCCGATCGGTACCAGGCTGCAGGTTGGCAGGGAAGCTATTTTGAGGGTTACCCAAATTGGCAAGGTATGCCACAACCACTGTGAAATCTATTACCAGGCAGGCGATTGTATTATGCCGCGGGAAGGTATATTTTGTGAAGTGCTGCTTGATGGAAAAGTCAAGATCGGAGATCCTCTGGAGATCAAGCATCCATACCGCTTCGGAATCATAACAGCCAGTGATAAAGGATCCTGCGGTGAGCGGGAAGACTTGAGCGGCCCGGTAATCAGAGAGATCCTGATGCCTTGGGGTGATGTGGCTGAAACCGTGATCGTTCCCGATGAAAAAGATCAGCTTATAGCGGCGATGAGGAAAATGGTAGGCAGGGGGTTTGATGCAGTTTTTACAACCGGCGGTACCGGTATGAGTCCGCGCGATATAACCCCGGAAGCAACCCTGGAGGTGGTCGATCGCTTGGTACCCGGCATTGCCGAAGCGATTCGCCGTGAAACAGCGGCAGCCACTCCCAAAGCAATGCTCTCGAGGGCTGTGACCGGTATCAGCGCTTCAACTTTAATCATTAATTTACCGGGCAGCCCGAAAGCGGTAACCGAATGTCTTACCGTTCTCTCCCCTGTTTTAGATCACGCTTTGGAAACTGTAAGCGGACGCGGGGGCGAGTGCGCCCGGCATTAATCTTTAAGAGCACTGAGGATTGAGCGCAGGCGTTCACGGTAACCGGCTGTTTCAATCACGGTACCGGTAACTACAATATCAGCCCCGGCTTGCCTCACCCGGCGGGCGTCGATTGCCGTACGGATTCCACCCCCAACAATCAGCGGAACATCAATTTCTCTTTTTACTGCCCGAATCATGCCGGCTGGAACTGGTTGAGCCGCCCCGTTACCAGCTTCAAGATAAACATAAGACATCCCCATAAACTGGGCTGTCAGGGCATAACCAATCGCTTTCCAGAAGTTATCACGGGCTACCAGATCAGCTTCTCCGATTTCACCAAGCTTCATACCCGGTTCAACCAGAATATAACCAATTGACAGGACCTCAATTCCTAAGCGTTTGAGCACTGGAGCCACCTTGGCCTGAGTGCCGCTGATAAACTTGGAATTACGGGAATTGAGAAGACTAAGGAAGAGAAAAGCATCTAAGTTCAAACTGATTGAATCGGTTCCCGTCGGGAAAAAAAGCACTGGAATAGTAGTGCGCTGTTTTACCAGTTCTGCTGTTTCGGTAAGCGCGCTCTGATTAACTCCCGATGACCCGCCGACAAATATTAAATCACTTCCTACTTCCTGGGCTGTTTCAGCTAACCGTCCCGCTGCTTCCGGGACCTGACGGGCAGGATCAATCAGGGTTATATGAACTGCTCCCTCGTTTAATTTCCGATCTAGATAGGCTTTAATTTTCATATTTTTTACCTTCACTTTTTATCTGTATCGTAGACTCTCGACTAGCTTTCCAGAAATAATATTTTGGAACAGTCTTTATCGCAATTGATTCCTGGAATTATTATAACCCTAGTTCATCCGGTTTGACAACTGAGCTAAGGAGGCTAAAAATAATGATTAAAGGTTAATATAATAATCTGCGTTGTATTTGATAACCATCTCTCTTTTAATCAGGCTTTCCAAATGTTTGACAATCATTTGCTCTTCAAAATAACGCAGGATTTCCTGTCCATTATGTTTTCGATAAACATATTTCTTTCCCGTCAATTCAGCAAGAGTGTGCGGTCTCTCTTTTAGTGCTTTCATAATCTTCTGATCGCGCTTGTTTAAAACTGCTTCATAGGCAGCAAGCTTTAGATCAATATCTTTGCTGGTTGGCATGCTGTGTCCGGTGGCAATTAGCTCCGGACGCAAACTGCGCAAACGTTTAATCGATGCCCTGAATTGTTCCAGATCTGATGAAGGGTTAC
>CAZAKI010000024.1:10916-32591 GCA_964485855.1 uncultured Syntrophomonadaceae bacterium | reverse complement strand
TAATACTATAGCCATTATAATTGCGTCCCTTTTCTTCTTAGCCAGTTTGGCCGGTACAATAGTACCTATTATTCCAGAAGCTCCGATGATTGTCGTTGGGATGGTTATCTATGGCTTAATAGCGGGATTCGACAATCTCAGTCTGTCCTTTTTTATTGGCCAAATCATTTTAGCTTTAGCCGTGATTGGGGTTGACTATCTGACAACGGCTATCGGAAGCCGCTACTTTGGCGGTTCCAAGGCCGCGATGTGGGGTTCGGCGTTAGGTTTACTGGTTGGATTGTTCTTTTTTCCAATTGGTCTCCTGATTGGTCCTTTTCTCGGGGCTGCAGTTGCCGATTTTATCTTCAGGCGTCGGACTGATCAGGCCATCAGATCCGGAGTAGGAGCCTCTCTCGGCTTCTGGGGTGCAATACCAATCAAGCTGATTCTTAAGATCATAATGATTGGATGGTTTATAATAAAAATTTATTAAAATAAATTATTTTTGTTTCCACGCAATTTTGGCAATATAAGTTTTCAATCATCAATTAGCACTTTTCCCCAAAAGCTTCTTTACGAACTGAAATTAAATAGTACTGACCTCCTGCCTGCACCTATTAAATTCGAAAAAATACCTAATGCCAAAATTATCACAATCTTGTATAATCGTCATAGGATCTTAATACTATTCGATCTTACAATGCCCCAAGGTTTCCAGTCCAAAACCAATCCGATTGGATGCGATGCCTGATGCTCAGCAAAATACAAGATAAGCCGGTTGCCCTGATTACCGGAGCTGCCGGAGGTATTGGTCGGTCTATCTCTGTCAAGTTGGACCAGAGAGGTTACCGGCTAGCCCTGGCTGATATCAATGAAGCTGGGATCGAAGTGCTGAAAGAAGAACTTGGTTCGGAGCATCTCTTTTACAGGACCGATGTTACCGATCACCGACAGGTTCGTGAAATGGTTACCGATCTGATTAAACTCAGCGGCCGAATCGATGTTTTGGTGAACAATGCCGGCATGGTTGTCATTAAACCTTTTATTCAGTGCAGCATTGATGAACTTAAGCGAGAAAATGATCTTAATTACATGGCAGCGCTTTACTGTATCAAGGAAGTTTTACCCTATATGCAGCAGGTAAATAAAGGCTGCCTGGTCTCTGTCTCTTCGCTTGGTGCGATTTTACCAATGGCTGCAAGCCCCAACTACACTGCTTCAAAGGCCGCCCTGCGCGGATTGATGTTATCGCTATATCTTGCTTTAAAACCATACAATATTCACGCCGGCTGTGTCTGCCCTTCGGCGGTCGATACGCGAATGTTAGAGATGGAAGCAGTGGGAGGTGGATCACTGCTTAACTTTTTGCAGGAACCGCTTGCACCGGATCAGGTGGCCGAGGCGGTCTGGCAGGTGATCGATCGCCAGAAAGCCGAAGTCTGTCTCCCTTTAAGTGAGGGATTGAGCAGCAAGCTGGGTGGCTTTTTCCCTGCCCTGCTGCCGAAGATCCTGCCTCGTCTGGAAGAAATGGGCGAGAAAAAACGCCTTCGCTATATCGGCAAAAAAAAGCTGGTTGAACAATAAAAATGGCTGAAAGGAGAATAAGATGGGTGAAATCAGGGTAATCGACAGCTGCCTAACCACGAGAAACAACCATCTTTTTATCGAGAACTACGACACCGTCGAACTGGTTGCCAAGTATGGTTCGCCAATTTTTGTTTATTCAGAGCGGCAGCTTCGTCAAAATGTACGCGAATTCAGGGAGGCTTTTGCCCGTCACTGGCCTGGTGGCAGGCTTGAAGTGCTGCCGGCAAGTAAAGCCAACTGGCTGCTGGCAATCCGTAAAATATTGAGTGAAGAGGGGGCTGGAGCCGATATTTATTCTCCCGGTGAACTCCATGCAGCTCTAAAAACCGGAGTAAAACCAGACCTGATTTCAGTTAATGGCGGTGGCAAGCAGGAGGACCTGATCGAGGAATGTGTCAAAGCGGGGGTGCGCATTACCGTTGAAGATATCGATGAGCCGGATCTAATTAACCAGGTGGCCGGTCGGTTGGGGAAAAAAGCAAAAATTCGTTTCCGGGTTAAACCCAGCTTTCCTGAACTCTACAGGCCGACTGATTTTGCAACGGAAAAAGTATCAATCGATATCGGCATCCAGGTCTACAAATCAGGTATTCCAGCTCAATACTTACCTGAACTGGGACAAAAGGTGCTTCGGTTGCCTAATGTTGAGTTGACTGGCCTCCATTTTCATGCTGGTCGCCATGATGCCAGTCTCTGGTACTGGCGGGGCTTGATGAAAGTTTATGCTGCACTGATCGTCGAGCTTTCGAAAACCTGGGGCGGATGGCGTCCGCAGGAGATTGATATTGGCGGAGGCTATGCCATCTATCGCGATCCGCACAATAAGATGGGATTGCGCAAGGATGTGGTTGAAACCTGGCTCAGCTGGCCATTACTTCAGATCTTGCGGCTGCTAAATCCCCAGTTGCGTTACCGGTTGCTGGGTAAAATATTTCACTCTTTCACCAAGGAGCCGAACCGGCAGATGGCGCCGACTATTGCCGAATACGGCGAGGCAGCTGCCGGCACCCTACACCGCGAGCTAAACCGCTTAGGCTTTAATCCAGATGGTATCACCTTGCAGATTGAACCGGGTCGCTGCCTCTTCGGCAATGCAGGAATCCATCTGGCAAAGGTGAAGAAGTTTAAAAAGCAGACCAAACCGATGCCTTGGAGCTGGGTGCTTACGGATACTACCTACTTTTTCCTGGTCGGTGGGGTTTATGAGTACCAGTTCAACCATTTTATCTTTGCCAACCGGACCAACGATCCCCTCACAAACTTTGCCGACATAGTCGGTCATTCCTGCTACGGCGACCGCATGCTGCCTCAGGTGCATGTTCCTGATCTTGAAGAAGGCGACATCATAGCCATGCTTGATATGGGTGCCTATCAGGAGGTATCGGCCGGTAATTTTAACGCTTTGCCCCGGCCAGCCTCGCTTCTAGTCAACGAAAATGCGGTTGAGGTTATCCGCAGGGCTGAAACATTGGAAGAAGTTTTTCAGCGTGACATCATTCCTGACAGGTTGCAAAACAAGACAGCAGGCCCAATTTTTCAATGAAGAGAGGAGGATGCCGATGCTCGACTTTATCGATCTTAAAATAGTGGCTGCAGCCCAGGTGCTGATGGCCTTCGGAACGATCTCCTTCTGGCTCACCTGGTTTCGCAAGGAACATAATGAACCCTGGTTGCCTACAGGTTACGTGGAGCATGAGCGATGTTTTGTCTATCCTGATTCGCTCCTCTCGGTTTTGCTGATCGTTTCTGCTGTTTTGCTCTGGCTGAATAACCCTTTAGGTGAAAAGTTTTCCCTGGTTTGTGGAGGGATGGTGCTTTTCCTGACAGTGATTGACATCGCTTATTTTTGGCAAAACGGGATGTTCCACCGTGACCGTGGGGGCAGGGATAATATGATCCTGCTTATACCAATGGTGATGATCAGCCTGCTATTGATCTTTCGATTTATCTAAAGGCAGATTTCTCTAGCGAAATATTTCATAGCTTGTTCCCGGCAGTTGATTATTCTACTTAACCCTAACAGCGGTAATCATCATAGGATTAATCATGGAGAGGTCAGTAAAAAGATCTGATCTGTCCTTCATGATAGAGAAAAACAACTGTAACTATGATTTTAGAAATAGGTTGTCTGGTAAAAAAGTTGCCAAGCTAACTGGGAAGATTTTATTTTTTAAGAAAATCCCAGAATCCTTTTTTTACAGGGTTCCCATCTTCGTCTCGTTCAATAAGTTTTTCATTCTCTTTTTGTTGTTTTTTCAGTTCATCTTCCAGTTTTCGTTTTTCTGTTTCCAACTCGGCTTGTTCTTTGGCAAGTTCATTTTCCCGTTCTTTTTTCTGTCTATTCAGTTCATCTTCCAATTTTTTCTTTTCCGCTTCCAGTTCAGCCTGTGCTTTTGCCGCAGCAGCTTCGCGTTCTTTTTGAATTTTAACTAGTTCATCTTCCAGTTTTTTGTTTTCGCTTTCCAAAACTTTCACCCGGCGCTGCAGCTCTTTTTTTAATCCCCGCTCCCCTTCTGTTTTGATATAATTGTGGATGCTTCGGTAGATACAAAAAAAGATCATCACTATGATTCCGGCTAATGCAGAGCCGAGAATCAAAGCATAAAGGGTTAGCTCAATCTGCCCAAATAAATAATTAACGGTTACAACCTCGCTGTTAAGCATTGCGACAGCAGCAATTGCCAGTGCCAGTAAAATCATTAATACAATGAATACAGTTCTCATGGTTATTCCCTTCCTTTTTAAATAATTATAGAAAAATACCGCTTATCATGATTAATGGGGTATTCTTCATAACTGGATAGTTCAATCAACGGCTAATATTTTTAGCCATTTTGTCAGAATAATCATACCATAAATCGCCTTCTAATGCAACCATTGAGATGGTAGTAAATCATAAAATTTAATGATATGTTATGATATAAATCCTAAAAAGAGAAAGTTAGGCAGGAGGGATCATGTTGTCTGGGAAAAATAAAGCGATCATTTTGGTTATCGTAGTATTGGCTGCGTTAGCGGTTCTACTGATACCGTTGCAGGAAAAAGCCGTGGAGACACCGGTGATTTCGGAGCAATCTACAGAGTCGCAAGTACAATCCTTTACCTCAACCAAGCCAAGTCAGAATCCATACCAGGATTATCTGGCGGCGCGGAGGGAGAACAAACCGATTATCCTGGAGTTTTATGCTCGATGGTGAAGCGCTTGCCAGCTGATGGAGCCCGTGGTCACGGAGCTTAAAGATTATTATCAAGGAAAGATTGCTGTCATTGTTGCAGATCTTGATCACCCCCAAACCGAAATGTTTTTTAACGAATTTGATGTTTTATACATTCCGGCTTTCTTTTTTATTAACCAAGAAGGTGCAGTATTAATCCAGGAGGCAGGGGTATTCAGTTTGGAGGAAATGATCGCCATGGCAGAAGTAATTACTGTAAAAGATCAAGCAGTAGTAGCTCCGGAAAAGGAAAAAACTGAAGTAGCAGCAGGCGGTCTGGAAAGTTTCTTTTCGGACACCATGCCTGCCGTAGTTGGTGAACGGAGCGTATTGACATTTATCCTGGTCTTTCTCGGGGGGTTGTTCACCAGTATCAGTCCCTGTATTCTCTCGATGATTCCACTGCTGGTCGGTTATATCGGCGGTTATGCAGAAGGAACGAAATCAAGGGGTTTTACGCTTTCCCTAGCTTTCATTGCCGGTATGGCATTAACCTTTGCCATTTTAGGGTTTGTCGCCGCTTATTTCGGCCGGGTTTTTGGTCAGATCGGGACGATCTGGTATTACATCCTGGCTGCAGTGGCCCTAATTATGGGTTTACAACTTTTAGGCGTGCTCACTTTGAATCTGCCGGGTCTGAAGAAGATTCCGGTTCGCAAGGCTGGGGTTGGTAGTTCCCTGATCATGGGGCTGCTATTCGGTTTAGTTGCCTCCCCCTGTGCCACCCCGGTTTTGGCAGTAATTATCACCTATGCTGCGCTGCAGGCTGAACCTTTTTATGGCAGTGTCTTGCTTTTTGTTTATGGGCTTGGGCATGGACTTCCTCTTCTGGTGGCAGGAACTTTTACCGGAATGGCGAAGAACTTACCTAAGTTCAGTCGTTACACTCAATATCTCAGCTATTTCAGTGGTCTCATATTAGTTCTTGCCGGCCTCTACTTGTTGTACTGGATTGGCCAGCTGTAAGCGCTAGTAGCAAAGGAGTGATCAAAGCTGATGGAAGTAAATATCCTGGTAGGCGGAGCGGCCGGTCAGGGCATGGATACGGTCATGAACCTGTTGGGCAAGGCGCTGGTCAGGGAAGGATACGGTATCATTTATACCAAGGATTATATGTCCAGGGTCCGCGGTGGTCATAATTTTTCCCGCCTGCGCATTGGCACCGGCCCTATCTGGACTACTGTTGATGCAATTGATATCATGGTTGCTCTGAATGAGGAAACCTACACTATCCACCACGATAAGCTTGTTCCTTCAGGCCGGGTGATTTATGACCCCAACCTTTTTCAGCTGCCCGATGAAGAAAGCCGGGGTGTGCCGATTAAGCTGCGCCAGTTAGCCGAACAAGCCGGTGGTGCTGTTATGGCCAATACAGTCGCCGTTGGTGCTTTGCTGATGCTGATTGGGTTATTACCGGATCAGGTTGAACAACTGCTACAGGAAAGCTTTGCCGACAAGGAAGGTGTGGCTGAAGAGAATCTAATCGCTCTGCAATCGGGAGTTAAGGCAGCTTTAGAACAGTGTAAAGCCTGTTTCCCTTTGCCTCCTAAAAATAAAACACATGATCAAATATTTATTGATGGCAACCAGGTTTTGGGTATGGCTGCCCTGGCCTCGGATTGCCGGTTTTTAGCGGCTTATCCAATGACACCCTCGACGGGTGTTATGAACTATCTGGCTGCAAAAAGCAAAAGCTACCCGGTTGTGGTTGAACAGGCCGAGGATGAAATTGCTGCCATTAATATGGCCCTTGGCGCTTCGTATGCCGGCGTGAGGGCATTAACGGCAACTTCGGGTGGCGGGTTTGCGTTGATGGCCGAAGGTTTATCTCTGGCCGGGATGACTGAAACGCCGCTTGTAGTGATCGTTGCAATGCGACCGGGGCCGGCAACCGGATTGCCGACCCGAACCGAGCAGGGCGATCTAGATTTTGTTGTTCACGCCGGGCATGGTGAGTTTCCACGGGCTGTGCTCAGTGCTACCTCACACGAAGATGCTTTTTACCGCTTGAATAAGGCTTTTAGCCTGGCAGACCAATACCAGGTGCCCGTAATCTTTCTTTCGGATCAAAATTTTGCCGACACCCACCGTTCAGTTGCTCCTTTTGATTTTGAACGTCTCAGCCAGGAACGTTTTTTGGCCAAAGAAGGACAGTATGAAAAACCGTACCGACGCTATAGCTTGACGGCTAGTGGTATTTCACCCCGGATTATTCCGGGAAGGATCAAAGGCGAGGTAGTGCTTGTTGACAGCGATGAACACGACCAAAAGGGTAACATTATTGAAGACGCTTTTACCAGGAAGCAGATGTTTGATAAACGGATGCGAAAATTAACCGAACTGGCCGAAGAGATGGATGAGCCCGATCTTTATGGTGATCCTCATCCCGACTTGCTTTTAGTTGGTTGGGGCTCAACCTATGGCGTGTTGCGGGAATCGGTTGATGCCCTTTCAGCTTCCGGATTAAAAACAGCACTTCTGCATTATTCAGATCTGTGGCCACTGCCCAGCAAGCGTTTGCTTGAAATGATTAGGGTAGTTAAGCGGTATTATTGTGTAGAAAATAATGCTACCGGGCAGTTGGCTGCACTAATTCGCCGAAAGACGGGGATTGAGTTTAATAATTTGATTCTGAAGTATGATGGAAGGCCTTTTTTGCCTCATGAAATTGTCAGGGAGGTGGAGAAAAATGTCTAACCATGAAGAATACTTGGTCAATAAGACGGCATGGTGTCCCGGCTGCGGAAACTTTGCGATTCGTGAAGCCCTGGCCGGTGCCTTAGCTGACCTGGGTTTACTCCCACACCAGGTCCTGATCTGTTCTGGGATAGGCCAGGCGGCAAAGATTCCACACTACATTAGAGCCAATGGATTTAACGGTTTACATGGCAGGGCGCTTCCACCGGCTCTGGGTGCAAAAGTTGCCAATAAAGAACTAGTCGTAATTGTTGAGTCCGGGGATGGCGATAGCTATGGTGAAGGAGGTAATCACTTCATCCACAATGTCCGCCGTAACCCTGATTTAACCCACTTGATCCACAACAACCAGATTTATGGTCTTACCAAGGGTCAGGCCAGTCCGACTAGTGACCCCGGCATGGTAACCGGGGTCCAAACAATGGGTGTGTCTATCCCCGCGCTTAATCCGCTGGCCCTGGCCTTGGTGCTCGGAGCAGGTTTTGTAGCGCGTTGTTTTAGCGGTGAGCAGGAACACCTTAAAGATACGATTAAAACAGCTATAAAATTTCCAGGATATGCTTTAGTCGATATTTTACAACCTTGTGTTTCTTTCAATAAAGTTAATACCTATGGCTGGTATAAAAAGCGGATTTATTTCCCTGAAATAGCCAACCGAGAAGATTGGAACAATGCCTTGGATCTGGCCAGGCAGTGGGGTGAAAAAATCCCGCTTGGGATATTTTATGCCAAGCCGCGTCCAACGTATGAATCAGCAATAAAGGCTCTGGAAGGAAAGCCGCTTGTGTTGAAGGAGTTTAACCCGATTGATATCGCCCGGGTCCAGAAAGAATTTTATTAAGCTATTTACCCGTAAATAAAATGGGTTTATAATTCTATATAACTTTAGTAATGTATGATCAGTAAAAAGGTAAGGGACTGATTCTATGTTTGAATGGGAATGTCCTCACTGTCACCGGAAATTTTACAGTTCCAATCCCTCGCGCAGGGAGAAAATCGTAAAGTGTTGCTATTGTGGAAAGGAGTTTGAAAATCCGTTCTATGAGCCGGAGCACGAATAAGGAAAATCCTACTGCGGAAACAGCGCCCATTATGCCCGGAGCCGAACCCTTTTTCTTTAAGTCCGGTGAGCAGGGATGCCTTCTAATTCATGGTATTTCAGGCACCCCGCAGGTTTTCAGAGCGGTAGGCGAAAAATTGGCTGCTGAAGGGATCAGCGCACTGGGGGTAAGGCTGAAAGGACATGGCACTAAAGTTGCCGAGATGCATAGCTGCCGCTATGAAGATTGGGTCCAATCGGCCCGGGAAGCGCTCTTCGAGATCGAAGCACACTGCAACCGGATTTATTGCGTGGGTTTATCTATGGGTGGGGTCATAGCTTTGCGTCTGGCTAAATTATATCCGGACAAGATTAAAGGGGTAGTTACGATCTGCAGTCCTTACAAGTTACGCGAGCTAAAATATAAAGCAGTTCCCTTTGCCAAATATTTTTTGAAACAGATTGCAACCGGGCCGAAATCCATTAATGACCCCGCGGCGGTTGAAATTAACTACGCTAATCATTCCTTACCTGCCGTTCACCAGTTGATTAAACTCACTGCCGTGGTGCGGGCCGATTTGCCACAGATTAAACAGCCGGCGCTGATTTTCGGAGCCAAAGATGACCAGGTTGTCGATCAACGTGACCCTGGTCTGATTTATGCACAGATCGGTTCAAAGCAGAAAGAGCTGGTCTGGCTGGAAAACTCTCAGCATGTTGCTCCACTTGATTATGACAAAGATCTAATTCTTAAAAAGATTGTTTCTTTTGTGCGTTTACACTCCTGAAGAAATTTAACCACGAAGGTGCTTACATTTCCCGTTTTAAAATTAATAACCCAAGTAGGGGAGGAATGAAGTGAAGATTTCCGCCCCTGCTTAGACTAAAAGCTAAAACTGAACACAAGTCAGCACTTGGTATAAATAGACGGAGCTTCTTACCAGGCTTGTTTTAATACAGCAAGTACTTCTTCGGCGTCGATCACCATTCGGGGATTATAGATGATTGAGGCATCGGACATTGAGAGCTCGGCAGCCTCAGCAAGACCTTCTTCCGGCACCCCGGCATCCCTCAGTTTCTGAGTTAGTCCGATTGTTTTGGTCAGTTGCCACACTGCCTCAGCAGCTTTTCGGCCTGCTTCAAGGTCATCCAAACCACGGACATCAAGATCCATGGCTCTGGCGATCAGGGCATAGCGGTCGGCACAATCTTCAAGGTTAAAAAGCATGACATGCGGCAGCACTATCCCGTTTGCCAGGCCATGCGGCACCCCGAAAAGGGCTCCAATCGAATGGGCAATAGCGTGAGCCAGGCCAACCTGGGCATTCCCAAAGGCTATTCCGGCCATGGTGGCAGCAATCATCTGCTGGCCCCGGGCAAAAAGATCATCACCATTCTCAACACAGCGTGGTAAATACTCACTGATCAGGCGGATTGCATGTAATGCCATAGCATCGGCAATCGGTTGACGCTGCATGGCATGAATCCCTTCAATGGCATGAGTCAGCGCATCCATACCGGTTCCGGCGGTTATTTGCGGGGGCAAACCGGCAATCATTGTCGGATCAAGGATAGCAATATTGGGAATCAGATAATAATCAAGCAGGGTTTCCTTGGCGTTTCTTTCTTCATTCTTGATTACAGCCGCCCAGGTCACTTCGCTTCCGGTTCCGGCTGTGGTTGGGATAACCAGGTGTGGAGTTTGCGGTCGGTTTAGCATTTGCACTCCGGCATAATCCTGCAGTTGTCCGCCTTCTCGCAACAGTACGGAAATACCTTTGGCTGTATCAATGACACTGCCGCCGCCGACGCTGATCAGAATATCAGTGCCTTTGGTGCGGGCAAATTCGGCGGCATCGTTAACCAGCTTAAACCCAGAATCCTGAACACAATCGTCAAAAGTTCCGACATACCGGCGCCCTAAAGCTTCAACAACCCGGTCAATCAATCCGGCTTGAGTAACGCCCTGATCGGTGACAATCAGTGCTTTTGAACCGCCAAGATTATCAACTTCCAGGCCGATATCTTTTACACTGTTCTCCCCAAAAATAATTTTAGTTGGGTTATTATATTCGAAAGATAGTTCGCGATCATAGCTCAAGGTAACCACCTCATTAATTTAGGAGTTATTAAAAACCAAATTGGGCACGCAGGTCGTTAAACCAGTTTGTGTATTCAGTTCTCTCTTCTTCGCTCAGATCAGACTGAAATCTGGTGTCAATTTCTGCTGATAAGTCGGTAAGGCGAATCGATGCTTTTACATAGCGGACGATTGTGGGAAGCGATCCTTTTAGTTTTACTTTACCCTGCATCATAGCTTTTGTAACATCAAGCTCTTTTTTCATCACGGCCTGCCAGCGTTCCATTTCACCCGTTAAAACAAAATCGCCGTTTGCTCCGATCTCCTTAGGTACTAGCCTGACAAAACGGCAATCGCCATGCCACAGGTCCATGTAAAGGTAGAGGTCATCATTAATACCATTGGCAGGGTTGGCCAGGATATGGATCACGACCGTGCCCTCCCAGGTTTTGGCTACCCGTTTATATTCTTCATCATTCTGAATCAGTTTTTCGAAGGTTGCAACCCACTCGGGGGTCCCCATGATATAGGGTTTTTCAATCTTAGCCAGTCGTTCCTCAACCATTTCTTGGTATGCCTTTTCCCATTCATCAGTTCCGTAAGTATAAGCCATCAATAATCTACCCCTTTCATGATAGTATTCTTGAAAATTTAAATATATTGATTTTATTATAACTCTTTTGACAGTAATGCAAAAGATATAAATTAAACTGGCGGTTTTTATTAATTGCCCTAGTCTGAAAAGAGTTGAAATATTCGGCCGGTCATTGTATAGTGAAGTAGAATATTATAGGTCAAAGCAGATTAAGCTTTTCTTTGATTTTCACTAACTGCAGTAAAAATCCTTGATCACTGAGTGGAGGTGTTTTTATGTCCGGCTGTCATGGCAAATTGCTGAGAGTCAACCTGACCAGCGGTGCTATTTCCGAAGAGGTAATACCGGATAATCTGCATAAGCAGTACCTGGGAGGCGCTGGACTGGCTACTAAATATCTGTGGGATGAAGTACCGAAAGGCGCTGATCCGCTTGGGCCGGAGAACAAGTTAATTTTTATGGCCGGCAGCTTGACAGGTGTGATTGCTCCCAGTACTGGAAGGTACAGTGTTGTAGCCAAGTCACCGCAAACCGGCATTTGGGGCCAGGCCAATTCAGGCGGACACTGGGGAGTGGCCTTCAAGAAAACCGGTTATGACGGAATTATTATTGAAGGTAAGTCAGAAAAACCGGTCTACCTTGTAGTAGAAGATAATCAGGCAACTTTGAAAGATGCGACCCAGCTATGGGGTAAAAAGGTTTCGGAGACAACCAGTCAAATTATTGATGAACTTGGCCAAAAGTATAATGTAGCCTGTATTGGACCGGGTGGTGAAAAGTTAGTCAGATATGCGGCGATTATGAATGAAAATCATCGAGCGGCGGGGCGTTGCGGCCTTGGAGCGGTTATGGGCTCAAAGCAACTAAAAGCTGTTGCGGTCAAAGGTAATCAGAAGACAACGATTAAAGAACCGGAAGCATTTAAGGATCATGTAAAAAAACAGTATGAGCTGATGGACGAATCAATGATGAAAATGGCCATGCAGGCTTTTGGTACCAGTGTGGTACTTGACCTGGTTAATGTCCGGGGTGGTTTTCCGACCCGGAACTGGCAAAGTGGTCTCTTTGAGCAATCTGAAGCTATCAACGGCCCGGCTATTTCTGATCAAGTGTTAACCCGGAATGTGGCCTGTTTTGCTTGTTCTATTGCCTGTGGGCGGGGAACCGAAATCAGGGAAGGTAAATATGCCGGGAATAAAGGCGAAGGCCCGGAATATGAAACAGTCGGTACTTTCGGAGGTATGTGTTTTGTTAACGATCTTGAAGCGATCACCATGTCTGGTTATCTTTGCAACGAATACGGTATTGATACTATTTCTGCCGGTAGTACTATTGCCTTTGCCATGGAGTGTTTTGAAAAAGGGATTCTGACCAAGGAGGATACTGGCGGACGCGATATAAACTTTGGCGATGCCGAATTAATTGTTGACCTTGTACCCCAAATTGGCAACCGGGAAGGGTTTGGCGATCTTTTGGCTGAAGGGACGATGCGAATGGCTGAAAAACTAGGTCAGGGCAGCGAACACTTTGCCATGCACGTCAAGGGTTTAGAACTGCCGGCTTATGATAGCCGGGCGGTACAGATGACCGGCCTAACCTACGCTACTGCCAATCGCGGCGGCGATCACGTCACCGCCTACGTCCAGGGACCCACTTTCTCCGACGTGCCATTTTTAATTGTGGAAGACAGCGAAATCAAGGATCCTTTTGTCGCTGATCCGGGTGAAGTAAAGGTGGCCCGTGACCTTGAAGACATGCTTACCACCTTTGATTGTGTCGGGGCCTGCAAGTTTATGGGTTTATGCTTGAACGCTGAAGACTGGGTTGAGCTGGTTAATCTGGTTACAGGTTGGGGTTTAAGTGTAGCCGAATATAAAGAGGCCGGTGAAAGGGTCTATAACCTGGCCCGAGCCTTTAGTAACAGGGAGGGGTTGACAGCCTCAGGCGATACCCTGCCGAAACGCCTGCTTGAAGATCCACTGCCGGATGGACCGGCTGAAGGACATGTTAATGAGCTGCCGATTTTACTTGAAGCTTATTACAAATTGCGTGGCTGGGATCAGGCCAGTGGAAAACCAGGCCCGGAAAAACTAAAAGGGCTGGGGCTCGATTTTGTTGTTCCGGTCATCTGGGAATAGGGGGTTGTAATTGATGAGTACAGAAACTTTACGACCTTGGGTTAGCAGTTATCGTCTCGGTCCTTACAAGCTGGCTCACAGCCTCGAACCCTACCCGGAAGAGCCCCTTTTTGCTCTTCTCGATCACTCAGCCGCCAAATACCCTGGCTCGACCGCTATTGATTATTTTGGCGAACGCATCAGCTACCGCGATTTAAAAACCTATGCGGATAGTTTAGCTGCTGCCCTGGCCGGATTTGGTGTTAATAAAGGCGATAAGGTGGCAACCATTTTGCCGACCTGTCCCCAATATATTATCGCTAATTTTGCAATTCTAAAAACCGGGGCTACCCACGTGCCCTGTAGTATTTTGCACAAGGAGCAGGAACTCGAGTTCGAAATTGGCGAAGCGGGCGCAGAAACAGTAATCTGTTTGGAAGAGCAGCTGGAAAGAGTCCTCAAAATTAAACCGAAAACCGAGTTGAAACAGATTATTATTACGTCGCTTACTGATTATACTCCGGCCGAGCAAGAGCAAGCGGAGACCCCGGCGGATATTTACCGCTTTAAATCATTGATTGCCACAAGTGAGCCTAATCCGCCAAAAGTTGACATTGATCCATATGAAGATCTTGCGTACCTGGCTTTTACCGGCGGAGCGACCGGTGTACCAAAGGGTGTCATGCTTACCCACTACAATCGCTATGCCAATGTTCTGCAGGCAATGCCCTGGGCCATGGCCAGCTTGGAAAAATCTATCCGGGGCAAAGCTTCGCTTTGCATCGCTGTGCCGTTATTTCACTCTTACGGTGATTCCAGCGCACTTTTCGGTATCTACTGGGGTTTACGCCTGATTCTAATTCAGGACCCGCGCGACACTGACTATATCATGAAAATGTTAGTTGAAAACAGACCATTTATGGCAGCCCTTGTTCCAACTCAGTTGATGAAGTTAAGGGATAAAGATTTGCCGCGAATGCCAATCCAAATCGTTTCCGGTGCTTCTCATTTACCGGTTGAGGTGCGCGAAGGTATATCGGAGAAGATTAAAATGCCGATATCCGAAGGTTATGGATTAACGGAAACGAGTCCAACCACCCATCTTGATCTGACCGGATTTTCTAAAATCACCGGTTTTGCAGCGAAGCAAAAATACAGTATCGGCCTGCCAGTGCCCGATACGGATATCAAGCTGATCAATGAAGAGACCGGGCAAGTCAGCCCCCAGGGAGAGCCCGGACACATGTATATCAAGGGTCCACAGGTCATGAAGGGCTATTGGCCCAACCCCGGTGACGGACTAGTTGATGGTTGGTTGCCGACCGGTGATATCGTGAAAATGGATGAAGATGGTTATTTTTACATTGTTGATCGCATCAAGGATATGGCCAATGTTTCAGGTTTTAAAGTATACACCAGCACGATCGATGATATTTTACACCAACACCCTGCAGTATCAATGGCGGCGGCAATTGGTGTTCCCGACCCCGAGAGGGAAGGAAGTGAAAGAATAAAAGCTTTTGTAGTGTTACGTGATGAATACCAAGGCCAGGTATCAGCGGAAGAGATTATTGATTTTTGCCGGGAGCGATGCGCTTCCTATGCCGTACCGCGTCAGATTGAATTCAGGGACAGCTTACCGTTTACAGTTACGGAAAAAATTTTTAAACGCCAGTTGCGTGAGGAAGAGCTAAGCTAGCTCATGAATTGATAAATGCATCATTGTTTTTGGGGAACAGGGCAGCAGCTGTTCCCCTCTAAACTGATGCCTGCGAAAGAAAGATTTCTTGCGGATTGTACCACAATGTCTTGAGGTGATGTGGGTGAAGGTTACTGTTAAACCCTTTCTTTTTTTGCGTAACCTTCTTGGCTTCCAAGCTGAGGATATTGCACTGCCTGTTGAAAGTGAAAACAGGGTAGAAGAACTTTTATCAGTTTTGAGAAAGAAATATAAACTGCCGGATTGCCTTGACATCCCCCAGGGACACTTGGTTTTATTCGACGGCAGCCGGCCGGTAGGTCTTGTTATCCTGATTAACGGGCGTAACATTGATCAACTCCAAGGACTTAAAACGGTATTGCAAGAAGGAGATTCGGTTGCCCTTTTCCCTCCGGCAGCCGGCGGTTAAGCATCTATTGAGCAAACAATAATCGCTAGCAATAGATTTTTGTAATATAAAGGTTTAATGAAAAACATCACATTTTATGTTAAGCTGGCGGCAGAAAAAGAATTTATCCGATGGAGTTGAACATGACCGATTCAAATCAGAAAATCCGGCCGCAGATGATGGTAACTGAAAGCTGGGAGTGGTACCGGACCATCGCTGAGGATATTCCTGCTCTTGTAACCAGAATCTCACCGGATTACCAAATTACCTTTGCCAATTATGCCTACTGTGCTTTTATGGGTGTAAGTGTTAGTACTATTATCGGTAGTAAACTTTCTGCTTTTGTTCCAGCAGACAGCTATCAAAAAGTGATCGATCACCTGGCTGCCTTAAATCCAATCAGGCCGATTGCAACCCATGAACATACTAATACCGCTTTTGACGGCTCAGCCCGCTGGATTAAATGGACTAACCGGGCTTTATTTAATAATGTAGGAGAAGTGGTAGAATACCTTTGTATCGGCGAAGACATAACCGATTATAAACAGGCTTTCAAGAAGCTAAAAGACAGCGAAGCCCAGAAAAGCTCGATTATTGCGGCTAGTCCGGATTTAGTTATCTGCCACGATCGGGAAGGTAACTACCTGGATATTTTAAGCAGCAGTGAGGAGCTTTTATATTTGCCGCGGAAAGAACTGCTCGGCAAAAAAATGAGTGACGTCCTACCTACCGATTTAGCCGAGAAAATTGGAAAAGCAATTCATGATGCCCTGGCTACCGGTAAATTGCAGACCATGGAATACACTTTAAAAACTCCCAGTGGTAATCACAGCTTTGAATCACGGATCAAGTCCAGCGGTGAAAATGAAGTGATCTGTTTTATTCGCGATGTAACCGAACAGAAACGCACTGAAAAAAAATTACGTGAATCGGAAGAGCGGTATCGTCAGATTTTATCATCGATTGAAGAAGGTTATTACGAGGTTGATCTGGCCGGTAATATCATGTTTTTTAACGATGCCCTGCCTAAGATGATCGGCTATACACGCGAAGAGTTCATGGGCATGAGTTATAAACAGCTGTACAAAGATCCGGATACGGTTTTCCAGACCTTCCACCGGGTCTTTTTAAGTGGTCACCCGGAAACTGATTTCACATTAGATATGGTTAAAAAAAATGGTGAAGTGGCCTACGGGGAGCTTTCCATATCACTGATAACAGATAAAAGCGGATACAAGATTGGTTTTAGGGGACTGGCCCGCGATATAACCGAGCGGGTTAAGTTTGAAAAAAAATTAAAATATTTAAGTATGCATGATCAGCTGACTGGTTTATACAACCGGGCTTTTTTCGAAGAAGAGCTATCCAGACTGAGTCAAAGTCGTGAATATCCAATAACTCTGATTACGACTGACCTTGACGATTTAAAATTGGTAAATGATTCCCTGGGTCATGATGCAGGAGATCGTTCATTAAAAGCTGCCGCTGAAATCTTGAAACAATCAGTGCGAGGAGTCGATATTTTAGCCCGGGTCGGCGGAGATGAGTTTGCCGTGATCCTGGCTAATACCAGTACACCTGAAGGCGAAAAAATAGCAGCCCGGATCAGGGAAAAGATCGATCTTTATAACAGTAATCATAGCGATATGCCCCTTGGTCTCTCCATTGGTCTGGCTACCGCACCCAGCCCCGAGAAGTCTTTGCACGAAGTCTATCATCTTGCTGACGATCTAATGTATCGTGATAAACTTTATCGCAGCACCAAAGCCCGCAACAAATCAGTCCAGGCCCTTCTGGCTGCTTTAGATGAACGCGATTATATTACCCAGGGGCACGCCAAGCGCTTAGAGAGTCTTTGTCGTAGGATGGGTGAAGCGGTAATGCTTTCTTCCAGCCAGCTGGCTGATCTTGCTTTATTGGCGCAGGTTCATGATCTAGGTAAAGTTGGGATTCCCGACAAAATTCTTTTCAAAAAAGGGCCGCTGACGGATGAAGAGTGGAAAATAATGCACCTTCATCCGGAAAAGGGTTACCGGATAGCCATCACTTCTCCGGACCTTGCCGATGTTGCCGATCTGATTCTTCGCCACCATGAAAAATTCGATGGCAGTGGATATCCTCTTAAATTAAAGGGCGAGGATATCCCCATTGAATGCCGGATTCTGGCCATTGTTGATGCTTTTGACGCTATGACTAACGATCGTCCTTACAGCAAAGCTAAAAGCAAGGAAGAGGCAATAGAGGAGATTAAAAATAGTGCTGGAACTCATTTTGATCCCCGGCTGGTTGAAATATTTCTTTCTTTAGGATAACTGTCCCAGCATTTACGGCCGGTTGATCGCTAAAAAGCCTGCCCTTTGAAAAGGGCAGGCGCCTTAAGTTTAAGCTAACTAGCCTGCAGGATCCTACCTGCTGAGCTTGGTCAACGTTTGATCCAGGCAACTAAGCACAGTATCAAGCTGCTCATAAGAGATAATTGCAGGCGGCTCAATCCTGATTACTCGGGCATTATTAAGAGTTCCACCAACCAGCACACGCTGGTCGAAGAGATCTTTGGCCAGCTGGAAGCCGATTTCATCGGTTGGGAATTCCATGCCAATCAACAGGCCGCGCCCCCGGACGGCTTTTAATATTTCAGGATATTTTTCCTTGTAAGCGTTTAATTTATCCAGAATATATTTACCCTTTTCGGCAGCCATTTTGGGAACATCCCATTCAACAGTATACTTGATGGCGGCGATTGCAGCCGAGCAGCTTAGGGGATTGCCGCCAAATGTCGGCGAACCTAAGATCCAGGGATTCTCAAGCATGTTATCCCACAGGTGTTTGCGGGCTACAATCCCTGTTATGGGCATTACGCCGCCTCCAAAGGCTTTGCCGGCTATTAAAATATCAGGAACCACATTAACCTGTTCGACAGCCCAAAGGGTTCCGGTGCGCCCCATGCCGGTCTGGATTTCATCGGTGATTAACAAAACTTCATAACGATCACAGATTTCACGTAAGGCCGGTAAATAATCAGCTGGCGGGACAATAATACCCGCCTCACCCTGAATTGGTTCAACAATAACCCCAGCTACTGTATCACCAACAGCGATTAAATTCCGGATTGCTTTTTCAACTGCCTCGGCATCGGCATATTCCACATGCTGAAACCCTGGGATTAGAGGCAAATAAGGTTTGCGATATACTCCCTTTCCGGTGGCCGATACGGCGCCCATAGATTTGCCGTGGAAAGCATTAACAGTTGAAATAAAACAGTTTTTACCTGAAGCCAGTCGGGCTAACTTTAGAGCCATTTCAACCGCTTCTGCTCCGCCGTTGCAAATGAAAGAGTACTGCAGATCACCAGGGGTAATCATTTCTACCAGCTTTGACAAGTAACCGCGCAAGGGTTCCACCAGTTCTTGGCTGTGCAGAGCATAACGATTCAGCTGAGCCTTAACTACCTCCACTACTTTTGGGTTGCGGTGACCAAGCATGTAAATTCCAAAGCCGCCGAGACAGTCAATAAATTCCACCCCATGTGTATCGCGAAATACTGCCCCTTCGTCCTCCCACTCAACAAAAGAAAAATCAGAAGAGACTGATTTTCTGGCGGATAAAATTGCTGGGTTTACATAATCCGCGTAGTTTTTTACCGAATCGGAAACCACCCGATTTTTTTCCTCCACGGTAAGTTCATCTTTTAGAATGTACTCTAATATTCGACTACTTTCCTTAAGTACTGCTTCCCGCTCCATTGAATTGTTTCTCCTTTCAGGAACATATAATACATTTAATATTATGCAAAAGTGGTGCCAACCAGTATCATTTTAATTCTGATTAGTAATATTCGCAGGCAGTCGGTATTTACTTAGTTTAGAAAATTAATGTTAAGACAGGGAACTTTTTTTCATTAGTCCCTATCAATAATGAGACAGGATTACAAGGGCAGTTTACTTTTTGAGAATATTGGGCATTTATGCGCCAAAGTCTTATTTCATGCTGTGATATAATTTAGTAAGCTGGAAGAACTGCCAGTAATGGGAGGTTCATTCGTTTGGCTGAAAAAAAAATACCCCTGGAGCAAAGACCTGCAGGCAGTAACCTGAGGACCAAACAGAGGAAGATTAGAGCAGGAATCGTGATAAAAGGTTTTATGATTGCACTGCTGCTACTCCTTTTTGTCGGTAGTGGCGCAGTAGCGGCGGTTATTGTTAACTATGTCAACGAAGCGCCTGTGTTTGACCCATCATACCTGGCCGCAGCTGAAACATCCTATATCTACGATAGTAACGGGCTAGAAATAGCTGTTCTCCATGAGGAGCAAAATCGTATTATTGTCAGCTTAAATGAAATTCCCGAACATGTCCAAGCAGCTTTTATTGCGATTGAAGACGAAAGATTTTATAGTCATTATGGTTTTGATTTTACCGGCAGTATCAGAGCAGCTTATGCTAATTTTAGGGCCGGGGAGATTGTTCAGGGCGCAAGCACGATAACTCAGCAACTTGCCCAGAATGCTTTTTTAAGTAAAGAAAAGACCTATAAACGGAAAATCCAGGAAATCTGGTTAGCTTTGCAACTGGAACGTCGATACGGTAAAGAAGAAATTTTGGAGCTTTATTTAAACCGAATCTATTTTGGTAACGGCGCTTATGGTGTTGAGGCGGCTGCCCAGACTTACTTTAATAAAAGCGTAGGTGAGCTTAGTTTAGCCGAAGCGGCAATGGTCGCCGGAATGGTGCGGTCACCTAATTTATACAATCCGATCGATAACCTGCTGGAAGCAGAAGCAAGAATGTGGGTTGTTTTATCAGCCATGAAACGGTTGGATTATATATCCGAAGCGCGTTACGAGGATGCATTGGAAGAGAGAATTGAATATGCCGAGTTGGCTGGTCCGGCTTACTCTTATCCATTTTTTGTCGATTATGTTGTTCATCACGAGCTGATCAGAATTTTAAGCGAGATGCCATTAATAGGATCAAGGCAGGAAGCATATCGGGTTATCTATAATGGAGGATTAAAAGTATACACAACGATTGAGCCATCGATGCAAGCGCATGTTGAAAGCGTACTGGCCCGTGAAGATCTTTATCCCTCAACGATTTATATTGATCTACCACGGGCTCGGGAAACTATAGCAAATTTGGAGTCCGGAAGTGATTTGAGTCGATCTCAGCTGCAGGAACTGACAATCGAAGAGGGTGGGGTGGCTCAACCTCAAGCCGCCATTGTTGTAGCTGATCCGGTAACTGGGAAAATTTTGGCCCTTGGCGGTGGGCGAGACTACCGCAAGAAAGTTGATGAGATCCTTAGGTTTACTACCTTGCGCCAACCTGGATCAGCCATTAAACCAATTATCACTTATGCCCCGGCTTTTAACGAAGGGGTATTGGCCGGAGCCGGCTCAATGCTTAATGATGCTCCTTTCACCGGACCCCAGGGGTGGCGTCCAAAAAACTTCGATAACAAGTTCAGGGGTCTTATTACTGCCCGCGAGGCGCTCTATTATTCCTACAATGTTCCCGCTGTCAGAGCATTTCAGGCCCTTGGTCCGCGAGTTGGGGTAAGCTATGCCCAGAAAATGGGAATTTCAACCATTATGCCTGAAGAAGTTGACAATCTCAGCCTTACTCTGGGCGGATTTACCTATGGAGTCAGTGCGATTGATATGGCCCAGGCTTACAGTGTCCTGGCTAATAGCGGAGTAAAAGTGGCTCTGCATACAATTGAAAAAATAGTTGACCAGAACGGAGTTGTAATCTTCGAGCAGAGAATCAATCCCGAGCAGATTATCAGTCCCCAGGCAGCTTTTATTGTAAACGATATTCTGCAGGATTTTGTGCTTAAGTATTTGGGTCGTGCTTTGCAGATTGACAGGCCGGTAGCGGCCAAAACAGGGACTACTGAAAACTGGAAAGATGTTTACCTGGTTGCTTATACACCGAATCTGGTTGCCTCTTTCTGGATGGGTTATGACGAACCAAAGCTGGGTAGTATTCAGCAGGGTTGGCGTTATTCGACAGTTTTTTTACGTGAAGTTTTTTTGGAGGCTTTCAAGACTTTGGAAATTAGAGATTTTATTCGCCCGGATGGTATCGTCAGGTTGGAGGTTTGTTCTGTTTCCGGACTTCGACCTAATGAAATATGCCGGGCAGCAGGCACAGTGCATAGTGATTATTTTATGGCTAAATACGCACCTCGTGCTACCTGTGATTACCATTTGGAATTATTGCCGTTGCCAGAAGATGATGACATTCTCGATCC
>CAZAKI010000024.1:3452-10816 GCA_964485855.1 uncultured Syntrophomonadaceae bacterium | reverse complement strand
GAAGAACCGGATCCAGAAGAACCGGATCCTGAGGATCCCGATCCGGAAGAACCACCAATTGAAGATCCTCCACCACCGGACCCGGATCCCCCCGAGAATTGGTGGCAACAGTATGGCAACTAACTAGTCAATATGATCAAACTAACGCCGGGTAACAGCCCGGCGTTGTTCAAATTGATAAAAAAGATCAGGATATTGGGCCGACTGCCGTCATGTAGATTGCGGTTTCGCTGGTTCCATCAACATCAATGATCGCGTTAACTTCTTCATCAAAAAAAGCGCCAATCTGGCATGAGCCGAGCCCACAGGATACAGCGGCAAGCGCTGCGTTTTGGCCGATATGGCCGGCATCAAGATAGATATAGCGGTATGCGCGCTGTTCATACTTCCATTTTGAGCGTTCTACCATGGCACTCCAGACCATAGTAAACGCAGCATTAAGAATCATTTTTTGGCCCAGCGCAGCCCGGGCTAGTTCATTGCCGTAATTTCCGGCCTTGATTAAAATCAGATTGTGGTAGGCAATCTGGTAATGGTACACTCCCGGTTCAAGCTGATCTACCCTATTAATCACACAATAGGTTTCTATTGGATAAAGAGCGCCTGCTGAAGGCACAGCCCGAAATTGGTGATATTGATTGGTCCTGGTTATGCCCTGGGTCGCCCAGAGAATTTGTGCTAGGTTGCCCAAAGCTATCGGTTTTTGGGCAAAGCTTCTTTCCGATCGGCGCTGCTGCAAAATAGTATAAAGGGGAAGCCCGCCTTCACGATGGGGTTCTTCCAATTCGATTCTTTCAAGGTTAGCTGGATATTTTTTGTAAAGCAAAGGTTTATTGTCCCAATCCAGATGCCTGCCCTGGAGTTTGCTGCGCTCGTATTTACTCTTTTTTTGAAATATATCACCGTATGTCATTTTCGTTCCTCCCTTCTACCTACTTATTTTAGCATAAGCAGGATTTTTGCTCTGATAATTGAAAGTTAATCTAAGATCTTAGACGAGGAGGATGAAAGGGATGGAAAAGAGATGCATAAATATCGAGGGATTATTTAAAGCTGGTCCCTATTCGCATGCTGTCGAAGCCGGAGGGATGCTTTATCTTTCTGGAACGGTTCCGGTGGATCCCAAAACAGGTCAGCCGGCTGGAAAGGATATCAAGGAAGCAACGGCAAGAGTTCTTGATAATATCAAAATAATTTTAGAGTCAGCTGGCAGCAGTCTAGATCAAGTGATCAAAGTAGGAGTTTATCTGACAGATATGGCGGATTTTGGGGCGATGAACGAAGTATATAGAAAGTATTTTTCAGCAAATGAACCGGTGCGGACCTGTGTGGCAGTGAAAGAACTGCCTGGCAGCTTCCCGGTGGAAATCGAAGTGATCGCGCTTCATCAATAATCACTAAGAAAAGGAGATTGATCTATGGCTATCTGTACCGCTGATCAATACCGTCAAAGATTATTTAAGTTGCGAAAAAATGTTTACATGGGTGGGGAACTTCTTGGCCGCGATGATCCGCGGCTGAAACCCGGTCTGGATTTGATTGCGGACAGTTACGAGAGGATTAATGATCCGGCAGTTAAGGGGTTGATCACCGCCACGTCTCATCTTACCGGGGAGGAAATCCACCGGCTGTGCCATATTCATCAGAGTTCCGATGATCTGCTCAAAAAACAGGAGCTGACCCGTCAGCTCTGTCGAAAAGCCGGAGGGTGCATCCAGCGCTGTATGGGAATCGATGCGCTTAATGCTCTTTCGGTTGTAACCAAGGATTGTGATGATGTTTTTGGTACGGAGTATTACCCCCGGTTTATAGAATTCATGAAGTATTTCCAAAAAAATGATCTGGTAGGCAATTGTGCTCAATCTGATGTGAAAGGCGACCGTTCCAAGCGACCTTTTGAGCAAAGTGATCCCGATCTTTATTTACGGGTGATTGAAAAGAAAAAGGAGGGGATAGTTGTCCGAGGCTGTAAAGCTCATAATTCCAATGCTCCTTTTTCTGATGAGATCGTTGCTGTTCCGACCCGCCTAATGACTGATCAGGATGCTGATTGGGCTGTAGCTTTTTCTATCCCGGCAGATACTCCGGGCATCAAGCAAATAGTACGGATCACTACACCCCGTGAAAGGAAGACTATAAAAACCAAGCACTTCTTTGGCATGGCTGATTCGATGACGGTTTTTGATGATGTTTTAGTGCCTTGGGACCGGGTTTTTCTCTGTGGGGAAACATATTTTGCCAGTATTCTGGCGATGCTTTTTGCTACCTACCACCGCCACAGTTACACCGGTTGCAAACCGGCGATGACCGACCTGATTCTTGGTGCGGCGGCCTTAGTTGCCGATTATAATGGAGTTGGGGATGCCTCTCATGTCAAAGATAAATTATCGGAATTAATTGCTACCGGCGAACTGGTCTATGCAGCCGGAATTGCCGCATCGGTAAAATCGACTCCGGCCAATTCAGGGACCCAGATTCCCAATATAATCTATACTAATGTTGGTCGCTACCATGCCGGGGTTAAGCTTTATCATGAATATGAAACCCTGGCCGATCTGGCCGGCGGCTTGCCGGCAACCCTCCCCTATGAAGAAGAATTCTTCAGCGAAGAGACCAAAGCATATATGGATAAATATATTATGCGTCGCGACGGTGTTTCGGCCGAAGACCAGCACCGCCTTTATCGAACTCTTTCCGATATGCTCTGCTGTGCCCATGCCGGTGTAGCCCAGGTTGGCGGATTGCATGGCGGCGGATCGCCAATCATGGAAAAAATTGCTATCCGCAATAACTATGATCTAGATTCTTGTAAACGTTTAATAAAAATGCACTGTGGAATTGAAAGTTGATCAACCAGGCGAAAGCTTACAAAGTTGTAATCGTTGGTGCCGGCCCGGGGGGAGCAATCCTGGCCCGGCAACTTGCTGCGCAGGGGATCCTGGTCGAACTTTATGAAAAAGGCAGCTACGAACAGCTCGGCCACAATTGGTCAGATGCTGTGGAATTCGATGCCTTAAAGGCTACCGGTCTCAAAATGCCTTGCCTGGAAGGAATAGAGTGGGTGGGTGAATTGGTCAAGGACAATATCGATGCACCCGGAATATTTGAAAAGCATGCTGTTCCAATCCTTCAGCTCCATTCACCAGGCTTAAAAAGCCATAAAAATGTAAGATTTAAGATGATCACCACTGATCGGCGTCGCCTGGGAAAGCTATTGGTTGACCAGGCCGTAGCTGCCGGTGCTCATATCTATTATGGCTATGAAGGGAAAAGGCTTCTTTTTCGGGAGACTGGAAAAAGTGGTCCGGCAGGAGTAGAAATATCTGGTGTTCTGGTAAAAGATCGCGAGTCGGGATTAGAAAAACCAATCGAGGCAGACCTGATCGTAGAATCGTCCGGTTTTCAATCAGTGTTGCGATCCAGCCTGCCTCTTTCTACGGGTATAGCCGATTGCTTCATGAATGGTGACTACGCCCTTGTGCACAGGGAAGTCAGAAAATACGTACCGGTCTTAAATGGCGATTACGCTATGCCCGATTATTATCGCTATGGGTTTCACACCGGCTATCAGTGGTCGCATATTCACAATGAAAAAAGTATCGATATTGGTGCCGGAGTAAAAAATGATCCGGATAACCCTGACCCGGCCGATTTGGTTGAAGATTTTATTTCTCGTCATCCGGCAGTAAAAACAGAAAAACTAAGGGGAGGAAGAAGCCTGTGTATCGTTGGTCGACCCCTATGCAGCCTGGTCTCAAATGGATTTTTAGTAATTGGCGATGCTGCATCGATGTCGGTTCCAACCACAGGATGTGGTGTCGGGTCAGCTCTTTTGACTGCATTATGGGCGGCGGATACTATCACCGAAGCAGCTAAGGTTCGGCGTAACGATCTAGAAATATTATGGATGATCAACACCAAATTTTTTAGACAGTCAAAACGTGGTGCATCTTTTGCAGCTCTTTCGAGCCTAAGGGAAATACTCCAGACCCTAAACCACGATGAACTTGACTATCTTTTTGTTCGCAATTTACTTGACGCCAAAACCCTGCAAAATGCAGTGAACGGAGAATTTGATCCGCCCGGCCTGCCGAAAAAGATCGAGTCGTTTTTGGCGGGAATAGCTAATTTAAATTTATTACTGAAATTAAACGCAGCAGTCAGCACAGCAACCAGGGTCTACAAGCATTATCTCAATTATCCACAAAGGTGGGATGAACATAAATATCAATGCTGGAAAGAAACAGCAGATCAGTTGGGGGTCAGTTAGAGTTGCCTGCAGGTAACTGTCCCAGAGTCAGCTTTCAACCCGGTTGCGTCCCTCATTTTTTGCCCGGTACAGGGCCTGATCTGCTTCCTGGTAAAGGGAATTAAAAGACTGATCGTCACCGCTATTCAAAACTGCGACCCCAAAACTGGCAGTGATCCTTAAATTTTCATCATCTAAAGGAAAGTAGTGTTTTGCGATAGCCAGGCGGACTTTATCTGCTACTTTTAACGCTCCCTGAAGATCGGTGTCCGGCAGCAAGAGGGCGAATTCATCTCCGCCGAAGCGCGCTGCCAGGTCAACTGAACGCAGCTGGCTCTTAATCAGTTCGGCTACGGCCACAAGGACCTGATCGCCGGCTGGATGACCATATTGATCGTTAATCTTTTTAATATTATCCAAATCAAGCAGCACAATAGTAGAATCATTTCCGGTTCTTCGGGTACGAGCCAATTCTTTTTCCGTCTCTTCGGTAAAATTCATTCGGTTGTATAAACCGGTCATCATATCTATTCTGGCCATTTTTTCAAGCTGGCGGTTTTTAGCGACCAGTTCTTCTTTTTGCTGTTCGATTGTTTTAGACTGGGTTAAAGTCATCAGATTAGTGCGCCAGACAATTAAAGCCAGGCCCATTCCGATAGCGGCGGCGCTGACACCGTTTACCCGGACAGTGGTGATCAGTGAACTATCTTGCTGGGTGAGAGGTACCAGATAATAAAAAAAGAAGAAGATTAGTGGATAATAGATCATGGTCAGGTAAGGGTGGAGTAAAATTACCAAACCAACGGCCATGCTGGATATCAGGTAAGGATTGATACTTGATGTTACCAATTGATCAATAATGCAGACCAGGGCTCCAAAAAGGAGGTATAGGAAGGCAACAATGGCTGCGAGAATTCGAACTGCGCTTCCTGAATCTAACTTTTTCCGGTAGAGAAAAGAGGCCAGCAACCCGGCGAGTAAGGCCAGGATCAGCATAGCCAGATGGGCATAGATGATTCCCAACCGCCAGGTTGTTGTCATACCGTCCAAAGTCGAACTTTCGCCGGCCATTGCCTGGTAAAAGATAATAATATGGATCAGATGAACTGGAACCATCAGATAGAACAGGATAATTATCCTTCGCAGATTGTTTTGATCGATTTCCGCTTCAAAGGGATGATCAAATAGCAATAGTTTATTCACCATTTTTGGCAGAGTTCGTATTAAATTCATCTGCTAGTACTCCATTCGGCGAAAGGCGGTGTAGCCCCTAACAATTAAGATCTTGAAATAAAATCAACCTAATGATCCTGAGGTCTAAGATATTTATATTATACACGATAGAGCTCTGTGTTATAATTTTCTAGGATGAGCATATTTTAAGGGGGTTCAATTGATGAAATACGATGTTAATTACATCAGGAAACAGTTCCCAGCCTTGGAACTAAAGGTAAATGGCTTCCCCGCCGCTTTTTTTGATGGTCCAGGGGGAACACAGGTGCCGCAGCGGGTGATCAATGCCATGGTTGATTACCTGATTCGTTGTAATGCTAATTCCGGGGGTAGTTTTGTAACCAGCCAGAACAGTGACCAGGCGATTAATGGCGCGCGTCTGGCCCTGGCCGATTTTCTCGGCTGTTCGGCTGAAGAGGTTGCCTTTGGACAAAATATGACTACATTAAATTATCAACTTGCTTTTGCTCTCGGTCGAGAAGCAGGCAAGCGGAACGAAATTCTGATTACCGAAATTGATCATGAAGCCAACCGGGGGCCTTGGCTTTCGCTTGCCGAACGTGGATTTAAGATCCTGGAAGCCAGGTTTGATCCGGACAGCTGTACCTTAGATCTTGATGATTTTAAAAACAAGCTATCAGAAAAAACTCTGGTTGCAGCATTTAACTATGCTTCAAATGGAATCGGTACTGTTAGCGACGTAGATCAAATGATCCAAATGGCCCATGGGGTTGGGGCGGTTACAGTTTTGGATGCAGTCCATTATGCGCTACATGGGCCGGTCGATGTCAGGGCGCTTGATACAGATTATCTGATCTGTTCAGCTTACAAATTCTTCGGTCCGCACATCGGTATTTTTTACGGTCGCCGCGATCGCTTTGAACAGCTGCCCGCCTATAGACTACGTGTCCAATCGGATCAGATTCCTTATCGGATCGAAACGGGAACTTTAAACCACGAAGGGATTGCCGGAGCCGGTGAAGCGGTTGAATTCATCGCGGATATCGGGATGCAGTTTGGCCAGGCTGGTGTAGACTTTGAAACTAGCGTCGATCAGAGTTGGTCTGAACGCCGCCGCAATGTTGTTTTAGGCATGGAGACGATGGAAAGATATGAACAGCCTCTGGCCCAAAAAATGCTAGATGCCCTGGCGTCGATTAAGCGGTTAAAAATTTTTGGTCCACCGACCGGTCATCCAAGGACTTCCACGGTCTCATTTATTATTGAAGGTCTTTCTTCCGGCCAAGTTGCCGCTGAATTGGGCCAAAAAGGAATCTTTGTCTGGGATGGACATTTTTATGCTGCCAGGTTAGTTGAGAAACTCGGCCTTGAGAAAATCGGAGGCCTGGTAAGGGTTGGCCTTTCACCTTATAATACTGAAGAAGAAATTGAACGTTTACTGGAAGAGGTTAAGCGGTTGGCCAGGACATGACAATAGATCTTAAACAAACAAGGAGAAAATCACAATGAAGATTAAAGAAATCTATGATTATCTAGTTGCTCGCGGGATCGAAAAGGATCCGCGAAAACCGGATGCGGTAAAAGAGCTGTTGCAGAGGGAAAAGAAAAAATATAACGACCTGAAAGATGATGAAAAAAAAGAGTTTGATCTGGAGAGACTGACCAACCCCTACAGCGATACCCGGATTCTTTGCGGCGATCCTGAAAAAGAGGTTAAAAGGCTGATGGTTGGTATTGATATCGAGGTAGGCGAAGTCCTTCTTGCTGACCGTCTTGCGGAAAGAGGTAAACCGATCGACCTGATCCTGGCTCATCATCCCGAAGGAAAAGCCTTGGCCGACCTGCATTACGTAATGCACTTGCAGGAAGATATTATGGCTCACTTCGGGGTGCCGATCAATGTCGCTGAAGCATTGATGTC
>CAZAKI010000024.1:0-3352 GCA_964485855.1 uncultured Syntrophomonadaceae bacterium | reverse complement strand
GAAGAAGCGGAAAAAAATCATATTAATGTCGTCATCGCCGGGCACATTGCCAGTGATTCCCTGGGCATGAATATGCTGCTTGACGGTTTGGAAAACAAGGGGGTCGAGCTAATTCCCTGTTCAGGTTTAATTCGTTATAAAAGAGCTTAATTAATGTTCGCTGAGACTGATTCTTACCCTGGTATCAAGGGCTGCCACTCCGTTATTGCCGGGGAAAACCCTAACCGGATTAATATCCAGCTCTCTGATACCGGGGAAGTCAGCCAGCAGGTGAGCAGTACGTACAATGAGGTCAATAAATGCCCCGGTGTCCCCGGCTGGTTGACCTCTTAATCCTTTTAAGATGGCGGCTACCTTAAGCCGATCGAACCTTTCGGCAATTAGTTCGGCCCTGGCAGGGCAGAGCAGGTTAGCCACGTCACTGAATGCTTCGATGTAGATGCCGCCCATTCCAAAAAATACGACCGGACCGAACGAAGGGTCGTGTTTTCCACCGACAAAAAGGTCAGTCCCGGGATCGGCCATCTTTTGAATTCTTACTCCCATGAAGAGGGCATCCTTATTGGATCGCCGCAAATTATTCTTTATTGTCTCAAAAGCAACAGCTACCTCTTGATCACTTTTTAGACCAAGGATCACTCCACCTACATCTGATTTATGGAGGGCGGATGGTGAAATAACCTTCATCGCAACCGGGTAGCCGAGAACATGTGCTTGTTCTAAGGCTTCGGAAGAGCTTGCTGCTGTTTTTGAAGCCGCAGTTTTGATGCCATAGGCCTCAAGCAAAGTAAAAGCTTCTTCGCCGTACTCACCTTGCTTATCATGCATCCATTGGCGAGCTTTATCTTGTTCAATTCTAGCTGGAGGAATAATTACTTTTTGATCATTAAGGATACGCCGGCGTTCGTAGTACTTCATCTGGGCGGCCAGGGCTTTAACCATTTTTTCCGGGCTGTTGAAGATTGGAAATTCAACATATTTTTTTGCCTGCTGGATGGTACGACTTGGGCCGAAAAGACAAATACCCAGAGGTTTTCCGGCCGAAAGAATCGATCCCCAAGCTTCCATTGAGATATCGGCCAGGAACATTTTTTGAAAAACATTTTCGCCCTGGGGCATTTGTGGTCGCTGGCTAATGTAAATTGAACCGTCAACTTGGTTAGAGTGCATAACTGAATAGATCACATGAGCTGTAAGCTTTGGATCGTAAATGTCACCCATATCCAGGGGATTTGAAAAATTAATGACACCGGCATTACTGAACTGCTTAAGGCTTTCATAGAATTCGATACCCATATCGGCGAACTCAAAGCCTGCTTTTTCGCAGAGATCGGCTCCAAGAACTGCAAACCCACCGGCAGGACTCATCACCATAATTTTTCGGCCCTTCATCGGCGGCAGTTGGAAGGCCTTGGTTACTTCCATTAAATCCAAGAAATTATCGACGCGAATGATTCCTGCTTCTTCCAAGGCCGAATCGATAATTGCCTCGTCACTGCTTAGAGCCGCAGTGTGGCTCATGGCCGCCTTTTTACCGGCGCTGGTCGTGTTGGATTTGTAAATAACGATCGGTTTTTCAATTCTTTTTGCCGTTTCAATTAACTTACGCCCTCGGATAATGCTCTCGAGATAAAGGCAGATAATTTTAGTTTGCGGATCCTTGCCGAAATATTCAAGGAAATCAACTTCATCAAGATCAAGCTTGTTGCCGATGCTGGCAAATTTTGCCAGTCCGATTTTTTCATCGGCTAAATAGTTTAACATGCTCAAAGCAACCCCGCCACTCTGAGAAATAATCGACATTTCACCTTTTGGCGCCTTATGCAGGGCCACAAAAGGCAAGCAAAGACCATTATCAGTATTGGCTACCGTTACACTGTTTGGTCCAACAAAGCGAATGCCATAATTACGTGCCGTATTGAGCAGCTTGGTGGCTAAAGCCTGACCTTCTTCGCTGTACTCGGCAAAACCGCCGGAAGGGATCGCCATTCTTCTAATGCCAAATTTACCGCATCGATCTACCATTTCCGGGATTAATTTTGCCGGGATCATACAGTAAGCTAGATCTGGAATTTCTGGCAGATCCTCTATATTTTTATACATTCTGATCCCATCAACGTGAATATCATCACCGCGGGGATTGACCCCGAAAATTCTGCCCCGGTATCCCCAGCGCAATAGATTTTCCAAGGTTAGACGGGGTATATTGGTTGGTTTGGATGACAGGCCGATAATGACGATTGAATCGGGATAAAAAATTTTTTCCATTAAAGGTCTCCTGTAAGGTGAAGTTATTTCTTGAACAGTTTCACCCTTAATTCTATCATATTCTTTTACTGGTTTAAGGCGCACGAAGATTAAATTGGTTGTTATCTCGTGATAAACAGAAAAATTTTTACAAAAAATGCATAGTTTGAAAGGAGAAAGAATGGTTACTGTATAATTATATTCTGGAAAGCCTATAATAAGTATGATCTTCCTTGCAGGCAGGTGACTGAGTGGAAAAGGCGATCTGGCAGATCTACGCTTGCGTATATGATCTTATTCTGCAAAAATTTATTCCGTACCGTAAGATTATTGACAGAACTCTGACCGTATTGAGCCCGGTAAGAGGTGGTCGATACCTAGATGCCGGTTGTGGCACAGGGAATTTTTTATTGGCATTGGCTGAAACCGGCCAAAGTTTGCATTTAACCGGTATTGATTTTTCTCCGGCTATGCTGAAACGAGCAGGAAAAAAATTAAGGGGGAAAGGCTTTGGGGCTGAGTTAATGGTCGTCGATCTAAACCAGAGATTGCCGTTTGCCGATCATATTTTCGATGGCATTATTTGCTCGAATGTTATTTACGCTGTAGATGATCCTGTATCACTGGTTCACGAGCTCTTCAGGGTTTTATCCCGAAAGGGCAAACTAATCATTTCTACACCGATGTGTGAACCGAAAATGTTGCCGATCATTAAAGAGCATATCAGCCACTTGGTCGAAGAGTATGGCAGAGTCGGTCTAGCACTATTTGCATGGCAGTTGGCCCTGGTTATTCTGCCGGCAATTGCTTTTGTGCTATTAAACTTGATGATCAGGGGCAATAGATCATATCATTTTTTCAAAAGGCTTGAATTGGAAATATTACTGGAAAGAAGTGGTCTATTAGTATTGGAGCTAGACCAGGTATACGGCGCTCAGAATTGGTTTGTTCTTGCCGAAAAAGATTTTCAAACTGGTTCTCTTTAAACAATGGGAGGCAAAATGAAGTACGAAGCGGTAATCACAGGGCTTGGTCCGGTAGCCCCTAACGGAGTCGGTAAAGAGGCTTTCTGGGAAGCGATAAAATCTGGAAAATCGGGTATTCG
>CAZAKI010000023.1:0-33079 GCA_964485855.1 uncultured Syntrophomonadaceae bacterium | reverse complement strand
ATCTTTTGCAGCTTTCGACTAAAGTGCGTTATGCGGCAAGAGCCATGATTGAGTTAGCCCTAAATTACAAGGATGAACCAATCCAGCTAAACGATATAGCTTGCAGCCAAAGTATTTCGGTAAAATATCTGGAACAGATTATGGCCCCCCTGCGGGCCAAGGGATTTGTGCGCACTCAGAAAGGAAGCAAGGGAGGCTATCACCTGGCAATCAACCCGAAAGATATCACTCTTTATGACATTGTCGAAAGTATTGAAGGTTCAATGGCTCCCGTTAGTTGCGTCGATGATAAAAATGCCTGCAAGAGATCCGCTACTTGCGTAACAATATCAGTGTGGAAACGTTTAAAAGATGTGGTTAAAACAGAGTTACAATCAAAAACACTGGCCGACCTGGCTGCCGAGCAGCAGGCTATGTCAGATCTTTTATAACTAATATCCATATTATGAGGCTAGATGTTTAACAATAATTGATCAGGTTATTCGGTTACGGACACACTGTAACCACTTCTCAATAAAACTGCCTTCGCTTTTTGGCGGTTTTCTTTGTTCTTGAAACCGAGGCGAATACTGCCGCCGACCAACTCCCTGACATGCAATATTTCAATAGCATCGATATTGACCTGCGCTTTGCCCAGCAGACCGGTTAGTCTGCCTAAAACTCCGGGAGTATCTCTAACCAGAACGACTAATTCAAATATCTCGGGCAGGATACCACGTCCCCGGTGGGGAACTGCGCTTCGAAATTCTCGCACCTGCTGCAAGTAATCATAAACACCCTCCCTGTTATATTCCGAAAGATTTTTTTCTAACAGATCAATATTTTTTCGAAATTCTTTCAGGGCAGCGAGAAGAGCCCAGCGATTGCTGATAAATATATCAGACCAAACCTCGGGGTTACCGAGAGCAATCCTGGTACTGTCCCGGAAGCCTCCGGCAGCTAAGGTTTGAACTAGTTCTTTGTCTTCAGCCATTGTTGCGCTTCGAACCAACGCAGCAGCTGAAAGATGGGGCAAGTGACTGACCAAGGCTACAAGCCGATCGTGATTAAGGGGATCAATGATAATTGGCTGTGCGCCTGCTTCCCTTAACATTTTGGTCAACATAGTCAATACCTGATCAGGGGTGCCTGGTGCCGGAGTTAAAACATAGATGGCATTTTCTAATAAAGCGGGATCAGCCCCTCTGATTCCGCTTTCCTCCGACCCGGCCATTGGATGACCGCCTATATAGAATATTTCGGGAGGCAACAGCTGTTCCACAGCTGCCATTATTGACCCTTTCGTGCTGCCAACATCAGTGATAAGTGCTCCCTTTTTTATTTCAGGAAGGATCTCCTTAACTATGGTCAGCGTTTTTAAAACCGGAACCGCCAAAATAATTAAATCAGCTTCACGGACAGCTTCGGGAGCAGAAGAAGCAGTGGAATCAGCTACTCCTCTCTCTACTGCTTCATCACGGGTCAGCGGATCTAAATCATAGCAAGTGACGGCTTCAACCAAATGTCTTTCCCGTAAAGCGATGGCAATACTACTGCCGATTAAACCGGCGCCGATTAAAGCAGTCTTTTTAAAATAAATAATTCCATCAGATGAGCCGGCCGACACTTAAAGCCACCCCTTTCAAGTCACTAACCAGGTTCTGGAACTGTAAGGGGGTAAGTGACTGAGGCCCATCGGATAAAGCTTCCTGCGGATTGGGGTGAACTTCAATCATCAGGCCGTCAGCACCTGCAGCCAGTGCTGCCCGGCTCATCGGGGGCACTAAATTTGCCATGCCCGTTCCATGACTGGGATCAACAATAACCGGCAGATGACTGAGTTGTTTGACCAAAGGGACGGCACTCAAATCAAGGGTGTTGCGGGTATATGGCTCAAAAGTTCTGATCCCGCGTTCACAGAGGATTACATCGTAGTTGCCGCCGGATAGGATATACTCAGCCGCCATCAACCATTCTTCAATTGTTGCCGATAACCCCCTCTTCAGGAGAACCGGCTTCCTGATCCGACCCAACTCACGCAGTAAATAGTAATTCTGCATGTTGCGAGCCCCTACCTGGACAATGTCCGCACACCCGGATACTTCGTCAACGGTAAACTGATCCATTACTTCAGTGACGATTAGCAGCCCTGTTTTTTCACGTACTTTCGCTAAGAACTGTAATCCCTGCTTTTCAAGTCCTTGAAAGCTGTACGGCGAGGTTCGCGGTTTAAAAGCCCCGGCTCTTAATATTTTAGCCCCGGCACTCTTGACCGCTTCGGCAGCCTGTAAGAGCTGCTCTTCATTTTCAACCGCGCAGGGTCCGGCCATGATTACCAGATTACTGTCGCCAATTGAGAGATCACCGATTCTGATCACAGTATTTTCCGGGTGGAATTCTCTGCCTGCCAGTTTAAAGGGACGAGAAATGAAGACAACCCTTTCAACCTCGGGCATCGCTTCCATAATCTGGGCTGTTTCTTCACGGCGCTGACCAATCACACCGATGATCGTACGATTCTCACCAGTAGAAAGGTGAACCCCATAACCCATGTTTTTTAGCTTATCGGTTATCCTGGCAACCTCTTCTTTTCCAGCGCCAGGATTCATTACTACAATCATTTGGATAAAACCCCTTTTTTACAATCCGGTAAATGGTTTGCGCGCCTGAAAACGCCCATGACCAATCTTGCCTACATATTTACCGCTGTCAATAACCAGGCTGCCGCGGGAAAAAACTTTTTCCGGCACACCCTTGCCTTTAAACCCCTCATAGGGGTTATAATCAACATTCTGATGCTGATTGGCCTGAGTAATGGTGAATGAAGCTTCCGGATCAAAGATCACCAGGTCGGCATCACATCCAGCGGCAATCGTCCCCTTTTGCGGATAGAGTCCGAAGAGACGGGCAGGAGCAGTGCTGACCAGATCGACAAATTTATTGATGCTAATCCTTCCCTCCAGGACACCACCGGCAAAAAGCAGCTGGACCCTTGTTTCCAGGCCGGGAGCACCGTTTGGTATTTTTGTATAGTCGTTCAGACCTAGATCTTTTTGTCCTTTAAAATTAAAAGAGCAGTGATCAGAGGCAACAACCTGCAGATTGCCCGACGATAGGCCGCACCATAAATATTCTTCATTACCGGATTCCCTTAACGGCGGGGACATAACATACTTAGCGCCGCCAAAATCAGGTTCATTGTATCTTTCCAGATCAAGGAATAGATATTGGGGACAGGTTTCAGCGTAAATCGGCAGCCCCTGCATGCGGGCATCAGCAACCCGGCCAAGAGCCCCGGCATCACTAAGATGAACGACATAAGCCGGTGCGCCACTTAATTCAGCCATGGTAATAAAACGGTTAACCGCTTCTTCTTCGGCCTGCGGCGGGCGGCTGAGAGCATGATAGAGTGGTGCTGTTTTACCTGCCGCCAGCATTTCGCTGCACAATACATCAATTACATCACCGTTTTCGGCGTGAACCAAAACCAAACCTCCTGCTTCTCCTGACTGCTTCAAGACCTTTAAAAGGGTCGCATCATCAACCATAAATACCCCTTTATAGGCCATAAACACCTTGAACGAAGGATATCCTTTATCGATCAGGACAGGCATCTCGTCTAAAACCGATTGATTCAAATCAGTCACGGCGACATGGAAACCATAATCGACAGCACATTTACCTTCGGCCTTCTGATGCCAAGTTTCCAAGGCTGCACTGAGAGATTTGCCGGGAGTCTGAAGAGCATAGTCGATGATACAAGTTGTCCCTCCGGCAGCTGCAGCAGTCGTGCCGCTGGTAAAATCATCGGCGGTAACCGTCCCACCAAAGGGCATATCCAGGTGGGTATGGACATCAATCGCCCCGGGGAAAATTAATTTACCGGCTGCATCATAGCTTTGATCAGCCTCAAACGTGGAGCACGATCCAATTGATACAACCTTTTCATTCTCCACCAATAGGTCTGCCTGATAGTTGTCGGTTGCGGTAACAATCCGACCGTTCTTAATTACTGTACGCATTTTGATCCCTCCATAAGGAATGATTTAGGGAGTACATATTTCACGATAGGTTTCGGGTCGACGATCGCGATAGAACTGCCATGTATTTCTAACTTCGCGAATCAGATCAAGATCGGCATCTCCGATCACCACCTGGTCATCTTCGCGACTTCCTTCGGCAATCAGCTGACCCTTGGGATCACATAGATAGCTACTGCCATAAAAATGCCCCATGTCCCAGGGAGCTTCTGTTCCTACCCGGTTTATCGCTCCGACAAAGTACACATTGGCCACAGCATGCGCAGGTTGTTCGAGCTTCCAGAGATATTCGGAAAGACCGGCAACAGTGGCCGAGGGATTGAAGACTATCTCGGCCCCATTTAAACCTAAAATTCTAGGTCCTTCAGGAAAATGCCGATCATAACAGATGTAAACCCCGATCTTGGCAAATGCTGTCTCAAAAACAGGATGGCCAAGATTGCCGGGTTTAAAATAAAACTTTTCCCAAAAACCAGTCGCAGCCGTTTTACCAGCCTGCACATGGGGAATATGGATTTTACGAAACTTACCTAAATATTTTCCGTCGGCATCAATTACCGCAGTAGTATTAAAGTAGACTCCGGTAATATCTTCTTCATACATCGGCACAATCAGAACAATACCATGTTTCTTTGCTACTTCCTGCATCAGTTTGGTAGTTGGTCCGTCCGGAATCTTTTCAGTGGATTCATACCATTTAACATTTTGTTCCGCACAAAAATAAGGTCCGTAAAAAATCTCCTGCAGGCAAACAATCTGCGCTTTCTGAGCGGCTGCTTCCTTAATCATTTTCAGGTGCTTCTCAATGGCCGCTTCCTTATGCTTTGCTACCGGCTCGTCCCCATGGACTTCATGCCGGGTCTGGATTAAACCAACCTTAACAATTCTACTCATGGTAACCCTCCTATCTGTTGTTAATTAAGAGCTCAGCAATCTGAATCGAATTTGTTGCCGCTCCTTTGCGAATATTGTCTGATACAACCCAAAGATTCAGGCCATATTGAATCGAATGATCGGGGCGGATGCGCCCAACGAAAACTGCGTCGCTGTTTTCTGCGGCCAGGGGAGTAGGATATTCAAGCTGTTCCGGATCATCAATTACAACTACACCCGGGGCTTCGCTTAAAAGCGAACGGGCGTTATCAACTGTTAGCGGCCTGAAAAATTCAACATTTAAAGCTATCGAGTGGCTGGTTACAACCGGAACTCTAACCGTTGTTGCTGTAACGGGCAGGTCAGGCAAACCCATGATCTTTCTTGTTTCCCGGACCATCTTCAGTTCTTCTTTACAGTAGCCGTCTTCGACGAAAACATCAATTTGGGGAACAACGTTATAGAGGAGCTGGTAGCTGCGAAGCGCCCCTTTGTGTGGTATCAGCTCAGCATGAACAGGTTTGTCTGCCGCTACTGAGCGGCATTGTTCGTTTAATTCATCCACCGCTTCCTTGCCGGCCCCTGAAACAGCCTGGTAAGTTGCAGCAACCACTCTTTTAATCCCGGCAGACTCATGTAGAGGTTTCAGGGCAACAACCATTTGAATTGTAGAACAGTTAGGATTAGCAATAATTCCCTTGTGGGTAAAGGCTGCCGCGGGATTTACTTCCGGCACTACGAGGGGTACATCCTGATCCATCCGGAATGCATTGCTATTGTCAATCACTACGGTCCCATGTCTAACTGCAACAGGGGCAAATTCTTTGCTGGCAGCTTCACCGGCACTGAAAAAGGCAAAATCGATCTCCTGAAAGGAATCTTCCTGCATTATTTCGACTTTATAGGTTTTTCCTCCGGCTTTGATCAGCTGATCAGCAGAGCGTGACGAAGCCAATAATTTTAAATCCTTAAAGGGAAATTTCCTTTCGATTAATACCTCGATCATTTTCTGCCCAACCATACCGGTAGCGCCGGCAACTGCAACGTTGTACTGCCTGGTCACTTTTTTCACTCCCCGTAATTAATAACCTGTAAATGACTGATTATCTTTCGCAGTCTTTTTCTTCATTGATTAAAGCGGTAATTACCGGTTTATACTTGGGGTCATCTTTAGCTCTTTTATCCCAGTTGCGAATCAAAACATAGATCACAATCATCAAAAAAAAGCCTATTCCAACTGCAAATAATTCGTTAGCAGCGATATTGAGAAAATCAGCAATAGAAAGACCAATGATAATTCCGATTAGCAAAACGGCGAGAGGAACCATATACAGCATGAAGGATAAAAAAAGAATCTGGCGGTCATCTGTTTCCATGATCACCCGTTGCCCCTTTTGGGCCTGGATCGGATTCAAGGCTTCCACGGTCAATTCACGCCTGTCTGCTGCTCCGCTCAAAATACCGCAACGTCCACAACTTTCGCAGGTCAGATGACGTTGCAGAGTGACAGTGGCTGTTTCACTTCCGGTTTCAATCACTAACCCAAATTGTTCCATAACAGAACCTCCTGCCAACTGCTTTAATTTTCAGCTCTTTTTTAATAATCTTAGCACAACCAGTATAGACCGACAAGTAAGCAGATCTTTGCAATACCTGATAAACCGGAAAAAAAGAGGACAGCGCTTCAAATCCGCTGCCCTCTTTTTAGTTATCTATTTAATCAATCAGGCAAAAGCTTCCGGAATATTTTTGAGCACTGAATAGTTAAAAACAGGGCCATCTTTGCAGACATACATTCCTCCCGCATTACAGCGCCCGCATTTTCCAATACCGCACTTCATCCTATTTTCCAGGGTAGTGTAGATCTGATCATCACTAAAGCCCAATTTTTTAAGATTTTCAAGCACAAAACGGATCATGATCGGCGGGCCGCAGGTTACAGCAATCGTATTTTCCGGAGAAGGATTAAGGTCGAGTAACATTTGGGGAACAAAACCAACATTATGACTCCAGCCTTCTTCCTCAATATCAATGGTCAGATGGCAGGATAGATCATCGCACTTACTCATCTCATCAAATTCACCCTTAAAGCAAAGGTCGCCGGAAGAACGGGCACCATAGATCATCGTCAGGCCGGCATACTTATCGCGATTTGCCTTAACATATTCAACAATCGGCCTGAGTGGAGCCTGCCCGATTCCACCGCCGATAGTCAGTATTTTTTTGCCCTGCCATTCATCAATCGGAAAACTGTTGCCATATGGACCGCGAACACTAATCTGATCGCCTGTTTCCAGTTTATGAAGAGCCTGTGTCACCTTACCCATTTTCATCACCGAAAAACGCAGGAACTTGCCTTCGGTCGGTGAACAGGAGATCGAGATCATGCTTTCTCCCTCTCCCAGCACACCGATCATCGCGCATTGACCAGGTTTATGGCTCCAGCCATCACGCACGGCCGGATCGGTAAAAACAACTTTAAAAGTCTTAATACAACGATCACCGCCCGTTTCATACCAGCTATCCTCGATGGTTGCAAAGTTGGGAATATAAGGATTTTCAGCGGTCATTAGAGCGCCTCCTTCACCTGTCTGAGGATTTCAACAATGTCGATGTTAACAGGACAAAGGTTGATACATCGCCCGCAGCCGACACAGGCAATGACATCAAATTTATCGACATAGTAATTATATTTATGATTGATGCGGTTCCTGGTTCTTTCGCGACGGGTCGGCCGTGGATTGTGTCCTGACGTATGCAGCGAATATTCTTCGAACATGCAAGAATCCCACATCCGACAACGCCTTGCTTCAAAGCCTTCCACCTCATCCTGGATATCGAAGCAGTGGCATGTGGGACAAAGGTAAGTGCAGGTCCCACAACCGATACAGGAAGCCGAAACTCTGGCCCAGAGAGGGTCATCCCACAAAGCAGGCAGTCCTTCCGGTATCCCTTTATGATCAACTGTTCTTCTGATCTTACTGCCAGCTTCGGCCGTTATTGCTTCCCTTGACTTAAGCGCTTCAGACCCGGCTTTTTCCAATAGATCTTCAGCCTCTTTCAACACCGCTTCACCCTTGGGAGTAACGGCTTCCATCAGGAAACTGTCACCAAGATCAACCATCAGCAGATCCAGACCCTCTGTTGAATCAGGAGCTCCACCAACTGAAGAACAGAAGCAGTTCAGTCCGGGCTCGTTACAAGCCAATCCAATGAGGGTAATTAAGTTACGTCTTTCCAGATAATAGGGATCATCATAATCCCACCGAAATAACTTTTCAACAATAGACATCGCCCTTGCATCACAAGGTCTGATCCCCATAAGGATCATCTCTTCTCCCAATTCCGGCAGCTCAATTTCCTGGTTACCGAGCTGAAAGCGAAACATCGTCTCAGTCTGGGGAAACGCTGCTGATTTTGGTGGGATCCTGGTATTGCTAAATTCTAAAAGAGGAGTTTCACCTTCTTCTACCGGTGAAAACCGCATTGCTTCGCCTTCAAGTTTAGGCGCCCAAAGATTTTTCCCGGCAAACTTTCCTACAAATTGAGGCCATTTTTCTTTACTCAACAGCATAGCAGACATCTCACCCACCTCTACAATATGAAGTCCTCGGGATCATCAGGCTTGAAGCTGGCCTGGAACGGCTCTGCATCAGGATCAATTCCCGGCTCAAAACCATATTTTTCCCGAACTTCCTGGGCCATTTTACGGTTTAATTTGCCCAGCGGAATATTTGCCGGGCAGACTCTTTCGCACTCGCCACATTCGATACAACGACCGGCAAGGTGAAAAGCCCTAGAAATATTAAAAGCAGTATTTTCAGAAAAGTTAACCGCCCGGTTAACCCAGGTCGGATTCAGGCGATCGAGAATGCAATCCTGGCAATAACAAAGCGGACAAACATTACGACAGCTGTAGCAACGAATGCACTTTGAAAACTGCTCCTGCCAGTATGACCAACGTTCATTAATATCCAGTGTATCGAGCTCGGCAACCCCACTGTCTTCTGCCACTTCCCACTTTTCAACCGGGTCACCAAGTAAAATATCACTGATTACCGGATTCGGATAACGGCAGAGACGGCATTTTTCAGCCAGGACCTCATCCCTGGGAATAGCTAGCTCTTCGCCATCGCAAATCAATAAAAATTGATCACCATCCCACTTGAGATCAACCGGCTTTTCAGTTTCCTTGTACTTTTCAGCCAGCAGGGCGGGATCAACCATCCCGGGACAGGGACAACCGATGACAACAACCTGATCGCGATGAATTCCTTTCTCTACCAGTAGCTGGACAACTGCTCTGCTGTCGCATCCTTTGACCATCAGGGCAACTTTTCTTTTATCCGCTTCCTGTCCTCGCGGCAACGGCAGCTTTTCGGCCATGGTCAGGTAAGTAGTCAAGTTTGCGGTGCAAAGGGGCGAAAAAAACAGCTCTGCGGCACCGGCGGCATCTTCAACGAAAACCGGGGCAACCCGGTACCCGTAAGTGCCTTTTTTCCAGCCGATCAGGTATTTGACATCTTCACGGGAAACAACTTCCGCCGCGGTTTTACGTAATTGTTCCAAATCCATTTTTAAAACCCCTCCTACCAGTCGATCCGCCGACGTCTAAACCCTTCAAACGGTCCGGCTTCACGAGCATCTTCGACGGTTTTTTCCACTACTTCTTTCCACTTATGTCCTTCAGAGGCCGACACCCAGCTCATATGAAATCGGCGCGGATCGACTCCGACATATTCCATTAAATCCTTTAACATACCGAGACGGCGGCGGGCAAAAAAGTTACCCTCCATATAGTGACAATCGCCGGGATGACAACCTGAAACCAGCACACCATCAGCACCCTGTTGTAAAGCATTCATCACATAAAGCGGATTAACACGTCCGGAGCACATCACCCTAATTACCTGGATATTGGCCGGATAATGAACCCGGCTGGTCCCGGCTAAATCGGCACCGGCATAAGAACACCAATTGCAAAGAAAAGCCACTATGTTGGGTTCAAAACTATCGCTCATCTTACAACCCCCAATGCCGCTATCTGCGGTAAAATCTGGCGATCGCGGAATGATTTCGGTTGGATTGAATCAGATAGGCAACCGGCCGAACACGATCCGCAGCCCTTGCATAATGCCTCATTAACCCTGGCTACTTCTACTTCATGCCCAAAACGATTAACAGTGACTAGCTCAATTGCCGTATAGGGACAAATATTGACACAAAAACCGCAGCCCCTGCAGGTTGACTCATCAACTGTGGCGACCTGGGCACTAATCATCACCTTACCCCTTGCCAGCGGAATCATCGCTGATGAAGCTGCCCCTTTGGCCTGGGCTACCGTATCGGGAATATCCTTAGGCCCCTGGCAACAGCCGGCCAGAAAGACACCGTCAGTGGCCGTATCAACGGGTCGAAGTTTGGGATGAGCTTCGAGGAAAAAGCGGTCAGGTGATTGTGAAAGGCGAAGCAAATCCATCGTTTGGCGCATGTCAGCCCGCGGTTCAAGACCGACTCCCAACACAACCAGATCAACTTCATCTTCGAGCGGGGTTGCCGTCAGAGTATCTTCTACCTTAACCACAAGCTTTTTGCCCCGCTTAAATATTTCCGAAGGATTACCGCGAATATAGCGGACATTTTCACGGCGAACCCGGTCATAGAATTCTTCAAATCCTTTGCCGAAAGCCCGGACATCCATGTAATAAACGCGGATATTAGCATCGGGTAATTTATCCCGCAACAGATGGGCTTGTTTAGCCACATACATGCAGCAAACCCTGGAGCAGTATTCATTACCGACGCTGGCGTCCCTTGAGCCGACGCATTTGATGAAAGCAACTTCTTTCGGCTCAATTTCCTCTTCACCGTTAAAGACTTTTACTTTACCGCCGGTTGGGCCGGAAGCTGAAACCAACCGTTCCATCTCCATCCCAGTGATCACATTCGGGTAATCGCTGTAACCGTATTCCGGTTTGCGGGAAGCATCGAAAGGATCAAAACCGGTGGCCACAATAACTGCACCGACTTTAAACTCAACAATTTCATCCTGCTGATCAAAGTTAATCGCCCCGGCCTGGCAAACTTCTTCACATTTTGGCCCTTTACCGCATTTTCCTTTCGTTAAAAAGAGACAGCTTTCAGGATCAATCGTATACTTGGCCGGAACAGCTTGCGGGAAAGGCAGGTAAATTGCTGAGCGCTTACCCATTCCCATGTCAAATTCACTGGGAAAACGGTCTTTAACCCGGCAGGCAGCTGCGCAATCGCCACAACCGGTACATTTATCAAAATCAACATACCTGGCTTTCTTCCGTACTTTAACCTCGAAGTTGCCAATAAATCCTCCAATTTCTTCAACTTCGGAGTAGCTCAACAGCTCGATATTGGGATGGCTGGCACAATCGACCATCTTAGGGGTCAAGATACAGGCCGAACAGTCGAGAGTAGGAAAGGTCTTATCAAGCTGGGCCATCCTGCCTCCCACTGACGGAGTCTTTTCGACCAGGTATACTTTAAACCCGGCATCAGCGATGTCAAGTGCTGCTTGAATCCCTGCGATGCCGGCTCCGATAACCAGGGCTGCCGGCTCGGCATCAACCTCTTTCGATTCCAGTGCTTCAAGCAATCTTACCTTGGCAACAGCTGCAGCCACCAATTTTTTTGATTTTGCCGTTGCCTCTTCCCGATCTTCATGAACCCACGAACAGTGCTCCCTGATGTTCGCCATTTCCAAATAATATGGGTTGATACCTGCTTCCTGGATAGCTTTGCGGAATGTAGGTTCATGCATCCGCGGTGAGCAGGAAGCAACGATAACCCGGTTCAGACCATGTTCTTTAATATCATTTTTAATTAGGGCCTGACCGGGGTCGGAGCACATGTATGAATAGGTGCGTGCCACTTCCACATTAGGCAGTTTCAGGGCAAAATCCGCAACTGTTTCAACGTCTACCGTCGCAGAAATATTAATTCCGCAATGACAGACATAGACGCCCACTTTAGGTTTTTCCGTCATCTGGTTTTTCATCCTCCTGTTAAGGTTGGCCCGTAGCTTTCAAACAGTTAACCTTTCAGCTCCTTTAGCTTTTCAGTCAACTTGGGCACAATCTTAAACATGTCTTCAACAATGGCATAATCAGCTACGGTGAAAATTGGCGCTTCCGGGTCTTTGTTGATCGCCACAACAGTCTTGGCCCCTTTCATCCCGGCCAGGTGCTGGAAGGCTCCTGAAATACCCATAGCAACATAAAGTTTCGGCTTAACTGATTTACCGGAAGTGCCGACCTGGCGGTCATGGGGAATCCAACCGGCATCCGTCGCCGCTCTTGATCCGGCAATATCCGCCTTAATGGCCTTCGCCAGTTCTTCTATGACCGGAAGGTTTTTATCTTCCTTCAAACCGCGACCAACCGCAACCAATATATCTGACTGAGTAATATCTACATCGCCAACCTCGGCTTCGACATACTCCACAAATTTACGATAACTTAAATCTTCTTTCAGGGGTGAATCAACTTTTTCCACCGACCCACTGCCTGAAGCTTCCGGAGCTTCAACCGCTCCTTCACGGAAAGTGAGTAAATAGGTTTCCGCCGGTTTAAACGCTAATACAGCATTTACCTTCCCGGAATAAAGTTGGCGGGTTGCCTTAAGAGTTCCATCTTTGAATTCAAGATCGATTGCATCGGCAACAAAGGGAAGTTTCTTCTCTACAGCCAGGGCAGGCATGAAATCAACACCCTGAGCAGTATGGCCGGTCATGACAACAGCAGGTTTCAGATCATCGATCAGCGCTGAAAGTACTTTATGATATTTATCGGCATTAAAATCTTTAAACAGCGGATCATCAATCACTAAAACATTAACGCCAAAGGCAACCATTTTAGCAGCCAGGTCGTCCATCCCACTACCGATCAGTAAAACGGTAACCTCGCCGCCCATCTGTTCGGCCAGCTTGGGGGCAACAGCCATCATCTCGTAAGATATATCTCTTAAAGCACCCTGGCGGTGCTCAGCCAATACTAATATTTTACCCATTATACAAGGCCTCCTTTTACCAGGATCGAAGCCAGTTTTTCGGCTTTTTCATCCGGCTCGCCTTCAATAAATTCGGCTGTTGATTCAACTTCCGGAATATAAAGCTGCTCCAGGACAACCATCGATGCATCGGCTCCAACCGTAGCAGCATCAATACCCAGATCATCAAGACCAGCCACTTTCAATTCTTTTTTCTGGGCTTCACGAATACCGCGGATTGGCGCATAGCGCGGTTCGTTAATCCCGGTTTGGATGGTCAACACCGCCGGCAGATCAACTTCCACTGCCTCCAGTAATCCGCCTTCAAGTTCACGGTAAGCTTTGACTTTGCCGTCTAAAACTTCGACTTTCTTAACCATCGAAGCATGATTGACACCCAGCTCTTCGGCCAGGGCTACACCGGTAGTCATATGCCAGTCATCATTGGCCATGCAACCGGTCAATACCAAATCACATTCCTGTCCCTTAATTGCACCAGCCAGCACTCTGGCAACCATTAGCGGATCATGAGTGGCGATCCTATCGTCCTCGACCCGGATTGCCCGGTCGCAGCCTTTAGCCATCGCCATGCGGATCATCACATCAGATTGCTTGGGGCCAATCGAAAGGACTGTAACCTCTCCTTCACCGGCTTCTTTAATTAAAACCGCTTCCTCGACCGCGTAATTGTCAGCATCATTGATATCGAAAGAAAAACGACTGCTGTCAACAGATACGCCATCAGGGTTGACCTTGACTTCCGCTTCGGAAGTATCGGGCACATATTTGATGCAAACAAACATTTTCATGATACTATCCACCTCCTGCCAAAATTAAATGCTATCAAGCTTCAACAAATTCACCTAAAAGTTCCATGATTTCAGCCACTCTCATTTCTTCTTCGTAGCCTAATCCCTTCAGGGCATCTTCTAACGTTAGCAAGCAAAACGGACAGGCAACGGCAACAATGTCGGCTTCCAGAGCCTTGGCATCTTTAACTCTGGTTTCAGCCAGGCGTTCTTTTTTCGATTGTGACTCAACCCACATCTTACCCCCTCCGCCTTCACAACACAAAGAACGTTCGCGGCTGCGCTCAAATTCGAGTAGGGTAACTCCGGGAATACTTTTTAGCAGCTGTCTCGGTTCATCATAAACTCCACCCTGTTTACCGAGGTAGCAGGGATCATGAAAGACTATTTTCTTTTCCAAATTGCCTTTCCAGCTGAGTTCTCCTTTTTCGATCAGTTCTTCGAGTAGCTGGGTGTAATGCAGCACCGGCATCTTCAGATCGGGATAATGAGTCCGGTAGGTGGTGAAACAATGTGGTGAAAGGGTGACTAGACGCTTGGCCGAAAAATCATTTAAAAATTCAGTGTTGTCCTCGACAAGCATTTCAAAAAGGCCTTCCTCCCCCAGGGTAAATACTTCGCTTCCACAACAGGTTTCATTTTCATCAAGGAAAGCATAATCGATACCGGCTTGATTAAGAATGCGCACGATGTTCTTGGCGATGGTCTGAAGCCTGGGATCATAAGCGATAGTGCAACAGACAAAAAATAGATTTTCAACAGGCACCCCGGGTTCGGCAATTTTTACATCGAGTCCTTCCATCCAGTCGCTGCGGGCAGCCCTCGGTTTTTCCCAGGGATTACCTTCCAGCAAAACACTCTGTAAAGCATCGCGTACTGTCGGCTCTACCTTGCCGCTCTCGACGATCATTGCCCGCAGACCCAGTAAAACTTCTAGAGGTTTCAGGCCTTTAGGGCAGCGGACGGCACAGGTATGACAGGCAGTACAATCCCAGATTTCCGCCAGTCTGGCTAATTCATCCAGCTTCGATTCATCATAGGCATTGTAAACAAATTGACGAACATTAAGATCGGCCCGCACTGTCACCGGACACCCGCCGGTACAGCGCCCACATTGAATACAGCCAAGCAGATCGTATTTTTCGGTGAATGTCTGGCTTTCAATACTCATTTGCATACCCCGCAATATAAAATGTTTACTTCAATAACCCCGGCAGATAAAAAAAGATGCCGGACAATATTTCCACTCGTTACTTTTCAGCTTCACCTCCCGCCCGCGAGGGATATAATTAAGTGACAATTGCGAAAAAATATAACTATGTTGGGTGAATTCGACATATTCCATAATATATCCTGCTTGATTTTTAAATTCTTAAATATTTTCCATGGGAAACTATTAACATAGTCAAGCTATATCTGACTAGTAATCGCATCAGCTAATAGTTATGACTGCTTCTGGACCTTCAACAATCCGGCCGATTGTTGCTGCAGTTATATGTTTCGACTCGAGAGCTCGCTGAAAAGCAACTTCTTTTTCCGGAGAAACAGCTGCAAGAATGCCTCCCGAAGTTTGGGGATCGGCTAGAATGATCAGGGCGTCATCTTTACTTTCAGGTTTACCCTGCCAGTTAATATGCGGTTTTACATATTCTAAATTGCGATAGGCGCCTCCGGGAATCATACCCATTGCCGCCATCTCCAATACCTGTGGATAAAGGGGGACTTTAGCATACTCGATTTCTGCGGAAACATGGCTTGAAATAAGCATCTCGTGCAGGTGTCCAAGCAAGCTGAAACCGGTTATATCGGTGCAAGCTTCGATGCCAGTTTCAAGCATTGCTGCAGCCGCGGCAGCATTGAGGGTTGCCATCGATTTAACCACATCGGCAATATTTTTATCAGCAAGCAGTTCGCCTTTAACCGCAGTATTTACGATTCCCGTGCCCAAGGGTTTAGTTAGTATTAAAAGATCTTTGGGCTTTGCCCGCTCACCGCTGATCAGCCTGGCAATTTCAACCAGTCCGGTTACTGAAAGGCCGTACTTTGGTTCGGGATCATCAATGCTATGTCCGCCTACGATCACAGCACCAGCTTCTTTAACTTTGTCATAACCACCTTTAAGAATCGCTTCCATCACTTCAAGAGGCTGGCACGATGACGGAAAACAGATGATATTAAGAGCGGTCAGTGGTTTTCCACCCATGGCGTATACATCGCTTAAGGCATTGGCAGCCGCAATCTGCCCGAAGAGGTAAGGATCATCAACAATCGGGGTAAAAAAATCAAGCGTCTGGACCAAGGCATGGGTCTCGGAAATCCGATAAATTCCGGCATCCGAAAAATGCTGTTCCCGGTTCAGATAGTTCGGATCATCAAATTTTGGTAAAGAGCGCAGCACCTGCGCCAGGGCCTCAGGCCCGATCTTGGCTGCTCAGCCGGCACTGCTTGTCATCGCTGTCAGACGGATCTCTTCCCGTTTCATACCCTAACCTCCCTTTATCTAAAGATAACTCCCTAATCCTGATTTAATTTCAGTGCTACCCGGTAATCTTCAACCCTCCGGGTATATTTGAGCTGATCGAAATATTCAAGCAGTGCCTGGACAAATTTGCGCGAACTTCCGGTCAGATCGCGGAACTGGGCCAGAGTCAGGGTCTGATTATCCTTGAAATGGCAGTGCAGTAATTCTAAGACCTGATTATAGAATTTGCTATGAAAATAAAGGTCTTCACTAATTTTGACCAGTATGTTGTGATCTACCAGGTAAGAAAAAAGTTCGTTCTGCCTGGCAGCACTCGCTTTTGTTTTTTCCAGTACCGTATGAATGGATGGTGGCTGTAGACCGCCATCAAGGTAAGCTTTTATTATGGCATCTAAGAGCATCTGGTCTTTTTCTGAAGGTTCCGGTACAAAATCGTAACAGCTAACCAGATTATTGGCTACCGTTATGACCTGGCGATCCTGTAAGAGCCGGAGCAAGAGATCATAATCACGCTGGATGAAAGCAGAGGGCAGATTAGCCTTCAACATGGCCTTTGACAAACCTTTTGATAAAGGCATCTTCCGGTGATGTTCATTGAGAAAACCAGTAATTTTATCGATAGTATTTGTTAATACTTTTGCCGGTAGGTAAGATTCACCCAGTTTTTCAACTTCACCACTGTCTACAAACTGCTTTAGTCGTTCTTCAACTAAATCAACGGCCAGGCGTGTTTCCTTAGCCAGCCTTTTAGCATCAGAAATCAATAGTGCTTCCAGCTTGCCGCGGATAAAGGCGGCATCACTATCTGCAACCGAATCCTGTCCCAGGTTGTTTAGTTTATTAATAATTTCTGCGCGAAAACGGCGGTGTCTGTCCGGAAAAGGATCGATTACTTTTCCGCCGCCAATCGTGGTCATCGGTGAATAAGAGCGGATGACAAAAGGATCGCCACGCTCGGCAACCAGGGGTTTAGCGAGCCTGCACTGAACTAGTGCTTTTTCACCTGGCAACAGTTCATCTCGGTCCAACATTAAAAGTTTCGCTACTGTACGGGCAGTGCCTAAAAAAAAATGAACCGGATCAAGGTTTTTCAATTTACGCGGGGCGCCGGCCAATAATTCAACAGAAACATCAAGCAGCGCGGTCTGTTGATAACTGCCAGGTGAACTGACCACACTACCCCTCTGAATCTGCTCTTTTTCGAGTCCGGCAAGGTTCAAGGCAACTCTTGCACCGGCAGTTGCTTCCTTAACATCTGCATCATGAACCTGGATATTACGAACCCGACTTTCGATCCCGGGTGGAATAACTGTTACAGAATCACCAACCCTGACTGTTCCCTGAATCAGAGTACCGGTGATCACCGTGCCAAAACCAGAGATAATAAAAGACCGATCCACCGGAAGCCTTAACGGACCTGAAGAATTACGCGATTCCAGGTCTGCAGTCAGTTGGTCAATTAAGTGCTTCAGCTCATCGATCCCCTGATTCTTAAGAGCTGAAACAGCCACAATTGGTGCTTCTTCAAGAAATGTACCGCTTAGTTCTTCAGCGATCTCCTCACTGACCAGTTCCCGCCAATCCTCTTCGACCAGATCAATTTTGGTGATTACGACAATCCCTTTCTTCACACCCAACAGCTGCAGAATATCTAAATGCTCCCTGGTCTGGGGCATCACGCCTTCGGAAGCATCAACAACTAACATCACCAGATCCATCCCGGCAGCGCCTGCCAGCATGTTATGAATAAACCGTTCATGCCCCGGAACATCGACCACACCGGCTATTCTGCCACTGGGTAGACTAAAAGGGGCAAAACCTAAGTCAATTGAAATGCCTCTTTCTTTCTCTTCCCGAAGACGATCGGTATCAACCCCGGTTAAAGCCTTTATAAGGACCGTTTTTCCGTGATCGACATGACCGGCGGTCCCGATAATCAGCTGATCCAATTTATTCTCCTTTTTTAATCGCTGTGAAAAGCTTGCACAATCAGCCTAACCAGATCGTTTTCCTGCTCCGGCCAGACAGTTCTAAGATCTAACAACAGGCTTTCCTGCTGCAGACGAAGCACAACCGGAGGATCTCCTGTTCGCAGTTTTTCCACCAAACTTGCAGCAGTAGATGCAAACCCAGTCGGTTTTACCGATACCAGCCAGGTGGGCAACTCCACTGCAGGCAAAGCTCCACCGCCGACCCGCGATACACCTTCCGCAACAGATACATCAGCCAGTTCGAGTTTTGGTGACAATGTTGCGGCCAGATTATCCGCCCTTGCTTTAAGTGACACCGCATTCATCTTTAACATGCGCCAAACCGGTATCTGTTCAAGAGCAGTTTCTCGATCAAGATATAGGCGCAGGGTCGCCTCCAGCGCAGCAATGGTAAACTTATCGATCCGAGCAACTCTGGCCAGCTGGCTGCTGCGGATCGCTTTAACCAGGTCCCTACGGCCAACAATAATTCCCGCCTGCGGTCCACCTAACATTTTATCCCCACTGAAAGTTACCAAGTCGGCCCCACTACTAAGACTGTCCTGAACCAAGGGTTCGGATGGCAAGCTTAGTGTTTTTAAATCAATCAGAGCTCCACTGCCAAGATCCTCAAACATTAAAAGGTTATGTTTATGAGCCAGCTTTGCCAACTCGGCAGTTTCAACCTCGGCTGTAAAACCAACCAAGTGGTAATTACTGGTGTGCACCTTCAGAAAAGCGGCGCTGTTTTCAGTTAATGCCCGTTCATAATCGGAGAGATAAGTTTTATTAGTTGTTCCCACTTCGATCATTAAGGCTCCACTGGCTGCCATAATTTCAGGAATTCTAAAGGAACCGCCGATTTCAACCAACTGCCCGCGAGAAACAACTACTTCGCGTCTTTCAGCCAAAGTCTTTAAAACCAGGAAAACTGCAGCGGCATTGTTATTAACAACCAATGCTGCTTCCGCCTCGCAGAGTTCGCAAAGTAAAGATTCTAAGTGTTCCTGGCGAGAACCGCGTTCTCCGCTTTCCAGGGAAAGTTCAAGATTATTATAATTAGAGGCAATCCCGGTCAGGGCCTCTACCGCCGGTGCTGACAAGGGAGCACGACCCAAATTGGTGTGAATAACAATACCGGTAGCATTAATCAGTGGTTTTAAGCTTGATGCAGCGCGTTTTTCCGCCAGGGTTACTGCTCTGGTAGCCAAATCTTCCACGGAAAGATTTATAGCCTTTAACTTTGCCGGATTATCTTTGATAGTCAGAATATCTGTGCGACAGTTCTCAATTGTTTCCTGAACAGCGGTCAAAACCAGGCGCCGGGGCAATCTATCCAGCACTTCTTTAATCATCTTTTCTTGTAATAGGCGATCTACTGCCGGTAGTTCACGTAATAAAAGCTGGTATTCGTTCATAGATCTACCTCTCGTCTACGTTGATCGAAATGCTTAAACCTGTAGAACTTTATGGTTATCGTGGCACCATTATAGCAATTAGTTGACTTCTCTGGCAACAAATCAGCTATTCCGGGGGATAAATAGCTAGTTCATTTTTTCAGCTTACACTCAAACTAGAGACTATAAGTTTTACCTTCACGGGCCAGCTCGGTTGAATTAAAATATTTTTCTGCCTCCAGGCGATAAAGATCACAGTCCCTCCGTGGATGCAAATGGGTTAAAATTAGTTTTTTTACTTCCGCTTCAGCCGCAATCTTTGCTGCCTGGGCAGCGCTAAGGTGATTAGGCAATCCGGCGGTAATGTCTTCTTCCAGGTAGTTAGCCTCGCAGAGAAATAGGTCAGCCCCTTCAGCCAAAACGGTTAATTGGTCATTGAACTCGGTATCACCTGAGTAAACAAGTACAGCAGAATCAGTTTCAAGCCTCATGGCAAATGAAGGTACTGCATGGACACCGGGTGCAAATTTAAGATTAAAAGGGCCTATTTTCAGATCCAGGCCTGGAAGAATTGTATTTAGCAGGTAAGCATTCTTATAAGGAAGTCGTTCAAACTCTGACAGCGGTTCAGGTGGAGTATAAAGCGGTAGAGGCTGGTTGCGTAAACCGTTTTTATATCCTAATTCAAGTCCATAACGCATGATCATTAAGTCCGAGAGGTGATCAGCATGCAGATGAGAAATCACTGCGGCGTCCAGTTGAAGAAAATCAATATGTTCCTGCATTCTGCTCAGCACTCCGTTTCCGCAGTCAAGCAGAATAGTACACCCTGCTTCCTGTACCAGGTAGCCGGAGCAGGCTCCACCGGCAGCAGGATAGGGACCATAGCAACCCAATATCGTCATTTTCACAAGTAATTCACCTCTTGATTGATCAAATCAGATCAATTCAGTTCTGACCGTAAACTGTTTCACTTCCCCGTTGTCAATCTTTTTTTTCAGGATATTTCTGATTTCGCCTTTTGAACTGAAGTACAATATTTGCCATCCATTTTCACAAATCTTAAACAGCATAGCCATCAAAGTTTCAAGCCGTGATGGATCGGCCTTAATAAATGGATCATCGAGGATAAAAAATCCTTTTTCACCGGACAGCAGTTTTTCACCTAAAGCCAGCCTGATCGAAAAGTAAAGCTGGTCATAAGCTCCTCCGGAAAGCTGTTCGGCATCAAGTTCCAGTCCGTCACGACCGGAAATTTTTACTTTATTTTCTTCGGGATCAAATCGGACTGCCAGGTAACGCCCCCCGGTAATTGATTGAAAATAAGTGCTTACCAGGCTATCAGCTTCAAAAAGCGAACTAACCTTTTGTTCCTCTTCACGATCAATAATATCAAAAACTTTAAGCGCAGTCAGGGCAGCCCGGCGAGTTTCTTCTTTAACATTAATCCACCTTTCAAGTTTGCCAATAATCACTTCGAGATCGACTACAGTTTGGCAAACCAACCGTTCTTGGTCTTCAATGCTAAAAAGATCATTTAAATCTTTTTCAATAAGCAGTAGTTCGTTATTCCTTTCCTGCAGTAGTTCCTGTACCCGGTTAATCTCATTTTCCCTGTCGGCAATTGTTGTATTTAAAGCTGAGACTTGGTGCTGATCAAAGGTAACACCAGGCGCAGCCAATTCATAACGACTATACTCTTGAATCTGTTTTTTCCAGTAAGCAATCCTTTCGTCCAGTGAGGTCGAATCTTCGATCACTTCAAAGTGACTGTTCAGAATGCCTACCTGTTTATTAATTTCTTCCCGTAGTTCCTGACGGCGTTTAAGCATGACACCAAATTGTTCCAGATCATCGACGCCAACAATCCCCTGGATATCCCTGATCTTAAGCACACAATCTTTAACCTGACCTTCTCGTGCGAGCAAATCTTCCTTTAGCCTTTTAACAGCATTTTGCCTCCACTCCAGATTTTTTTCTGCTTCATAAAAAAGTTCTCTTTCGTGGTTAAGCGCTTTATCCATTTGGCCCATTTTTTTTCTGACCTGATGGATATCGCCGGCGCTAAAATCCATTTTTTCTGCTTCTGAAAGCAGCTCCTCCTCTAGTAAGGTCAACTTGCCCTTGCTGTTCAGGTAAAAAAAGAGGAAAGCGGCAATAGCGACCACCAGTAAAGATGTGAAGCCAAGAATAACAAACAGCCACCCGGAAGGGTTATAAATCGAACCGGCTAAAGAAAGGAGAAATACGGATAAAATAAATAATACCGCTCCTTTTGTTAAAGGGTTTACTGTTCGTGATTCCCATTTATTTATTAACTGTTGCTTTTTATCAACCTGTTCTAAGAGCGGTTTTACTTTATGATCTATTTCTTCCCGTTCCATCTCGGCCTCCCTGAAGGCTGCTCTCCTGATTTGGACACTGGCTTGAGCTTTGTCCAGCTTTTCTTTTTCTGTCTCCAGTTCATTACATATACGATTCTGTTCCAATTGATAGTGTTCAAGGCTAACAGCAGCATTGCGCCACAAATTGTATTCTCGATCGGCAATATTTTTAAGTTCCTTTATTTCTCCCCGGGCTGCTTCCAGTTTCTGAATGGAAAATAACCCTTTTTCGTATCTTGAACGGTTTGCCGCTGCCTGCATCTGCTTTAGCTGTTCCTGTTCGGAGTTTAGTTTTTCCCTTAAAAACGCTAACTCCTGTTCTAAACTGCCATAGCCTTCGGCAATCATTATGGTTTGTAGTTCTTTGCATTTCCCGAGCAGCATGCCCGCTTTATTCATGCGGTCTTTTAATTTAACGGGGCTGGTGTTCTTAAATTCACCGGTATTGGTGATGGAGGCAATCTCCTGAAGGGCAGCGGCTATCTGGCCGATCTCCCCGCTGCGCATGCCGGTCAGACGGCTAGTCACTCCACGATAGAAATGATCCTCGTTGAGAATCGAAAGATTGCTGTCGCGGATGATAAAGGTATTGGTAAAGTCAGCAGCTCCCAGGCCGAGGAGATCAGACAACAAACCTGCCTCGGGTAATTTTGATTCTTGACGGTGGTCAAAACCAACGACAGCATAGCCGTCAGGATATTCATCAACTCTTTTTACTGCCTGAAAACTGCGAACCACTGCCTTGCCGAAAAGGATCTTCAGCAGGGCATCAATGGTCAGAGTTTTCCCGTTTTCATTCGGACCCCAAAAAAGGTTGAAATCACCCAAAACCATTTTGCCACTATCCGGTAAAGGACCGTATCTTCTGAGGGCATACTCCTTCAGGAACATGATTTCACCGTCCTGAATGCTCTGATTACCAATTCCCTGATTAAATCGATGTCCTCTCCGTCGCTTTCTGTATTCTTGAGCTTATTGATGAAATCAATAAAGAGTTGATCTTCAATCACCTGTTGAACATCGGCAAATGTTTCCAGCGGATCTCCAGCCAGCCGATCTCCGGCAATTTTCCTGATCCCGGAAGCCAATGCACTTTCAGTTAAATTAAGCTTGCTACCGTCAAATAAGCCTTCAACCGTTAAAAGAATCTTCGCCAATGGGTGAGCCTGCTTTAGTTTTCGCTCGAGGACTGAAAGAGGATCATTACGATCGAACGGATCCAGGATGATCTTCAATTCTTCAAAGTGATAAGTGTTCAGTTCAACTTCTTCCGGTCTTTCACCCACTGTAAACATATTAGCAAGCCGCCTTCCGGTTTCCCGCCTGGTCACCGATACCGGGGAACCAGGGTAAATAAAAAAACCACCGTTATGCAGATCCCAAACCCGGAAGTTTGAATGGAAATGCCCTCCCAGAACATATTGGACCGGAAGTGCATCAAAAACAGCGAGATTAATCGGCATGTATCTTTCCTCGCCCTCTTCACCCATATCATGCCGAGAAAAATACGCATCCAATAGTTCTCCGTGAAACAAAAGCAGGTTATACTGATTTCGGTCCATCAGGTTGCCCATTTCTCTAAGTCTGCCGATCAGTTTTTCTCCAGCTATTTTTTCAAAGGGCAGCCCCCAAATACTGACTTGATCAAAGTTCAGCGGTTCCTTCCAATTGTTAATCAAGTATACATTTTCTCCGAAGTAGAGGCCGCTGCGGTAGGCTTTGTGATCATGGTTTCCTGGCAAAATAACAGTTTTCAGTTCACTTCCACCTAAAAGTCCCCTCAGATCGCCCCGCAACTGTTCTGCTTCAGTGTTGCGATCAAATAAATCGCCGGCAATCAGGAACAAAGAAACTTTTTGATCAGCCGCAACTGCTACAAGCTCTTCAAGCGCTTTCCATCTTTCCGGATTTGCTGAATTGAGATGAAGGTCAGCAGTATGTAATATTTTCAATATTTTTTGCTCCTTCCTGCCAAAAATCAACTACGGCATAACGTATGCCATCTTTTTCCATTAAGAGTTTGTTTACAGCGTTAACCCTGACCGCACTGGCAACAGACGGTACCCCGAGATAAACCGAACTGGATTGAACAGCTTTAGGGCTTAGTAAAATATCTGCTGTTTCGTGACGGATATCAGTTTTCAGCAATTCGATCTGTGCGCCCGGAAAAAGATGACCGGTCGCCCCTAAGAGGTAGTAATCATGATCGCAAACTATAACCTGGTATAAGCATTTACTTTCGTATGCTTCCAAACTGATTGTAGTCCCCGGTGGAATCAGAAAAAGTTCTGGATTATAAAAATATCCATCTGTAATTTTCACTTGCTTGCACTTTCCTGAAAGATTGGCATAAACCTGGTAATTTCGCTCTCCGATCTTAAACCTAAAAATATACAAATCACCGTTACGGATATAATCGTTCATCTCTACTTCGGCAAGCGGGTAAGCACTACGCAAGAGTTTCAGCTGGTCGACAGTTAAATCAGAGAGATAATCAGAAAAAAAGATCAGCCCACCTAAAAGATTGTTCAGCAGGAAGAGGGTATAGCGTTGTTGACGATTTAAGTGATTATAATTTAACCCGCGCCTGCCGTCACGTAAAATAAAGACATCAGGATCATTGCGAAAAACTAGCTTGTCAAGATTGTAGCGACCAATGGTGCAAACCAGCGAATTTTCTGTTGAGACCCTTTCCCTGTAGTTTAGATAACTTAAGTAGTCTTTCCAGTAGGGTCCTATATCGCTGCCAATCCGACAGTAATCAAATTTACCAAAAGCCGAAGCGAGAGGAACCCCACAACCCAAAACGGTACTTTTTTTAGTTCTTGCCCCAATAAAATCTAGCACGTCGGCCATTATTTCTCCCCTGGTTTTTCCGTTACGAGGCAATAGAGCAGCAGCATAAAGAAAATCAAGCTTCAGCAAGCAGTAGCCCCATTTTTCCTGAACCTGTTCAAAGACCCGGTTGAGGTAATCCTGAACTCCCGGCGCATAAAAATCGAGGGCATAAAAAAAACCTTCCCATCCGGGATTAAAACCCGCCCTGATCAGTTTCCCCCGGTGATCTCTTAGCAGCCAATCGGGGTGATTATTGAAAAGATCTGAAGACGGAACACAGATCATCGGCGCAAGCCATATTCCAGGGCGAAAGCCGCCTTTTTTTATTCGCCCGGCAACTGCTTTCATGCCAGCGGGAAATTTATGATTACAGTCAAGCCAATCGCCGATGGCTTTCTGCCAACCATCATCGATCTGAAAATAATCCAGGGGAATTTTTTGCTTTGCCAGACTCTCAAGGTTATTAATTATATCCCGCTCGGATACTTTAGTGTAATAATTATACCAGCTGCACCAACCACTAACTTTCGGAGCCATCTGTCGGCTGGGAACAATCATTTCACTATATGACGAAAGCAAGTGCTCCAGTCTGCCTGATCCCAAGTAAAGATTTAGAAGCCTGAATTGATCATGCAACAAGGCCCCTGCGCAATCTTTGCGAATAACCAGTGAATCGGTTTTAAAGTCATATTCAAATATGGTAAAACCGCTTACCTCATCAATGGAACCCAAAAATATAGCTTCATCGTTATTAAGCTTGAAATAAGTATAACTCCAGGAATGCAGGTGCCCTTTTTTCCCGCTAGATTTAATAAAATGATGATCACCATAGGGAGCAAGCAGTCTCCGAACCGGTAAGGCCAATGGCGCCAGGCGATCTTCCGAACCCATTTCTTCACTACGACTCCAGGATTGGTAACCATTAACCATCATCCTGGCATTTTTCGGAAAAGCCGGATTCAGCGTAAGCGAAAATGAATCAAGTTTGAGTTTTTCTTTATCCAGGTGAGAAGATAAATCGAGAGTAAAATTCAACGAATTATCAGTGTGAGGAAAGCTTTCAGCCTCTAAGAAGATATCAGCAGGTAAATCGCCGGGTAACCTCAAGTCAAGCGTGAAATCATCGAGCAGGCAGCGAAGGTGCAGCCGGCTAAAAAGAAAGTTGCTTTTCTCTTTTCGAGAATTACTGACGGTAGGGAATCCTAAGGTTTCTCTAGCCCTTAACCTTCCTAAAAAGTCGATCACCCCACAGGGAAGCAGCTAATAGGATCAGACCAAGAGCAATCACCCCAATAGCAGTCTGACTGAAACGATCGATTGCCGTTTTAATGTAAACTTGGGTAACCGGGCCGATGTAATTATAAATATGGTCTTGGAATAAAACTAGAATAAGCACTAAAAAAAGAGTAATGGCAATTGAGAGCACCCCGGGGGCCATTAGAGAATTAAAACTATGATCAATAAAATAGAGGAATATCAACATAAAACCTAATGAAGCGAGGCAGACCCAAAAAATATTATGCAATACCAGGGGTTGTAGATCGGCCTGGAATACTAGCATGTCTCGCCGCAAACCGGTAGCTTCGGTTACAATCAGACGGACTGTATCAGAAGCTTTTATACCAAACAGTGAACTGGTAATCAAACTGGCCATGATTGTAATCGAAAACAAAAAACCAATTATAATCTTCACCGCCACTTTCAGGCTATGCAAAGATCATCCCTCCCCCAAATAATATAAACTTAGTATTTCTACCGACTTAATTAATATTCCTGCTTTCCGCAATCCATTTTTCAATTCGAGATCCTGAGCAGACAATAGTTTGAGTCCGATCGGGTCCAACTGAAACCAGATCAATGATTACCCCTACTTCTTCCTCAAGGGCTGTGAGAAATGATCTTGCCGCTGTAGGCAACTCATTAATAGTGCGCACCCGGGAAAGATCTTCATCCCAACCGGGGAAGGATTTATAGACCGGTTCGCAGCGGCCCAATTCTTCCGGATCGGCTGGAAAATGTTTAAGCAGCCGATCGCCACAGCGATAAGCTACGGCTAGATTAATTATTTCCATACCGCTCAATACATCGAGTTTAGTAACCGCCAGTCCGCTAATTCCATTAATTTGAGCCGCATACCGGGCAATAACGGCATCAAACCAGCCGCAGCGCCTCGGCCGACCAGTTGTTGTCCCAAACTCGCTTCCTCTTTCTCTTAACTGATCTCCGGTTTCCGATAAATCTTCAGTCGGGAAAGGACCTTCTCCTACACGTGTTGTATAGGCTTTCAACACCCCCAGGATATGTTTCAACTTATCCGGGCCAATGCCGGTTCCCGATGCAGCAGCCGCAGCTACCGTCGAAGAGGAGGTTACATACGGATAGGTTCCATGATCAATGTCCAGTAAAGCACCCTGGGCACCTTCAAATAATACTTTTTCCCCTTTATTAATTCTTTCGGTCAGTAGGTGATCAGTATTGGTAACCAACGGTCCAAGTTTATCCAAAGTAGGACGATAAAGTTTTGACATTTGGGTAAGGTCAAACCCCTGGTGTCCGTAAATATCCCGGAGAATCTTGTTCTGCAGCGGCAGTAGTTGGGCAAGACGATGATCAAATTTCCGGGGATCGGTTAAATCTGAAGCCCTGATGCCACGGCGTAGAGCTTTATCAGCATAGGCAGGACCAATACCCCGGCCGGTTGTACCAATTTTATCATCTCCAAGCATTTGTTCATTGGCTTCATCCAGGGCTTGGTGATAAACCATAATCAGGTGCGCCTTCTCACTAATTCGCAGATTCGATGTATCAATTCCCCGTTTTTCCAGCTCGACAAGTTCTTTGATCAGAACCAATGGATTAATGACCATCCCGTTCCCCAGCAGACAAAGCGTGCCTGCGTTGAGAATTCCTGAAGGGACATGATGCAGTTTAAAAACGTTGGCACCGTAAACAACAGTGTGCCCCGCATTATCACCACCCTGAAAACGGGCTACCAGATCAGCCTCGGAAGACAAGAAATCAATTACTTTACCTTTACCTTCATCACCCCACTGGGCGCCGACAATGACCATACTGTTTGCGGCTTCCATCAACAACACATCCTATCATTTGCGGATTATTTCCCGGAATAGCTGGTTGAGTTCCCCCGGATCAGCTCGACCACCGCTGAGCGCCATTGCCTTACCAACCAGAAAAGCAATTGCTTTGTCCTTACCAAGCCTATAGTTTTCAACCGCCTCGGGGTGATCAGCAATAACCTGTTCAGCTAGCGGTAAAAGCTGCTCACGGCCGGAAATTCTGGCCAGATTCTTCTTATTGACCAGTTCTTTAGGATCTGTGCCCGTTTTCATTGATTCTGCAAGAAGCTCTTTAGCAACCGGTCGGTTAATTGTTCCCTGATCCAAAAGCCTTAAGAGTTCGACCAGATATTCCGGTTCATAACCCGATATGGCCAACCCGCTATCACGTAGCTGGTAGAGTAGATCCCCTTGAACCCATTTGATTAGGTTATCATACTGATTATAATGAATAGCGGCCGATTCAAAAAAATCGCCAAGTTCACGATTCTCGGTAAGCAGTCTTGCTTCCTCTGCCGAAATGCTGTACTGATCCTGAAAACGCTTGCAGCGCTTTATAGGCTGTTCTGGCAGATTTGCTGACAGCTGATTAATAAATGCTCCATCAAGAACAAGGGGCAGTAGATCCGGTTCCGGAAAATAGCGGTAATCAGACGATCCTTCTTTGCCACGGATCGGGATTGTTTCCTTAGTTTCCTCGTTCCAGTGGCAGGTTTCCTGGTAGACAGTCCCCCCGGAGTTTAAGATCGCTGCCTGTCTTCTTTCTTCATAATTCAAGGCCAGCTCAACCGCCCTGAAAGAGTTCATATTCTTAACTTCTGCTTTAGTACCAAGTTCTTTTGATCCGGCAGGCCGTAAAGAAATATTTGCATCGCAACGTAGCGATCCTTCTTCCATCTTACAATCAGATACTCCTGAATAAAGCAGCAACAAGCGCAGGTTTTCCAGAAACAGTCGAGCTTCACTGCCAGAATGCAAATCAGGAGCGGTGACAATTTCAAGCAGCGGTATCCCGGCCCGATTGTAATCCACCAGGGAATAATCGGCTTCCAAAATTGAAGAACCGGCATGCATCAATTTACCCGCCTCTTCTTCAAGATGAACCCGTTCTAAATTAATACGCCTTGGAGAGCCTTCAATTTCAAATTCTAAATAACCACCCTTGGCCAGAGGCTGGTCATACTGCGAAACCTGGTAAGCCTTGGGCAGATCCGGGTAAAAGTAATTTTTTCGATCAAAACGGCTTTTACTCTGGACCTCGCTGTTTAAGACCAGTGCTGCAGTTGCCGCTAATTCAATTGCCCTTCGATTAAAAACAGGTAGACTGCCCGGCAGGCCAAGGCAGACAGGACAACAATTAGAATTTGGCTCACGTCCGAATGTAGTGCTGCAGGAACAAAACAGCTTAGATCGGGTAAGCAATTCCAAGTGAATCTCCAATCCAATTACCGTTTCAAAATCTGTCACTGGCAGCTCCCCCCCTCATCATAGTTAATCTGGGGACGGCGCGAACTAACTTCACGCTGCTGATCCAGAAAATGGGCAACTTTTAACAATAGTGCTTCTCCGGAAGGTGGAGCTGCCATCTGCATCCCCATGGGCAGTCCGGAAGAATGTCTTCCTGAAGGAACAGATAATGATGGTATGCCCGCCAGGGCATCGTTAATATTGCAAACATCAGAAAGATACATCTGCAGGGGATCATCTGATTTTTCGCCGATCTTAAAAGCCGGGGTTGGGGTAGTTGCACCAAGAATCAGGTCATACTGCTTAAAAGCCTGTTCATAATCTCGGCGAATCAGAGTCCTCACTTTCATCGCCTGCAGATAGTAAGCGTCATAATAGCCTGCACTTAAAGCATATGTACCAACAATGATCCTCCTTTTAACTTCTGCGCCGAATCCTTCACCCCTGGTTCTGCTGAACATTTCTTCCAAGCAGCTACCACCGGCATTATAACCATAACGAACCCCATCATAGCGGCCAAGATTCGAGCTTGCTTCCGATGGGGCTATCAGGTAATAAGCCCCAAGACCATAGTCGGTCAGCGGCAAAGATACTTCGTCCACTTCGGCACCGCCTTGTTCCAGCAGACTGACCATCATCAAAACTCCGGTATTCACTTCCGGGTCAAATTGTTTGGAAATATTTTCTTTGATGACACCAATCTTTAAGCCCTTGAGGTCGGCATTGAGAAGCCGGTAATAGTCAGGAACTTCGTGTGGCAACGAAGTGGAATCAAGAGGATCATAGCCGGCAATAACTCCCAGGAGAAGCGCAGCATCTTCAGCTGTTTGAGTTATTGGCCCAATTTGATCCAGGGAAGATGCAAAAGCGATTAAACCATACCTGGAAACCCGGCCGTAGGTTGGTCTTAAGCCGATCAACCCGCAGAATGAAGCCGGTTGGCGAACAGACCCCCCTGTATCAGAACCCAAAGCCAGGGGAGCCATTCCGGAAGATACAGCAACGGCTGACCCACCGCTGGAGCCACCAGGCACACGCTCAGGATCCCAGGGATTATGACTAACAAAGAACGCCGAATTTTCTGTTGATGAACCCATTGCAAATTCATCCATATTAGTTTTGCCGAGCAGCGGCATACCAATTTCTTTAAACAGTCGAACAACAGTAGCATCGTAAGGTGGAATATAGTTATGTAAGATCTTTGAAGAGCAGGTAGTCCTGATCCCGCTGGTACTGATATTATCTTTGATTGCTATCGGCACTCCGGCCAGGGGGTGAAGTTTTTCCCCATCGGCCCTGCGGCTGTCTACTTCACCGGCCATTTCCAGTGCCTCGGCTGGAGTTGGCGTAATAAAAGCTTTTAAGACTGGATCAACTTCTTCAATCCGTTCAGCAAAGCTACGGACCACCTCAACCGCGGAAACCTCTTTTTTACTTAGCATTTTGCTTAATTCAACTGCAGTTTTTTTGTATAGTTTCATTAGCAACCTCAATTCTCAATCCGGCTTATTAATCAGCAGAAGTAATACGCGGAACATGGAAATAATCTTTTTTCCGTCCGGGAGCATTTTGTAAAACCCTATTTAAAGGTAATGATGGTTTGGTTTCATCTTCCCGCATGACAGCCGGAAGGCTAATCACATGTGATGTGGGTTCAACCCCTTCCGTATCAAGCTCTTGTATTTTTCTCGCTGCCTCCAGGATACTGTTAAGCTGACCAGCCATCTGCGCTTTTTCATCTGGTTCAAGCCACAACCTGGCTAAACGGGCGACATGATCCACTTCTTTGTGAAAATCAACTTTCATTACTTAACCTCCATCAAATGTTAGATTAAAAAAAGATTAACCGGCTCCTATGAGCCGGTTTCAGAGTCAGAATCAATCTGCTGTTTGGTTACAGGCCCTATTTTAAAGCTCCTGTACGCATATGGCAACTTATACTTGACAGTGCGGTGATCAGTTTTTTCCACAGCACAATTTTAATCTATTCATAATAAAGCGTCAAGACTGCGAAAAAGAACTGAGTTTAGGTAAAAGATCTAACTTTCTGTTCCTGCCATAAATTTGACAATATCGGCCCTCGATATTATGCCTGCCAGCTTACCCTCTCCGTTAACTACCGGAACCCTGTTTATGGTTCTGTTAATCATCAACTTTGCGACTTCAGAAATAGGTGCGTCTTCATGCACCGTGTAAACTTTACCGGTCATTACATCGCTGATTAGCGTGCGATGCAGAATTTCGAAACCGCTACGCACCATGGCAATATCTTCTGTTTCAGTGTAAGGGGAAACCCAGAATGAACTGCTGCTTTTTGGAATCACTTTTTTCTGCTGTGAATAACGTAAAATATCACTTCCCGAAATTATACCAATCACCTGTTGTTCTTCATCAACTACGGGGAGACCGCTGATATTGTGCTTGGCCAGTAGATCTAAAGCTGTCTTTACATTATCATCCTGTTTGATCGCAATTGTCGATGCAGTCATGATATCTTTGGCTAAAAACATGATTGAACCCTCCCGATTAGATGTATTTGCCAATCATGTAATCCTGTATATCTATTTTAACATTCAACAAAAGATCTTTTCTTCCTGCTCAATAATCGCGATAGTTTGAGTTCATTTAGGCGTTTATCTTATTCTTAATCAATTCCCATATTTCAACAAGTCCGGAAAGCATAAGTATTTTACATATATTTTTTTAATACAAGCAGGAATCATTATTAGTATATTGAATATATGAATAGCAAGATTAATCTATCGAGGAGGTTATCACTATGAGTGTTTCAGTAGGCCAGAAAGCTCCCGATTTCGAAGCTAATGCCTATCATAACGGCGGCTTCAAAAAAGTAAAGCTTTCTGATCACAAGGACAAATGGGTTGTTCTCTGTTTCTATCCCGGAGATTTTACGTTTGTTTGACCGACGGAATTGGCGTCAGTTGCCGCCAGGTACAAGGAATTGAAAGATCTTGGAGTGGAAGTAATGTCCTGCAGTGTAGACAGTCAGTTTACGCATAAGATGTGGCAGGAACATGAACTTTCTAAAATGGTTGATGGTGGGGTGCCGTTCCCAATGCTTGCTGATACCGGTGGAAAAATCGGTACGCTTTACGGAGTTTACGATGAAGAAGGTGGCGTAAATGTCCGCGGGAGATTTCTGATCGATCCCGATGGTGTAATTCAGGCGATGGAAGTATTAAGCCCTCCGGTCGGACGAAACTTCGCCGAGTTAGTCCGCCAGGTTCAGGCCTTCCAACATGTCCGGAAAACTGGTGAACCAACCCCGGCAGGATGGCAGCCTGGCAAGAAAACTCTCAAACCTGGCCCCGATCTTGTTGGCAAAGTATGGGAAGTTTGGAAAATAGGCGAATAAGAGAGGGGCTGCTGCCAATTGCTTACTTTTTATTGTTTCCCAACCTGAAATACCTGTCGTAAAGCGAAAGCGTGGCTTTCGGAGAAACAAGCTACATACGAATACAGGGACATCCTTAAAGATCCCTTAAGCGCAGACGAACTTGGCATGCTGGCAAAGCTGGGGGCAATAACTGAAAAAGAGTTGCTGAATCCAAAAAGTACCGGTTTCAGAGAACTGGGTTTGAATTTAGAAAATATTGATCACCAGGAAGCAGCAAAATTGATTAATCAATATCCTAAAATCATGCGCCGCCCTCTCCTCAGCGACGGCAAACAGTTGGCAGTTGGTTTTGATCCGGAAAGATTTTCTGCCTTAATCAAATAAAA
>CAZAKI010000022.1:4180-33213 GCA_964485855.1 uncultured Syntrophomonadaceae bacterium | reverse complement strand
GTAATAAATTATGGTGTGTCAAGAAAACCTTCATAATTCAGGCCTAATCGCCTCTTTTGATGCTAGTTTGTTCTTTGCAGAGCAATCTTTGATCTGTTAATATGGTGTATAAAGATCTGCTCGACAGGATCCAAAGTTATTTTATCCACAATTTTTGTTTATAACTCTATATAATGTTAATAACTCAACTATGTTTCTGGGGCTTGATTGGAGAAAGTAGAGATGAATAACCAGGTTAATGAAATATGGCAGCTCACACTGGCTGAATTGAGTAAAGATCTAAACAAGCCAAGTTTTGAAACATGGTTCAATTTAACCAAACCGGTTTCACTGGATAATAACTGTTTGGTAATTGAAGTCCCAAATGATTTTACAAAAGAATGGTTTGAAACTCGTTACCGCCAGAAAATAGCCAGCGCCTTGAAAGAAGTGACTACTGATGATCATCAGGTGAGTTTTGTGATCGCTTCAGAATTTCAGGTAAACAAAGGCGAACCGGAAGATCTCACTAAACAGGATCTCGCTCAATCTTTTGATGGTCATGGTAATATGGTAAATAATATTGCCTTTGAAAACAGCAGTAAACCTGACCATGGCAAAAACCGGATTATATCCCATTTTAATCCCCGTTATACCTTTAACACATTCGTAGTTGGCGTTTGTAATCGTCTTTCACATGCCGCCTCACTTGCTGTGGCTGAAAGTCCGGCTCGCGCTTATAATCCATTGTTCATTTATGGCGGGGTCGGCCTTGGCAAAACCCATCTGCTTCATGCTATCGGCCAGTATACTCTTGTTAATCATGGTTTTAACCGTGTTTTCTATCTTTCTTCTGAAAGATTTACAAACGAATTTATTAATTCTATCCGGGACAACAAAACTCTCGAATTTAGAAATAAATACCGCTACATGGATGTCCTGCTTATTGATGATATTCAGTTTCTTGCCGGCAAGGAACAGACCCAGGAGGAATTTTTCCACACCTTTAATGCACTGCATGATAACAACAAGCAAATTATTATTTCCAGTGATCGTCCGCCCAAAGAAATACCAACCCTCGAGGATCGTTTACGTTCAAGATTTGAGTGGGGACTGATCACAGATCTTCAGCCACCCGATCTGGAAACAAGAACGGCAATTTTAAAGAAAAAAGCTCTTTCTGACGGTATAGACATTCCTGATCAGGTTATCCAATACATTGCCGGTAAAGTAATTACCAATATTCGTGAACTTGAAGGTGCGTTGATCAGGCTCGTTGCTTATGCATCCTTGTTTAAGTCTCCTATTACTGTTGAGCTGACTGAAACCGCCCTTCAGGATATCATCACTACCCGCCAGAAAAATATTACTATCGCTTCGATCATCAGAATAACGGCTGAAAATTTTAATCTTCCAGTGGAAGATATTCTTTCCAAAAAAAGGACCCAGGATATTGCCTTGACCAGACAGGTAGCCATGTACTTAAGTCGGATGCTAACTGATCTTTCCCTGCCAAAAATCGGTGAGGAATTTGGCGGAAGAGATCATACCACCGTCCTTCATGCTTTTAAAAAAGTTGATGCCCTGATCAGCCATGATAATGATTTTAAAAACAGGCTAGAATTAGTAAAGAATAATATCCTTGATAACCCTTGATTTAGCTGTGCATAATTTATTATTTTTTTTCGTTATTTAACGGATCTTAATAAACCTTTTAGCATCAACAGCTTTTTGATACTCTTATCAACAGACCAATAATAAATCTGTAGATCGCAGGACTCATATTAATCAGCTTTTTATCTGTTTATGCTCACTTATAAACAATATCTACAGTCTTTATTACTACTACTTACTTTATAAATTAGTGATTGTTTTTATCTTTATTGTTAACTTATTCTGATTGGAGGATTGTCGTTGATGGAATTAAAAACCGATTCCCTATTGCTTAGAAATTGCTTGGAAATTGTTGAAAAAATACTGCCAACCCGTTCTACTATGCCGGTCATCAATAATATTTATTTTGAAATAAAGCCTGATCAACTAATTCTATCCGCAACAAATCTTGAAATGTATATTCAGGTTTCAATGCCCCACCAGGGTGAAGATAATGGAACATTGCTTTTACCACCGAAAATAGTTGACATCATGCGCTACTTTCCGACCCCTGAAGTTACTATTCAGGTCGACTGGGAGAGTTACAAAATGGAAATTTTGGGTGGTACTGCCCGCTTTCACCTTTTTGGCGCAGATGCATCAGATTTCCCAGCTACTTTTGACAGTCCGGATCAAGAAGACAATAAAATGATTATTGATCAGAAAACACTTAGAAAAATCCTGAAGATGGTTATATTTTCTGCCTCAACTGAAGAAACCAGACCTGCTTTTAATGGAGTTTTGGTTAACTATGATCAGAATAAGTTAACCCTTACTGCATCAGATACATACCGTCTTGCTGTAAAAACAGTTAATAATGATCTTTGGAGAGGGGAACAGAAACGAATTTTAGTTCCGGCAAGAGCGCTGAGAGAGTTTCTGCGCATCTCCGGTGATAGCGAAGATCCGGTGACGATCAGTTTTAATCAGAAAATATTTTCAGTCCAGTTTGGCAATATCTTATTTTCAACGAGAGTGCTTGAAGAAAAATATCCTGATGTTAGCGGTGTAATACCGGTAAAATATCAAACACGAGTCGAGGTTAATCGAAAACAGCTTGAAGAGTCTGTAGCCCGGGCCAATTTATTGGCAGAAGGGAAAAATCAGGCTGTAAGTATTTCGATCGACGGTCCTAACCTTGAAATAAAAGGTAGTGGTCAGGAAGGTAGTATGGAAGAATCAATACTGGTGGAAAAAGAAGGAGAAGATCTTAATCTTTTCGTTAACTCCCGTTATATACTGGACTTGATCAAAGCAATGGAAGAAGAGACTTTAGTGATTGACTTTCATGGTGAAGGTGGTCCGCTTGTTTTCCGTCTGCCGAAAGATCCGGATTATCTTTACCTGGCCTTGCCGATTAAAAAGTTTAGTTGAATGCTGCGGAGGCTTGTTCCTTGTTCTATTTGGATAGCCTGCATTTGAAAACGTTTCGAAATTATAACCAGCAATTTCTTAAATTACACCCGCAATTAAATGTTATTACCGGTGAAAATGCTCAGGGAAAAACCAATCTGATCGAATCAATTTATTATCTCTCGGTTACTCGCTCCTTCAGAACCAACCGCGATCAGGAATTGGCTCAATATCCCGGGCAGTCTTTTTTGATTAAAGGAGTTTTTGTCCAGGAAGATTTAAAACACACCGTCGAGATTAAGTATGACTTTAATCAGCTTAAAGTTTATGTTGATGGTGATCTCTCAAAACGCTACGAACACCTGCAACGTTTTCCGGTTATTATTTTCAGTCCTGATGATCTTTTAATCATCAGGGAAGGTCCCGCAACCCGTCGAAAATTTATTAACCTGGAAGCATCAAGACTAAGCAGGGTCTATTTCAGCGATTTAAAAGCCTACCATCGGATCTTAATACAACGCAATCAACTCTTGAAACAGCTGTGGGGTCGAAAAAAAGCTGATTCTTTGCTGGAGACATGGGATGAAAACCTGGTAAAATACGGTAGTAAAATAATCAGCTTTCGAGAAAAATTAATCAGGGATTTGGAAAGGGAAGTGAAACCCTTCTTTTCTCTGATGACTGGAGAGAAAGAAGAACTTGAATTGGAGTATGTCTCATCATTTCCCTTTAGTCAATCGGACCAAGGATTGGAGAATACTTTCAGGGAAGCGCTAAGCGAAAAGAGAGAACAGGAATACAGACGACAATCCACGGCAGTCGGGCCGCACTTAGATGATGTTAGAATAATGATCAACGGTTTTGATTCAAGAAAATATTCTTCCCAGGGCCAAAAGAGAACCGCCGCGCTGGCCCTCAAAATGGCGGAAGTAAATCTATTCAGCCAGAAACTTGATGAACGACCGATCATCCTACTAGATGATGTTTTCTCGGAACTTGACCTGTTTAGAAAAGAAAAACTGTTTAATTTCTTAAGTGTTGCCAAGGGACAGTGTTTTTTAACCACAGCTCTTGATCTTGATGGTTTAAGAAGTCATATTGGTAATGACCTGAAAATCTTGATGGTTAAAGAAGGGATTATCAATAGTGAATAAAGTAGGTTCCACTGTTGAGAAGATGCTAAAAAAATATGGTTTGTGGCAAGGCTACCAGCAGTATTTAGCCGTTGAAAACTGGAGCGATGTCGTTGGGTTGCCGCTTTCATCTGTAACCCGTTCTGAATCAATTTCAAGGGGAGTTTTGAGAGTTAACGTTAAAGATTCTGTATGGGCTTATCACTTAAGCCTCTTGAAACCCAAATTAATTGAACAACTCAATAACCATATTGGTAACAAAGTAGTCAAAGATATCTTTTTTGTCATTGAAAGTATCGACAGCTCATGATTATCAGGATCTAGAATCTAAGGAATTAAAAAACTGGTATAATAACTCGAGCCCAATCAACTTGAATTGAAGGAGAACTAATGTACCTGCATACCGGAAATAATCATATTGTTTTTCATCGTGAATTAATTGGGATCTTTAATCACAGACTGCATCACAACCCCAAAAAAGGTCAGGAGGTTTTACCTTTTGCGGACAGAGCAGAGAATGAATTTGCAGATCAGAAGAAATACAAGTCGATCATTGTTACTGATCGCGGGACTTATACTTCTCCGATCTCCCCCCTCACCCTGGCCGGTCGAAATTTAAAGCGTAACTTTTTTCCTGACTGAGATGGTTTAATGATTCAGCTTCCACAGCAAATGATATAATTATAACAATGGCGATTACTCGGTTTAGGGGTGAATTATGGCAAACAGCAAAAACAAGCTTAATCATAACAATAATGACTATAAAGCTGAACACATTCAGGTTCTTGAAGGTCTGGAAGCAGTCCGTCGCCGTCCCAGCATGTATATTGGTTCGACTGCCAGTCGCGGTTTACATCATCTGGTCTTTGAAGTAGTTGATAACAGTATTGATGAAGTCTTGGCCGGCTATTGCAAGCAGATAAAAATTATCATCAATGAAAATGGCAGTGTCACAGTGATCGATGACGGTCGTGGTATACCAGTTGAAAACCATCCCCAGGAGAAAAGACCGGCAGTAGAGGTGGTGTTGACCACCCTGCATGCGGGCGGTAAATTTGGCAGCGACAGCTATAAAGTGGCCGGTGGATTACACGGAGTCGGTGTTTCTGTTGTTAATGCCCTGTCCGCATGGTTGGAGGTAGAAGTATACCGGGATGGAAAAATCTACAGCCAGCGATATGAAAAAGGCAAAAAAAAGACAGAAATCAAAGGATCTGGCAGTGTAAATAAAACGGGGACTAAAATTACCTTTTTACCAGACAAAGAGATTTTTGAGAAAATTGATTTTGAAAATGAAGTTATTATTCAGCGATTAAGGGAGCTTGCTTTCCTCAACAAGGGAACCAGGATCTTCTTTAAGGATCTGCGCAGCGGGCGGGAAGAAAAATTTAAATATGATGGCGGTATTGTCCAGTATGTAGCTTTCCTCAACCAGGGTAAGGAAACCGTCCCCAAGAAACCGATTTATATTAATAAGGCATCGAGCGACTTTGAAGTTGAGTTGGCACTTCAATATCATAACGGTTATAACGAAGTAATTTACTCCTATGCCAATAATATTCATACCCACGAAGGCGGCACCCATGAATATGGGTTTAAGGTTTCTTTAACCCGCCTGATTAACGATTTTGCCCGTAAGCTTGGGATCCTGAAGGAAAATGAGGGCAATTTGTCCGGTGAAGACATCCGTGAAGGAATGACCGCGGTATTAAGCGTTAAACTAATGGATGCTCAATTCGAGGGGCAAACAAAAACAAAACTTGGCAACAGCGATATCCGCAGTGTTGTTGACAGCATTTGTTACGAAGGGATCGAGCTATTCCTGGAGCAAAACCCGGCAATCGCCAGAAGAATTATTGAAAAATCAATTCGAGCATCACGGGCCCGGGAAGCGGCACGCAAAGCGAGAGAGCTGACCAGGAGGAAAAATGCGCTTGAAGTATCCAGCCTGCCCGGAAAACTGGCTGACTGCACTTCAAAAGATCCCGCTGAAAGCGAGCTGTTTTTAGTTGAAGGGGATTCGGCGGGTGGCTCGGCAAAGCAGGGACGAGACCGTCGCTTCCAGGCAATTCTACCTTTGCGGGGCAAGATTCTAAACGTTGAAAAGGCCAGGCTCGATAAGATCCTGGCTAATGAAGAGATCAGAACATTGATCACAGCGCTTGGTACGGGGATCGAGAACGACTTTGAGATCAGCAAAGCCCGTTACCAGAAGATTGTGATCATGACGGATGCCGATGTTGACGGTTCGCATATCAGAGTTCTCCTGCTGACTTTCTTCTATCGATTTATGCACCAGTTAATTGACAGCGGGTTTATCTACATAGCCCAGCCACCGTTATATAAAGTAAAAAAAGGAAAGCGGGAAGAATACCTTTTCCGTGAAGAAGAACTCAACAGGTTGTTAAACGAATGGACCAGGGATGGCGGTGTACAAATTCAACGCTATAAAGGTCTTGGAGAGATGAATCCCGATCAGCTCTGGGAAACTACAATGAATCCCGAGACTAGGATTATCAAACGAGTGGAATTGGTAGATGCAATCCAGGCTGATAATATTTTTGGGGTCTTGATGGGCGATAAGGTTGAACCCCGGCGCAAGTTTATCGAAGACAATGCCCGCCTGGTCCAAAACCTGGATATCTGATTACTGAAAACAAAAGCTAATTGCTTAAAAGTCCCCGCTGTTTATCAGTCGAGGGGCCTTTTTATGGCGGCTGTTATAACCTGGAAAGATCGAAAATCAACCCGTCGCTTTGCTCATCAGACAGGTAACGGAAGATAATCTCAGTGCCTTCGGTCAGCGAAAGATTCTCGACAAGCACTGCTGCTTCGGCGGTCAAGCGGTAGCTGCGGGGCGGCATTTCATCAGGGACCCCGCTAATCCTGATCAATATCAGTTCGCTACCGGCATCGCTCGTTAATCCGGCATAACGACCGGAATCGGTCAAAGCTTCCTCTGCCGCTTGCGGGTCGAGGATCATTACTTTTAGAGCCCTTCCCTGTTCCGGGTATGATTCAGCTAAAGCGCCACTGTGCCACACCTCGACTCTTTGCCCCCTGGCCAACGCCTCAGGGCCTGTTTCATCCCCGGCATTTTCGATGATCGTTTCTCCTTCGACAATACTGAATGAAACCGCCCTTTTACCCGTTTCGAACCAGTACGACCATGGAACGTTAACGTTATCAAGATCCTGGATAACCAAAATTTGGTTCTCCTCCAGCGAATAGATTATCCCCTGGAAACGGTCTGTCTCACTCCCTGTATCGTCAGTCGGGTTGCCGCAACTAACAACGACTGCGATGATTAGCGACAGCATGATAAAAACCAGTAACCCGTTAATTTTGCTCATCTTTCTCTCCCTTTCGCTGTTTCTAATGGTGAGACTTAGTTCGGCGGAAAATGGTTCCACAGCCTTGTTAGGCAGTCATCGCTCTTATTTTACCATCTTCAGGTAAGCTCGAAAGTTCCTTCTACCGCTTAGGGCAATTTAGTCAGGCTGCAAATCCGGAATATATTTACCATTGAGGGTTTTCATGATTTAATAAAGTCGTGATCACCATTTTGTATTGGTGGCTTACCGGAAGTGAAACGGAGGTTTGGATATGCTTTTAAGGTTGATTTTCCCGTATTTTTTGCTATTTATAATTGTTATGGGCTATCTTTATATTCGTCGTAACAGGTTAGGGCCGGTTCTGCTGAAGATCAAAAGGGAGTTGTTCAGTAGATATAATGCCGATTCTTTTATTCTGATTATCCTGTTAGCCGGAGTTTCGTACCTGCTGATTCGCTACGAACTGCAAAACCTGACTTTGGATGATCAGCTGCCTTTAGGACCCTATACCTACGTATTATTTTATGGTGTTTTACTGCTGGTTGTTATTGCCCGTGAAATTGAAGCGCCTGCATTGAGAGAGAAGGGAATCTCCACTTCCCGCGGTTTCTGGACCTGGTCGGAAGTGGACTCTTTTCGCTGGAGCAAAGATGTTCTAACAATCAATTTGAACCGGGGAAAAAGAAAAAGATCTGAATCATGGCAAACAGTGCCGGGATCAAAGAAAGAAATTGAGCAGATTCTGAAGCAAAAAGTAGCCAAAAAATCTGCTCGTTCCAAAAAGTAAACTGCTTGTTCGAAAAACAGCTGTTTATCCACCTCTTGCTTTATGATAAAATTGATAGAGCTTCTGGTATTATTGATCAGCCGCGCATAAAGGAGTAAAGATGACCACTAGGGACAACGTAGTGCCTGTAAACATTTACGATGAAGTTAAAGTATCATTCCTTGACTATGCTATGAGTGTTATTGTCAGCCGGGCTTTACCTGATGTTAGAGATGGCCTTAAGCCGGTTCATCGCCGGATCTTATATGCCATGTCTGAGATGGGTTCGACCCATGATAAACCTCATCGCAAGTCGGCCAGAATTGTCGGTGAAGTGCTCGGTAAGTACCATCCTCATGGTGACGTAGCCCTTTATGATACTTTGGTGCGGATGGCCCAGGTTTTTTCCACCCGCTACCCCTTAGTTGACGGTCATGGCAACTTTGGCTCCCAGGACGGTGATTCAGCGGCAGCAATGCGTTATACAGAAGCCCGTCTCTCCTCCATCGCCGGTGAGCTGCTGACTGATTTACAAAAAGAGACAGTTGATTTCAGGCCAAATTTCGATGAAAGCTTAGAAGAACCGGTGGTTCTTCCTTCACGGTTTCCCAATCTTTTGGCCAATGGTTCTTCAGGGATTGCTGTTGGTATGGCTACCAATATCCCCCCGCATAATCTGGGTGAGTTAATTGAAGCGCTAAAGTTTTTAATCGATCGCCCCGAGGCATCTGTGCGTGACCTGATGAGGCATATCAGGGGACCAGACTTTCCGACCGGCGGGATCATTGTCGGCCATGAAGGAATCAACTCTGCTTACCAGACCGGCCGGGGCATTCTCAAGGTCAGAGGTTTGATCCAGACCGAAAAGAAAGACAAAGGCCGCGATCAGATTGTGATTACTGAGCTTCCTTATCAACAAAACAAGGCCAAGCTGGTTGAAAAGATCGCCGAACTGGTTAAAGAACGTAAAATTGAAGGCATCATTGACTTACGCGATGAATCAGATCGCTCCGGAACGCGCGTTGTGATGGAAGTTAAACGTGATTTTCAACCGCAGGTGATCATTAACCAGCTCTATAAACATACCCCGCTGCAGCAGACATACGGCATTATTATGCTGGCCCTGGTTGACGGACAACCCCGTGTCCTCAATTTAAAACAGATGCTCGCTTACTACCTGGAGCATCAAAAGGAAATTATTAGGCGGCGGACGCAATTTGACTTAACCCGGGCCGAAGAACGAATGCATATTGTTGAAGGGCTTTTGACCGCTCTTGACCGCTTAGATGAGGTCATAGCCCTGATCCGGGCATCAAAAGATGTGCAGACTGCCAAATCTGGTCTGATGGAGCTGCTGGCTCTTTCAGAAAAACAAGCCCAGGCCATCTTGGATATGCGGCTTCAGCGTTTGACCCAACTGGAAATATCCAAATTGACTGAAGAAAGGCAGCAGTTGTTGGATAAGATTGATTATCTGCGCCGGGTGTTAGCCAGTGAATCACTGGTGCTAAAAATTATTGGCGATGAACTGACTGCTATTCAGGACAAGCATGCTGATCGCAGACGAACCCAGATTGTCGACGATGAAGGTGAGGTTGTCTTAATCGACCTGATCCGGCAGGAAGATGTTGTGATCACGCTAACCGATCGAGGTTATATCAAAAGATTACCCCTGAACACTTATCACAGCCAGCATCGTGGCGGCAGGGGAATATTGGGAATCAAGACCCGTGAAAACGATTTGGTCGAACAGTGCAATGTTGCTTCGACCCATGACAAACTGCTTTGCTTCAGTAACCGTGGTAAGGTCTATCTGCTCCAGGTATACGAAGTGCCTGAGTCGGGACGTCAGTCCCGGGGAACAGCGCTTGTAAACTTATTACCGCTCGAAGAGAAAGAATTTATTACGGCAACTTTGCCCATTGCCGAATTCAGTGAAGATCGTTTTTTACTGATGATCACGGCAAAGGGTTTGATTAAGAAAACGCCGCTTATTGATTACAGGAATACCAGGAAAAACGGTTTAACTGCCCTGAACCTGGTTGGTGATGATGAGCTGATGGTAGTCAGGTTAACTGACGGCAAAAAAGAAGTAATTGTTGGAACCAGCGCCGGTCTTTTTGTTCGTTTCCCGGAAAGCCAGGTTCGCCCGATGGGAAGGGTAGCGAGGGGTGTTAAGGCGGTTTCACTGGGGCATCAGGATCGGGTGATCGGCGCTGATCTGGTCACAGCGGAACACCAATTGCTGCTTGCCTCAGAAAAAGGTTTTGGAAAAAGGGTCATGGCCAGTGAATTCACCCTTCACCGGCGTGGTGGCAAAGGAATGATTGGGATTAAGACAACTGCCCAAAGTGGTGTACTGGCAATCTTTATTGTCCTTAAAAAGACCGAGGAGGAATTTATGATTGTAACCGCTAAAGGAGTGGTTAACCGCCAGCGAATCGAGCAGGTCTCCCTGATGGGACGCTATGCCCGCGGAGTGACCCTGATCAGACTGGATAAAGATGATCGGGTGGTCAACCTGGTTGGTCTGGAGGCGGAAGAATAAACAAGGAAGAGAGCTCTACAATGACTGAACATAGAAAAGTAGGGATAACTGATACTTCATTGCGTGATGCGCACCAGTCGCTGTTGGCGACCAGGATGAGGCTGGTTGAGATGTTGCCGATTATCGAGGTGATGGATCAAATCGGTTATCATTCATTAGAAGTATGGGGCGGTGCTACTTTTGATGCCTGTATGCGCTTCCTGGATGAGGATCCCTGGGATCGATTACGTCAACTGCGCAAAGGTTTGAAAAACACCCGTTTGCAGATGCTTTTACGCGGTCAGAATATCGTCGGTTACCGGCATTATCCGGATGATGTCCTACAGGAGTTTATCAAGAAAGCGGTTGCCAACGGGATTGATATTATCAGGATTTTTGACGCTCTGAATGATTTACGTAATATGGAAAAAGCTATTCAGTACACCAGGCAGGAAGGAGCACATGCCCAGGGGACGATCAGCTACACGATCAGTCCCTTTCATGACAATGATTACTTTGTCCGGATTGGCCATAGCTTAAAGGAACTTGGTTCCCATTCAATCTGTATTAAAGATATGGCCGGCCTCCTTGCGCCCTATGAGGCTTATGACCTGGTTAAGCGTCTTAAAGATGAAGTGGGTCTTCCTGTTCAACTACACTGTCATTACACCAGCGGCATGGCTTCTATGGCTTATCTGAAAGCGATTGAAGCAGGGGTTGATGTAATTGATACCGCCAATGCTGCCCTGGCAATGGGCGCCAGCCAGCCGGCAACCGACAGCTTGGTTGCCGCTCTGAAGGGGACCCCGTATGAAACAGAACTTGATCTGCAGTTGCTCTCTAAGGTAAGCGAACATTTTAAAGAGATCAGCTGCGGATACCAGGTGCCCCGGGAAGTGATGGGTGTAGACACTAATGTTCTCAGCTATCAGATTCCGGGAGGAATGATTTCAAACCTTACTTCGCAGCTGGCTGAACAGAATGCAACCCACCTGTTGCGCCAGGTTCTTGAAGAAGTCCCGCGGGTTAGGGCGGATCTGGGGTTCCCCCCCCTGGTAACACCAAGCAGCCAAATTGTGGGAACACAGGCAGTGGTCAATGTCTTAACCGGTGAACGCTACGCGATGGTTTCTACAGAGATTAAAAATTACCTGCGCGGTTTATACGGGCGGCCGCCCGGTGAGGTCAATAGTGACCTGCTACAGAAAGTATTGAAAGGTGAAAAAACGATTGCCGGCCGTCCTGCCGACCAGCTCAAGCCCCAACTTGAAGCGGCAAGGAAAGAGATCTCTGATTATCTAGAGCAGGAAGAAGATCTGCTTTCCTATATTATATTCCCCAATGTTGCCGTTGATTTTTTCAAGCGACGCCGGGGAGAGCTTCCCCCGCTCGAACTGAACAGCAGCTGCGAAGCAGGCCGGGTAGTGAATACTGTTCAACCAAAACGAACAACTGACAGTGATTTTCAGACGGACTTATTTTACCTGGTTGATCAATCGCTGGTATATGAGGAAGACGATTTATTGGCTTACCCCGTACTTTGATTTCTGCGACTCGTGCCGTGGGTCAGATGGATAAAAATAGGTTGTGTTTGTTGACACTGAACAGCCATGAAGCTATAATGATAAACAATCATTTTTGTAAAGGCTAAGAAGGACAGAAGTAGGCAGCCTGCTTTTTGCAGAGAGCCGGAGCAGCTGAAAACCGGCAAAGCCAGCTGCTGAAGGTCGGTCCGGAGCTGTCCGGCTGAATCAATAGTAAGCCGAACCGGGTTGATACCGTTATCAAAATCACCAAGTATAGAGTCTCTTTAGCTTTTAAAGAGCGGATAAAAAGGGTGGTACCGCGGAGGATATCCCTTCGCCCCTTTGGGCGGGGGGTATTTTTATATTTATCTGGGGCTTTCAATCTAATCAGTCAAAAGGGGTGTGTGCTGGTGAGCAGGTTAATTTATCTGAACGGTAAAATGGTTCCGCAAGAAGAAGCTGTCATTTCGGTTTTTGATCACGGTTTTTTGTACGGCGACGGCGTATTCGAGGGCATCAGAGCTTATAACGGAAGAGTGTTCAGGCTGGTTGAGCATATCAGAAGGCTCTATGAATCAGCTCACTCAATCTTATTGCCGATTCCCCTGAGCCGTGAAGAAATGATTCAGGCCGTAGTTGACACGGTAAATGCCAACAAATTAAGAGATGCCTATATCCGCCTGGTCATTTCCCGCGGGGTCGGTGATCTTGGCATGGATCCCCGCAAATGTAAACATTCGCAGGTGATTATCATTGCCGACAAGATAACCCTTTATCCCAAAGAGCTTTACGAAGAAGGGCTTAATGTCATTACGGTGGCCACCCGCCGGAATATTGCCGAGGCTCTCGAACCAAAAATCAAGTCATTAAACTATCTCAATAATATCCATGCCAAAATTGAAGCCAACCGGGCCGGCGTGCTGGAAGCGATCATGCTTACCAACCAGGGTTATATCTGTGAAGGGACAGGGGATAATATCTTTATCTACCGCCGGGGAGAGCTGCTTACTCCTCCTCCCTATTTAGGCATCCTCGAAGGGATTACCCGGGAGGCAATTATTGAGCTGGCCAAGCAAGAAGGGATCCCTCTGCGGGAAGTACCCTTTACCCGCCATGATCTATATGTTTCCGATGAGTGTTTCCTGACGGGAACGGCGGCGGAAGTGATCCCGGTGATTGAAGTCGATCAACGCCAGATCGGAGATGGTAAACCTGGTCCGGTTACCGGTCGCCTAATCGAGCTTTTCAGGAATCTTACGCAGCATGAAGGGACACCTTTGAATTGATCGGATCAAGCATGCTTATTTTTCATCGGTTGGGAGGTTTACTATGCGTAGCATGAAAGTTTTGTATGGAACGGATCGTGCTCCACACCGCTCGCTGTTTAGGGCTTCGGGGTTTCATCCCGAAGAGCTGAAGCGGCCGCTGATTGGGATTGCCAACTCTGCCAATGACATTGTGCCAGGGCATATTCAACTTGATCAGCTTACTGAAGCAGTAAAAACAGGGGTGCGCATCAACGGTGGAACCCCGGTAGAGTTTTCAACGATCGGCATTTGTGACGGAATTGCCATGAATCATGCCGGGATGCATTACTCACTGGCCAGTCGCGAAGTAGTGGCCGACAGTGTGGAACTGATGACCGAAGCGCACTGCTTTGATGCCCTGGTGCTGGTTACTAACTGCGATAAAATTACTCCCGGGATGATGATGGCTGCTGCCAGGTTGGATATCCCGGCGATCCTGATCAGCGGGGGACCGATGCTGGCCGGCTATCATGGGCAGAAAAAGATTGACTTAAGTTCGGTATTTGAAGGAGTCGGAGCCTTCAATGCCGGTAAAATTGATGCTAAAGAACTCTTGGAGCTGGAGAATAAAGCCTGCCCCGGATGTGGATCCTGTGCCGGCATGTTTACAGCGAACTCGATGAATTGTATGGCCGAAGCTTTGGGGTTGGCTCTCCCTGGAAATGGGACTATTCCTGCGATCAGTACGGATAGAATTTTGCTCGCAAAGGAAGCAGGGATCAGGATTGTTGATCTGATCAGGAGTAAAGTAACAAGTGGTGAGATTCTGACTCCGGAGGCTTTTGAAAATGCCCTGGCTGTTGATATGGCTTTAGGGTGTTCGACCAATACTCTTTTACATCTGACCGCAATCGCCCACGAAAGGAAACACCGTTTGGATCTAAACCGGGTTAATGAAATAAGCCGTTCGACTCCTCAGCTTTGCCTGCTTAGTCCGGCCGGTGAAAACCGGATTGAAGACTTGCACCGGGCCGGCGGCGTGGGAGCAGTAATGAAGGAGCTGCTCGATGCCAACTTACTCAATGGCCATTTAATGACGGTTACCGGTAAGAGTGTTGCCGAAAATCTCAGGGATTGCAGGGTTGTAGATCGTGATGTAATTCATTCAGTCAATAAGCCATACCGTAAGGAAGGTGGTCTGGCGGTGATCTTTGGCAACCTGGCCCCCGATGGAGGAGTTGTCAAGCAGGGAGCTGTTTCGGAAAAGATGCAGCGCTTTGCAGGCAAAGCCAGGGTTTTTGACAGTGAGGACAGCGCAGTCGAAGCGATCAGCGGCGGCCGGATTTATGCCGGGGATGTTGTAGTGATTCGTTATGAAGGACCGCGTGGAGGGCCGGGTATGCGGGAGATGCTTTCTCCAACTTCGGCTCTTGCCGGAATGGGGCTTGATGAAGATGTAGCCCTGATCACCGACGGCCGCTTTTCCGGGGCTACACGGGGAGCATCGATCGGTCATATTTCTCCGGAAGCAGCTGCAGGCGGCCCGATAGCCCTGGTAGAAGAAGGAGATTTAATTGTCATCGATCTCCCGGGACGCTCAATTGAACTAAAGGTTGATCAGGATCTGCTGGCCGCGAGGAAAAGCAAGCTAGTTAAACCCAAACCGAAGATCAATCATGGTTATCTAAAACGCTATGCCCGATTGGTATCATCTGCAGATACCGGGGCAGTATTGGATGAAACCCTGATTGATGAAAAGAGTGATTGCTGATGAAAAAGAAATTTGTTAAAGGCTCAGTGATGATTCTCAAGGCGCTGGAGATTGAAGGCGTAGAGCAAATATTTGGCTTTCCGGGCGGCGCTGTCTTACCGCTCTATGATCAGCTCTATGACTCAAAAATTAAACATCTCCTGGTTCGTCACGAACAGGCTGCTGTCCATGCCGCCGATGGCTATGCCCGGGTGACCGGTCGCCCCGGGGTTGTTTTTGCCACTTCAGGGCCGGGCGCAACCAACCTGGTAACCGGGATCGCCAATGCTTACATGGATTCGGTCCCCCTGGTTTTATTTACCGGACAGGTTGCCAGCCATTTTATCGGTACCGATGCCTTCCAGGAAGCAGATATCACCGGGATTACACTGCCGATCACCAAGCACAATTATCTGGTAAAAAATATCGAAGAATTGCCCTCGATCCTAAGCGAGGCTTTTTATATTGCCTCTACCGGCCGACGCGGACCGGTGCTGATTGATGTCCCGAAAGATATTTTTGATCATGAAGCCCCTTTTTCTTACGTTCAAAAATGTCATATTCCAGGCTATAAACCTACTTACGAGGGGCATGTTGGTCAGATCAATCGCGCGATCAAAGCGATCCGCGATGCCCGAAAACCGGTATTCTTTGGCGGTGGTGGCTTAATCAGGGCTGAAGCTAATCAAGTGCTGCAAGAACTGGCGGAAACTGCTCAGATCCCGGTCATTCTCTCACTAATGGGGCTTGGCGCTTTTCCCGGAGATAATCAGCTTTTCCTTGGCATGCCCGGCATGCATGGCAGTGTGGCGGCCAATTATGCCCTGACTGAAGCTGATCTGATCATTGCTGCAGGAGTTCGTTTCGACGATCGGGTCACCGGTAAACTAGACAGTTTTGCTGAAAAAGCAAAAATAATTCATATTGATATTGATCCGGCTGAAATTGGAAAAAATGTTTATATTGATATCCCGATTGTTGGCGATGTCCGCCTGGTTTTAGAAGAGCTGCAGCGCAAACTAAAACCAGGGAATACTATAAAATGGTTGAAACAGATTGAAGATTGGCAGAAACAATACCCGATGCCTCTCGGTAATGAAAGTATCGGTTGTAGATTAAGTCCGCAGTTTGTAATCAGGGAGTTAAGCCGTTTAAGCAATCCTGACAGTATTCTGGCTACTGATGTCGGGCAGCACCAGATGTGGAGTGCCCAGCATTTCATCATCCGCCGACCGAAAAGCTTTTTAACTTCCGGGGGACTGGGGACAATGGGCTACGGTTTTCCGGCAGCGATCGGAGCCCGGCTTGCCGCTCCGGATAAGCAGGTAATCTGTATTACCGGAGACGGTAGTTTCCAGATGAATATCCAGGAGCTGGCTACGGCCGTGAACAATAATCTCGATATAACTATTGCGCTCATCAACAATAGTGCCCTTGGCATGGTTCGTCAGTGGCAGGCATTTTTTTATGAAAAACGTTATTCCTATACGACTATTCAGGGCAGCCCTGATTTCGTAAAGGTAACCGAGGCTTTTGGCGCTAAGGCCTTACGGGCTACAACTGAACACGAAGCAACCGTGGCGATTGAAGAAGCCTATCAGCACAAGGGTCCCGTCTTGATCGACTTTATGGTCAGCCCGGACGAGAATGTTTACCCGATGGTTGCTCCGAATCATCCGATTAACCAGATTATTACCGGGGGTGATTGCTGATGAAACATGTTCTGGCGATCCTTGTCGAAAATAAGGCCGGTGCCCTGACCCGGATTTCAGGGTTATTCAGCCGTAGGGGTTTTAATATTGAAAACATTGCCGTGGGCGAAACAGTTACACCCGGTGTAGCAAGAATGACGATTACAGTTGAAGGCAGCGATCCGGTTATTGAGCAGGTAATGAAACAGCTGCATAAATTGATCAATGTATTGAAAGTAAGCAACCTTTCCCATGAACCCTCGGTGATGCGTGAACTGATGTTAATCAAAGTCAGGGCCGAAACCGGCAGTCGCAGTGACATCCAGCAGATTGTTGAAACATTTCGGGGTAAGGTAGTAGATGTTTCCACTGATTCGATGATTATCGAGGTAACCGGCAACGACGATAAGCTGGAGGCGATCAAGATTCTGCTCGATCATTTTGGCATTAATGAAATTGTGCGGACCGGCAAGGTAGCCCTGCTCAGAGGATCTAAGACTACAAGGGAAAGCTAAACAGTATTGATCTGTTTATTCTCCTGAATATTAATGTCATGAAAGAAGGAAAAAGATGAAGCACAGTACTAATCCGGGTAAAGGTTTGACAATGGTAGAAAAAATACTGGCCGCCGGGGCCGGGCTCGATCGGGTTATACCGGGCGACCTGGTTAATGTCAAAATTGACCTGGCTCTGGGCAATGATGTAACTGCCCCGGTAGCGATCAAAGAGTTCGAGCGTTTTGGGTTGCAACGGGTTTTTGATCCGGATAAAATTGTTCTGGTTCCCGACCATTTTACTCCCAACAAGGATATCGCTTCGGCCGAGCAGGTGATGGTTATCCGCCGTTTTGCCGAGAAATACGGGATTAAAAACTATTTTGAAGTCGGCCGGATGGGGATTGAACACGCCCTGTTACCCGAAAAAGGGTTGGTCTGGCCGGGGGCGGTCATCATCGGGGCTGATTCCCATACCTGTACTTATGGGGCCCTCGGCGCTTTTTCCACCGGGGTTGGCAGCACCGACCTGGCTGCGGCTATGGCGATCGGGGAAACCTGGTTTAAGGTGCCGACTACTATGCGTTTTGAGTATAATGGTAATCTGCCGCAATGGGTTGGCGGCAAGGATTTGATCTTGTTCACGATAGGCCAAATCGGGGTGGATGGTGCTCGCTACCGGGCAATGGAATTTGCCGGTTCAGCGATCGCGACACTTTCCATGGATGGGCGGTTGACCATGGCTAACATGGCCATCGAGGCCGGCGGTAAGTGTGGCTATATCCAACCCGATCAGGTCACCTTTGATTATTTAAAAGATCGGGTTAAAGTCCCCTATCAGGCGGTTTACAGTGATAGTGATGCGGAATACGAAGAAGTTTATCGCTTTGATATTGGCGATCTGGAACCACAAATTGCTTTCCCCCCCTCTCCCGACAATGTTTATCCCCTCTCCAAAGTTGGGAATATATCGATCGACCAGGTAGTGATCGGATCCTGTACCAATGGACGGATTGAAGACCTGCGGGTTGCCGCATCGCTGTTGAAAGGGAAAAAAGTTAACCCGCAGGTTCGTCTGCTGGTGATCCCGGCTACCCAGGCTATTTACAGTACCGCTTTGGAAGAAGGACTGCTAAAAACATTTATTGATGCCGAGGCTGCTGTCAGCACCCCGACTTGCGGTCCCTGCCTGGGCGGCCATATGGGTATTCTGGCGCGTGGCGAGAAAGCCCTGGCAACGACCAACCGGAATTTTATCGGCAGGATGGGCCATCCGGAGAGCGAAGTTTATCTCTGCAACCCGGCGGTAGCTGCGGCTTCAGCCGTGGCTGGCAAAATCATTCACCCGGAGGAGATTAGTCGATGATCATTGAAGGAAGAGTCTGGGTTTTTGCTGACAATATCGATACCGATGCGATCATTGCCGCCCGCTACCTGAATACGGTTGTGCCGGAAGAGCTGGCAAAACACCTGATGGAAGATATCCAGCCTGATTTTCCAGAGCAGGTGAAAGCCGGAGACATTCTAGTCGCCGGCAGCAACTTTGGTTGCGGCAGTTCGCGAGAACATGCGCCCCTGGCGATTAAGGGCGCAGGGGTTGCCTGTGTGGTTGCCCGCAGTTTTGCCCGCATCTTTTATCGTAATGCCATCAATATCGGGTTGCCAATCCTTGAATGCTCTGCCGATCTGACCGGGTTGCAATCTTCCCGGGATCAGCTGAAGATTGACCTGGAGCAAGGCCTGGTGACTAACCTGCAAAGCGGAGAAGAATTCTATGCCGCTCCTTTCCCCCCCTTTATGCAGGAACTGATCAAGCGCGGTGGCTTAATCGAATACGTAAAATCCCGGCTCTGCTAACGGGTTGTTTTTATTTGCATTTTTAAGGTGATAATGATAGGCTGTAGACGATAATTATTAGGTAACCCGGGCTTCCCTTGCCGGTCCGGGATTATTGAGGAGGCATATGTATGAAAAAATACAGCAGCGAGAATATTCGCAACGTAGCTTTAATTTCCCACGGCGGTGCCGGAAAAACATCTCTTACCGAGGCGCTGCTTTTTAGTTCAGGCGAAATTAACCGTCTTGGAAAGATTGAAGCAGGAAACACTACTACTGATTTTGACCCCGATGAAATAAAAAAGCAGGTCACTATTAATGTTGGGCTTGCTCCGCTTGAATGGAGCGGTACAAAAATTAATTTGCTTGATACACCCGGATATTTTGATTTTATCGGAGACGTTCTTGGGGCATTAAGAGTTGCGGACAGTGTAGTTGCTGTTGTTTGTGCGGTATCGGGTGTGGAAGTCGGCACCGAAAAAGTTTGGAGCTATGCCAACAACTTTAACCTGCCACGATGTGTGGTCATTAACAAGCTAGATCGCGAGAATGCGGACTTCGAAAAAACTTTGGAACAGCTGCGTACGCATTTTGGATTGAACGTAGCACCCCTGCAGATGCCAATTGGAAAGGAATCGGAATTTAAGGGAGTGGTCGACCTTGTCCGCCAAAAAGCGCTGATCTTTTCCGACGATGGGATGAAAATAACCGAGGAAGAGATTCCCGCTAATCTTGAAGCTCAGGCCAAGGAACTGCGGGAAAAATTAGTCGAGAGCATCGCCGAGGCGGATGATGCGCTCCTGGAAAAGTATCTTGAAGGAGAAGGGCTAAGTGATGAAGAGATTAACCGTGGTTTACGACAAGGGGTATTAAAAGGGAAGATTGTTCCTGTCCTTTGCGCCGCAGCAACTAAAAATTTTGGCACTCAACCGCTGTTAGATCTGATCAAACAATACATGCCTTCACCTCTGGATCAGGATGAATTAAAAGGGCATTTGCCTAACAGCGAAGAGCAAGCCAGTCGCAAGCCAAGCCCTGATGAACCGCTATCCGCTTTTGTCTTCAAGACTCTGGCCGACCCCTATGTGGGCCGGATTAATTACTTCCGGGTTTATTCCGGCGTTGTAAAGCCAGACAGTCAAATTTTCAACTCAACCAAAGACACAGTTGAACGGTTTGGCCAGGTTTTTTCAATGCGCGGTAAAAACCAGATCACCATGGATGAAGTGGTTACCGGTGATATTGCCTGCGTGGCCAAGCTGCAGGAAACTGCAACCGGCGATACCCTTTGCGAGCGCAACAAGCCGATTGTTTTCCCATCCCTCGCTTTTCCTGAACCGGTAATTTCTTACGCGGTTGAGCCAAAAACCAAGGGCGACGAAGATAAAGTAATGGGTGGTTTGTCGCGTTTTCTGGAAGAAGATCCTACGTTCCGCCTGGAACGCCGGGCTGAAACCAAGCAAACAGTTATATCGGGCCTTGGCGAACTCCATCTGGAGATTATTGTCAGCCGTCTTGCACAAAAGTTTGGGGTTGAAGTAGATTTTACCACCCCGAAAATACCCTACAAGGAAACAATTAAAGGCCAGTCCAGAGTAGAGGGCAAACATAAGAAACAGTCCGGGGGTAGAGGTCAGTTTGGGCATGTCTTCATTGAAATGGAGCCGGCTGAAACCGGGCAGGGCCTGGTTTTTGAAGATAAAATTTTTGGTGGCGCAGTACCCCGGCAGTATATTCCTGCTGTAGAAAAAGGGGTCCGGGAAGCAATGGACGAAGGAGTCGTCGCCGGATATCCGGTTGTAGATGTAGTGGTCAGGCTGGTTGATGGTTCCTATCACACGGTTGACTCTTCTGAAATGGCTTTCAAAATTGCTGCCAGTCAGGCTTTTAAGAAAGGAATGGAACAAGCCGGAGCGGTCCTGCTGGAGCCGATTCTTAATGTTGAGGTAATTGTCCCGGAAGCTTATATGGGAGATATCATGGGCGACTTAAACAGCAAGCGGGGCAGAATTCAGGGTATGGTGCCGGAAGGTGGGCTCCAGAAAATAAGGGCCCAGGTACCGATGGCGGAAATGTTCAAATATTCAATAGACCTGCGTTCAATGACCCAGGGCCGTGGATTTTTCAGTATGGCTTTTTCTCACTATGAAGAGGTCCCGCACCAGGTTGCCGAGCAGGTAATTGCTGCAGTAAAAGCAGCCAAAGAGAGTGAAGCTTAATAAAGGCAGTTATTAAGCTAGAGCTAAAGATTTTTAGCAGGGATGACCAAATAGTCATCCCTGCTTCGATCCTTAAACAGTTGACCCGGTCAAGACCCTCCTGATTTTTCCGCTGATTTTGCCCAGAAGCACCCGAAAAAAAGCCAGCAGAGGCATCAAATCGTCCGCAGCAAGGATGGCATGAGCTTTGCGATGGGTTAACCAGGGCTTGAGCACCTGCTTTATCGTGAGCTGTTTTGTCTTCAGGTAGGCACTAACACTGATTAAGTCTTCATAGGCATGCCAGAAAGCCCAGGGTTGATCTTCGGTCAGATGGTAATCAGGTAGTGGGCTGCCAATTAAATCGCGATACATGGCATAAGTAAATTCGACCCCGCACTTGTCAAATAAAATATTTAAGGTACTCAACCGGGCATTGATTTCGATCAAAAAAAACTCGCCAGTTTCCGGGTGTTTTTTAAACTCAATTTCTCCATAACCACGATAATTCAAACGCTTCATGTAATCAAGACCCAGCTCGGCCAGCTGCTGGTCGTGTCGGTGATGGGTCAGAGTCGATGATCCGAAATTAATCGGAAACTGACGTAGTTTTTGAGCGGTGAGTGTATGGGTAGCTCTTCCCTCACCGTTGATATATACATCAAAAACGTACATCTGTTCATCAAAACCGGGAATAACTTCCTGCACCATTACCTCCAGGCCGCTGGCGAAAGCAGTTTTCAGGTCGGCGATCAGTTGTTCAGGGTTGTCTGCAAAAAGACATTTTTTCCGAAAGATTTTTACGAACTTGTGCGAAAGAGCAGGCTTAATAATACAGGGGTAAGGGATTAATTCGGCAATTGGTTCTATCTCAGTTTCTGGACCGGCAATAAAAGTCATTGGTCCTTTTAGCTGATGGCGTTCAACCAGTGCGGACAGCCCCTTTTTGTCGATGATCTTTTCCAGCAGCCCATCGGGCATCGCCGGGAACAGATAATAGTTCTTTAGCAGATCGGCGTTCCGGGAAATCATTAAAGCATAGCTATCGGCGGTTGCCAGCAAGACTGGTTTCATTTTAAAATCCTGGCCTAGTTCAACTAAAAAATTAACCAGGGCTTTTTCATCCTTGTTAATATCCGGACAGAGCATTTTCCTTTTGACATAACGGGAAGCCAGGGCATAGGCTGATGGAAAATGATAGTCGAGAGCAATGACTTCAACACCCCTTCTTCCCAGGCTGCGTATAGCGCCCAGAGCAGTATAAAAATTTGCGCCCAAAACAACTGTTGCCGGTTGCAATGGAGGTTAACCTCGCTTTCGGTCAATAATTATTTACTGAGGCTGATTATACTACAAAGATGCTTTGCTGAGGGTAAAATATCCCAACTGCCGCTAAACCGGTCTTATGTTATAATCAGCTCAACAATAGCCAGAAAAACCAATTTGGCAATGGAGTTGATTCAGTCTTGAGAAGAAAAAAAGTGGCTGTTTTCTTTGGTGGACGTTCAGGCGAACATGTTGTTTCCCTGCGTTCGGCCGCCTCGATCATGGAGGCTATTAACAAAGATCTGTATGAAATCATTCCAGTCGGCATTACCCGTGAAGGTGCCTGGATTTCCGGACCGGATGCCTGGCTGTCGTTATGGGAAAATAGACGACCAGGTAAGGCTTCACCGGCTGTATTATTGACAGATCCGACCAAGCCGGGCCTTTTAATCCAGGGCGATGTTTCGCCTGAGAATTGGCGATACGAAAAGTTGGATCTAGCCTTTCCGGTTTTACACGGTCCTTACGGAGAAGATGGAACAGTCCAGGGCCTTTTTGAAATAGCGGGTTTGCCCTATGTAGGTTCAGGGGTACTAGCCTCCAGCACCGGGATGGATAAAGAAGTAATGAAGATCCTATTTGCCCAAAGAGGCCTTCCGAATGCCCCTTATCTTGTTTTCAACCGCTGGCAGTGGCTGGAACAAAAAGAACTTTGGTTGGAGAAGAGTAAAGATCAACTTGGATTCCCCTGCTTTGTCAAACCTGCGAATTTGGGATCAAGCGTCGGGATATCAAAAGCGTACAACCAGGATCAGCTTGAAGCTGCGGTTGAAGAAGCGCTTCGATATGATGACAAGATCCTGGTTGAACAATTTATTGATGGCCGGGAAATAGAGTGTGGGGTAATCGGAAACCATGAAGCTATTGCTTCACGCCCGGGAGAGATCCTGCCCTGCAATGATTTTTACGACTACAGCGCCAAGTACTTAGACGATCGCTCCGGTTTAATTGTGCCGGTTGAGCTGGGGCAGGAACTTGAAAATGAAGTGAAAGAGTTTGCCGTTAAGGCATTTCAGGCTATTGAGGCAGACGGCCTGGCCAGGGTCGATTTTTTTCTGCGCAAAGATGATAACTGTTTACTGATTAACGAGATCAACACAATGCCGGGCTTTACCAGTATCAGCATGTTTCCCAAGATGTTTGAAGCAAGCGGTTTAAGCTATAATGATCTGGTTGACCGTTTAATGGAACTGGCGGTGATCCGCCATGAAAAACGACGCTCACTCTTATCTGCTCCCCCGGAATAGAGCAATCAAATCTTGCTTCTTAGGGTTTTGTCAAGCCTGCTTTGCCTGGGAAGGATATCCGCTTTCTTTCGTTGAAATTGTTTCCTAGATATTTACCAAATAGGATTTTGGACTGAAGGCGGTGGAAAGGATCACTGAACACCAACAATCAATATTTGAATGGGCTAATCGTGAAAAGCCGGATAATCAGGATCAATTAGTTGGATCTGAAACTGATCCGGATGCATCACCTAGTCAACTGGATATACTTAGGGAACAGTGCCTTGCCTGCCAGCGCTGTATCCTGCGCAAAGGGTGCAAGCAGGTGGTCTTTGGGGACGGCAACCCGTCAGCCAGCCTGATGCTGATCGGCGAAGGACCGGGTGCTGATGAAGATCGGATTGGTATTCCTTTTGTCGGCCGGGCCGGCCAGTTGCTGGATCGGATTCTCGATGCGGCCAAGATTAAGCGCAGTGATATTTATATCGCCAATATTGTCAAATGTCGCCCACCGGGCAATCGGCTGCCACTGCAACCTGAAGTAGATGCCTGCCTACCCTATCTGCAAAAGCAAATTGCTCTGATTAACCCGGAAATAATCGTTTGCCTCGGGGCTCTGGCGATGCGGACTTTAATCGATAAAAAATCTGCCATCAGCCGATCCCGGGGGCAGTGGTATTTCCGGGAAGGAAGGCGGATCATTGCTACTTACCATCCGGCAGCTTTATTGCGAGACCCGAGCAGGAAAAAAGATGTTTGGACTGATTTCAAAGAAATTATGAGCTACTATCACCCGGCATAATATTGGGGGTCAAGCTGATGAGTAACGAGCTGGTTTTGGTTGTTGACGATGAAAAAACACTGGTTAAAGCCCTTACTTTTAACTTGGAAAAGGAAGGTTATAGAGTTGAGCAGGCTTATGATGGTGAGGAGGCTCTGCAAAAAGTTTTTACTGTAAGCCCTGATATCGTCGTGCTTGACCTGATGCTTCCGCTAATTGATGGGTTTGAAGTCTGCCGCCGGATTCGCAAAAAGCTGGATATTCCGATTATTATGCTGACAGCGCGTGGCGAAGATATTGACAAGGTGCTTGGGCTGGAACTTGGCGCCGATGATTACCTGACCAAACCGTTTAACTCGCGGGAGTTGGTTGCCCGGATTAAGGCTATTCTCAGGCGCAGCGTTTTTCGGGCCGAGGAGAACAAAAAAGTAGTCCAAATTGGTAATTTAATGGTTGATTTACTTCAGCACAGGGTGCGTTTAGATGATCAAGAGATTAATTTGACCTCAAAGGAGTTTGCCCTGCTTAGTTTTCTCATCACCAATGCCGGAAATGTTTATTCCCGTGAACAGCTGCTGGAACAAGTATGGGGCTATGATTATTACGGCGATGTGCGGACTGTAGATGTGCATATCAGGCATCTCAGGGAGAAATTGGAGAAAGATCCCGGCAATCCGGATCTGCTTCTGACCGTATGGGGTACCGGTTATAAGATCAGGGAGGATCATTAATGGGTCGGTTTTATAGTATCCGGTTTCGGCTTTCGGCGTATTTCTTGGCAATAATCCTGGCGGTAATGATTATCATCAGTTTTTTTCTGTACAGTAATTTAGAACGTTACTATATGAGCAATTATACCGACGGCATGGAGCGATCTGCTTACCTGGCAGCAGATTTTGTTGCCGGGCAGCTACGTGGGCAGGTTGACTCAGTCCGCCTGAGTAATTTAGCCGAGAATATGAGCAGGCAATCGCAGGCCAGGGTTATTTTTACAGACAGCCAGGGTTTGGTAGTTGGCGATTCCCTTCGGGTAGGCGGGTTGCTTAACCGGAATTTGGAACAGGAAGACCTGGCAAAAGCTCTCCAGGGAGAAACCAGTTACAGTATCACCTATAGTGAAACAGTCGATCACGATATCATCCAGATGGCGGTTCCGGTAACCGATAGTGAAGGTGTAATAAGCGGGGCAGTATTTCTTTCCGCTTCACTGGAAGAGGTCTACCTGATCCTTTACGCGATCAGGCGATACCTTTTCCTGGCGACTCTCCTGGCCATGGCTGTTGTTGGAGGAGGATCAGTTTTCCTGGCCCGTCGTTTTACCGGCCCCCTGGAGACACTTACCCAGGCTACTAAAAAAATGGCGGAAGGAAATCTTGACCAGCATATAGACTTTTCATCTGGAGATGAAATCGGCCGTTTGGCTGAACAATTTAATATCATGGCCCGGAAGCTCAATTACTATACGAGTAACCTGAAAAAATTTGCTGCCGATGTTGCCCACGAAGTGCGCACGCCCCTGACCACCATGACCCTATTGACCAAAGCTCTTAAGGAACATGAGATGGAAGTGGAGCAAAGGAAAGATTTTATCAATGACCTCGATTCTGAGCTGGAACGCCTGATCGCTCTGGTCAATGATCTGCTGGAGCTATCCAGGCTGGAGAAAACCACAATTGAATTTGAAGATGTTGATTTAAAGCTGTTTTTAAGCGATGCGATCGGCGAATACCAGTATCGTTATGCCCGGGCCGGTCTTGAACTGCTTGATAACCTTAAAGATCAAAGCCTGGTGGTCAGGGCTGCACCCTTTCAACTGCGCCAGGTGGTCAGCAACCTGCTTGATAACGCATATAACTATACGCCGGCCGGGGGCACTGTCACCGTAAGCCTGGACCAGGAAGGAAATGAAGCCATTATCACTGTTGAGGATAGTGGCTGCGGTATCCCCAAGGAAGATCTGGATTATATCTTTGAAAGGTTTTTCAGGGTTGAACGGGCGCGTTCCCGCGAAGGTGGCGGAACGGGGTTGGGTCTGGCTATTGTCAAAGAAATCATTGCCAAACATGGCGGGCGGGTCTGGGTCGAGAGTGAGGAGACACGCGGCAGCCGGTTTATGGTTGCTTTACCGCTGTCAATGGATCCAAATGTTAGTAAATCTTAATCACTTCCAAATACTTTCTTAATAATTAGAGTTTCTACTGTGATAAAATTGTTCTACTCTGGCCGTTTGTCGGAGGTGTGATGAATGAAGCGGATTCAACCTTTTCACTATCTAGTATATATCGCCTTTCTGTTTATCCTGGCCGGGATAATCTTATTTTCCCTGCAGTTTTTGGCTGCGCCCGAAAGCAATGGCATGACCGTCGATCCCCTGACCCAGTCAGCAAGTGAAAACCTTTATGATCTCTGGTTTTCAGGGGTTGTACTTTATGACCTCAGTGTTGATTATAATTTGAACGTGATCCTTTTCAGTGCCGACAATAATAAAGTTAGCTTTATGGACCGTGAGCGCAAATTACTATGGGATAAAATATTTGTCACCGCGCCACTGCAGGCTAAGCTATCTTCGTGCGGCAACTATGCAGCGATCGGAACAGCGGGAGGAAGACTTCATTTTACCAGAACCGATCAGCAGTTTTCCTGGGATGCTGAAGGAGATCCGATTTATCTGCTGGCTATTTCTCCCAATGGAGCCTGGATTACTGTTGCGCGTAATAAACCGGATCAGAACCATTATTATCTGGAGCTTTATAATCAATCCGGCGATTTACAATGGACCATTGAAACCGGGTTCCTCAGTAACTTATTTATGTCCAGTGAATACCTTGAACATACCAATATTTACTACACATCCGAAGAAGACGGACAATTAGAGTTTAGCGCCGTGGGGCTGGATAGCAGCGAGCTTTGGGTTAAGGAAAATCAGGCCCTTGTTTCTGTTTCAAGACATGGCAGTCGGCTGGCTGCTCTGCAAGGCAATCGGCTGATGATCTATGATGCTTTGGGCTATGAGCTTTGGGGCACGAATCTGCCGGTTGATACAAAGAACGTTTCATTCAATCCCCAAAACTACAATCGGATCCTGGTTTATGGTAGCCGCGAAGAAGTAGGTGATAATCTTTTCTATTTTGACCTGGCCGAAGATCTGCTCTGGATGAGAAATGCTGAAGACGGATCGCTATTTGCTTTTACTGCTGACGGACGGCATATTGTAAATAGTTCCTGGCGTCATTACAAGGAAGATTTTACCCAGATGAAAGTATTTGATCAAGATGGTTTAGAAATAACCAGTTGGGAAGTTGCCATGCGGGTTGAGCATCTCATGGCGTCTGGGCATCCAAACCTGATTGTAGTTGCTGGTGATGATGGTTATATCGATCTGGTGGATCTTAAGCCGATGCTTACCGAAAACGGAAACGGAGTTCAGGCTTCCCTACTTTACAGTCCCGTAACTATAGGAGCCGATCCGGATGAAACTAAGATCACTTTATTCTTTAGTGACGAGAACAGTAATCTTGTTCCGGTTACCCGGACCGTTGCAGTAACCGACAACCCGATCCAGGCTGCGCTTGACGAATTAATTCGTGGTCCAGCCAGGGGGAGTGCTTTGTTCAGGACTATCCCTGATAAAACAGCTTCAATCATCGCCGACTATGATCCGAACACAGGGATCCTGACTTTAAATCTCTCTTCGCATTTTCTTGATTTAAATGGTGAACTGCAAAGCAGCACGGCTCTGCAGTCGATCATCCAAACTGTTAGCGCCAATCACGGGGTTGAAGAAATCTATCTGATCAGCGGAGTTGAACCGCTTGACAAATTCGAACAACCGATTCAGCCCCATATTTGGATCCGGCCGCTATTTATTCCGGTTTACAGCGGTAACCGTTACTATTTAACTGTACAGGAGGGTTTACCTGATGGTGAAACTGAAGTAGATTTAGATCTTCTTCTCGCTCAGGTGATCCGCTCAGCCCGGTCAGCTTTACCGCTGATTCCCGCAAACCTTGCTGTAATAAGCCTGGATTTATTTAATGAAAGGGCCACATTAAACCTAAGCAGATCATTTACCGAGATGTTTTCAGAATCAGCCGGCGAAAATGAGCAATTACAGGTCGCCCTCTTTCTGGATGCTTTATTCATGACAACCTTCAAAAATAGCCGTCTGCAGAGGGTCGACATTCTTGTTGACGGCGAAAGCTGGGAACCACC
>CAZAKI010000022.1:0-4080 GCA_964485855.1 uncultured Syntrophomonadaceae bacterium | reverse complement strand
GGTTGAAGCGCTGCTCGAAATACCCCCGGACCCTGAATTTGGAGATCTTGCTTTTCCCTGTTTCTCGCTTGCTAAAACCCTGAAAAAGGCCCCACCTTTAATCGCGAAAGATCTGGCCTCCAAGCTGGCAGGCAAAAAGGGGCTATTCTGGGAAAAGGCAGAGCCCGGTGGTCCATATCTCAACTTTTTCATATCTCCTGAAGCATATAGTCGGGAAATACTGCACCAGATTTGGCAGAAAGGCGGACAATACGGCTCCAGCGATCTCGGAAAGGGTCGCAATGTAACGATCGATTACTCTTCGCCGAATATCGCCAAACCATTTGGAGTAGGGCATATTCGTTCAACAGTTATCGGGCATGCGCTCTATTTGATCTACAGGGCTCTTGGCTATAACAGTATCGGGATTAATCACCTCGGTGACTGGGGAACCCAATTTGGCAAGTTGATTGTCGCTTTTAAACGCTGGGGTGATGAAGATCAGTTAAAAGCTGACCCGGTAAACTACCTCTACCGGCTTTATGTAAAATTTCACCAGTTGGCTGATGAAGATCCCACTCTTGAAAATGAGGCCAGAGCCTGGTTTAAAAAACTCGAAGAAGCTGACGAGGAAGCAGTTGATTACTGGACTCGTTTCCGTCGCTTGAGTCTTGAAAATTACGCCCTGATCTACGATCTATTAGGTATTGCTTTTGAGCATTATCATGGAGAAAGCCATTACAACCAGATGTTGGAAGACGTCATTAAACTGGTACAAGACAAAGGGATTGCCAAAGAAAGCGAAGGTGCTTTGATCATCGATCTTGAACCATATGGTTTGCCTCCGGTCATGCTCAGAAAAAAAGACGGGGCCACTCTTTACATCACCCGCGATCTGGCGGCTGCCATCTACCGGAAAAAGACCTTTGATTTTGCCCTTTCTCTTTATGTGGTAGGAGCCGAACAAACCTTGCATTTTCAACAGTTATTTAAAGTCTTGGAACTGCTGGGATTTAAATGGGCAAAGCAGTGTGTGCATGTACCTTTTGGTCTGATTCGTTTCAAGGAAGGGCGGATGTCGACCAGGGCGGGGAAAATTGTCCTGCTAGAAGAAGTTCTTACTCGTTCAATTGAAATGGCCCGCGATATTATTGAAGAAAAGAATCCCGATTTGGCCGATAAAGAAAGTGCAGCTAAGGCTGTAGGTTTGGGGGCCGTTCGCTTTGGTGATTTGAGTAACGATCGGGTTAAGAATATTGAATTTGACTGGGAAAAGGTCCTTGATTTTTCCGGTGAAACAGCAGCCTATATTCAATATGCTCATGCCCGGATCTGCAGTATTTTAAAGAAATCGGAATTAGATTACCATCAGTGGAGTGATCAGGCCGCCTCATTATTGGTTGAAGCTGAAGAAATAAACCTGATTAAAAATCTGGCCATTTTGCCGGAGAAAATTATCGCTTCAGCGGAAGTATACCGGCCTTCGATCCTGGCTCGCTACCTGGTTGACGTGGCCCGCGAATTTAACCGCTTTTACCACAACTGTCCGGTTTTAATCAGCACAGGTGACCTCAAGCACGGTCGTCTGCTGCTTTGCGCCGCAGCGCGCCAGGTAATTGCCAACGGGCTGGCCCTGCTTGGCATAGACGCTCCGGATGAAATGTAATTAAGTGATCAGATCCCCTCTCTTGATGGGGGAGGGGGCAGGATTAGGGGGAGTTTAAGCTGCTAGATCTTAAATTTGTTCGTGAAAACCCGGATATTGTTCGCCAGGCCATGATTGACAAAGGTGAAGCGGGTGATCTGGAAGGCATTCTTGAACGTGATCAGATCAGGCGCGACCTGCTAAAAGAGGCTGATGAGCTGAAGCAGATCCGCAACCGGGTTTCCAGGGAAATTGGAAAAGCCGGTGCTGACAGTGAAGCCATGCAGGAGAAAAAGGATGAAATGCGCGAGGTTTCTCTAAAAATTAAAACGCTAGACGATCGGCTGCGCCAGGTTGATTCCGAAATGGAACAGTTACTTTTGGGGCTGCCTAATATCCCGGATGATGCAGTCCCCCGGGGTAAAGATGAATCAGATAATATCGAAATTCGCCGCTGGGGTGAACCGCCTCAATTTAATTTTGAACCGCAGGCCCACTGGGACTTAGGCGCCAATCTTGACATTATCGATTTTCCCCGGGCCGGTAAGATTACCGGCAGCCGTTTTGCTCTCTATTACGGGGACGGGGCAAGGCTCGAACGGGCCCTGATTTCATTCATGCTCGATTTGCATACCAGCGAGCATGGTTACCGTGAAGTATTTCCGCCTTTCATGGTTAATGCTGCCAGCATGACCGGTACAGGCCAGCTGCCAAAGTTTGCCGAAGATGCCTTCAGGGTAGAAGGAACCGACTACTACCTGATCCCGACGGCGGAAGTGCCGGTTACCAACCTGCACCGCGACGAGATCCTCGAAGCGGATCAGCTCCCTCTAAAATATGCGGCTTACAGTGCCTGCTTCCGGGCGGAAGCCGGGGCCCATGGTCGAGATACCCGTGGTTTGATCCGCCAGCACCAGTTCAACAAGGTGGAGCTGGTTAAGTTTGTCCGGCCGGAAACCTCTTTCGATGAACTGGAAAAACTGACCGCTGACGCTGAAAAGGTGCTGCAGCTGCTTGGCTTACCTTACCGGGTGATGCTGATGTGCAGTGGTGATCTGGGCTTTGCCCCGGCCAAAAAGTACGATCTTGAAGTCTGGCTGCCCGCCTATAATACCTACCGCGAGATCTCTTCCTGCAGCAACTTTACCGATTTTCAGGCCCGCCGGTCTTCAATCCGTTACCGGCCTGAGCAGGGCAAGAAGACCCAGTTTGTGCATACTTTAAATGGTTCGGGTGTAGCCATCGGTCGTACAGTAGCGGCAATCTTAGAAAATTACCAGCAAGAAGATGGCAGCATGATCATTCCTGAAGTTCTACGCCCTTACTTTAAAGGGAAAGAAAGGATTACTGCCCTGTAATGTGGGAATCTAAACTGTTCAAGGCCGGAATAGGTGTAGTGTTAGTTTTCCTGATTATCTATATCGGGAGTCAGATTACATTTATTTTCAGGCCGGTTGTTGTTGCCTTTGAAGCCCTCTTTACTTCTTTTTTGATCGCCGGTATTCTCTATTACTTGATCTACCCTCTTAGTGACTGGCTAAGCAACCGCAAGGTGCCCCGTCCGCTGGCAATAATCATTGTTTTTCTGATCATTCTTGGTTTATTAACGTTGTTTGTCCTGGCTATAGGGCCTATACTGGCAGATGAATTTACCAAGCTCGTTGTGAGCTTGCCGGATCAAGTAGAAAATTTGAAAAGTTTACTGGAAAACCTGGAGAGCAATCCTTTAGTAGCCAGGTTTCTCGATATCGAGGTCCTCAATTTAAACAACCTGACCGATCGCCTCACTTCGATGGCATCTGCTGCCGTAACGGGAATTGTTGCCAGCATCACCAATGTTATCGATTTTCTGACCGGCTTATTTACGACAATGATCATAGTGCCTTTTCTGCTCTATTATATGCTCAAGGAGAAAGGCAAAAATCTGATTCCCGATGCAGTTAATAAGCTGGCACCTGAAAAATATGCCGGCAATATTAACAGGGCCCTGGCTGAGATGAATAAAATGCTTGCTTCCTACGTCCAGGGACTTAGTCTGGTCTGCTTAGTTGTTGGGATCTTAGCCTATATCGGGTTTCTCATCATTGACCTTGAGTTTGCCCTGATCCTTTCAATATTTATCATGATTACCAATGTTGTTCCCTTCCTGGGCCCTTTTATCGGCGCAATTCCGGCCGCCTTTGTCGGTCTGCTCGATTCGCCGCTTTTAATGTTGCAGGTTATCGTAGTCATCGTTCTTTTACAGCAGCTTGAAGGCTTGGTTATATCACCGCAGATCATGGGGCACAAGTTATCTTTAGACCCATTGGCCATTATTCTCATCGTTTTGGTCGCCGGTCGCCTGGGAGGTTTACTTGGGATTATTCTGGCTGTCCCTACATTTACTGTCCTTAAAATTATTGTCAACCATACATACGAGCAACTTAAACAGATCTAGTTAAAATAGACGATAATAA
>CAZAKI010000021.1:26130-33631 GCA_964485855.1 uncultured Syntrophomonadaceae bacterium | reverse complement strand
CACCATAACCGCGATAATCGGCAACCAGCAAATTGATGCCTCGTTTACGATACAAAGGGGCCAGTTGATCATAATCGCTTACTACTTCCCCGTTGCCGTGAAAGAAAAGAATCCAGTGGTTATCTACCCCGGCAGGATAAGCTCGACAGACGATCTCTATATTTCCGGCAACCGGAACCTTTAGATCATAAGCACCATCTCGCGCTTTACTGTGTTGGCGACGGGGGTAAAAAAGATACCGAAGCAAGATTGAATTATCAATTACGGCATAGTGATCAGGCATCGGGCTCCTATCTTAATGGTATATTTTAACTGATCTCTTTTTCAATTAGATCCTGGTTGGATTGAAACAGTTTTTCACCTTCTGAGCGAATCGCCATAATTTCTTTTTTTAGTTCTACAATTTTAACTTCGTCGATAATCATCCCTAAATTGATCTGCACGTTATAACAGGCGCCAATCAGACCGGAAAGGGCCTGGAGATTGGCAACCCCCAGATCGGTAATTGCCGAGGGATTACCTTTACCGGCAGCATCATTAACCAAGTCCAATATTTTCAGCGCACCTCTTGCCGTTAACAGTGGAACCTCGGCTGCATTAAGGGCTGCTTTTTGAATCGCTTTCTTACGCTTCACTTTTTCCTCTTCGCTCAGCTTCGGCAGACGGTAAGCATCCATCACCTGGTTGAAAGCAATAGTATCTTCATCAATTGCTTCAAGGAGTTTCACTTTCAAGTAACGGGCTTCTTCACCAATTTTCTGCAGTAGATCAACAACATCACCCAGTTTTTCGCGGTTCTGACTTAAGTTACAGTACATGGATAACAACCCGGCTCCCTGAGCCCCTGCCAGCGCCGCTACACTGCCGCCCCCGGGTGCCGGTGATCCTGAAGCCACCTCACGAACTAATTGTTCAACAGTAAGTTCCTTAAGCATCGCAATCTCCCTTCGGCTATTATTATATCAAGCAGAGCTTAATCAGGCCAGTTTAGGATCATAATTGTTTCCCGTTGCAATCGCTCTGATCTCTTTTTCAATCTCGGGATCCAGCAGGGGGACTTCATGCCACTGCAATATTTCTTTCAGCAGGTTATTGGCATGTTCGCCGAAGGATTTTGACCCGGTCTCCAGCCAATTGTCATAGGGGCTACGGTTAAAGAGGCGGGTGAAGTGCATCTCTTGTTTAAAATAATCCAGGGTGTGCTGCTCAGTCAAAAAATGACCGCCGGGTCCGACGTTTTTAATCACATCAAGAGCTAGAGTGTTGGGGTTGATATCGACCCCGCGGGTCATAAATTTTGCTGCTCCCACCCCTTCATTACAAAGCACCAAATATTCAAGACTAAGTGTTAAGCCCACCCCAATATACCCTAAATCATGAATCAGGTTTCCGCCGGCCAGGGCCGACATCAGGAGATTAAAACCGGCTTCCATCGCAGCTTGTTGATCAAAAAGCTGCGCATCGGTACATCCGGCGATACTGAAAGAAGGCAGATTATAGAATTGGGCCAACTGGACCAGTGAGACTGCTCCGACTATTCCCTGGGGATCGCCATAAGAGCAAACTGTCGTGATCATATTAAGCGGAGGAGTTCCCCCACCGTAGATAAAAGGGGCCCCTTTCGATTTTAACTGATGGATTACCAATCCAGATAAAATCTCGGCGTTAGCCACCACCAGCGCTCCGGCAGTGGTAACCGGCCCTGTAGCCCCGCACATTACGGCCGGGGCATAAATTAAAGGAATTTTTTCCTCGGCTGCGGTCAGCAGTTTTTCCAGTGCCGGTTTCGAATGAGTGAGGGGAGAATTTGGTTCTGAGTAATGCATAATATAAGGCTTTTGCACCAGGGCATCTTTACCTCCCCTGACCAGGGAAGCCATTTTGATAATATCAGCTAACCCTTCCCGGTCATGGGCATCAAAGATAATTGGCTTGATACTGTTGGTAGTCATCGCTTCAAAATGGTGCCGATCGGTCCGGTGGTCTGGTACATCGGAAGCCTTGGCCATTGACATAATAAAATCAATATTTTCGAGAGCATCAGCTATCCGGGTAGCATTAATTGTATCTTGCTTTACGGCTCGTCTTCGCTGGCCGGTTTCAATATCGATAATGTACGGGGTATCAGAGCCGGAGCCATAGTAGATATTACCTTTTTCCAGGTTTAAGGCCCGCTGACCATTGCGATCAAAAATTACAATCTTACAGGGCGCAGTACTTAGCGCCTGTTGGACAAGCCAGGAGGGAATCTTTGCCAGATTGCCTGTAATTCGGGCTCCAGCCCCTTCAAGCATGACAAGCGCTTCGGGTTCACATATTTTTACCCCTACATTTTCAAGCACCTCAAGTGTAGCTAGATGAAGTTGATCGATCTGTTCAGGGTTTAGGTTAAGCAAGCCCATGCGCTTCTGAAAATATTTATTGTTTACCAATTAGACTGCCTCCTGAGCTGTGAATGATCATTATTATTATTATTGGCAATCATTTAGTTGTTGCCTCCCCGGTAAGACCATCTACTTGCCGTCTGATTTGCTGTAAAATTACAGGAGGAAGTTCACTGCCCCGGTGTTCATCAAGCATCATCTTTACCTTTTTGTTTGCTATTTCACCAAATGTTTTACCGCCATCAGCCAACCAGGAATCGTAATTTTTACGATTTAAAATTTCGGGAAAATAAAGCTCATTGCGGAAATGTTTCATCGTATGCTCTTCGGCCAAAAAATGACCCCCTGGTCCGACTTTTTCAATCAGGTCTACAGCCAGATGTTCTTCATCAATATCAATTCCGCAGAGCAGGTTTTTTACAGCGCCAACGGCTTCGTTGCAGAGCAAAAGGTACTCCAGGGAAGAGATCATCCCGATCCCCATATAACCAAGATCGTGAATCAGGTTGCCACCGGCCAGACCAGCAACAGTCAGATTAAAACCAGCTTCCATCCCGGCCTGTTGGTCAAAAATGTGGGCGTCGGTACAACCTGCCGTCGTAAATGAGGGGAGATGATAATACTGGGATAACCTGACCAGTCCAATACAGCCGCGATCACGTTCAGGGCCGCCATAAGAGCAGATCGAGGTTCCCATATGCATCGGCGGAATTCCACCGCCATAGACAAACGGTGCCCCTTTTGCCTTTAATTGATGGACTACCAGGCCGGATAAAATCTCAGCATTGGCAACAACCAGTGAACCGGCTACAGTAACCGGTCCGGTAGCACCAAGCATCGGAGTCGTAGCATAGATTAGCGGAATGCCTTCAGCAGCACAGGTAAGCATTTTTTCCATTGCATCTTTTGAATGGACCAAAGGGGAAGTAGGTTCGGCATATAAGGCAACACTTGGTCTGGCTTTAAGCTTCTCCCTGCTACCGGCTGTTAAAGCGGCCATATCAATTATACATTGCAGATTTTTCCTGTTGTAACAAGTAAAAAGAATTGGTTTGACAGTCCCGGTCAACATCGCCTCAAACTGGTAAAGATCAGAATACCTAACTGGCACGTCAGAAATTAAACCAAGGGACATTGCAAAATCGATGTGAGGCAAACTATCGATCAGGCGTGATGAGTTATAGACATCAGTGCTCAGCACTTTACGGCGCCGCCCATCTACAAGATCAATAGTGAAAGGAACCTCGGATCCGGCACCGTAATGGATGCGGCCTTTTTCCAAGATGATGGAAGCCGAGCCTCGAAGATTATAGAGAGTCACACTCTGTGGTGCTGTCTGCAGCGCTGAATGGACCATCCAGTCTGGGATTCTGACCAGATTGCCATCAACTTTAGCCCCGCTGGAGCTGAGTAATTCGAGCGCTTCCGGTTCAAAGATTTTAACGCCAACCCGCTGTAAAACCTGCAAGGTACTACTGTGAATGCGCTCGACCTGTTCATTGGTCATAATATTCAGGCCGAGTGTGGAGTAAATTTTCTCATTAACATACATCTATCCTGAATCTCCCTCAGCCTTTAATTTTTCAGCGGCCGCTGCCACTGCCGTCTCGATTTGTTTATACCCACTGCAGCGACACAGGTTGCCGGATATCGCTCGCTTAACTTCCATAGCACTTGGTTGCGGGTTCTGTTTAAGCAGGGCATAGGCAGACATGATCATTCCCGGGGAACAAAAACCACACTGTACGGCACCTTCTTCAACAAAAGCCTTCTGAAGCGGGTGGTATTCTTCCCCTACTGATAAACCCTCAATCGTTAAAACAGTCCGATTCTTTACTTTACCAACCGGAATAAGACAGGAATTAACCGGCAGGTTATCAAGCAGGACAGTGCATGCGCCGCATTCCCCTTGGCCGCATCCCTCTTTTGTTCCATATAGATCAAGCTTTTCGCGCAGCAGATGCAAGAGGCTTGAAGCCGGATCAGCATAAACTTCGATTGATTCCCCATTTAAGAAAAAACTGATCATTTCTTTTTTCACCGCTGTTCGCCTTCCTTTCTTTCACAAGCAGCTTTCACAGCCTTTGCAATCACCCTTTCGGCTAACACTCCAACCAGATGCCGCCTGTATTGGGCTGAACAGCGTAAAAGGCTACCGCGCACCGTTACTTCTTCGGTAGCGGCATCACCAGCCAGGCGCCAGGTTTCCGCCTTTAAGGGAGCGCCGATCAGCCTCTTTTCCGTTTCCTTCAGCCTGGTCGGAGCCGGCTTGACCGGAGCCAGTACCAGACGGACTTCTCTTAAACAATCATTTTCGATATTTACCCAAGCTGCAGCATTGACCATCGGCAGACAAAGTGATTGCCTGGCTGCAAAACGCAGGAATGCAGAACCCAAAATCCCAGCGTTATTTTCAATCATAAATTTGATGATCATTTCTTTTCCGCTTTCGATCGTCGATTGATTGTAATGACGATACAGATTCTCAACCGGCTCTTCGCGCATTATTTTTTTACTGTTAATAATCACCGCTTTTGCCCCGAGAGCCACAAGAGCTACAGCTGCATCCGCTGCCGGAGCCGCGTTAACTACATTTCCTCCAATTGTGCCGATATTACGAATCTGAGGTGAACCAACCTGGGCAGAAGCTTCAGCCAAAGCGGTGGCTTTCGCGCAAATGAGTGAAGATTGTGAAGCAGCTGTATGGGTAACTGCAGCGCCAATTTCAAGGCTATATTCTGTTTCACTAATCACTAGCATTTCGGGAACAGCATGGATATCGATTAGATTAGCGGGTAATTCCTGTAGAAATAGATCGGTAGCGCCGGCTATGATCCGGGAACCTTTACCTGCTTCTTGCAGCATGGTAAGGGCTTGCTCCAGATTCTCGGCAACTAGATAGCTCATTCTTCACACTCCCATCCGGATAAGGCCTGAAAAATTTTTTCGGCAGTAATTGGTAGATCCGTTACCATCATACCGGCAGCATCATTGATGGCATTAGCCAGGGCACCAAGCACCGGCACCTGGACAATTTCTCCGAGACCTTTCGCCCCAAACGGCCCTTCCGGATCATCCTGCTGAATAAAGAGGGCCAAAATTTCCGGAACATCCAGGGCAGTTGGAATGCGGTAATCGGCCAAGGAAGCATTGGCTACTCTTCCCCCTTCAAACAGGTAACCTTCGAAACAAATCATTCCCAATCCCTGGGTTACTCCGCCATAAACCTGACCAAGCGCAGAGGTCAGATTCACAATTTTACCCGAATCATGCGCGGCTACTATTTTATGCACCAGCAAGGCGCCGGTTTCCTTGTCAATTTCAACTTCAGCAGCATGGGCGGCAAAAGAATAAGTGACCGCGATATTGCCATAACTGGTTTCATCATATGGTCCCTCGGCCGGCACATACTTTCCTTCTCCGGTTAAAGACAAGCCGCTAGTTTTACGATGATGATGGAGAGCTATCTCAGAAAATGATTGGGCCTGTCCGGATGCGCTCCGGACCTGGCCTTCATCAACAACAACCGGTTCCGCAAGCATTTCAGAAGCAGTCTGCACAATTTTTTCACGCAGGCTTTCAGCTGCCAGCTGGATCGCTTTGCCACCAATCGTAGTCTGGCGCATCCCTAAAGCACCCAGGGAAAAAGGAGCAGAAAGGGTATCACGTGAATAAATCCTGATCTTTTCCGGATTAATCTGTAAAACTCGGGCGGCAATTATAGTAAAGGTGCTGTGGGTTCCCTGCCCATAATCTTGTTCTCCACTGAAAATACTGACCCGTCCATCCTGTTCCAGTCGAGCGAGGGCAGCAGCGCCAAGCATGTTTCGATCAAATACTATACTGCCATTGGCATGAATTGCCGCACTGAGCCCGTAGCCATGACCTTCTTTTTGATCATCCCAGCCAATTTCCCGTGCTGCCGCCTTTAAGCAATCAGCCAGGGCACAACTCTTAATCTGCAAACCATGAACTGTTACATCACCAGTCCTGACACTATTTTTCAATCTAAACTCAAGCGGATCAATCTTTAGCTTCTTCGCAGCTAAATCAATCAATGACTCTGCCGCAAAATTAGCGACCTGATTGCCATAAGCCCTGTACTGTCCGGTAGGAATTTTATTGGTATAAGCCAGTCTGACCCGTGTTTTAATATTAGGGATCCAATAAACAGAATCGTTTCGTTCGGAAAGGGTTTTAGAAACCCAGGAAGCCTGGGCGCTGTAAGCACCATTATCGGTTATGATATCAGTTTCACGACCCAAGATTTTACCATCGCTGCTGACAGCCATTTTCATCTTTATCTTTGCAGCAATCAGCGGACGACCGGCAATAAATTCCTCTTCCCGGGTTAGCTTCATTTTTACCGGTCGGCCTGTTTTCATTGCCAATAAAGAAGCAATGATATATAGCTTAAGATTGCCATATACTTTGGCCCCAAACCCTCCACCCATGACCGGACCGATTATTCTAACTTGGGATAAGGGAAAACCCAAAGCCTTAGCTATAATTTTTCGGACTTCATCGGGCGACTGGACAGCCGTATGAAGCACCAGGCCTTCATAAGGATCAAATACCGCAATGCAGGCAATCGGTTCTAGATAGGCGGCATTAAACTGCGGGATGGTAAAAGTTTTTTCAACGATCAGGTCTGCCGATTTGAAAGCCTCATCATTATCGCCCCGCTCGAGATTTCTCTCCCAGGCAAGATTGCCCGGAAAATGATCATGTAAAAGTGGTGCTCCTGCCAGGAGTGCTTCTTCAGGGCTAAAAACAGCCGGCAACTGATCGTATTCAACTTTAATATTTTTAAGTGCTAATACAGCAGTCTCTTCTTCAGTTGCGGCTACGGCAGCAACTTCATCCCCGATATAACGGACTTTGTCCACAGCTAATGGCAGTTCATCGTCGTAAACAATGCCAAATTTTTTTTTGGGAAGTTCAGCACCGGTTATAACAGTTCGTAGGCCACTGATCTTAAGTGCTGCTGAGTAATCAATTGCTTTAACCAATGCGTGTGGGTGGGGACTGCGCAAAATCTTTCCGTAGAGCATGCCCGGCAATTTCAAGTCGATACCATATACGGCTCTGCCTGTAACCTTGGCCCACACCTCGGG
>CAZAKI010000021.1:0-26030 GCA_964485855.1 uncultured Syntrophomonadaceae bacterium | reverse complement strand
GGCGGTTCCACCGGACGGTGAGTCTGCATTATTTCAACCGCTTTTTCCCTCAGTTTTGTCGCCATGTTTTTTTTGCCATCCGCCACCCATTCATCGCGGCGCTTACGATTTAGGTAGCGCGGCTGCCAGAAATCACGAAAATGTCTAAAGGTATGATCGGTACCCAGGAAAGCCCCGCCCGGGCCGACTTCGTCAATTAAGTCGGCAACCATCGCTTCGCGATCGAGGGAAATTCCGACGGCGAAAGCTTTCATCCGGCTGATTATTTCATCACAGAACAGCACCATTTCTACGCCGAAGGTGAGTCCTGCTTCCATGTAACCGATATCATGAACCAGGTTCTGACCGCTCAAAACTGCCGTCATAACTGAGAGGCTGGCATCTGCCGCTGCATGTTCATCAAAAATACAACTGTCGGTGCAGCCGGCGTAACCCCAGCTCGGAAGATTATAAAAACGGGCCATTTCAGCTACGGCAACCCTTTCTAAATCAAATTCCGGAGCACTGTAGACACTGATTGTAGTCAGCATGTCAATATGATGTTGACCGCCGCCATAAAGGAAGGGGGCTTTTTCTCTTTTCAGCTGGTGAATAACCAGGCTGGACAAAACTTCGGCATTCCCAATAACTAATCCACCGGCCATGCTCATCGGCGCTGTGCCGCCCATCATCGGCGACGGCTGGTGAACAACGGGAACCGCTTTTTCGGCCATATATAGCAGCTTGTTTGTTGATTCCTCGTTGTGGATTAAAGGCGTTGTCACCTGGCTGTAACAAAGCAGGTTGGGTGCCAGTTCAAGCTCTTTATAACCGCCTGCCGCTGCAGCGGCCATGGCGACGATTATTCTACAGTCAGCCAGATCGTCAGCGATGAAGACAATTGGCTTGGTTGTATTTTGCAGCATCAGCGAAAACTGATAGGCATAGGGCTTTATCGCATCCACATCCGAAGGAATCCCCATGGACATGCAAAAATCGATCTCTTGGCTGGCATCGACTAAGCGGATACAATCAAGGACATCAGCCGCTTTAAAGAGGCGGTAGTCCCCGTTGCGGGGATCAATATAGTTACGGCAATCCGAACCGGTACCAAAAGCCACGTTCATTGCTTCGAGCCTGAAGGCGGCCCGGCGGCTGCCTCTTTCGCAGAGGGCAATCGTTGAAGGGGCTTGAGCAATAGCCCACTCAACCAGGGCCGGAGGGTATCTGACCAGTGTTTCATCGCTGATCAGGCATCCGGCGTCTTTCAACAGTTGACGGGCCTCAGAATGGTAAACCCTCGTTCCAGTCCGTCTTAAAACTTCAAGCGTAGCATGGTGCACCGCTTCGCACTGCTCATCACTGAACAACTTAAACCGCGGCACCGCCTGAACCGAAAAGGACATTTAAGCTACCTCCAGAAAAGTGTCAGGGGGACGGGGTACCTGACACCTATTTTGGCATTGGAAACTCATAAAGCTAAACCTCAGCGTGTCAGGTACCCCGTCCCCCTGACACTTTTAGCAAGGTGGTCAGTTCGCGGACATCGTTTAACTTCTCAAAGTTCCAAACCATTTCGACCAGTCGATCAACGAGAAAAGGTTCGGCAACAAATGATGCCAGCCAGCGAAATTTCTTTTCAAGATCTTTTTCACTATAACGATCGGCTGCTCTTTCAACGATTCCCGAATCAAAATGACGACCATCCTTTAAAAATATTTCCACTGCGCTGTGCATCCGCAGGTCCATCTCTTTTGCCTCGTAATAAAGCCGGTTAACCTCAGGATCAATAAACAGCTCTATCCGGTCAAAAAGTGCCCTCACCGTCTGATCGGAAAACCGCTTTTCAAGGACCTGATCCGGACCTAGCTCCCGGTCTATAATTAAGCAGGCTAATGGCCATTTGACACTAAACTGGGCTTCTTCGGTTGTTTGCGGGTAGTCCTGGCTGAGGCGTACCGCTTCCTCGAATGTTCTGACCTTTATTTTTTCTATTTGATCCGGTGAGATAAGGTGTTGGTCGATCAGCTTCAGTATCGCTACACCAGCGGGATGACCCCAGGCACAGGAGGCCCATTCCTTGTAAAAGACCCAATCGGCCATCCAATATTTCTGACCGAGATCTTCCACCCAATCTTGATATTTTTCCATCAGCAGGATCGATGGCATACCGGTAAATCCAAGTCCGGCAAGCTCTGCCGAGGTTACCCCATTCATAGCGCCCCAGCCGATGGCATGCTTGACCATCGTCGGGTTGTAGATATCCCGCATCATCGGGGCGTTCGGGGCATGGTATTCGGCAATACCAAGAGCGTTTTCCAGGGCAGGATGTCCAAGCCCCAATAGGTGAGCAGCTACTGCAGCACAGCCGATAGAACCCCAGGAACCACAGGAATGGTAGATCTCGTGCAGATCATGCCAACAACGCCCGGTCCTGATCGAAATTTCATAACCGACCACCAGGGCTTCTAATAGTTCTTTACCCCCTGCTCCCGTTTTTTCAGCAACTGCTAAGGCCGCCGGAAATATCTGGGCCCCGGGATGACCCCGGGTAAATATGGCATCATCGTCAAGATCTAGAGCATTAGCAGCACAGGCATTAGCGAAGGCTGCACCTGGAGCTGTCGACATAGCACCGCTGAGCAGGATAGTCGAGCGACCCTGGCCCCAGTTGTTCACTGCATAATTAGCGGCAATCCTGCTGATCGGGGCAAGCGTGCCAACTATGGTTACCCCCAAATTATCAAGCAGGCATAACTTTGCCCTTCTTTTTACAGACTGATCAAGCTGCTCCCAGTTTAATTCTTTAACAAACCAAAACAAGCGATCCTTTAAATCCAAATATTATTTTCCTCATTCCTTAGATCTGATGCATTTTTCCATCTGTCTGCATCAGTATGTTAGAAAAACTTACAGGATGGGGCACAGGGCAAAACATTACAATAATTTCTGTTACAATGGCCTCCTTAAAAGAGTTAAAAAAGTTGTCAATAACCCCGTCCCCTTGACAATGTATCTATTGAGGCTTACTCTCCAACCCTGATGCGCGGATTGAGAAAACCGTATAAGATATCGGCTGATAGATTAGATAAACTGAAGATCCCCACTACTATCATGCTTGAAGCCTGAATGATTGGCAGATCCTGTCGTTGTATACCGTAAACGATTAAACGGCCGAGACCAGGATAACCATAAACTGCCTCGGTAACAATCAGTCCGCCTAGAAGCCAGCCAATGCCCATGGCAACCACCGTTACAGTAGGTAGGAGCGAATTGCGTAATACATGCTTAATTAACACCTGCCGGGCGGGCAGGCCCTTTAGATCTGCAGCGCGGACATAATCCGTGCGTAAGACATCAATAGTCCCTGAACGGGTCATGCGAGCGATATAGCCAAGTCCAGTTAGGCTGACAGTTATAGCCGGAAGAATGAGATAGGGTAATGCCTCAGAGAAAGTCGAGTCTACATCTATTGAAGAATTAGCCGGAAACCAGCCAGTGCCGATAGCCAAAAAAGTTATCAGTAAAAGCCCGCTAACAAATTCCGGAAGACCGACAAAAGCCATCGAGATACCAGATATCAGCTGATCGGGCCATTTATCACGTTTTAGTGCTGCAATAACACCAACGAAGATACCAAGCGGGACATAGATCAACAGAGCTAACCCTGCAAGCATCGCGGAATTGCCCAGGCGTTGCATCACCATGGGCCTGACTGGTAGTCTGCTGGTAAGTGAATTACCCCAATCACCACGGATAAAACTACCGGCCCAATCTAAATACTGAACATGTAGGGGACGGTTAAGCCCCAACTCTTCCCTAAGATTTATAAGAGCTTGCTCTGTGGCAAATTGACCGAGAATAATTCCCGCTACGTCACCCGGCAAAAGCTGGGTTACTGAAAAAATAATGATCGATGCCAGAAAAAGGGTCAGGATTATAAAACTTATCCTACGAATCAAATATGAGGTCATACTATATCACCCCTTGTATTCTGCACTTTTTTGATCAGCCCATCACCCTGAAGGTTAATTAATTCTTCTTGAGGTATATGACAACAAATCTGGTGATACTTTCCGATATCCTGCCAGGGGGGTTCCTTTTTCTCGCATATTTCACCAATTTTACGTGGACAGCGGGTATGAAAACGGCAGCCCGATGGAATACGCATGGCGCTCGGAACACTGCCTTTAAGCCTAATCGATTCCTGCTTGATATCCGGATCCGGAATCGGAATCGCCGAAAGTAGGGCTTCAGTATAAGGGTGGTAAGGAGGAATAAAAACATCTTCAGCTGATCCAATCTCCCAGAGCCTACCCAGATAGACAACTGCAATCCAGTCAGAAAGATGACGCACAGCTGAAAGATCATGTGAAATAAAAAGGTATGATGTCCCCTTCGATTCCTGCAGATCGACCAGCAGGTTCATTAGCGAAGCCTGAACTGAAACGTCAAGCGACGAGATCGGTTCATCACAGACCATCAGAACCGGATCTGCAGCAAAAGCACGGGCAATTGCTACTCTTTGTTTTTCACCACCACTTAATTCATGTGGAAGACGGTCTATAAAATCTTCAGGTAGGTTTACCGCCTCAAAAAGCTCTTTTACTCTTTCTCGAACTGCTTTTTTATTCAAATTGCGTAGCAGCACGAGCGGCCTGGCTACCGCCTCGCCAGCTGGATGCTGTGGGTTAAGCGATGCATCAGGATTTTGAAATACCATCTGCATCTTACGCAAGATCTCCCATGATCTTTTTGCCACCGCGTAAGGCAAGAGTTCTCCCTCGAGTTCTATTTCACCAGCAGTCGCCTCTTCCAAACCCATGATGCAGCGGGCGAAGGTGGTTTTACCACAACCGCTCTCGCCGACAATGCCCATCGTAGAAGAGCGGCGCATCCTAACCGAAATATCATCTACAGCTTTTACTTCAACCCGTCTGCTTTTATTGAAAAGAGATCGTCCGCCTGAAACAGGGAAATATTTTTTAATATTGCGCGCCTCGAGAATCAGATCCCCATATTCCTGTTCATCCTGTACCTGCCGGGTGTCAGCTATCACTTCACCATAGTTTTTTAGAATCTCATAGCGACGGCAGGCTGATAAATGGCCGCTTTCAATTTCATTAAGCAAAGGTTGTGTTTCTCTGCAAGCCGGTTCAACCAGCTCGCAACGGGGAGCAAAAACACAACCTGACGGCAGCTGGTCAGGCTGTGGAATATAACCGGGAATTGCTTTAAGGCTGATATCTTTCTTGTTAACATCAACTCGTGGCACACAACCCAAAAGCCCCCTGGTATAGGGATGGAGTTTGTTCTTAAACACCTGGCTGATACTGCCTTCTTCCATGATTTCTCCGGCATAAAGGACACCAACCCGGTTACAGACCCGCGCCACAACACCTAAATTGTGTGTAATATAAAGCACGGCGGTATTATACTCACACATCAGATCACCGATCATATCAAGAATAACCGCTTCGGTTGTCACATCGAGAGCAGTTGTCGGTTCATCCATTATTAAAAGTTCCGGATTGGTAGCCATGGCAATGGCAATCAAAACTCGCTGCAGCATACCCCCACTGAGTTGGTGGGCATAGCGTTTAGCTACCTCCTCCGGATCAGCCATGCGCACTTTGTTCAGCATTTCCAGAGCTTTATCCCTAGCTTCCTGCTTTGAAAGTTTTAGATGGGTGCGAGCCACTTCGGCAATTTGCTCCCCAATCATGATCGAAGGGTTTATCGCCGCGTTAGGATCCTGGTGTACCATAGTGATCCGTCCGCCCCAAACCTGGCGCATTTCTGCCCTTGAAAGACTCAGCAAGTTGGTATCGCCAAGATAGATCTCGCCACTTTTCAGAAAACCGTTTTCCGGCAGGTAGCGAACAATTGCCCGGGCAAGCGTACTTTTACCGGAACCAGACTCACCGACCAGGCCATAGACTTCCCCTGAACAAATCTGCAAAGTAACATTACGGACCGTATCGAGCGGCCCTTTCTCTGTTTTATAAGTAACCGTTATATTGCGGGCATCTAAAACTTTATTAGGCATCGCTGACCCCTCCCGGCAAGAGCATCCTTCGCAAACCATCACTCATAAAACCAACACCAACCACCAACAAAGCTATAGCGCCGGCCGGGTAGTATAAAACCCACCTGGCCTGGTGAAACCAGTTTCGGGCTTCACCGACCATTAAGCCCCAATCCGGCGAGGGTGGTTGAACACCAAGGCCAAGAAAGCCGAGTGACGCAACAAGAAAAATAGAGTAGGAAAAACGCATCGATGCTTCTACTGCCAAATGAGGCAAAACATTAGGAAATATTTCACGATAAAAAATATAAATACTACTTTCGCCACGCAAACGAGCTGCTTCGACAAACTGCCTGGTTTTTAAATCTAAGACCACACTGCGCACTACTCGCGCCACCATCGGAATGTAGAGGAAACCAACAACAATAATGACGTTAAACCTTGATGGTCCAAGTGAGAAAAGAATTACCATTGCCAGTAAAAGTGGGGGTATCGATAAGATAACGTCCATCGCCCGCATAATCAGTTCATCAAAAAGCCCACCGCGGTAACCCGAGAATAGCCCCAGGAGTAAACCCAAAAAAACAGCCAGTGCTGTGCCGGAACCGGCAACGGACAAAACATCACGGCTACCAACTAGGATCCGACTATAAACATCCCTCCCAAACTGATCAGTCCCAAAGATATGCTCTTCCGAAGGTGGCTGCAATTTATTTGGCAGATTCTGGGTAGTATACTTAAAGGGCGCAAGCGTCGGCCCCCAAATAGCCATCAAAAAAAATAATAGAACAATTACAAAACCAAACATATTCATCGGATAACGCCTCAGGCGTCTTCCAGCAATTTTTAAACGGGAAAATCTTTTTGCTTGCGTTGGAATATTAGACTGATTACCGCGCATCTTTTACCTCCCCCGAAAAACCAAGTTAGAACAAATATTTACTTCCCCTCCGGTTGGACCGGAGGGGAGGTAAATTCGTCCTAAAAAAACCAAAACAACCTTAGATTCCTTCTTCTATTCAAAGTAGACGTAGCGCAAATCAAGTGCAGTGTTATAAGAACTTGTTGGCACAGCGCCCTTTAGTTTTTCAGTTGCACCCCAAACGTTATTCGCAAAGAAGGGAATAATAATTGGACCGCGATCAATAAAGATTTTCTGGATCTCATGATAAAGACGAATACGTTCATTATGGTCCAACTCTACCCTGGCCAAAGCGGCCAACTCATCCAGTTCAGGATCACACCAGTGGCTCTCGTTCCATGTAGCACCACAAACATAGGCCTGATCAAGATATGGCTGTGGATAAGGGCGAGAACCCCAGTCGGTTATGCCCAGTGGTACTTCCAGCCACATATTATCTGCCCCATAGTAGACTTCTGAAGGAACTAGCTGGATCTCAAGATTAACTCCTGCTTCGGCTAGCTGTTCTTGCCAAATAATGGCCATAGTAGGAATCGGTGATGATTCCTGGGCGTGAATAGTAAGGTCAAGCCCATCGGCATAGCCTGCTTCGGCCAGTAATTCCTTCGCTTTTTCAACATCACGAACCGGTTCAGGCACATCAAGATAAAAATCACCATAAGCCGGACCAATCGGTGTATCACGACCGGTAGTTCCATAACCGCCAAATGCTCCATCAAGAATAGCGCTTCGATCAGTTGCCGCTTTAAGCGCTTGCCGAACCAGAACATCGGCAGTAGGCCCTTCATCACTGCGCATTCTGAGAACATAAGCTGTATTAGATGCTGCCTGGTATACCTCTACATTGGGATCTTCTTCCAACATGGGAATAAATTCTGTTGGAAAATAGATAATAAAATCAATTTGGCCACCTAATAGAGCTTCCACTTGGGCTGAAGATTCACTGAGAAAGAGAATTTCAATCTCATCAAGATATGGCAACGGGAGACCTTCATCATCGGTTAACCAGTAGTTTGGATTGCGAACTAGAACAACTCTGTCCTCTGGAACATAACGCTCAATCATGAAAGGCCCTGTTCCATTCCAGTTGGTTGAATAGTCCTCATTATCTGCATCAATAACAAGTCCATGATAATCACCAAGGTCTTTCAGGAAATCAGCATTGGGGTTAGCCAATTCAAACACTACGGTATAATCATCAACAGCCTTTATATCCATAATATTCTCATACATACCGACTGTTGCAGCCCCTAATTCAGGATCGCGCAGTCGATCAAATGTAACTTTAACATCCCGTGAAGTCATCTCTTTGCCGTCATGGAAAAGAATCCCCTGGCGCAATGTAAAAGTCCAAATTTTTCCAGTTTCATCTACTTCCCAGGCTTCAGCAACACCACGGTTTATATCAGGCTCGCTGTCCTCACCGATGAAAACCAGGAAATCGCCCCACTGTCTGGCAATAAAATCATCAGCAGCAGTGCTTAAAAAAGCAGGATCCATATTGGTTGGAGCATAATAAGCACTGCGTAAAGTACCACCATGCTTCTCTGACAAAGTTTCATCTACATCGTCAGTAGCAGGTGTCCCCGGCGAACATGAAACAATTAAAAAACTGGAAAATAGCAATACAAACATTACAATAACAGTTCTTTTAATCACAGTTAGCCCTCCTAAATAGTTTTCAATACAGATTTAAAAACCAGCTGACAAGCGCTTGATTCATATTTATGTCAGTTTTTCCTCCTTTCAATATTATTAAGTATTCCGACCATAATTAATTCTATTCACAACATGCCTAAACCTTCAAGATAAAGGATAAATACCATATTTCTTAACCGCTTTTGCCATTGCCCAGACATTTTCCGGCTTACAATACTCGGGAAGACCATTACCGCTGCCTAAGATGTAGCCACCATTAAAACCTGCATCCGCGATACATTGTTTAACTTCAGCATCAACTTCTTCCGGTGTCCCTCTGGTTAATGTATATCCAAGATCAACATTACCCCATAAGCAAACTCGATGGCCGTAATGTTTCTTCACTTCTTTTAAGCTCATACACCCTGGCTCTATCGGATGAATGCCACTAACACCCATCGCCAGAACATCTTCCATAATCGGCATAATATTACCATCCATGTGAGTTACCCAGGGCAGTTTACAGACAGCATCGATCTCCTGCATCTTGGGCACAAAAAACTCACGGAAAACCTGGGGGGATATCAGTGGACCACTGTTATAGGCTATATTGTCGTAGGATATGATAAAATCTAAACCCATTCCATTTAGCCTCTCCAGCACCGTACAGTTCCACTCGACATAACGATCCAAGACTTTTATAATCAAGTTGGGGTTTTCATAAATAGCATAGGATAAACCTTCTACGCCCATCGAATAATTAACACCACTAATTCCAAAACGACAGACAGCAAAGATGGCAATTCCTGCATCCCGATTTGCTTCAATATATCTCTTTGCCGGGTCATAAAATGATTCATCATTTGGATCAGGGAAAACCATCAGATCGAGATCTTTATCTGTTTTAATCAGCCCGTCAATAATATAACTCTGTCCGTTTAACTCTTTCCGCTTGCAAAACACCGGCGCTAAAAAATCGTTAATATTTATGGCATCGAAACCTAAAACTTCAGCAAATTCAAGATCAGAAAATATTTCTTTACCCATCAAGATGCTTCTCATTAAATCTTCGCTATAGTCAGCAAATGGAACCCGATCCGGCTGCTCCAAATTAAGCGCTGCCATTATTCGCTCCCTTGAGTTCATACAAAAACCTCCGTAAAAGTTAAAGCAATTTATTGACCTTCTCAATAACTTTTTTATCAGGTCTATTAGCCAAATCATTTTTGAGAATAGACTGCGCCTTTTCACGGGACAGCTCAAAACAATCCTTACTTCCATGTTGTTGCCATGTTTCATACATCATGCGGTTAAAGACTTTTGGCATCCAGATTTCACTGCGAAAATATTTCATCGTATGCTCTTCGCTTAGATAATTCCCGGCTGGTCCAACCTTTGTAATTGTATCAACCCCGATCTTGTCATGACTAATTTCCGTACCGCTTCCAATATAGCGGGCAGCACTAATAAAGTCATCACACATAACAAGAAACGGGAGGGATCCAGTTTTGCCACCATCCAAGTAACCAACATCGTGGACCAAGTTGGCTCCACAAAGCTGATTCATAAGCAGACCAATTGAAGCCTCCATCCCGGCCTGAGCATCAGGCAGTGGCGCATTACAGCAGCCTGCCTCGGTAAAATTGGGCAAATTGTAATAGCGGGATAGCTCAGTCATTGCACAGTAGTTCATCACTGCATCGGGTGATCCGTAAAGAGCTGCCGTTGACTGCATATCCATCGGGGTGGCTCCACCCCCAATAATCATCGCAGCCCCTTTCTTTTTAAGTTGGGCAATCAACAAACCGGAAAGACTTTCAGCATTCATCTGAACTATGGTTCCTGCTTTGCTCACCGGGCAGGTTCCACCGGATAGTACACCGGGAGTATAAATAATAGGTATCCCATATTCAATACAGGCAAACATTTTAGCCATACCTTCTTTGGTATGAACCAATGGGGATATCGGTTCATCATAAATAATGATGTAAGGTCTATCCCGCAAATGATCCAAAGAACCAGCAACTGCAGACGCCATCTCAATGATTGTTCTGGTATGTTCTTCACTTAACGCGGTAAAAATGACCGGTTTTGCAGTATTCAGAGTAATCGAAGCAAACTGATGCAGACAACCTTTTTTGGCGTCAATATCACCGGGAATCCCGTAGCTCATCACGAAATCAAAGTTCGGAAGATTTTCCATGATAATTGCAGCGTTAATAATATCCTCTTTGACTGAATTCCGACGCAAATTGGTTTCGAGATCGAGATGAAAAGGTAGATCGGAACCGGTCCCGTAATAAGTGCGATTGCTTTCCAGGCTCATCGCCGGAAGCCCCTCACGGTTATAGATATTTATTTTAGAAGGGGCTGTTCTGATCGCTTCATCAATCAGCCAGCCGGGAATTTTGGCCACCCTGTCTTTGATCAGGCAGCCGGCCTCTTTTAGTAGTTTTAATGATTCATCGTGGTCAACCCGGACGCCTACTCTTTCTAAAACATCGATAGTCGAACTATGAATCTCTTCCAGCTGATTATCACTAAACCAGCTTAACTTAGGTGATAGCTGTTGATTGTAGTTAGAGCGATAAGTAGTTATTCCAAACACCCCCATGATTATACAAGCGAGCTCCCTTTATTATACAATTAACTGGGCAAGAATTCGTGTCTTGCGTTCTCTTTTATTGTAATCTAAGATAATTTTTATACCCAACTATGAAGTACTTCGCCACCTTTTATTGTACAACCATTCGTATAATAATATGCCCCTACAACCTCTCTGGGCTTTAACATTGTATATTCTTCAAGGTTAGATTGATACAGTTTAATTGTCCCTTCCCCAGACCATACATCTCCATGACGAATATCTTCCATATTTAGTGTAACCAACTCGCATACAGAAGGAGGTGCACCATTGACAATACTAGGGAAATAGCGAATGTTGAACAGAGGATTGTTCATCGGTTTTGGTAAATCACTATAATTGATCTTTTCTTGGATAGTCATGGTCCCTTCCATAAGACGCTCACCATGAGCACAAGTCCAACCTTTAAGCTTCGAGCCGACACCTAAAGGGGGCATTTTGGGATTATCCGTCATATATTCTGTTTTATAAGTTTTTCCATATTTTTTGTTGAATCCCATAAACATACCCCTCACTAAGGTAAAGTCATTGTCAACCCAAGTCTGGATACAGGTTTTACCTTGTTGGCCTTTAAATGAGCTTCCCACCCAAATAACTGTTTCCTGATACCAGGTCCTTTCAGGATTAATAAAAGGCATATCGACTTCATTCCAAAGAGAAAACCAACGACCAAAGTCAACAATTACAATATCCGGTTGCTCCCCAAGTTTTAAAGGCTCCGGCAAGTACGATTCAACAATTAACGGATCTGTCCTGTAAACTATGCTTAGATGCTCTGTTCCAAAATGCCAGGGAAAATCGCCTACTACCGATGATACACCAAGCGGTGTTGGATAAGCAAAACCTTTCATAGTTTTTATATTACCCATTCTTAGTGACCTCCTTAATTTGTTTTTAATATCTCTCCCAGCCTTTTTATCCCTTCATCGATCCTTGCTTCTGATACATTTGAAAAGTTTAGCCTAAATGTGTTCTTTATGCTTTCACTAGGATAAAAAGATTCTCCGGGTATAAATGCTACATTCCGATCTAAAGCTTTCTTTAAAACTTCTCGTGAATCATAGCCTTCCGGCATTTCTATCCAGATAAATAAACCGCCTGTTGGGTTAGTGTATAAAAAGTCGGCGGGGAAGTACTTTTTAATAGAATCTATCATGATATTTTTACGTTGTTTGTAAACCTCATTAATAATTTTAATATGATCATCAAAATTATAAAGCTCCAGATATTTATCAATCTCGGCTTGGGCCAAAGAATTAGTGTGGATATCGGAGCCCTGCTTCACGATATTATATTTCTTTATAATCGGGTTCGAGGCGATAAGCCAACCTACCCTTAAACCAGGGCAAAAGGTTTTGGAAAAAGTACCCAAATAGACAACAGTTCCCAAACTATCTAATGATTTAAGTGTTGGCATTCTTTCTTCTTTAAAGTTAATTTCCCCGTAAGGATTATCTTCCACAATAGGAATATCGTATTTATGAGAGATTCTGATTAATTCTTTGCGACGCTCTATGCTCCATGATTTACCAGTTGGATTTTGAAAATCGGGAATCACATAAATCATTTTAATTTTTTTATCCCTCTGTAGGGCTGCTTCTAGTTCACTAAGAATCATTCCATCGCTATCGGTAGAAATCTCAACAAATTTGGGCATACATATTTTAAAAGCACTGATTGCTCCTGCATAGGTTGGGCTTTCACAAGCCACAGCATCCCCTTCGCCTAAAAAAATCCTTGCCGAAAAATCCAAACCCTGTTGAGCACCACTGGTAATTATAAGGTTTTCGGGAGAAACTTTTATTCCAATTTTAAACATCCGTAGGGCAATTTTTTCTCTTAGTGACAATAAACCATCGGTAGAATTATATTGAAGGATTATTCTCCCTTTTTCCTCGAGTACAAGCTGAGTAATTTGCTTCATCTCTTCTAAAGGGAAAAGTACCGGATCGGGAACCCCCCCTGCGAAGGAAATAACCTCAGGATTTGCTGTTAATTTTAGGATCTCTCTTATATCAGAAGGCTTTAGCTGGTCAACTCTTGAAGCAAAATGCATTTATTACACTTCCCTTTCTAAACAAAGTTAATCGCGATACCAAGAACTACATGTACTTTTCAGCTGTACCAGATGCCTAAGAAATCATCAGGTGCTCGTCAATTAAAGGCATAAATTTCTATCTAACCCACACAAAGCAAATTTAATAGAACCTTTCATCATCAATCAAACAGCCAATCAAAAAAAATATCTACCTTCATCATTTAGAATGGTTAACAATTTCGCCAATTTTGTTTACCACTTCTGCAGGTAATATAACCGGTTTATGATTTTCCAATATGGCTCTAGCCTTTTCATTTGCTCTTTGTCCATAAGTAGTTGCTCCAGAAGAATTCCAATGATCAAAAGAATGCCTGTTTAATAACTCTGGCACCCAAAGATGTTTTTTGAAGTTATTAAATGTGTGTTCCTCGGCAAAATAATTACCACCAGGACCAACTTTTTCGATGACGTCAAGCGCTAATGTTTCTGGACATATTGAAATACCTTTTACAAAATGTTTAGCCATACCTACGGTTTCATTACATAATATTAGCATTTCCATCGAAGATGTCATTCCTGAACCGATATAACCCAAATCATGAATTAAATTTCCTCCAGCCAGAGTAGAGGCTAGTAGATTAAAGCCTGCTTCCATCCCTGCTTGTTGGTCAAAAAGTTGCGAATCGCTACACCCAGATGTCGTAAACACTGGCAAGTTGTAGTATTGAGCCATCTTGACCATTACAGCGCAGTTTAAGTGTTCTTCTGGGGCAGCATACGAACAGACTGAAGTCTTCATATCTAAAGGTGGGATTCCTCCACCATAAATGAAAGGCGCGCCTTTTGACTTCAACTGATGAATAACTAGCCCAGATAATGACTCACAGTTAGCGACAACAATAGCTCCAGCAGCTGTTACCGGTCCAGTTGCACCCATCATCAAAGCAGGAATATAGATAACAGGCAATCTTTTTTCAGCCAGAAATAAAAGTTTTTGGACTGCTTCTTCACTATGTTGTAAAGGTGAAGAGGGTTCATCATAGAGGATTATAAAAGGGTTAGCAGCAAGGGCTTCAGCTCCACCTGCCACAACTTCTGCCATCTTGACAATAATTTCAAGATCCCTACGGTTAGAGGCAGTATAGACAATAGGTTTACTAGTATTTAAGACCATCGCTTCAAACTGATGAATATATGAATCTGCGGTAGGAACATCAGATGCAAGAGCCATAGACATTATGAAATCAATATTATCTAAGTGATCACTGATAATCGTTGATTCAATAACATCCTGTTTAGTAGCTAGGCGCCGTACACCTGTCTCGATGTCAATCGTGTTAGGTGTGTCGGAACCTGACCCATAGTAACTACGGCCTTTCTCCAATCTCATCGCTCTTTCACCACTTCTATTACTAATGGGAACTCGACAGGGTGCCGAGGCTAAAGCATCCTGAACCAGTGATGCCGGTATTTTAGCCAAGTTCCTATCAACACGAGCGCCTGCTTTCTTTAATAAAGCCAAAGCTTCTGGATCTGATATCCGAACCCCTACCCTGTCAAGTATTTCAAGAGTAGCTAGATGAATTTCTTCAAATTGGTCATAACTAATAGTATTAAGACCTACTACTTGTTGAAACTGCATATTTACACGCATTCTTTAATCCTCCTGTTTAATAAATTTATTGCAGCATACTCTTGCTGTTTACAAACTATGAGCTTTTGCCATCTCGCAAGTAACAGGGTACTGATCCTGAACATATCTTTCCAGATCTCTTTCTATTGCAATATCCAAATCAGGTGCGCTATAGCTATCAAAAATTTTATTTATTTCTTCATGTGCTCTGTCGTAAGAGTCTTTATGCCCCTTATTGTCCCAGATAGTAAAAGTATCTCTGTTGAATAGTTGGGTGCTATAAAATTCCTTACGAAAATTAAATAGAGTATGCTCTTCAATAATAAAGTTTCCCTTTGATCCCGTTTTTTGAATTAATTCCACAGCCGTTGTTTCACTATTGAACTCCATAGGTCTAATATACCGCTTAACATATCGAGCAATTTCCGCATCCAACACAAGCTTCTCCAAAGACCCAATATTCCAATTTCCTAAGGCCCCCAAACCAGGGAGAAGATGTATTCCACATCTCACAGCATTTATAAATTGAAACAAAGACTCTGCTCCTGCCTGAAAATCAACACAGTTTGAATCAGATAATCCAGCATTACCTCTGGATGGTATTTTATAAAACTTCGCAATTTGGGCAGAGGCAAATTCAATAATCCGGGATTCTGGAGCACCTATTGGGCTTCCCACATTCCTCATTTCAGTTATTGTCCCGATACAACCATAAAGAACCGGGCAGCCTGGGTTAACAAGCTGGCTTAATACTATAGTCCCAATAATCTCGCAATTTTGACTTAATAACAGCCCTGGGAGAGTACAGGGCGCCGTCATTCCCGCTAACGGCATCGGGGAGATAGCAAGCGCTACGCCACCTTGTGATAAACCGATGAGCCGATCGCTTTCATTATTCGAAAGCTTTAAAGGTGATATAGGATTTATGTAAGATATTGCATGTGCAATGCCTTGGGTTGCATCCTGTTTAAGTTTATTCTTGCTGACTCCATACAGGATCGACAGTAATTCTACACCTTTTACTGATATACAATCAATTGGCTTATCTGATAATTTAATCGCTGTTAACATATGATACAGTGGAACATTTTCTGGAGGGATATCACCAGCAACAATTAAACTGCGGTTAATATCGATATCAGGTAAAGAGTGGGATATTATGATCGAATCTCTACAATCCTTAGCAGTACTAGGCCTTATTCCGCCCCGGTAATCAAGGATGAATGGCGAACCTCCACTTGGTTTAAAAACAAAACTATTATCCCCAACCCTTACGTGATATTTTGGGTTACGCGCCTTTATTTGAAAGGTAGAAGGCACAGATTCTAATGCTTTTTGTATATTAATCTTGTTGAAATAGACTATTTCACCTTCTATTTTAAAGCCATGCTTTGCAAAAATGAAACGAGCTTCTCGAGAAGGAAAATGCATTCCTGTTTCGCTAAGTATTTTAACAGTATTATCATGAATGAATGCTAATTGTTCATCATTAAGTGGTTTTAATCGATCTGCTTCACAAAGCATTGCTATTTTCCCTCTTCTTCCAAGGATATTTTTCTTTAGAAAACTATAACTGAGTGCCTGTGTTTATTTTATTTGCTGGCGATACATGAAGATTAAGGAGCGCACCATCACCTTCAACATTTTTCCTCGCTTGTGATAAAAACAAAGCAATAGCTGTGCCAAGATAAAAAAACCACCCAATAGGGCGGTTTGTTGAAATACACAGAATAGACCTGAGAGAAATAGCGCATAATGTATATGCGCTTTTTGTTCATCCTAATCCGATACCAATAAATATAGTCCTTTTAGGGTGCCTAATTATTGTTCACCTGACAAATATTTATGCACATATCATTTTAAGCTACTCTTGCAATCTAAAGTTACAGCTTTGAAAAACAATTAATCAAAAACCATATTGATTTTCAGAGTTTTTATGTTCCATCCTACTTATGCCAAGTTTATTCATTCTATATTGTAAATTTTGCCGGCCGATACCAATGTATTTAGCCGCACGCGATACATTCCAGTCATGCTCATTCAATGCATTGAGGATCGTCCTCTTTTCAACATTGGCCAGAATTTCTGCCAATGTTGATCTTTTGCCAATAAGGTTTTTACTGAATCTATTGTTACTTCTAAATATTAAGGACTGTGGCATATCATCAATGGTTAGAACACATTCTTCTTTTTCCATCATCGCCAAGGAATTCTCTATTAAATGTTCTAGTTCCCGAATATTGCCGGGCCATGTGTGTTCTTTTAAAATGGTTATCAATTGATCCGAGATACCAGTAACGTGTTTTCCAAAGATTCTACCGTATTTAGTTAAAAAATGATCCGTTAAAGATTTAAGATCATCGATGTGTTCGCGTAATGGGGGTAAAAAGATTTGTATAACAGCTAACCGATAAAACAAATCCTTGCGTATTGCATTCTCCTCAACGCATTGCCAGGGATCAACATTAGTCGAACTTATGACCCTACAGTGAATGGGCGTTTCATTTTGAGCCCCTACCCTTCTTATTTTCATTTCCTGTAAAACCCGTAAGGTTTTTGCCTGTAAAGATGTCGCCATTGAGTTAACCTCATCTAAGTATAGGGTGCCTTTTCTAGCTTGTTCAAACAGGCCTGGCGAATGTTCCGCTCCAGTGAATGCTCCTTTAACAGTGCCAAACAAAAGACTTTCCAAGAGTGAATCTGGTATAGCGGCACAATTTACAGCAACAAAAGGTTCTTTATAATTTATCCCTGCATTGTGGATACCCTGCACAAACAACTCTTTACCGGTTCCCGTTTCCCCATAAATTAACACGGGAGAAGAACTAGCTGCAGCTTTATGAGCCTCATTTAAAACCTTTATTATCGATTTGCTATTACCGACTATGTCTGAAAAATTATACTTAGTTCCGTTTTTTAAGATTTCTTTTCCAAAATCATCCCTGCTTTTCCCCTGAATATCGATGGACCTTAAGAGTAACGAACGGATCCCGGTAATATCTCTACTAACAGAGTAAACCGCTATAGTAGCATTTTTTCCTTTTAACGGGAAAGTGCTAGAAACAACATGCATCTCTTTCCCATTGGCGATATAGTTTAGATTTTCATCGAGAATAGGCTTCCCGGTTTTTAACGCGGTAAGCTGTTCACTATTTTCAGTTGTGATGTCATATACCTCGGTCAAGTGCTTTCCCAAAATATCTACCCTTGATCTTCCTTCGAGTTTTTCTAGGCATCTGTTGTATAAAATAATCTTACCTTCAGAATCGCAAGCAATAACACCCTCGTTAATCGAATCCAAAATTGATTTCAGGAGAAGTATCATTTCTCTATCCGATATAATATTTTTGGCATCGAATGAATCCACGATTATGCCTCCAGTATCTTATTTGGTACATATTATTTTATATTTTCTTTTATTTATCATCCGTACAGAAGACACCAAAAGATTGTTTTCCTTTTCAATAGGGTTGATCTAATTTATTGTTAAAAGTTAGTTTGAGCTATAAATGATTCAGACCAAGACCGATTGTTTCATGTTCATAACCCTTGATCGGCGCACCGATCATTCCATAAAGTACCACGGCCAGCCATTCGCCATCGTCAAGCTGCTCCGTGGTACGAGGTCCGCGGACTACTGTAAAAATAAGTCCAACAGTACGCAGCATATTACCGAGGCCAAGCTGACCACGACAGATACTGACATAGGCATCAAGGGTGGCATGATACAGGGCATGCGTATCACGGTAATAATCTTTACGAATCAAACCTTCCCTCTGGGCAGCAGTTTCCACAGCAGCAAATATTTTTTCAGTACTCATCGAACCGACTTTGCCCTTGATCAGGGCATATCCTTTTTTCTCAGCATCACTCCTGATCTGTAAATCACAGTCAGGTTCAGCGAGTGCATAGCTAATTGCAGTCTTACCGATTGCTACCATAAAATATACCGCCTTAAACTAAGTTATGCTTCTATTTTATCATTTGTTTAAATAGCTAAAAAGAACTCTTATTTTACAAGCTTCCAACTTCATTTTCAACAGCTTTCAATAACCGACCGCTGGTCACTATCTCAATTGCCCTGTTAACCAGTGGATACAGGACACGGTCTTTATCAATAAAATCGACTTCCTGCCGCAGTAATTTATAGGCGGCAGCCGTTCCCAACCCTAAATTTTCTGCTCCTCTAAAATCAATAGCCTGAGCAGCAGTTAGCAGCTCAATGCCTATGACTGAAGCAACATTATCGACAATTTTTCTTGCTTTGCGAGCGGCGGTTGTCCCCATGCTAACATGGTCTTCCTGGTTGGCTGATGATGGAATTGAATCAACGCTAGCCGGATGACATAGCACTTTATTTTCACTGACCAGCGATGCAGCCGTATATTGGGCTATCATCAGTCCTGAGTTAAGACCACCTTCCTTAACTAAAAAGGGCGGTAATCCACTCAGAGCGGGATTAACCAAACGCTCAATACGCCGCTCAGCAATGCTGGCCAACTCGGCTACGGCCATCGCCATGAAATCCATCGCTTGGGCAACTGGCTGCCCGTGGAAGTTACCGCCGGATAAAACTCGATTTTCTTCCGCGAAAAGCAAAGGATTGTCATTGACTGAATTAATCTCAATTTCAAGAATCGCACGAATATAATCCAGGGCATCGGCCGTAGCGCCGTGCACCTGGGGAATACAGCGTAGACTGTAAGCATCTTGGACCTTTCGCTTGTCACTGCCAACAAGTTCGCTGCCGTCAACAAGGCGCCTAATCACTTCTGCTACATATTGATGCCCCTGATACGGTCTGACCTGGGCAATCAGCAAATCAAAAGCATCAGGCACAGCAAGCTGGGCTTCCAGAGTTAGTGCTGCCGTAATCATAGCTGTCTTCAGTAGATTAACAGCGTCATAATAGGCCAAAACACCGATTGAAGTCATCACCTGAGTACCATTGATCAGCGCAAGCCCTTCTTTAGCCAGCAGGGTGATCGGTTCTAGACCGGCAGCCGCAAGTGCTTCAGATCCTGTCATCCTAGTGCCCCTGTAAAAAGCTTCCCCTTCCCCGATTATTACCAGGGCAAGATGAGAAAGGGGAGCAAGATCACCACTTGCACCAAGTGAACCCTGTTCCGGAATAACCGGGACAACCCCTTTATTAAGTATCTTGATTAACCTTTCCAGCAGAAGCGGCCTGACACCCGAACAACCTTTAGCCAAAGCGTTTATTCTTAATAAAAGCGCTCCGCGAACCGCCTCTTCAGGCAACGGTTCTCCGATAGCCGTGGCGTGGCTAGCAATCAGGTTTTTTTGCAGCTGGATAACATCTTTTCTAGAGATAATAACATCGCTAAAACGTCCAAAGCCAGTGGTAATACCGTATACCACTGATTCGTCTTCCACCAGCTTCTCCAGCATGGTTCTTGACCGCACTACCCGCAGAAGAGCCTCATCATCTAGGTCAACCGGTTGTTTCTTCCGACTAACATTAACTAAGTCTTCAATCAAAAGAGAATTACCGGTAATTATTAAAACTTTATTAGATTTACTACGCTTTATTAAATTCATTTTAATCATATCACCCCTAAAAACAGAAATGAGCGCGAGGATTCATACCCCGACGCTCCCTAATGTCTAATAGCTATGAGCAATTGGACTTAATCAGTTTTCATACTTTTCAATATCAATAATAACCGAAGTTTATGATTATTACAAGATTATAACAACAGTCTATTTTATATACTTTTATCCTTCGATTGTGACCATTAAACCGCTTTGATTCGGACGATATATTACTTAACACTAGAGCGAATCATACTAGAACAAATAACTTCATGGGGACGCTACAAGCACCATGAAACACTGCAAAAACCGAGAGGAAAATGATCGAATTGTTCTCAAGGCTTAGCAGATCCTGCAAAAAATACTTACGCTCTAGTGTTTGCTAGTACAAAGCTTCCTGTCGTCATTATGCTTTTTTAATTTTCACCGGCACAGATTTAACTGCCGGAAAACCACTAATGCAATCCTTGATCCTATCAAGAGTGATTTCATTAACGTTGCAATCATCAAATCCGTGGGGTATATGCAAAAATCCCTGTTTAATATCTTCTTCACCGACGATTAAAGCCTGGATATTTAGGACACCAGAAGCTGAAACAACTTTAACCTCGTCCCCAGTAGAAATGTTAAGCTCATTAGCGTCTTTAGGGTGTATTTCTAGTTTAGCAAAGGGATCTTTCTTCTTCAGGCGAGCAATGTTATGGTAACAACTGTGGTTAAACCTCACATTTCTACTTCCGGTTATAAGGGTAAATTTAAACTCTGTAGGTTTTTCTGCAGCAAGGTATGCTGGTTTTTTATACACCGGCAAACCTTCATATCCATACGACTGCAAATACGATGAAACAAACTCAACTTTTCCGGAAGAAGTTTTAAAACCCTCTGTTTTATATTTTTCATATTTGTACGGTTTATATTGATACCCTTCGGGGCGACTTGATAGCTCTTCTATTTCAATTTTAAGAGGTTCAAGTAACCAGCGATTTAGATCATCTTCATTTTCCCATGGGAACCAAGATTCAAGACCAAGCTTCTTAGCAAGAGAACGAAAAAAACTATATTCATCTAAACAATGATCTATCGAAAAAATACGATTCGTAAGAGCTATGCATTGAGGTATTCCATAAGAGATTACCTCAGAACGTTCAATAAATGATGCTGCCGGGAAAATATAATCCGAATATTTGGCAGTCTCTGTCATAAATAGATCCCTGACAACAAAAAGATCAAGAGATTCAAGTGCTTTTCTAACTTTTGCCGAATTAGGATTGGTTAAAACCGGATTTGCTCCAGTCATAATCATCGCTCTCAAAGGGGAAGGATTACCTGTAATCATTGCCTCCAAAGCATGAACGGTGTGACCCTCCTGATGATTATCATAAAAAACAGGATATTGGTCAGCACCAATAGGTTTTTCCTTAACAAGTTGCTCTGAAAGGGGGTATAGAGAATTAAGAGGTACTTTTTCCGGTAACAGGTTACCACCTGGTTTGTCAATACACCCACAGATTGCGCTTATGGCCGCGATAGCCCTAATATTGTTAAATCCGTTATCGTGGTGTTCCGGACCAACTCCTATCATATATGAAGAAGCAGGTGCAGAATTAGTTAAAAGCCTGGATAGTAACTCTAGTTCATTATGGCTTACACCCGTTTCTTGTTCAATATACTGAGATGTAAAACTTGATGCATATTCAGCAAGTTCGGAAAAACCAAGTGTATAGTTATTAACAAATTCCCGATCATAACTGCCTCTCTCAATGATATTTTTAATGATGCCCAAAGCAAGAACACCGTCTGTAGCAGGATTAATCATAATCACATGGTCGGCATATTCAGCAAATGTTGATCGGCGTGGATCGATTAAAACGACTTTAAGACCTTGTTTTCGAGCTTTAATTATTTTTCTGGCCAGTGGGTAATGCGAAGCTAGAGGGTTTGCTCCCCAGATAAACATACTTCTTGATTTATCGATATCAGGTATGGTGTAAGCTCCAAAAACAGATTTTATCGCCCCTTTTTTTGAGACCGCACACAAAGTATCATTTGATAATATATTAGGCGTTCCACAGGCATGTCCAAAACGATGAATCAAATCACGTTCCTGCTCAGACCCAAGCGCTTCACCTTTCCATACAGCAAGTGAACTTTTACCATAGTGCTCTGTAACATCAATTAACTTGGAAGTAATCTCATCGAGAGCAACCTTAAATTCTATTTGCTTCCAACCTGATTTTGTCCGCTTGAGGGGTTTTAGGATTCTGTCAGGGGAGTATACGAGATCTTTGACAGCATTGCCCTTAATGCAAAGTGATCCCTCACTAAAGAGATTTGCTTTTTCGCCAGTCACCTTAATTATTTTATTATCTTCTAGGTGGATCTTCAAACCACAGTGGTAGCTACACATCCGGCAAGAAGTACTTACAGTATCTGACTGGATTTCTTTTGACACTTGTAACCGCTCCTCACTATTTATTAACTTCTAAAAAGACTATTAACGGATTAATGATCAAAAAGATATTTGCGACGATTTCCCTTTTATAAATTATCGGTTTCAGTGGTCAAATCTAATATTACACGGGCTTCAGCCGGAGTAGCAATCTCGCGTCCATAGGCTTCAGCCAGCGCGGCCACTCTCTGAACCAGCTGCAGGTTTGAAACCGGCTTGCCTGCTTCGAGCTCATTTAGATCCTCGAGCCCGGTACGCACATGTCCCCCGAGCACTACTCCTAAAGCGCTCAGCTGCCGATGTGATCGGCCAATGCTGGTTACCGACCAAGTGCAATCTGTTGGCAGACTTTCAATCAGAAAAAAGAGATTGCGTACCGAGCCACCGGCTGAACCCGGCACTCCGAGCACCAGGTTGATATGTAACGGCGTTTTAAGCATTTCTTTTTTAACCAGGTATTTTGCATATTCAAGGGCGGACAAATCAAATATTTCAACTTCAGGTTTTATCCCTTTCTGCTTCATCTTTTGGGCCAGTTCTTTAATCAGTTCAGGCGGATTATAGTTAACCATATTAGAAAAATTTGAAGATCCCGTTGTTAGACTGGCCATCTCCGGAGCAAGCTCAAGGCAGGCACCGCGCTCTTCAGCGGTTTTTCCGGCCCGCGCTCCGGTAGAAAACTGGATAATAATATCACATTTTTCCCTTATCCGCTTGGCTACCTCTGCGAAAACCAGGGGATCAGCCGTTGGCTCGCCGGCTTGATTGCGTGCATGGAGATGGGCCACTGCCGCCCCGGCCTGATAACAGCAGTAGATATCTTCGGCAATTTCATCCGGGGTGATCGGCAAATGGGGGTTGATTTCTTTCGTCGGGACATTGCCAGTCGGGGCCACAGTAATGATCAGTTTATCCATCTCAACATTCCTCAAGAGCCGCTTTGACCTCGACGGTAACCGCGGTTTCTGTTTCTTCAGATAGAGCTTTCTCTAAAGCTGACCTGCTCTTCTTCCCGCCGATTCGCCCTAATGCCCAGGCGCTATACTTGCGCACCATTTCCTGTGGATCCTGCTGCAGGGCTTTAACCAGTGGCCCTATGGCATCCTCGTCACCACTGTTACCAAGGGCAATCGCCGCATTGCGCTGGATAAATTTCTTTTCCCAGATATAGCCGTACAATAACTGCTGCACTGTTTGCTGAAAATATTGATCATCCATATTCAGGAGAAGCGGTAGCTCAAACTTCGGAACCATTTCTTCAAGAAAAGCATCGGGTACCAGTTTTTGTTTAAGTTTAGACCGGTTATGGGGACAGGCATCCTGACACTGGTCACAACCATAGATCCAGTTATTCATTTTTATACGAATCTCCGCCGGGATATCTTCCGGCGCACCGGGAAAGTTACCAACCCCATAAGTATTAAAAGCAATACAGCGCAAAGGATCCATCTTGTAGGGCTCATAAAGGGCACCGGTCGGACAGGCATCGATACAGCGGCGACAGTTCTCCGGACAGGAAAGTTCTTTTTTGGTCTTGGAAGGCTCGAGTTCGGCACTGACTGCCATCGCCACGATCCCGACATAACTGCCCCGGCCGGGTGAGTAAATAAAGGTGTTACAGCCAAAACTGCCAAGCCCGGCCCTCACGGCAGCCTGTCGTTCCGGCATAGCCGGCCTGATCCCAACTTCCATTCCTTTTTCTGTTAAAAATTCCCGGATCAGACGCAGGCGGCTGCCAAAAAGACGCTTCTTTCCCGGATAAAGTCGAGACTGGTAAGCCTTGCCAATCCTTCCGAGCAGTTCTTCCGGGTAAGCCTGCTTATAGTAATCATATATCAAGACCACGATTGACCGAGCAGAGGGAAGAACAAACTTGGGATCGACCACATTAGCCAGCTGCAGCAAACCGTGACTGATCCAGCTGTAACCATCTTTTCTCTCCTCGAGAGCTTCTTTTAATTGCGGAAATGGTTCTGCAGTGGTAAAACCGACATCATCAAACCCAATCTCCAGGGCATACTCCCTGATTTCCTGCTCCATAACATCGCCTCCTAGGACCAAGAAACTCTTGATATTCTATATTCGGCTTTATCCTAGCCGAAACCTTTTGATCCAACCGGATAATAAAATAGTTGAATAGATTTAGAAACAAGAGGTATTAAGGGTAGGGCAGGGGTTAATTAGCTTTCCTGCTCAAAAGAAGGAGCACGTTTTTTCGCAGCCCAAATTAGATAGGAATGATATCTCGCCGCCAGCAATGGCCGCAGTTCAGTAATTAAAATAGCGGCTAGAATTAAAAAAGCACCAAAAATTTTTTGTGCATTAAAAACTTCCTGCCAGAAAAGGTATGAAAAAAGACCGGCAAAAACCGCCTCAGTTGAAAGAATCAAGACAGCATGAGTCGGGGGGGTATAGCGCTGGGCAATAGTCTGAGTGACAAAAGCACCAATCGTACAGAATAAAACAGCGTACAAAATTGCTCCCCAGATAGGATAAGCATGGCTGAACATCTTAGCAGTAGGCTCAAAAAACAAAGCCACCGCAAAAGAGGCCAATCCGGTCACGGCAATTTGAACAACCGCCAGGACAATTGGATCATGCTTAATAACATGAAAAGCGATGGCAATCAGGTGACCGGCAAAGAGGAAAGCACCAAGCAGGGTCAGTAAATCACCAAAACCCAAACCCATAGTTTGATTAGCTGACATCAGGTAGAGGCCAATGGCTGCTAGAGCAGCTCCGGTAACAGCCCACCACCCGGGAAAAATTTTGGTTAAAAAATAGTAGAGAAACGGCACAATGACCACCGCTATCCCGGTGATAAAACCGGAATTAGCCGGAGTTGTGTGCAACAACCCGACAGTCTGGAAGACGTAGCCGGTAAAAAGAAAAAAACCAATCTGCAGCCCTGCCAGGTAATCACCGGATGTAGCTGCAAGCAGGCGTTTCCGGAAAATAACCGCCAGTAAAAAAGCGGCAAGCGAAAAACGAATCCCCAGGTAAGTAAAAGGAGCAATTACTTCAAAGGCATGTTTCATGATCACAAAATTAGAACCCCAGAAAAGGGCGACAATCAGAAGCGATATATCTGCTAACACTGTCTTCTTGTTCGCTGCTAATTCACTCATCCCGATAACCTTTTG
>CAZAKI010000020.1:32182-34037 GCA_964485855.1 uncultured Syntrophomonadaceae bacterium | reverse complement strand
AACCCGGAATAGAAGTGGTGGCGGGTTGACCGCCTTTTTAAGGCTGTTACCCGCCACCAATATTACTTAGCAAAAATCCTGGCTGCTAGCTTCAGGAAGTTTTTTTGTTAAACCCCCAGCCCAGCCAGTTTACTAACTGCATCGGTTTGCCTTCCATGTCGGCCAGCGGCTTGGCCGGATTTGATTTGGCAGTGAATAGCGATATCAGGATCATCATGACCACGGAAATGAAGAAGGCCGGCACCGAGGCAATGTAGACGGCATCCCAAATGGCCCATTCCGTGTAGACTACGCCTTCTTCCAGAATACCCACGTTAGCGGCGGCTGTTTCAGCATAGAAGTAGTAATAGCTTAAAGCAATCCAGGAGACGAAGCCGCTGATCAGGCCGGCCAGTGCTCCGAATTCATTACATTTTTTCCAGAAATAGCCTGCCGCATAGGGGGCAAAAAGGCCGACCAGGATGATAGACCAGGCAATAACGACAAGGAAGTAGATCGTCTCGGCAAAGAGGGCCAGCAGCAGTGAGCCGATGGCAATGACCGGCACAAAAGCCCTGGTTACTTTCAGTGTTTCTTCCGAGGTGACATCTGGCTTAATATATTTCATGCCGTTATAACCTATCATGGAGGAAGCGGCAAGGATAGCGCTGTCAGAACTGGACATCAGCGCTGCAACCAAGCCGGCTACAAAAATTACGGTTAAGACCGGGGGCAGGAAGTTCATGGCCATCCAGGGCAAAATCATTTCCGTTTCCGGAATGGCCAGATCAGCGTTCAGTTCAAACATGATGATCCCCAGCATAACCGGGATCATTCCGATCACCAGGTACATTAAACCCGAAACGTAAGAACCGGTGACAGCAACCTTTTCGTCTTTGGCCGACAACAGGCGCTGCATTAAATCCTGGGCCGGAATACTGCCCAAACCGATCGCCATCCAGGCCCCGATGTAGTAGAACCAGCCGGGAATCCCAAAATACCAGAGATACCCTTCTTCAGCAGTGGGAGCCATGGAGAAAGCCGGCAGCTCACCCCAGTTGCTGGCGTTGGCTACGAAGTAATCCCAACCGCCAATTGCATTTAAAGCATAGGGCAGCATAACAATGATGCCAACAATTAAAATAATCATCTGAACCACGTCGGTCAGCGTGACCGACCACATTCCACCCAGGTAGGTGTAGAGGATCAAGACTGCACAGGAAATAATAATTCCGTAGGCAAGCGGCAAACCGGTAAAAATCTGCAGGATACTGCCAAAAGCAACAAGCTGGGCGCCAACCCAGCCAATCTCGGCAACCACCAAGACGATTGCTGATGCAATTCCCATTTTGCGCCCATAGCGGATATCAAAAAAATCGACCAGGGTTAGGTAACCGCCGCGCCGCATGATGCGGGCAAAAAATATACCGGTTAGGATCAGGCACAAACCGGCGCCCCAGGGGTCGAAGATTACTCCCTGATTACCCCAGAGATAAGACTGGGCAGTAGCACCCATTAGCGTTCCGGCACAAAACCAGGTGGCAAAAAGGGTTCCGATGGTAAGAAAAAGTGGTAACCGTCGTCCGGCTACGATGTAGTCGGTACTGTTCTTGACTCGCTTAGAGCTCCACCAGCCGATTCCCAGCATAACCAGCATGTAGATAATTACTCCAACCAAAACCATATTCCCGTATTGATAAGTACCCAGTTCCATCTTAATGCCTCCTTAAAAATTAAGATGTTATACAAACTGCACTGAGCCTTACAAACGATGACGGCCTTCCAGTCATTCTCACCTTCATTTCTTTTTGAATTACCTGCCTACAATTTTAATTTACTCCTTTATTCAGAATTTAGCAACTAGATATTTTCAGGC
>CAZAKI010000020.1:0-32082 GCA_964485855.1 uncultured Syntrophomonadaceae bacterium | reverse complement strand
ACCAGCAGGTAGAGCTCCGCGTAGAGGATATTATAGCCCAGGCCGGGGATCAGCACTGCCGGCAGGTTTACTGCCGCGTGTAGTAAAATGGCATAAAGCAGGTAGATCGTTTTGCCTTTAGTAACCGCTAAGAGCACCACCAGCGACAGGGCAATGTGGATAACGATCGTTAAAGCCCGCTCGAGACCGGCAACTATGAAGATATAATAAGGTAAGTCGATCAGCTGCCCTTTTATGTAATCAGTCATTTCCGGCCCAATCAAAGGAGCGATCGCTTGATCAAAAGCGCCGGTATTAATCATGAAACTATAGACTAAGTTGTTGACATAGGTTAAACCAGTAAGCACGATAGCTTCGATCCCACCATGGCCGATACCGAAGGCCACACCGTTTTTCCAGGAAAGATGCTTCTTGAGAAAAAGCTTAAAACCAAAATAGCGGCCAACTTCTTCGAAAATACCGGCGGTTAGTGACAAGAAGAAGGCAATGATAAAAAGATTGGCAGCCATCTGCTGATACCACTCAAGGGTGGCAAGGTAACTTAAGAGCGGGATCCGGATCAGAACCTGGGTTACCAGGAAAACCAACGCGCCAACTGCTACTGCCACTAAGGCAATGCGCTCCTTTTTATAGAAATAAATAACAAGGGCAACTGGCAATACAAAACAGATGATCAGGGTTACTGCCATCGCCAGCATTGAAACAGTGCTTACCATAAGATCAACTCCTTTAAGTGATCAAGATCTGCCAGCGTTATTTTTTAGAGCAACTTAGATTATTATAGACTATCATTTAGAGAGAACCAAGCTTGGATCAATTCAGTTTCAGAACCTGACTTCGGCGGTCATCCCCCAGCGCAGCTGATCATCGGTTTCAGCAAGCTTAATCCGAACGACATAGGTAATATTGCCGAAGCTTTCCAGGAAGTATTCGCTGATTGATTCTACCTCACCACTGAAATTTTGGCCAGGCAAAGCATCAAACATAATATCCACCTTATCTCCTTCACTGATCCTGACTACTTCATTTTCGTCTAAATCGAAGGTTTCCAGGTACCAGGAAGAGGTGTCGGCCAAGACCATAGCCGGCTCTGCCGGTGAGGTGTAAACGCCTTCTTCCAGTTCAATCCGCATGACTTTGGCATCAAAAGGCGCGGTCAATGTGCTGTCTTCTAAAGCTTTTCTGGCAGCCCGCTGCTGGCCTTTTGCCAGATCGAGAGCAGCTTCTGCCAGCTCGAGGGCATCCTCGTCGGTGCGGTATTTTTCCAGTTCTTCAAGCTGCTGTTCCGCCTCGAGAACCGCCAGATCAGCCGCCAGCAGCTGTGCCTCGAGCGGCTCAATATTGTCCAGGCGGGCCAGCAGCTGTCCTTCTTCTACCTCTTCGCCCTCTGAAACGGTAACTTCAGCGACCATCCCGGGCATGGTAAAACGCAGGGCACTATATTTTACCGGAACCAGGTTGGCTTCAGCGATCACCCCGGCTTCCGTTATCGGGCTGGAAACCACATTTTCTTCGGACTCTTCCGCTAGCGGCATAAGATCGCAACCCGTGGCGCCTAGCAGGAGTAGTAAAACAAGACATATCAAATAAAGACTTTTCTTCATGATCATCGACCTCCAGATCGCTATTAATTTAAGCAAAATAAGATATCATAAATTCTGTTCCGCCAGACTTTATTCGTACGAGAGCACCTCCCGGATCGTTAACCGGGCAGCATTATTAGCCGGAATAATGCCGGCAACTAGCGACAAAACCAGCACGATACCCAACCAGATGATGAACCCGGTAGCAGTGAAAGAAAATTCACCGGTTACACCAAAGATCGACATATTAATGATGTAAGACATCAGGTAGCTGATGGGGAATGCCAGCAGTACGCCAATGAACCAGCTAATTAAGCCAATAATCAAGCCTTCGGTTAGCACCAGCTTCATCACCTGTCGATCGGTTGCCCCAATAGCCCGCATCACCCCGATTTCACGGGTGCGCTCCATCACATTCATCCCCATTGTTCCGGTGAGGCTGATACTGCCGACCAGGGCGGTTAAACCGGACATGATTAAGAGAAAAAAGGTCATCGTATCGAGCCCCAGCGTGGCGTTACCGCGGATGCTTTTGCTGGTCGAAGCGTTGCGAATTGAAAACCCCCGGGTTCTGAAGGTATCATCGAGCTTGCGGGCCAGGGCTTCTTCGCCATTCTGCAGGACCAGGCTATCAGCGGCAACTACCTGATAGTTTGTCGCTTTATTCCTGTTGCCGCTGACTTCGTTTAAGTAATCGATCGGCGCGTAGGCTAAAAAGAAATCGCTGCCGATAAACTGAAAAAAGCCGGCGATTACGAAATCTACTTCCCGGTGCCTGATGGTAAAGGAAACGGTATCGCCAACTTTTAGATCCGGGTAAAATGAGGCAAAGGCCTCGTTTAATACAATGGCATTGCGATCGCCCTTCACAAGCCAGCGACCGTCGAGCAGGATTGGTTTAATGGTTAACGATTCAGGAGGGGTGCCCCAGATCTCTACTGTTTCAAGGGCCCCGCCATCAGCATTAAGTAGCTGTGCTGTTACGGCGCTGCGCGGCTCGACCATCGCCACTTCGGGTATGGTTTTAGCAATAGCCTCAATTTCATTTATACGGTAATTGCGGTCAAAGTCAAGGTTAACATCGGCCAGGATATAAGCTGTAACCTTTTCGATATAGGCTTCAACCGACGCTCGCACGTTAAAAGTGGCGATGAAAACCGCCCCGGCCAGGCTTAAAGTAATCAGGGTCAGCACCAGGCGACTCTTGCGTCGAAAAGTGTTACGCAAAGAAATCAGTAAGGGACGACCGGCACCTTTGATCCTTTCAAGACGGCGATCCAAGCGGCTTTTACCAAATTCATCAGTCTGAATACCGGTGGAATTTATCGCCTCCTGGACACTAACCTTTGAAGCTTTCAGGATGGGAACAATACCGGCGGCCTGCGGTAAAATGATCGCGATAACCGTCTGGATCATTACTGCAAGGGGAACCAAACGTAGACCACCGGCATTGAAGTTCAGGCGCAAGCCAAGAAACTGTCCTAATGAATTGGCCGCCAAAGCAGACAGGGGCACGGCGACCACCAGGGCTAGCAAACCAAAGACAAAAATAAAGACCATATACATTTTAATAATACTGTTTTGACGGGCCCCAATTGCCTTCAAGATGCCGATATGCTGCAGCTGCTGCGCCAGCAGGGCAGCCATGGCATTGTAGACTAAAAACCCGCTTAAAAATACCGATAGGAAACCTAACAGGGCCAGCAAATTGGAGACCGCGCTGACATAGCCGCTGTTGGGGTGATTATCGTAACGCAGGTCGGTGATAGTAAAAACATAACGCCCACTTTGTTCAACCAAACCGGTTAAATCGTCTTTAAGCGCCTGGTACTCTTGATTTGAGAGCTCGGGTTCAACGGTTACCAGCAGCAGATCATAGCTCTTTTCCTGGTTCAGCCAGGGTAAAGTATCATAGGTAACATAGGCATAAACCGGAGCGATAAAGTAGCTGCCGCTGAGGGTGCCGATAGTCTGATCGCGAACCATGCCGGTAAACTGCATCTTACGGATTTGACCGGCGGCAGTCTGGATGGTTACTTCTTCGCCAATTTGATAATCGATTGCCCGGTGGATATCAAAAATAATCTCCTCTTCCTGTGGCAAGCGACCCTCAAGCAGCTCTACCTGGTTGATCTGCTGCTCTTCTTCCGGCAAGACGCGAATGATAATATCCTGCCATTTACCTTCAGCAGTAAGCAGCTGGGCGAAAATCATTTTTTCACCCTCTGCGGCAGTTACTCCGTCCAGGCTGCTAACCTGGTCAATCAGGCTCTGATCAAAATTTTCGGTTCTGATCCTGATATCTGAAGGATTGATCGCGCTAAAACCACCCTGCATATCATCAAGAGTAGTAATATAACCGCCGGCGATGATGCCGATGGAAAAAAGACCGCCCATCAGTGAAAGGGTCACCAGGATAAAGCGGGGCAGATTGCTCCGCCAGTCAGCAATAACTTTGCGCCAGCGTGGCCTCATCGGTCTGCACCCCCTGGCTGGTTAGTTGTTTCAGCGGAAGCCGCAATGGCCAGGTTTTTAACGGGGCTGATCACTTCACCATCTTTAAGGCGCACTGTCCGGGTCAGACGGTCTTCAATTTCAGGATCATGGGTAATCATAATAATGGTGCGCCCTTCTGCCGCAAGTCTGGCGAAGTGGTGATAAACGGATTCGGCTGTTTTTAGATCGAGGTTTCCAGTCGGCTCATCGGCAACGATAATCGGTGGATCGTTGGCCAGGGCCCGGGCGATAGCTGCGCTTTGTTGTTGTCCTACCGATACTGAACCCGGCATTTTATGGGCCAGCTGCTCCAGACCCACCATTTTTAAGAGGGCAAGCGCCCTTGCCGGCCGTTCAGCCGGATCATACATGTTGCAAAAATCCATGGGCAGCAAAACATTTTCCGTCAGGGTTAACATTGGTAATAGCTGGAAAAATTGAAAGACCACGCCTAAGTTTTTACCCCGCCAGCGGGCCTGCCTGCTTTCAGGCAAAGCATGGATATCTAACCCGTCAACATAGACTTTGCCCGCGGTGGGATGATCAATCCCGGTGATCATATTGACCAAGGTTGATTTGCCGCTACCGGATTTACCAATCACTCCGACAAATTCTCCCCGGTAAAATTTTAGATTAATATCTTTTAAGGCCGGATAGGCCCCGGATATTGTGTAATAGGTTTTGGCTAAAGCTTTCATTTCAATCAGTGGGGACTGACCAGTTCTTTGATCATAATCAGCTGTCATTGTAGATCGCCGCCATCGTTAATTATTTTTCCGTCTTCAAGATTAAGCACCCGGTCAACCCGGTCGGCCAGGGTTCGATCATGTGAAACCATGACGATTGTTTTACCTCTTTTGATCAGGTCTGTAAAAATCGTATATATGGTTTCTGATGTTGCCGAATCGAGCCTGCCGGTCGGTTCATCGGCCAGGATCACCGCGGGATCATTGATTAAAGCCCTGGCAATGGCCACCCGCTGTTTCTCTCCACCGGAAATCTCGGCCGGCAGTTTGCGGGCATGGGCTGCCAGTTCAACACTGTCGAGTAGTTCCAGGGCTTTTTTCTCCGCCCTGCCGTGGCGATAAGTACCGCAAAAATCCATGGCCAGGGTAATATTATCGATCAGGGAAAGCATCGGCAGCAAATGAAAGGACTGGTAGACCACACCGAGGTTCAAACCCCGCCAGAGCGCCAATTGATCATCTTTTAGCAGGTGAACGGCCGTACTATTGACATGAACCTGGCCCGAGGTGATTTGATCCACCCCGCTTAGCATGTTAATCAGCGTTGTTTTCCCGGCTCCTGATTTACCGATAACCCCGATATATTCGTTCGCTGAAACACTAAAGCTAATTGAGCGTAAAGCATCAAAGGGCTCTGCCCCGGATTGGTAGGTCTTAACCAGATTATTAACCGCGATCATTTTTCCAGACTGACTTTCGATCATTGTTTAAGGTCCTCCTGCCCGGTACTATGAGTTTTGCTAGCGGGAATCTCCAGGTAAAAGGCAACCCCGCTGTTTTCATTTGCTGCCCAGATTCGGCCAGAGTAAAGGTGAATCAGGCGCTGGACAATCGCCAGTCCGAGTCCGAACTGGCCACCAGGGCCGTGGTTAAATTTCTGAAACAGTTTTTCCATAACCGGATCATCAATCGGCGGGCCGTCATTCCATAAACGAACCAGGGCATAATGATTGCCTGCTTCGTTTTGTTTTCGTTCCAGAGAAACCGCTATCTGGCCGGCAGCATAACGAATCTGGTTATCAAGCAAGTTTTCAAAAACAACCGTCCATTGTTCCGACGCTCCCGGAACCATAAGGGAAGGCAAAGCGGTTGACCACTGCACCTCACTACGACGGCGGCTTAATCTGCCGATAACATCGTACAGAATCTCGCTTAAATCTGCGGTGTCATCTACCGGCTCGTGAGTGGAAAGATAATCAATTTTAGTCAGGTAGAGCAGGTCCTGAATTCTTTTTTCCAGACGTTCTGATTCTTCATCAATTACTTTGATGGTGCTGGCCAGATCACCCTGGGGGAATATACCATCCGAAATAGACTGGGCATAACTGCGGATAACCATCACCGGGGTTTTAAGTTCATGCGAAATGTTCTGCAAAAAAGATTGTTGGGCTTTATCCTGCTGAATCAGGCGCTTACGCATTTTTTCAATCGAGGCCGCCAGGTTGCCAATTTCATCGTCTCTTTTAACCCTAATCGGCTGATGCCAGTGGCGGTCGGCAATCTGCCTGACGTGGCACTCCAACTGCACCAGGGGTTTCGAAATATAGCGGGCCAGAAGCAGGGCTGGGACCAAACATATGAGTAGTATTAAGCCAATCACAATCAGAAAACGGTAAAAAAGGCCCTTCACCATTTCATCGCGGTAAAAATCCCATCCATAAGTAATGAGGAAGGCTTCTTCTGCGCCGGTATCGATACGCCTGATCAGGTAAAAAAGGTTGGCCGATTCAATCCGTCCGGCATGGGCAGTAAAATCATCATTGTCAAGGCCATCAGCCTGACTGGCAATTTCATCGATAACAGCCAGTGGTAACCTTGTAGTTGACTGATAACTGCCGTCACTATGCAGGATTATATGGCTGAGTGTCGTTGAGATGAGCGGGTGGGTAACGGTTTCGGCAAAAGGAAGCTCATCAAGGGTAATTTCCTGGTTGTTGTACCTTTCCAACAAAGAAAGCTGGATTCGATCAATAGCCATGTTAACACCCGGCTCCAGAAGGTCAACTAAGGCCCAGGGCACCAGGGAGATTAACAACAGTGAAAGAACCATGGTGAGGCCGAAAATTAACCAGATTTGAATCGATAATGGTTTGTGCTTGATCATAATGTTTACACCAACCGATAGCCATAGCCGTAGATTGTTTCAATCTCAATTTCCGGCATTTTTTTGCGCAGTCGCCTGACCAGATCATCAACTACCCGGTCACTGCCATAATAAAGATTACCCCAGAGATGTTGCAGAAGCTGCTCCCGGGACAAGGCATTACCGCGATTTTCTAAAAGGAGCAGCAAAAGATCATATTCTTTTGATGTAAGATCAATTTTTTGATTATTTTTTAAGACTTTCCTTTTGCCCGATTCCACGGTATAGGGCGAAAGTTCAGAGGTTGTTTCCTGTTTTTCAGTTCTAAAAGCGCTGCCGTAAACTCTTTCTAATATCTTGCTGACACGCATAATTAGTTCCCGCGGCAGGAAAGGTTTCGGCAGGTAATCATCGCTACCTTTTTCCAAACCGATGATACGATCCAAATCGCTGTCGCGAGCTGAGATAAAAACGACCGGCACCTGTGGTGATACTTCCTTGATTTCGGAAATAAGTTCATAACCGTCCATGTCGGGGAGCATGATGTCAAGAATCCAGAGATGCGGCTTAATACACATCGCTTCCCGGGCTTCCCCGCCGGTATGAAACGAAGATACTTTCCAACCTTCTTTCTGCAGGTAAGATGTAAGTAGTCGGTTCAGGTTTTGTTCATCTTCAACCAGATATATTTGATAGGACATTTATATCCCTCCGTTAATAAACGGCATATTATAATTTTATAGCTATTCAGCCCGCAAAGCATCAATCGGGTTAAGCTTGGCAGCTTTGTTGGCAGGATAAATACCAAAAAAAAGACCAACGAATAAAGAAAAGAGCATTGCTGTTACCACAACCTGCAGTGAAAATGCGGCAGGTAGTGCAACTAACCGGCTTAAGACGCTAACCACTCCGTAGCCGAGAGCGACCCCAATAATACCCCCGAGGCTGCTGATCACTGCTGACTCTACTACAAACTGGTAGAGTATATCGCGCCGTTTCGCCCCCAGCGCTTTACAGATACCGATCTCGCGGGTTCGTTCCGTCACTGAAACCAGCATTATATTCATGATTCCGATACCCCCCACCAGTAACGATATACCGGCAATACCGCCAAGCATGATCGTCAGGGTTCCGGTAACTTCGTTGACAAGATCAAGAATCTGAGCCTGGTTAATAACCTGGTAAGCATCTTCATCTTTAAATTGATACTTCAAGGTTGCTTCAACCGCAGCTGCTGCCCGGTCGGTTGACTCAGGTGATTCTGCTTGAAGATAAATTGTTCTAACCCCTGGGCTCTGAAACAGACGCAGGGCTGTGCTGACCGGAATGATAATAGTATTATCACTGGCGCCCCCTGTCATCTCTGCCCCATCTTTTTCTTCCATCACACCGACTACGGTAAAAATGTTTCCGTCAATTCTAATCTCTTGACCGATGGGATTGCTATACGGAAACAACTCTGATTCAACTTCTGTTCCAATCACTGCAATTTTTTGCCGGTAATTAATGTCTGTTGAAGTAATAAAACGTCCGGTCTGAACATAATGATTACGGACTACCTGATATTCGGGAGAGCTGCCCACAACTGCAAGCCGGATTGAATTGTTGCCCGCCTTGACTGTTCCCTCATTACTAACTAGTGGTGCTACAGCTTCGATACCAGCCCGGTTGCCAAGGGCCATGGCTTCTTCCAGTGAAAGCGTAGTTTGAGTGCCCCGACCCAAAATATTCACTGTAATCAAGTTTGCACCCATCCCTTCAACCTGCTCGGTTACTGTAGCTGTTGCCCCCTGCCCGATTGAAACCAGTGCTACAACGGCGAAAACTCCGATGATTACACCTAACATTGTTAAAAAAGAGCGCAGTTTATTAGACCAAATCGCTTCAAATGACAGCCTCACCGCTTGCAAAAAGAGCATCTTAGTGAACGCTCCTTTCTTCCACGATTCGGCCGTCAAGAATTTTTATCCACCGATCGGCAATCAAAGCTGTATCTGGGTTATGTGAGATCATTATTACTGTTCGCCCCTGGCGGTGAAGATCCTGTAAAAGTGCCATCACCGCTTCACCGGATGCTGTATCAAGATTACCGGTCGGTTCATCAGCTAAAATGATCGCCGGATTACCGGCAATGGCCCGGGCTACCGCCACCCGTTGCTGCTGCCCCCCGGATAGCTGGGTCGGGCGGTGATCCATCCGATCTTGTAAACCGACCTGTTCAAGGGCTTGCTTGGCCTGCCGCAAACGTTCCCGATAGCCCATACCCCGGTATACCAAAGGGCGAATTACATTATCTAATGCAGTTAAACGGGGCATCAGGTTGAAGCTCTGGAAGACAAAACCGATTTGCCGGTTGCGGACTTCTGCAAGCTGATTATCAGAAAGACGGCTTACTTCCCGGCCATTAAGCCAGTACTGCCCGGCAGTGGGTACATCGAGACAACCCAGTATATTCATCAGGGTTGATTTTCCAGAACCGGAAGGACCGAGCACTGCAAAAAATTCACCCTCGTCAATATGAAGGTTTATTTTCTTCAGGGCATCAACCTTCACATCTCCCATCAGGTAATGTTTGCTTAACTCTACTGTTCTGATCACTCTTCCTGCCTCACAAACGGACCGCTTTGTCCGGGTCTTAAATTTTCAAAATCATTCTGGATACTTTGAATAGCGATCTGCTGCCCCTCTTGCAAACCTGAGAGAATTTCGATGGAAGATGAATTGTAAATACCGGTTTCTACGATAACAGAACTAACTTCACTCTTACCCGATTCCTGGTTTTGCTCGAAAACTAATACCGTATTTACCCCTTCCACTTCTGTTACCGCTTCAATCGGGACTAATAAAGTATTTAACCTTGTTTCAGTGAGGATAGAAGCACTGGCGCTCATCGCAGATTTCAATCCTTCTGCCCGGGTAATAGCCACTGTTACTTCAAATACAGCTATGCCACCAACATTTTGGCCCCGGTCAGCAATATTTACGACCTCACCAAATAAAGTTTCACCTGGCAGGGCATCAACGGTAATCTCTGCGTCCTTGCCAATTTCTATTTTGTTGATATCAAGTTCATCAATCGGGACGATCACTTCAAAAGTGCTGTAATCAACTATTGTTGCCAACACAGTTCCCTGGGGCACATTCATACCGGCGGCAAAATTGTTCGGCTCAGGAAGCAATAACGTACCGCTTATTGGGGCTGTAATCACGCTGTTTTTACGGGTTTCAGTCTGTATTTCAAGCAGATCATTAATTTCTTGTTCTAACTGTCTTACCTGCAGCTCTTTTGCTATGATCTGCTGCTCAATTGCTACTGTTCTTTCCAAATCATCAATTACACCCAGGATCTGATAACCATCTACAATCTCATCATTTTGGGCCCGCAGTTCAGTGATTGTCCCCGGTCCGGGAGCCTGGATATCTATAGTTTCTTTTTCATACGATTCAGTACCGCTGTCATCAAACCAGGTAAAACGGGCAATTATATCTCCCCTGCTTACAAGATCACCCTCCCAGATCAGCCATAAGACAGAACCTTTGCCAGGTACCATAATAAAGGATAAAGTTCCTTCGTCTTTAAGTTTTTCCAAATCTATTTCAAGAGCTGAGATATCATTCCTTAATTTTTCCACTTGCAAACCAGAGTTCTGTGTTTTCAAAACTACCAGTTCATCACCGGCATTAACTGACATATTATCTTCAAGGTAATATTGATCGATAGTCCCACCGATAGTTGTCATTACAACCTCTTCTGCTACCGGCCTGATTACTCCAGAACCGGTCACCCAAACCTCTATAGAACCGCGCTCTACCACAGCCAGCATCTCGGGAGAAGGTTGGGTCTCAGTGTCGCGTGCATTCCAAAGGCTTCTGATTCCAACAATCGCTAAGATTATTAAAACCAGGGGAATGATGATAAATAGCAAAATTTTAACCTTGGATTGCATCGCCCAACCCTCCTTCATCCTTCGTATGCCAATATTAACAAATAATAATGGTGAAATTTCAGATCAATTATGGGAAATTGTGTAATTAAGAGTTTCCAGACCTTAAGCAGCTAATCTAAGACCAGCATCTGCTCACCGCCGTATTCAACCCCGGCGCAGCTACCTTTTGCATCAAAAATCACTTTTCGCTTCAAGTTGTCTTCAAGAACAACATGAACAAGACCCTGTAGATTTTCCTGCACCAAAGGCACCATCTGGTCACCGCGCGGGCCGTTCAGCAGGATGAAATCCTCATTGCTGGTTTCACATTCTATGGTCAGGCTGTAGCGCCGGTTTTTCAGGCGCATCGTCACATCAGTGCCTTTTTGGATCACTTCTACCGTGCTGCGATTCATGGTAGTAAATTCATAAAACTTGGCATTCACATAGAGCCCAACCAAAAAACCCCGGAAACTGGAGAATGGGAAGGGAATATGGCCGAGGGAGCAACTGAGCGCAGCCCGTTCTGTCTGAAAGTGGTTACACTGGATCCAGATCCACGAATAGGGGAAAGCTGACCCCCAGTTTTTTTCGATATAACCTCTTCCACCATCAAAATCAATGATTTCGCCATTTAGTTCAAGGCTGCCCTGGAGATCGAAATCCATGGCACAGACCTGGCTGTAACACTGCATCTTCGGCAGATAATTATAGAAGCCCATACTGCCGGGATTAAGAAAGCTATCGGGCCAGTAGAGATGGTTCTTAAAGACAACTTCGCCCTTCAGCTCTGTCCTTGCCTGAACCAGATTAAAACTGATGCCGTCAAGCGAAAAGGTATTTTTGGCGATTGCAATCGAGAATTTAGTCCGGGATGCCGCAAAATCCTGCACAGAAAAGCGTTCATAACTGTAAGTTTTCTTCATCCCATCGACTAACTGAATAAAAGCATGCTGATGTTTCTGCCGGGGGCTGAAAAAGATCCCGGGGATAAAGGCAAATGAACGGTCTTTTGCCTGGTTGACCAGTTTAAAATACCAGCCTTCAAAGTAGTTCTTGCCTAAACGGCCATGATAGAGATCGGGGTAACGCAGGCTTTTGAAATTCATTTGGTCACCTACTCTTGTTTCGATTAATTGAAATCGAGCTATACCAATTATAGCAAAGAAAAGCAGGCCAGAAGATAGCAACAATAAAAACTTGAATATTGCTTGAGCAATTTGTCGCAAAAAATGATTCGATGTCTTGATTTTTTATACGAAGCAGATTATGATAGAAAGCAATTCTTTTAGGCTACCTCGATCCATATCAATCTTCGGGACTGATCAAAATGCTTAATAATTGTCAAAAGAATCATTTAACAGAAAAAGGTATGTATAATCCTGCCTATGATCATGATGCCTGTGGCCTCGGCTTTCTGGTAAATATTAATGGCGAAAAAAATCATGAAATGATTAGCAAGGGGGTCAGCGTCCTAAAAAACCTTCTGCATCGCGGTGCAACAGGCGCTGATGATCAAACAGGCGATGGGGCGGGTTTACAGTTTCAAATCCCTGACCGCTTTTTTCGTCGGCTAGCAGGCAAAAATGACTGGGCATTACCTGCTCCATCAGCTTATGGTGTGGGCATGATCTTCCTACCACACAGCGATACTATCAGGAATAGATGCTGCGCCATTATTACTCAATCGCTTGAAGAGATGAATTTGAAGTTGATCGGCTGGCGCAAAGTGCCTGTCGTTCCAGACGTCCTCGGTTCTGTTGCCCTGGAGAATATGCCCTTTGTCAGCCAATGTCTGGTCGACGGTTGCGGGGTTCGTGATCATGAACTTGAACGTAAACTTTATATCGCCCGCAAGGATGCTGAAAAAAAAGTATCCGCACTGCTTAATGAAGATGAAATCTTTTATATAGTAAGTCTTTCTTGCCGGACCATTGTCTACAAAGGTTTACTTATGCCGGAACAGGTCGAGGTGTTTTATCCTGATCTTGTTGATGGAGCAGTAGAAAGCGCTTTCGTGATTGTTCACCAGCGCTTTAGTACCAATACTTTCCCTTCCTGGCCATTAGCCCATCCCTACCGTTATCTTTGCCATAATGGAGAAATCAATACCCTGAAAGGAAACCGTAACTGGATGGCTTCCCGCGAAAATAATTTTGAGTCAGTCCTGTTTGGTAAAGATATAAAAAAAATTCTACCGGTACTGGAACCTGAAGCCAGCGACTCAGCAAACCTGGATAATGTCCTTGAACTTTTATTTAATGGGGGAAGATCGATCGAACATAGCATGGCAATGCTGATTCCCCAGGCCTGGGGTGATAAATATCCGATCGGACCGGATCTTAGAGGTTTTTTTGAATACCACGCCGGCTTAATCGAACCTTGGGACGGTCCGGCTGCTGTTGTCTTTACCGACGGAAATAAAATCGGAGCCATCCTCGACCGCAATGGTTTGCGACCCACCCGTTATACTTTAACCAAATCCGGGTTTATGGTATTCGCCTCTGAAGCAGGTGTGATCGATATTCCAGCGGACGATATTAAAGAAAAGGGTGCTCTAAGACCCGGAGAAATGCTTTTAGTTGACCTCGAAGAAAAAAGACTGCTCAAAAATACAGAGATTAAAATCAGGCTTTCTCGTCTTCAACCGTATCGCCGCTGGACCCAGGAAAACCAGCTCACGATCCATGGTTTTTTTAATGCCATGGCTCCACTTAAAGTTGATAATAAAAATTTACTAGCCCACCAAAAGATCTTTGGCTATACCCGTGAAGATCTAAACATCATCCTTAAAAATATGGCTACAAACAGGGCAGAACCTGTTGGGTCGATGGGGGCAGATCAACCGTTGGCTATTCTATCGGAAAAGCCTCAGCTGCTTTTCTGGTATTTTAAGCAATGCTTTGCCCAGGTTACTAATCCGGCTATCGATCCCCATCGTGAAGAGCTGGTAATGTCACTAATGACCTTTATCGGTGCGCCAGACAACATCTTGAAGGAAACACCTCAGCAAGCTCATTTAATCAAACTGAATCATCCTATCCTATCCAACGAAGATCTGATTAGGCTTTGCAGTCTTGAAGAAAAAGGTTTTAGAAGCAAGAAGTTTAAAATCCAATTTCCAGCAGGTGGTGAGGGAACCGCCTTAAAGAAGGCCCTGGATGATCTATGCCATCATGCCGAAAAAGCAATATTAGAAGGTTATGGTTTACTGGTACTATCCGATCGGGATTTGGACGAGGGGATGGCCCCGATCCCTTCACTATTGGCAGTATCTGCAGTAAACAGATATTTAGTCAAGAAACGGCTGCGCACTAAAACCGGCATTCTGGCCGAATGTGGCGAAGCGCGGGAAGTTATGCATATGGCCTTGTTATTAGGTTACGGGGCAACAGCCATCAATCCTTACCTGGCTTTTGATACAATTGCTCACATGGCCGATAAAGATTTGCTTGGCAAAAATATTTCCAATCAGAAAGCAATGGAAAATTACGTTCGAGCCTTGTGTAAAGGCATTCTAAAGGTTATGTCAAAAATTGGCATATCGACCCTGCGCAGTTACCGCAATGGTCAGGTTTTTGAAGCGGTGGGCTTAAATGATGAACTGATTAATAATTACTTTGGCGGAACTAGTTCCCGCGTTCAGGGTTTGGGGTTGGATGAGGTTGCGGCTGAAGTCAATCTACGCTATCAAGAATACCTTAATTTTTGCATGACAGATGAAAAATCAAGAATATTGCCATCCGGAGGCCAATATGCCTACCGGATTGATGGTGAAAGGCACCTTTGGTCACCGGAATCGATCAGCACACTGCAACATGCAGTCCAAGCAAATGATTATCTTAAATACCAGCAGTATGCAGAGTTGATCAACAATCAAAGCGAAAAACAATTCACTCTGCGCAGTCTCATCCATTTTAAAGCAACCAAGCCCTTAGACATTACTTTAGTGGAACCGGCAGCAGAGATAGTAAAACGATTTGTGACCGGTGCCATGTCTTATGGCTCAATTAGCCCTGAAGCCCATAGAACCTTAGCCGAAGCAATGAACGAAATTGGCGGTAAAAGTAATTCCGGCGAGGGTGGCGAAGACCCTGAACGTTATACTTTAGCTGCCGATGGGAAAAATTGGTGTAGCGCAATTAAACAGGTCGCCAGTGGCCGTTTCGGCGTCACTGCCGAATATTTGGCAAATGCCCAGGAAATACAGATCAAGATTGCCCAGGGTGCTAAACCCGGTGAAGGTGGTCAGCTACCCGGGCACAAAGTAAACCTGACTATTGCACGGGTAAGACACTCAACCCCGGGCGTAACACTAATATCTCCTCCCCCACATCATGATATTTATTCTATTGAAGATCTGGCGCAGTTAATTTACGATTTGCGCAATGCAAATCCTAAAAGCCGAATCTCGGTTAAGCTCGTTTCCGAGGTGGGTATCGGAACTATCGCTGCCGGAGTAGCCAAAGCCAGGGCCGATATGATCCTCATCAGTGGAGCAGATGGCGGCACAGGCGCAGCCCCTCTTTCTTCAATTAAGCATACCGGTGTTCCCTGGGAATTGGGTCTTTCTGAAACCCAGCAAACCTTAATTCTAAATGGACTGCGCAACCGGGTTAGACTGCAGGTCGACGGTGGCTTAAAAACCGGCCGCGATGTAGCAATAGCCTGCATGTTGGGTGCCGAAGAATTTGGCTTTGCCTCTGCGGCCCTGGTAGCCTGTGGCTGCGTAATGATGCGTGACTGCCACTCTAACTGTTGTCCGGTAGGGGTGGCCACTCAGGATGAGCGTCTGCGCAAATATTTTGCCGGCAAGACCGAGTATGTTAAAAACCTGATGTTTTTTATCGCTGAAGAGTTAAGAACTATTATGGCCAGCCTGGGGGTTATTAAAGTAGACGACCTGGTCGGTAGGGTTGACCTTTTAGAGCATAACAAAGAAATTACATTCTGGAAAACAAAAAATATTGATCTGAGTAGATTATTGTTAAAACCGGAAGCTGAAAGAAAAGATTTTTATTTTACTAACCCACATCCCTTTAGCTTAGAAGACACACTTGACAGCCAACTGCTGCCCCAGGTTCAACAGGCAATTCGGATCAGTAAGCCGGTAACAGTTGAAGTTCCAATTCATAATCATAATCGCACCCTGGGGACAATTATTTCCAATCAGATTGCTTTAAAACATGGAAATAATGGGTTGCCCGATGATACTATTACTTTGAATGTGAAGGGTTCAGCCGGGCAAAGTTTCGGTGCCTTTGCCGCCCGCGGATTAACCTTAAACCTTGAGGGTGAGGCTAATGACTACGTTGGAAAGGGACTGGCCGGCGGACGGATTATTCTGAAACCTTTTAAAGGCATTGCTTATAATCCTGCCAAGAATATTATTGCCGGTAATGTTATCCTTTATGGCGCAACTTCAGGGGAGTTATATGCTAATGGGATGGTTGGTGAACGCTTTGCAATTCGTAACAGCGGGGCTATTGCCGTAGTAGAAGGCGTGGGCGATCATGGCTGCGAATATATGACTGGCGGGCGTGTAGTTGTGCTGGGACCAACAGGTGTAAACTTCGGTGCAGGAATGAGTGGTGGTATTGCCTATATTTACGACAGGCATGGCCAGCTCGATTCTAACTGCAATCTGGATATGATTGATCTTGAATTTTTAACAGAAAAAGAAGATATCCTTGAGCTGAAGAGTCTGCTTGAAAAACATCGCACCTATACAGATAGCCCTAAGGCTGCTTTCATTCTCGATAACTGGCAAGATTGCCTGCCTTTTTTCATCAAAGTATTCCCGATGGAATACAGGCTTGCCCTGGGCAAGATGAGCCTTGAGGACAAAGAAGTAAAAAGAGTCCAACCACAGGCCAATTAAACTAAGGGAGAAATTATTATGGCTATAGATGCAAATACAATAATCAGGCGAGTTGAGCCAGGCTATCGTAACATTGAAGAACGTTTGAAGGATTTCGAAGAAGTAGAACGTTCACTGGCAGATGACGAGATCGTACAGCAGGCCTCACGCTGCATGTCTTGCGGCACGCCTTTCTGCCACGGTTATGCCTGCCCACTGGCCAACCTAATACCGGAAATTAATGAACTAATCAGAAATGGTCTCTGGCAAGCGGCACTAAAACTATTATTGTCCACCCATCCTTTCCCTGAATTCACTGCCCGCATCTGCCCAGCCCTCTGTGAAGGCTCCTGTGTGTTAGGGATCAATGAGGAAGCGGTTACCATCAGACAAATAGAAAAAATGATCATTGAAAAAGGTTTCAGTGAAGGCTGGATAATGCCACGCCCACCAAAAACACGACGCCAGGAAAGAATTGCAGTAATCGGGGCAGGCCCTTCCGGCTTAGCTGCTGCGGAAATACTCAATCAAAAAGGCTACGTGGTTACCGTCTACGACAAAGAACTAAGTCCGGGTGGCTTATTAATGTATGGTATTCCGAATTTTAAACTAAATAAAAGTATCGTGTGGCGACGGATCAATCTGATGAAAGATGAAGGAGTAACCTTTGAAGGTGGAATAACAGTAGGTAGTGACTTATCATTTAATTATCTGAAACGCCATTTTGCGGCAGTGCTTTTAGCAGGTGGCGCAGAAGAGCCTCGCGATTTAGAAATCCCCGGGCGTGCTCTTAAGGGCATCTATTTTGCACTAGATTTACTAAAAGCTCAGAACAAAAGAATTCTTGGCGAACCACTGGCTGAAGAAGAAAATATATTTGCTGCGGGTAAAAATGTTGTTGTTATTGGCGGAGGAGATACAGGTTCAGATTGTATCGGTACGGTAATCCGCCAGGGGGCGAATGCTATTCATCAACTGGAAATAATGCCTCAGGCACCCGATAAACGCAGTGAAAAAAACCCTTGGCCTTTATGGCCTAAGATAAATCGCATTTCCAGCAGTCATAAAGAGGGTGGAATTAGACGCTGGTGTATTGCAACCAAAGAGTTTATAGGCAATGACAACAACGAGTTAAAACAATTACTCTGCTGTGAGGTTGAATGGGTGGAGAAATCCGGCAGACTTACACCGGTGCAAATAAAAAACAGCGATTTTACAATTGATACAGACCTGGTATTGCTGGCGCTCGGGTTTATAGGACCCGGGCCGACCCCGTTGGCCGACGCAATTGAACTCGAACGAGATGAAAAAGGAAATATCCTCATTGATGACCGGCACATGACCAGCAGGAGAGGCGTTTTTTCTTCCGGTGACATTGCCTGTGGCCAGTCACTGGTGGTTCATGCCATTGCCGAAGGGGTAAAAGCTGCTGAACATCTAGACCAGTACTTACAATCGCAACAGTCACAGCAGCGCAACTAAATCCTTGTTACCAGGAATTATTAAACTAGCTATTGAGTCTATTGACATTTGGAATAATAGCGTCGGTGGAAAAACATGAGCATGAAAAGAGCCAAAACCATGAAAGCAGCTGATGTGAGGAGAACAGGTAGAATGCTAATTTCGGCCTGCTGCGTATTTTCCCACCCTGCTTCTCCGGGTGGCAGGATAGCAGGCCCTAATCGATAATCCTGTTCCAAAAACCTGGTCAGCAGCTCACGCGGGATCCCCATTTTGATCGCTTTAGTGCGTAGCTCTTCATTCAATCCACCGGCAGCCCTAAGTTCATCCATAAATGCCTCAAGATCTTCCCTCGGCGGGCGAATTTGAGCAGGGGCCTGGCCATCAAGCCCATTGAGACCGGCCCCGCCCATATTAAAGCGTCCATCCATGCCGGAACCGTTATTCGATGATCTTGTTTTTCCTTCAAGCTGGTTGGTAATAGTATCCGACATGATGGCCGCAAGCTCTAATATACCGGGTACATTTCGGCTAATACTACGGGCAGTTTCTGTTTCACCGCCCATTCCGGCGCCAATAACTGTTTCCGATATATTTTTAACAAATTGATCATAACTGTAAAAAGCTGTTGGATCTGCTTTTACATGATCTTTTACCAGGTTAAACAGGCGATCTGTTTCCGCCTGCAGATATTGTTGATCGAGATAATTAACAACTACTTCTTCCAGGTAAAGATGGTAAGTTGACAAATACTGCTCGTTACTGAAAAGGGCAGCAATCAGCGGTTTAGTGGCAAGCGCACCCTGGGTCGGTTCGTCAATGTAAATCTTCGTCGGATCTCCTCCCAGATCAAAGCCCCCAAAGGCCATATTCAGATCCCAGGGCAATATGGTGAAAATACCATCCTGCTCATAGAGGTAATAATTATGAGCCATCCGACCCTGGTAACTGTCAAAATTAGCCAGAGCGGTGCTAACCGCAAGATAGCGTAAGAAAGCATCAACATTTAGGTGTCTTTCAATACTTTCACCGCTATCAAGGGCTTTGATCAAGGCAAGCAAAGAAGAAAAGTCAGGGTTTTTTCTGCTGCTTTCCACCACCAATTTACTGTAAGCGGAAGGATCGTCTCCTTCATAGGTTAAAGCATGACCTGTAGACTTGTAGAGATCACCGGTAAAATGACCAAAATTTCTTTCCAGGTATGGCTCATCAATGCTTTCCACAGCAAGATATAAACCGTGATATTGCCCGTTGATATAGAGCGCAGCGTAACCGTAAAGCGGTACTGCCACTCCCATCTGACCAAAGATTTGATAAGAAAGGTATTCTCGCATCGAAGAAGGATCAGAGAAATTATTGTTTAAATTAAGCTGCCTTATTCCGGCCATTGTCTGCTCATTATTAATACCATCGAAGTTTATTTTAAAGCTGTAACGGGTACTGGCTGTTCTGGCTACCGATTTAAGACTGGAATTACCCTTAGCCCTAACCTGAACCAACGGAAAGTAATCGCCATTGACAGTAACTGAAGCGGTATAATATTCTTCACTCAAGGCATCGGCAAGCAAATCCTGCCAGTCAGCTTCAGCGATCTGAATATTGATCTCCATTACTTCATCCGGTCGGAAATAGCGGTCCATTGATTGATCGGCATCGATCGAACCGGTTATCGCCAGACCCCGGTGATCCAGGAATATGACTAACCCGCTGATAACGATTAGGATGATACTGATTAATAATAGCTTGTAATTGCTCATCTGCTAGTTAATGCTCCCTAAGAGGCGTATTCTCCGCTATAGCTAACTAATGAAGCATTGGTAACTCCGGTTATGGCTGATAGATTATTAATGAAATCGCTTTTTGCATTTTTCATACGCACTTCCAGGATCAACTCGGTACCCTTGCCTGCAGTAACTGTTTTCGACTTAACCCGGTAGCGGGGAAATATTTTACCAACAAGGGTCAGCGCCTTGCTTTCGGAATCGTCCCCGTTGCAATTGATCATGACAATATAGGGTGTTTCAAAGGCGTTGCGGCTGGCAAAGAAAACCATCATCACCCCGATTAATACCGAACCGATTATCGCCAGGGGGATCAACCCAGCACCAATAATGATGCCGGCGCCAATCGCCCAGAATAAAAATACCAGGTCCATCGGATCTTTAATCGGGGTACGAAAACGGACAATGGAAAGTGCACCGACCATCCCGAGGGCAATGACAACATTAGAGGTCACAGCCAGGATAATTAAGGTAGTAATCATGGTTAAAAGAACCAGTGAAATATTAAAGGGACGAGAGTAGATCACCCCGCAAAACGTTTTTCGATAAATGAGATAAATAAAGATTCCCGCCAACAGAGCAAATGTGAGCGCAATAAGCATATCAGTCAGTGAAAATGCTGCTGACTTTTGCAGAAACATCGTGTTGAAAAGATCCTCAAAACCCATCTGATTCAAACTCCTTTACCCGGTAATACCGGTTAATGATAAAGACGCCCTGCAGCATATTTGGAAAAAGTTGAAGTGGTAAATTTATTTAGCTGGACAATATCCTGGATAAATTCAGGAAGATACTGATCGTATTTAACTTCTAAAATCGATAAATCGTCACCAATTACCGGTAAAACAGGTAAATCCGGATCAAAAAGATCTGTACCGCTAAATGACCCCCTGATATTGCTGTCAATGGTAATCCGAACATTGCCTGAAGGATAATAAAAAGCTTCCCGGCGATAATCAACAACAATTTTTGGTTCCAAGCATGCTGTGACCAACTTGTAATAGAAATCTCGGCATACAGCCTCAGGTGAATTTTTTAGAAAACAAATACTACCGTTCAGGATTTCAAGGATCTCCTGCTTACTCAGGTTGGCCTTGCTTTTTCGACCCAGGCCGTAATACTTATATTTCTTTTCAAGGACTATCAGGCTATGATCATCATTATAGTAACGGATTCGGTATTTTTCCTTAACCGGCAACCCTTCAAGCTTTTCATGTAAAGCCTTATTTTCAGGAGTATCAAAATAGAGACTACGAATTTGATAGTGACCTTCCCTGCCGGCATGACTATCTACAGGCAGCAGACTGGAAAGCCTGCTTTTGATGATCATTGCATCACCGGCAGTAATCAAGTGTTTGAGTTCATGACGATAATGCACATTACTAAGCATCGCGGATCACTCCTGCTAACTGTCTTAATAGGTTTCTTCAATCAGGGTAATATTAAGCTCAAGTTCGCTGATGCCCCTCTGGACTAAGACTCTAACTGTATCGCCAACCTCGTATAGATCGACTATTTCCCGGACATCCCTGGTGCTGCCCACCGGTCGATTATTAATACTGATGATCCGATCGGCAGTTTGCAAACCATTTGGAATTACTGCTTCGAAAACGTAGACTCCCAATTCAGGAACGCGATAATACATAGCCGTACCGGGATCGGTAATATCGATTAGACGGACACCGAGAACCGGGCGGCCGGGAACATAACCAAAATCAATAATCTGTTCGATAATTTCAGCTGCAATATTAATTGGGATAGCAAACCCTAAGCCTTCGACGTTTAAACCACCCGATTTTGCATTGACAATACCAATCAGTTCACCACGGCTGTTAAAAAGACCGCCGCCGGAATTGCCGGGGTTGACCGCTGCCGATGTTTGCAGCAGTTTCATGCTCTCTCCATCAACACTGATGTCGCGATCGAGGGCCGATATAATCCCTTCGGTCACAGTGCCACCCAGCTCACCAAGGGGATTGCCGATCGCTACGGCCAGCTCACCAATGGTTATTTTATCGGAATCACCGAAGACCACCGGTTTAAGTCCGTTTGCTTCGATTTTCAGCACGGCGATATCGGTGCGCACATCCCGGCCAACCAGGGTTGCCCGATAGCTCTGGCCATTGTTTAACCTGACAATAATAGTTTGGGCCCCGTTCACGACATGATTATTTGTCACTACATAACCGTCTGCGGTAATAATTATCCCGCTACCGGCACCGCTAAAGATGTACTGGCCCATTATGCCGGCAGACTGAACGCTTTCAGTGGTAATTTCAACCACGCTATCGGCATTTCGACTATAGACATCCGGCACACTTAATTCCACGCAGGCTTCATAGAGATAACTGAGGCTCTGTCCATTATCCACCACTGCCGTGCTGATCGCATTGGCAGATTGCTCCGGGCATTGTGCCTGGTTATTGTACGAAGCAGGGAACACGAGATTGGCCAGGTATGCTCCGCCAAACCCGAATAAACCGGATAAAAGAATCGTGATTGCACAAATAACGATTATCATTTTTTTATTCATACTGCTATCCATATTAATGGCCTCCTCAGATTGCTTGACCTTTATTCTACATTAGTAACTGTTAATATAGTAATTGATTACAACCGGATCAATCCCCGAAAAGGGGTGGATAAAAAGCGGCAAAAATGCGGTAATGGCAATGCTTGCCTGACGTAATGGGGTTTTAATGCTGAAGCTGTTTTGGCTGAACAGGTAAGGTGAGGCGAAAAGTGGTGCCGCAGTCAGTATTCTGCGCTGTAACTTTTCCCTGGTGCTGCTCAATTATGGTTTTGACAATAGCCAAACCGATGCCGTATTTTCCTCCTTTGCCTTTATAGAACCGATTAAAAATATGGGGCAAATCATGTTCATTAATACCGTCGCCATCATCAATAACTTCGATCACGATGCTGTCTCCTTTTATTAAGCAGATCAGGGTGATAGTTTCCCTGGCATAGCGGATGGCATTGGACAGCAGGTTGGCAAAAGCCCGGTATAGATACTTTTCGGAACAGTGGAAGGATACCGGCTGCGTGTCAAAATCAAAGACAAAATTAAGCCCTTTTTCAGCAGCTACTCCCCTGTGACGTTCAGCGCAGTTGGAGAGTAGTTCGCGAAGGTCGGCTTCAGTATAGATTTCATCATGGGATAGGCTGTCGATCCTTGACAGGTAGAGTAAATCCTCGACCAGGTCACTAAGACGATCGGTTTCCGAAATAATTACCCGGCTGGCCTGCTGCTGCTCCAGGATGCCGTGTTCTATTCCTTCAGCGCTGCAACGGATTGATTGCAATGGGGTTCGCAATTCGTGCGATACATTCTGGAAAAATGTCTTTTGTTCGCGGTCGTAGCTTTCAAGCTGCGTCGCAGCGGTATTCATACTATCAGCCAACTCAGCCAGTTCAAGTTCCTGGTAGGTTACCAGGCTCTCGGTAAAATCGCCCTTGCCTATTCTGCCGGCAAACCGGGTAAGTTCCTTGATTGGCTTGGCAATTACCCCGGCCAAGAAAGCGGCTATGATTGCTGCAAATATAAAAGCCAGACCCATAACGACCAGCAATACCGTATTAATACGGCTGGCAAAATTGGTAATGGTAGTCATATCAATATAGGGTACCATATAGGCAATACCGCTGAAAAAAGTAGCCTGAACCGGAATCGATACTAAATAGTATTCCCGTCCGGAGGCCCTGACCTGCATGATCTGTTTACTGTTTAAATCAACCTGTGTTGCTTCGAGCTGGTCAGTTAGGTTAACAATTTCTTCGATATCGAAGAACATGACATTTTCGATGTTGGGGAAAATGAGTTCATATTGGTCTGTAACGATGATCGCTTCTGTTTTCCCTACCGGCCCCCTGGGCAGCTTGCGAATTCCGGAAGGCATAATGAGAAACTGATCGGGTTGCGGCATCCCACCGGGAGGGGGACCAGTCACTTCTTCCTGATCATATTCAGCCGCCTGTAAAAAATCTTTCAACTGTTCGTTTACAATACTTTTCGTATATTCCTGAACCAGGATATTAAAGGCAAACAAAACAACGAGGAAGACAACGGCTATATAGGCAAACATAATCAGGGTGATCCTGGTGCGAATACTGATTCTGCGCTCTTCATTCTTACTCATTTCAGGCCTGCTCCTTTAAGCGGAACCCGAAACCCCAGACTGTTTCAATGGTAATCTTACCTGCAGCCAGTTTTTTCCTTAATCGGCGGACTGTATCATCAGCAGCCCTGGTTTCAACTTCACAGGTATAGCCCCAGATTGTATTCAACAATTCTTCCCTGGAGACAGCCCGCTCAGAGTTTTCCACCAAATAGGCAAGCAGATTGTATTCATTGGGGGTTAGTTCTACCGGCTTCAGATCAAGAAAAGCTGTTTTATTCTGTTGGTTAATGACTAGATCGGCAAAGCTCAGGGTTGCGGTTTCAGTCTTACACTGCCCCGCCCGCTCATATTCAATCCGGCGCAAAATTGCTTTAACTCGCATCACCAGGGACATGGCCGAAAAAGGTTTGGTAAAATAATCATCGCTGCCCAGGTTAATACCGGTAGCATAATCGAGGTCGCTGTCGCGAGCAGTTAACATGATGATCGGCACGGTGCTGGACTGACGAATTTCCCGGCAAACATCAAAACCACTTGACCCGGGCATCATGATATCTAAGATGATCAAATCGCAGGGTTCTTCCTGAAAAGCAGCAAAAAGCTGGTCGCCGTCTTCAAAAGCGGTAACCCTGTATCCTTCGCTTTCCAGAAATGTTTTAACCACATCGCGGATGTTTGTTTCATCATCAGCGATATAGATCAGCTCATTCACCTTGGTCTGACCTCCATCTATTCTATTTCTATTCTAATCGATCTGAAAATAAAAATCTTAGGGGCAACTGCAATAAATTTGCGGCAAAAATTACGCATTATTCAAGTTCAATGTCTCGTTGCCGTTATCTGATCAAATTTATTCTGCACAAAAGAAGCATCTCGCTTTTTTACCTATAAAAACTTCATGATTCTCATCCTTAACCAATTCCGTTTTTAAAGGAGTCTGAACCCCTTAAAGATAGCCCACAGGCCGCCGATAAAGGCAATAAGCACGACCAGTATGCCGATCATCCTTGCAAATTCGGGAGTAACGGCTTCTTGCCACACCGAGCGCACTACCCGCATTGGATCGGTAAGAATGATATAAATTAGAAAGGGAATGTAAAGCAGCATGATGAGACCCAACGCGATGATCAAATAAGGAATCCAGGCCAGTTTAATCGCCTCCTCATAAAATGTTTTCTAATCAGAAAAGGTTATTGATAAAGCTATCGTAACATATCTGAGGCTAAAGAAGATCAGCTGAACGCAGTTACTGCTGTCCCAATAATCAGGGAGAAACTAACAGCATCCGGAAAAAGTTATTCAGACGGAATGGATTTAACCAGGGAAACCTTAATCGATGAATACTTATGTTATTGATGCCAGTGTTGCTGAAAAAATTACCGAGAAGTACCGGCTGGCCGGAATCGTTATTCTGCTCTGACATGATAAAATAAGTTATGCAAAACAACACTTACGATCTCGTAGTAGTAGGGGCCGGGCCGGCCGGCGCGCTTGCAGCTGCCACGGCGGCAGAAGCCGGTTTGAAAACGGCCATCATTGAGCGGAATATTTTACCCCGCCAAAAAATATGTGGCGGCTTTGTCTCTAGTCGAGCCCTTTCCCTGCTGCCGGCTGAGCTTCATCTGCCTGAAACCGAGATAGCCACAGTTTTACAGCTTTTAATAAATAGAAAAGAGAAACGCTACAAATATCAGGCGGAAAAACCATTAGGCGTACTGATTGAAAGAGCTCGTTTTGATCAGCTGCTGGCTGCCTACGCCAGCCGAAAAGGGGCTATTTTGCTGGAAGAAACCGCGCTTCTAGGGGTTAAGGAGATTGCCGACACTAATGCAGATCAGCGGAGAAATAACTATTTACTGGACTTCCGCAAAGCGAAGAAGCAGAGCACAATCAGCACCCGCTACCTGTTCGCGGCCGATGGGGCATTAAGCCGTTGCGCCGAGCTCGGGGGCATAGATCGCAGCTGGCGAAAAAAGATCTGCGGCTGGGGACTGGCAGAGATCAGGCCTGAGAATGCTCTCCGGGATGGTGCGCCGGACGCTCTGCCACAGTTGGAATTCTTCCCGCTACCTTTTCGAGGTGGTATGGGCTGGGTCTTTCATGGCAAAGGCTGGTTTAACCGCGGCGTTGGCGGCCTTTGCGGGCGTAAAAGACTATTTAAGGCATACACCCAGCTTTTCGGCGCGATCGCGCCGAAAAGAACGCTGAGTAGTTGGCCGCTTCCCTTTTTAGGTCCGGTAAGTGAGGTAGCCAAAGGAAACCTGCTGCTGATCGGCGACGCTGCCGGTTTAGTAGAACCTTTTTCAGGTGAAGGCATCTACAACTCCCTGAAAAGCGCTTTACTTGCCGTGCAGGCAATCAGGGAAGCAGAAACAGTGGGTTTTCATGCCGCTGTTGCCTATAACCGTCTCTTTAGAACTCACTTCCGCCGCTACTTCTTGCCGAACCTGGTAGGAACGGTGATGTTGCAGGCGCAATCGCTGTTATACCCTAAAGCGGTACCCCCGCAAATCGCCCGGTTAATTGAAAATCAGTTGTGGTTTAATGATCAAAATTTTGATCCTCAATAAAATCATGGATCGCAACCAAACAGTTATCCCTGTAGTAAAAGCGTGAAACTCGCTTATCCACCGCGCAAAGCAGCTCATAATTAACGGTACCGCTATGAGCAGCTGCTTCTTCGACCGTGATTTCATCTGCTCCCTGACAGCCGTAAATTACCACTTCATCACCACGCTGTGTTCCCGGAATATCGGTGACATTGACCATCAGGTGATCCATGCAGATCTGTCCGACGATTGGCGCCCGGTATCCACGAATTAATACCTGGCCCCGATTGGAAAGCAAGCGGCTATAACCATCAGCGTAACCAACCGGGACAGTAGCAATAATTTCTTCAGCCGCAGTTTGGTAAGTGCAGCCATAGCTGATGCTGCTGCCGGGCGGCATTTTTTTTACCATCACAACCCTGCTTTTAAAAGTCATGGCCGGCAGCAGCTTGACTGGACTGTTTTTAAGCAGGGTAGACGGATAGTGGCCATAAAGGGCCAGCCCCAGGCGCAACAGGTTGTAGCGAGCTTCAGGATAGTTAATCGCCGCAGCACTGTTGGCGGCATGGATGATCGGAAAGCTAATACCTTCGCTCTTTAGTTGATCAATTAAGCGGTTAAAAATCATTAACTGCTTCCTGGTGTAGGTTTGATCATCATCTTCGGCTGCTGCAAAATGGGTGAAAAACCCCTCTACTTTAAGCGCCGGCAAGGCCAGGATCCGTTTTGTTTCTTCTAGCGCTTCTGCGGGCAGCAATCCAACTCTTCCCATGCCGGTATCGACTTTCAGGTGCAGAGGTAAAACAATTCCCCGTTCAAGGGCTTGCCTTGAAAAAGAAGCTGCGGTTTGATAATCAAAAACAGTGGGAGTTAGCGAGTATTCAACCAGAGCCGGAAATTGAACCGGATCGGTAAACCCAAGCAATAACAAAGGCGCATCGACACCCTTGCGACGCAGGTCAATACCTTCTTCGACAAAAGCTACGGCCAGGCTGGAAGCTCCCGCTCTTAAGGCTGTTTTGGCGATAGCAGCAGCGCCATGGCCGTATCCATCAGCCTTAACCATGGCCATAATTTCAGTATCAGGGGTGACCAGCTTTTTGAACTGGCCAATATTGTGGGCAATGTGATCAAGCTTAATCTCTACCCAAGCCGGTCGGGCTGAAAAAAGTGAATGCATATGATAACCTCTTATTAGTCCATTAAACGGATTGTGCTTAGGTTGGGCCTGATCATCTCAAGATTCATGACTTGATCAAGCGCTTTCCGGAAGGCATCTTCACGAACCAGGTGCGTAACAAGCATTATTTCTGCCAAATCTTCCACCCTGCGTTTCTGGATAACCATATCAAGGCTAACCTGTTCATCGCCAAAAACCTTTGAAAAAGCTGCCAGCACTCCAGGCCGGTCTTCAGCCAAAAAGCGCAGGTAAAAACGGCTGCTTAGCTTTTCGATCGGCACAAACTGAGTATCGGGACGTTTGTATTCAATGATGCTATAAGCCGTTTGTCCGCTGACACACTTCGCAGCTTCTACCACGTCGGACAACACAGCCGTAGCTGTTGGCCGAGCTCCTGCACCGCGGCCATAGAGCATTACATCACCAACGGCCTCTCCTTCAATAAATACCGCGTTAAATTCATCATTTACCGTTGCCAGTGGGTGGCTCTGCGGGATCAGAGCCGGATGAACTCTCAAGGCCACTCCGGCGGGCAGTTTTTCGCCTATGGCAATTAGCTTGATCACACAGCCGATTTCACGGGCATAGTTAATATCGGCGGCGGTAATCGCTGTAATCCCTTCCACGGATACCTTGGCGGGGTCAATTTTTTGGCCAAAAGCCAGGCCGGCCATGATCATTAATTTGTAAGAAGCATCGCGTCCTTCAATGTCACTTGAAGGGTCAGCCTCGGCAAATCCGCTAATTTTAGCCTGGGTTAGCGCTGCTTCAAAGTCTAATTGATCAGAGCTCATGCGGGTGAGGATATAATTGGTCGTTCCATTCAGAATACCGACCACGCGCAACAGGCGATCAGCAACCAGGCTGTTTTTCAGGGGACGAATCAGGGGGATTCCACCACCAACACTGGCTTCATAAAAGATATTCAGTTTTTTATCCCGGGCCAGATCAAGCAGTTCATCACCATGATTGGCAATTAAATCCTTGTTAGCTGTTACTACATATTTGCCCCTTTCAAGGGCTTCGCTAATCATGGAACGGGCCGGCTCAATTCCACCGATCAGTTCGATAATAATGTCAATTTCCGGATCATTAATCAGCTGATACGCATCGCTGACCAATTTTTCAGCCGGTAAGTCCAACTCAGCCAGTCTGGCCGGGTCCCGATCGGCAACTTTTTCCAGCACCAGGCTGAGTTCACTTTTCGCATTAATTTGCTCGCCGTTTTTTTCAAAAAGCTCAGCTACCCCGCTGCCAATTGTCCCTAATCCGATTAAACCAACTTTCACGGTATTTTTCCCCATAGTACGAATCAATCCCCTTTTTTATGTGCTTGTTATTTATTCATATATTTTTTCATCAACTTGATCAGCTTCAGCGGCATCAAATTCTATATCCCTGGCTTTGAGTCCTTCTTCGGCTAACTCTTTGTAATATTCGTGTTGGATGATTAGATCCATTATTTCATTGGTACCGGTCCAGATCATAATCAAGCGCACATCTCTAAGCATCTTTTCAATCGGATACACATTAGTATAACCGATTCCACCCATGATCTGCATGGCATTATTAACAATTTTCCAGGCATTTTCGGTGGCTATTTTTTTTGCTTCAGAAACAAGACGGCGGGAACGACCGGCCCTGTCTCCGGCATCAACTGAAGCGGCAGCAAGGTAAACAATACCCCGGGCTGTATCGAGCAGGGTAATACTGTCAGCAACTTTAAAATTCACCCCCTGGAAGTTTTTAATCTCAGTCCCAAAAGCTTTACGACGGGTGCTATAACGGGCAGCTACTTCCAAGGCAGCTCTCCCCATCCCAATTGCCCCACCTGCACTGGTCATCCGTTCGGGAATCATCATCTGATAAAATATTGCCGAACCGCCGTTTTCTTCGCCTAATAAATTTTCAGCCGGCACCGGAACATTATTGAAAACCAGGCGACCGGTTCCTCCACCCCGGGTGCCCATCAGGCCATAGAGATACTCGGCTTTTACTTCAGGAGTACGATCGACAATGAAGGCACTTATCGATTTGTGTGGCGGACCGTCTGGATCGGTTCGGGCATAAACCATAAAGTAATCTGCCCCTTCAGAACCGACAACGAAGCGCTTTTGGCCGTTTAAAATATAGTGATCTCCTTCTTTTATCGCCGTGCAGGTTGCGCCGAAAAAATCGGAGCCGCCCCGCGGTTCGGTTAGAGCTTCCGCCGTAGTGAGCTTGCCTTCGATCGTTGGTTTAAGGTACTTCTCTTTCAATTTTTCTGAACCAAATTTATTGATTGCTTCCCCGACAATACTAACCAGGGAATAGAGACAGCCCAGTGATGTGCCCAGAACGCCAACCTCTTCCAGGGCTATAATTTCTGAGGTCCAGGGCAAATCCCGCCCTCCGTATTTTTCTGGAAAGCGTAAGCCCAGCAGCTTGCGGGCTGCCGCTTTTTGCAGATATTCCCGGGGATAACGAACCTGGTCTTCATCCATAGCCCTTAACAGCTGTTTATCAATGTCTTCTTTTACAAAGGCGCGAACTTCATCACGCAGCGTCTTTTGTTCAGCTGTCATCATACATTCAAGCATTAAGGAAACCCCCTTCTAGGTAATTAAAGTGGTCTGATTCGAAAAAGGTAAGGATAACCGAATAAATTTAGATCAGCTGTCTTAAGACAACTGAAAGCTTCAGTGTAATGATTTAAGATATCGCGGGCACTGGAACCGCGTTCTTTTGGTAAAAGATCTCCGGCCAACCCATGAATATAAGTTCCGGCCATCGCCGCTGTTTCGGCACTCATGCCCTGGGCCATAAAAGAAGCAACCATACCGGTGAGCAGATCGCCTGATCCGGCGGTAGCAAGGGCAACATTACCGGTTGGATTGATAGCCGCCCTGCCGTCTGGTGTAGCAACAATGGAATGGGCTCCTTTGAGGATAATCTGACAATTCCATAATGCAGCATTCTTTACAGCTATTTCCAGGCGATTTTCCTGGACCTGCTTGGTAGAAATTCCGACCAACCGTGCCATTTCACCCGGGTGGGGTGTAATAACCGGAAGATATCTTGCTGAACGCAGAACATTCATATTCCGTCCGAGGACATCAAGGGCTCCGGCATCAATAACCAGGGGCACCGGACATAATTGAATCAATTTAACTACGAGTTCCGCCGTCGCCTCACCAGTAGCCAGACCCGGTCCAACAGCCATCGCATCACAGTTACCTGCTTTTTCAATGAGCATCGCCGCCGTACCCGGGCTGATCAGTCCCGGTGATTCTTCTGACAGGGGTATAAGGATCACCTCAGTCAGCTTCGATGCCAACGCAGCGCAGATTGAAGCCGGGGCTGCCAGGTAAACTAAACCGGACCCGGATTTTAAAGCTGACTCGGCTGCAAGGACGGCGGCACCGATCATCCCAGCAGAACCGGCCAACAGCAAAGTACGTCCTAAAGAACCTTTGTGGGCATCAGGCGAACGCACCGGTAAAGTCTCACGAATAAACGAGGGGGTGAGCAAAGAGCATTTTTCTTCTGCTGCCAACTGGTGAGGGATATTAATCTCTGCCACCATTATTTCTCCTGCCAATTCAGCCCCGGGATAAAGTAAAAGTCCTGTTTTCAGAAAGGCGAAAGTAACAGTCCAGGTTGCCCGGATTGCTGAGCCCATCACTGAACCGTTGTCCGCATTAACTCCAGAAGGAATGTCGACGGACAGAACCGGTAGATCACTGGCATTAACCGTGTTGATAAGATCAGCAATCAATCCTTCCACTTCCCGATCGATACCGGTTCCCAACAGAGCATCAACCAGCAGGGAAGCTTCTTCAAGGTCATGCCGGAAACAATCATCCACTATTTTGCCGGTTAACCGCTTGATGGGGAAATCTTTTTTCAGCAGATGTTTTTCATTGACTGCGGCGTCACCCCGGTAGGCACCGGGTTTTACGGTGCTCCAGAGTAAAACCTGGTAACCGGCCAGCGACAGAAGGCGGGCTACAGCTAGTCCATCACCACCGTTGTTGCCGGGACCGGACAAAACTACGATTTTTGATAGCTTTAACGGCAGTGTTTTTATGCATTCAACAACCCTAAGCGCAGCAGATTCCATCAGCACGATACCAGGTAAACCAAAATATTCTATTGTCTTTCGGTCATATTCTTTCATCGAAGCGCTACTGATTATTTTCATTAGCAGTCCCACCTTTTTACCAGCCCTGATGAAATTAATTTCGCTAATCTCCTGATTAATCCTGCAATTAGGATGAACAAACCAACTTGAATAATTGGCAAATCAGATTAACA
>CAZAKI010000019.1:0-37841 GCA_964485855.1 uncultured Syntrophomonadaceae bacterium | reverse complement strand
AACAGTTGGCAGTTGGTTTTGATCCGGAAAGATTTTCTGCCTTAATCAAATAAAAACATTCAAGCATCGGTTAAACTGCTCCCAAAGGATTATTTGCTTTGGGAGTTTTTTTATTTACTAACCATATGTTTCTTTTCTGGGGCAGGATAAACTGCATAAATCAAGAAAAGCAAAGAGCATAGCTTTTTTATTTCATGAAACAGATTTAAATGGAGAGTACTGAAATGGATATTTCGGAAGTAGAACTAATCGCCACCTCTTCCTTCGGGCTTGAATCGATCGTCGCCCGCGAGCTTAAAAATCTAGGCTACAATCGATTAACAGTTGAAAACGGGCGCGTTGTCTTTAAGGCAGATTTAAGCGCAATTTGCCGGACAAATCTCTGGCTGCGCACGGCAGATCGTGTCAGGCTTAAAGTTGGAGAATTTGACGCAACCACTTTTGAAGATCTTTTTGAAAAAACCAAAGCGCTACCCTGGCCAGAGTTACTGCCTGAAAATGCTTTGTTTCCGGTTGACGGAAAATCAGTGCAATCCAAGTTGTTTAGCAGATCCGATTGCCAGGCAATCGTTAAAAAAGCAGTTGTCGAAAGCATGAAAAATAAATATAAATCTGATTGGTTTAAAGAGGATGGACCGCTTTACCGGCTGGAAGTCTCTTTACTAAAAGATAAAGCAACGCTGACGATCGATACCAGCGGTGCCGGACTGCATAAAAGAGGATATCGCCATTCAGGAAGTGGAGCACCGTTAAGAGAAACATTGGCTGCGGCTTTAGTCTTAATTGCCCGTTGGAAACCGGATATAACCCTCATTGATCCTCTTTGCGGTTCAGGAACAATTCCGATTGAAGCCGCTTTGCTCGGGCAAAATATTGCCCCGGGAATGAACCGAAATTTTGCCTCGGAAGAATGGCCAATCATCCCTAAACAATATTGGCACGAAGCACGCAGGGAAACCCATGAACTTGTCGATTATAATCATCATCTTGATATCAGCGGAACAGATATCAGCCCTGATGCAATTAAAATAGCGAGAAATAATGCTGTTGAAGCAGGAGTTGAAAATTTAATTCATTTTCAGGTCAGACCCCTCGGGGAGCTGAGTTCAAGTAAGAAATACGGAAAAGTTATCTGTAATCCCCCTTACGGTGAGAGACTGGGAAAACAACCAGAAATTGAAGAACTTTATCGACAGATGGGGAAAATTTATGCCAAGCTTGATACCTGGTCCTGGTATACAGTAACAGCTCACGAAGGTTTTGAAAAATTATTCGGCTTGAAAGCCTCGAAACGCCGAAAACTTTATAATGGCAATATCAAGGTTCAATATTACCAGTACTTCGGACCAGAACCACCAAATAATTCTTGATCACTAATGTTTCATTATAAACCACGGTAAGATTATATTACCAGGTTTGAATGGCCATTATTCTTCGCAGGGAGCTGTCCAGACGTTCATCAGTAATTAAACCTTCCAGGTAGGCTGCCTCCAATAGATGAACTGCTTCCATTTGTTTTTCAATATCGCTTCCAATCAGCAATAAATCAACTCCAGCCATGTAAGTTTCCAGGACTATTTCCGGCCAGCTGTAATTTTCTGTTAAGGCTCCCATCAAAAGATCATCAGAAATAATTACTCCTTCAAAACCGAGGTCGCTACGTAATAATTCAATTAAAGGTTTTGACATTGTTGCCGGCCGGTCATCAATACCACTAACCACCAAGTGCGCGGTCATAATCACCGGGATGCCGGCCCTGACAGCATTTCTAAACGGGATTAATTCAAAAGCAAAAAGATCTTCCTCAGTTTTATCCAGAACAGGGAGCTCATAATGTGAATCAACCTTGGTTGAACCGTGTCCGGGATAATGCTTTCCAACAGCCAGCAATCCCCCTTTTTCCAGTCCTTTAAAAAAAGCAATACCATAGGTGCTTACGACTTCCGGATCATTGCCAAATGATCTGTTGCCAATAACCTGATTATCCGGATTAACATTAATATCCAGAACCGGAGCCAGGTTCATGTTGATTCCGATCAGAGATAATTGATCGGCCATGGCCTTTCCGATTGCGAATACTTCCTCCTCGTTCATTTTTGCCATTTCTGCGGCCGAAGGAAAATTAAGATCCGGTAACCGTGATACTGCCCCTCCTTCTTCATCAATACAAACAATTAGTGGGTATTCGTGGATCGAAATAGCCTTTAGATCTTCAATAAAATCTACCAACCAATCTTCGCGGATATAATTATGTTCGAACAAAATGATGCCCCCGTACGGGTATTCTGAAAACCTCAGCCTGACTTGATCGTTAACTGAAGTTTCATCAAGACCAACAATGATCAAGCTCGAAATCTTTTGACGCAAGGTCATTTTCGCTATAGCTTCAGTAAATCTGTCCGGTTCTGCAGTAGCTTTTGTTTCATTTAAGACCACAGGTTTTTCACTTTTGGAGCATCCATTAATACTAAGACAACTTAAAAATAAAATGATGAATGCAAAAAATACTACTTGACCTATATGTTTCATCTCTGCTCCCCTTAAACCAGCTGATCAGCCCAAGTAAAAGAATTTACTATTCGTGATTGATCTATTATTCATTATTATGATAACATTGCTCTAATCCTTGAGCAAAAGTTTTCGTTGATCCCTTCAAAAAGAAAGGCGGTCCATCATATGAAACGTTTTCGGGAAGCGATGAAACTTGATTTGCCGATGCTGGTTGACACTACCCTGCGTGACGGTGAACAGACAGCCGGAGTGGTTTTTTCAAACCGTGAGAAATTACGGATAGCCAGGATGCTTGATAACCTTGGCGTACACCAGATTGAAGCCGGAATACCGGTCATGGGCGGAGATGAAAAAGCAGTAATTAAGGAGATGGTCGGCTATGATCTCCAAGCCAGCATCATGGCCTGGAACAGGGCCAATATAGAAGATTTAAAGCATTCCCTCGACTGCGGAGTCGATGCCGTTGCCATATCAATTTCAACATCTGATATCCATATTATTCACAAACTACAAACTTCGCGCGAATGGGTCCTGGAAAATATGATCAAGGCAGTGGAATTTGCCAAAGATCACAATCTCTATATCTCGGTAAATGCTGAAGACGCATCGCGCAGTGATTTCGACTTCCTCGTTGATTTTGCCAATCAGGCCAAAGCAGCCGGCGCAAATCGCCTGAGATTTTGTGATACCATCGGGGTTTTAGAACCTTTTAAAACCTTTAAGCTAGTTACCGCTCTGATTGAAAAGACCGCGATGGATATAGAGATGCATACTCATAATGATTTTGGCATGGCAACAGCTAATGCCCTGGCCGGGTTACAAGCCGGGGCCCGCTTCATCGGCGTAACCGTAAACGGCCTTGGTGAAAGGGCAGGTAACGCTGCCTTGGAAGAGGTAGCCATGGCCCTTAAGCATCTATTTAATGTTAACTTGGGAGTAAATACCAAGGATTTTCTTCATCTCTGCGAGTATGTAGCGCGGGCATCGGGTAGACAGCTCTATCCTAACAAACCAATTGTTGGAACCAATACATTCGCTCATGAATCGGGCATCCATGCCGATGGAGTAATCAAGAATCCTTCTACCTATGAAGTCTTCAGCCCGGAGGACGTCGGTTTGGAAAGGCAGATCGTAATCGGCAAACACTCGGGATCAAAAGCAATCAAGATGAAGTTTATCGAGTATGGCATAGATCTCTCGGATGAGGAAGCAGCCGAACTGCTAAAATCCGTTCGTAGCGTAACCATTGACCTAAAAAGATCGCTTTTTGATAAAGAGCTGATCTATATTTATGAAGACTATCTTTACGAAAACAAGGTCAAACAACCAAGTCAGTAAGTATAGATAGCACTTTATACTGCTAAAGATTTATAATCAGCTGATCGGCGAATTCAGAAGTTTTCAGTTCTGTCGCGCCTGACATTTGGCGAGCAAAATCATAGGTTACTTTTTTCTGGGCAATCGTTTTCTCCATCGCCTTAGTGATTAGATCTGCGGCCTCGTGCCACCGCAAATAGCGCAGCATCATCTCACCGGAAAGGATCACTGATGACGGATTAACCCGATCAAGGTTGCTGTATTTAGGAGCTGTGCCATGAGTGGCCTCAAAAATTGCGTGACCGGTTTCAAAATTAATATTCGCACCGGGAGCAATACCAATACCTCCAACCTGAGCGGCCAATGCATCTGATATATAATCCCCGTTTAAATTCATCGTTGCGACAACATCAAATTCATCCGGCCTGGTCAGTACCTGCTGCAAAAAAATATCTGCGATAACATCTTTAACCAGAAGTTTCCCGGCCTGCTTTGCCTTTTGCCAGGATTGATCAGCTACTTCCTCTCCATTCTCTGCTTTAATTTGATCGTAATCATTCCAAGTAAACACCCGGTCACGGTATTCGGTTTCAGCAAGCGTATATCCCCAAATTTTAAATGCCCCTTCAGTATATTTCATAATATTTCCCTTGTGAACTAAAGTCAGGCTGCGGCGGTTATTCTCCAGGGCAAAGTCTAAAGCCGCCCGCACCAACCTTTCAGAACCTTCCCTGGAAATTGGCTTAATGCCCAGGGCAGAGCTGGCTGGAAAACGAATTTTATTGACCTTCATCTTCTTTTCAAGAAAAGTAATCAGTTCTTTTACTTCCGCTGAACCACTTTTAAATTCAATCCCTGCATAAATATCCTCAGTATTTTCACGGAAAATATGCATATTGGTCAACTCAGGTTTCTTTACCGGCGAGGGAACACCAGGATAGTACTTAATTGGCCTCAAGCAGACGTACAAGTCAAGCTCCTGACGTAAGGCAACATTAAGCGAACGGAACCCACCACCAATCGGAGTAGTTAAAGGGCCCTTGATTGCCACCAATTTTGTTTTGATCTCTTCTAATGTCTGTACAGGAAGCCATTCACCATATTTTTTAAATGCTTTTTCACCTGCAAAAACTTCCTGCCAGACTATGGCTCGTTGCCCTTGATACGCTCGGGCTACGGCAGCTTCAAGAACCCTTGAAGCTGCCGCCCAGATATCTGGACCAGTCCCGTCTCCTTCAATAAATGGAATAATCGGGAAAGAGGGAACCTGAATATCTCCGTTTTTTTTCGTTATTATTTCTCCTTTTACCAAGCAACCACACCTTCTTTCCTTGATACATTGCAGAGAGGATCAGAATTTGATCATAATCAGTCAAAGTTAAAGGTGCCATGTTTTTTGAAATGTTCAACCAAACCACCGTCAGCCAGGATTTTTAACATCACCGGCGGTAGTGGAACTACCGGTATTTCTTTTTTTTTGCTGAGATTATAAAGCAAACCTTCTGCCAGATTTACTTTCAGCTGATCTCCAGCTTCAATCATTGCCGTATCACATTCAATCAATGGTAATCCCGTGTTGATTGAGTTTCGGTAAAAAATACGGGCAAATGACTTGGCAATGACTGCACTAATTCCGGCATTAATGATGGTCAGTGGAGCCTGTTCACGCGAGGAACCACAACCAAAATTTCTTCCAGCAACAATAAAATCACCAGGATCAATCCGGTTGACAAACTCCGGATCAAGATCCTCCATCAGGTGCCTGGCCAACTCTTTCATATCAAGGGTTTTAAATTTATAACGTCCTGAAATAATGTAATCAGTATTAATATCGTTACCAAATATGTGTGCTGATCCTTTAAGTTCCATTGATCTTCTCCTATCGAATATAATTTCTGGGATCGGTAATCTCTCCCCGCAACATTGAGGCTGCCACGGTAGCAGGCGAGGCCAGAAAAATAGAAGCTTTATTATTGCCCATGCGTCCTTTAAAATTGCGATTTGCTGTTGAAATAACATTTTCGCCATCTGACGGTACCCCATTGTGCGTGCCAACACAGGGGCCGCAACCGGGAGTGACAACCGCTGCTCCTGCTTCAATCAATGTTTCAATTAACCCTTCACGCATAGCTTCAAGAAAGGAATGCCGGGAAGAGGGGGCCACTATCAGTCGGCAGCCTTTGGCAATTTTATTGTTCTTCAGGATACCGGCGGCAATCCGCAAGTCCTCCAGGCGTCCATTAGTGCATGTGCCAATCACTCCCTGGGAAAGCGGTGTTCCAAGGGCCTTGCTGACCGGAACAACATTGTCGACGGTGTGAGGCATGGACAACTGTGGCTCAAGATTGGAAAGTTCATATTCCCTTATTTCGCAGTAATCTGCATCTTTATCTGCTTCAACTGTTTCGAAATGTCTGATGCTGTGTTCTCGTACCCACTGGATCGTTTTTTGATCGGCTTCCATCAAACCGCATTTTGCCCCAAGCTCTACCGCCATATTGCTGATCGTAAACCGGGCCTCCACTGATAAATCTTCGATCATTGAACCGCCAAACTCCAAAGCCTTGTAAGTAGCACCGTCAGCAGTCATCTCTCCGGCAATAAAGAGAATTAGGTCCTTGGCATATACTCCTGGAGGTAACACTCCATTGATCATGAGCTTTATTGTTTCCGGCACCTTAAACCAGAGTTTTCCGGAAATCATCGCGGCGGCCAGGTCAGTAGATCCAACCCCGGTTGAAAAAACATTAATCGCCCCGTAAGTACAGGTATGCGAATCGGCCCCGATCACCAGGTCGCCGGGAACAACATGGCCTTTTTCCGGCAGTAGCTGATGACAAACTCCATCCCCAATATCATAGAGATGAATACCTTGGGTTTCGGCAAACTCCCGCATCTGCTTGTGGAGCTCTGAAACACCAGCCAGAGGGCTGGGGGCACTGTGATCGATCACCATTGCCACTCGTTCGGGATCAAAAACCTGCTTAGCCTGCATTTCCTCAAAAGCTCTGATCGCCAAGGGTGAAGTCCCATCTTGTCCCATCATAAAATCCAGATCGGCAATAACGATATCATTGGCCCTGGCATTCTGGTGACTTTTATTGGATAGAATTTTTTCAGCGATTGTTTTTCCCACATTTTACTCCTTTCAAGGATAATTATAGAAAAACTAAAGCAACTTGACCTGCATCGAAACTTGCTTCTTCTTGTGATCAACGAACTGACTGCCAACTTCTCGAAACCCTAATTTATGATGAAAGACTAAGGATCTTTCGTTTGGCGGGTTAATATTGATTTCACAGGTAATAATCTTGATTTTTTCCTGACGAGCAAAAGAAAAAAGATCTTTGTATAAAAGCAAGCCGACGCCACAGCCCTGATATTCTTTACCAACCACTATCCGGTCAATATATAAAAAATTATCATAGCGTAAGGAAAACCAGTTGAAATTATCATTTTCGTAAGCGGCATGATCCTTCATCACCAGGATAAAACCAGCGGCTTGACTATTGATCATGGCAATTCGATGATAACTTGATAACGAATCAAGCAACTTTAAACGCTCCAGGTCCATGGGACTTGTGTACTGAACTTCGGACTGGTTCAGAGCAAGAATATCCTGGTATGCAGACTCACTGACCCGGTGAATTACCAAATCGCTCAAATAATTATTCCCTCCAGTGCTCCGGCTGATTCAAAGTATCAGCACAAAATATTTTTCCTGTTATGCGACCAATATAACCTGGCTGCAATTCTTTTACCATCCAGGCTTCTCCCACCTCTTGAGGAATAGGGTAAGGGGCTTCAAAACCATGCCGGCCTGCCGGTCTAAAACCATACCGTGGATAATAACCAGGATGACCGAGCACAAAAACCAACTTAACGTTGCGTGCTGCCAATGTTGTTAACCCTTCCTTAATCAACCGGCCACCAATTCCCTGGTTTTGAAATTCCGGATCCACTGCCAACGGCGCTAATATTGCAGAACCGATATTTTCATAACTATTGATCAAAGCATTTGTGAACAAAATATGGCCTACTATCCGCTCATCCTGCAGGGCGATCATTGAAAATAATGGCTTCGCAGTCGGATCTGCCAAGAGGTCCTTAGCCAATCCGGCAATCACCGGTCCCTCAGTTTCACCAAAAGCCCTGCTTTCAACCGCAAGCAAAGCTTCTAAATCTTTTACCGAAGACTCTTTAAACACAATCATTCCAAGACTCCCATCATGCAAATAAATTATTTTAGGTTATTTCGGCCATCTTGTGCAGCGCCAATCTCACAGCTGGCTCATCCTTCAGACTGGTTAGAACAATCAGATGATCTTCCGGCAGGATAACCGTATTGCCCCTAGGGGTAATATCTTTACCGTGCCGACGGATGGCTATCACCAGACAGCCTTCGGGAAGTGATAAATCTTTAAGACAGCGATTGTCAATTTCCGATCCAAAATGAACAGCTGTTTCAACCATGATTTTGCGATAGCTATCATGGTCATCTTGCTTGACCTCACTCACGGCAAGCTGGTTTTCCAGTAACGATTCATATATAGGCACACTTTTTAGCAGATCAGCTGTAACATAAGCGATTAAAGAAACCAAGGTTAAAGGCAGCAGCTGGCTGAAGGAGCCAGTCATCTCGGTTAATAATAAGATCCCTGTTATCGGTGCTCTGACAATAGCAGAAAAATAACCGGCCATCGCCAGAACTACAAAGTTTATGAAAAGTGTAGAATTAAGACCGGCATAATCAATGGCCAAATGGCTAAAAAGCCCACCGATCAGTGCCCCAATAACAAGCAGTGGGAAAAAAATGCCTCCTGGTGCGCCGGAACCGAAACTGATTATCGAAAAACCAAATTTTATTAATAGGACTATGGCAAGCCACTGCAAGGTTGAACTGAAATTCAAATTTTCAATGATCTGGTGTCCCCCACCTAAGACAATAGGAAAAGTTAGCCCCAATAAACCGGCAAAAAGAAAAGGGATTACGCAAAGGTAGGGTTCTTTAACTAAGGGTAGGGTCTTGTAGGCTTTTATTGTCTTTAAAAGGGTAGCGTTATAAAAAACTCCAGCAACCCCAGTCACCAAACCGAGCAATAACACCAACCAGTACTGGGTCAGTGGGATTGTACTAATTAGAGCCATATGAAAAACCGGTTGCGTACCAAAAACTAGCTTGGAGATAAAATCGGCGGTGATTGCAACGGTAATCGTCGCCAGTAATATTGTAGGAGAAAAATATGTAAAGATCTCCTCCAGGGCAAACATTACCCCTGCCAGCGGTGCATTGAAGGCAGCTGCCAGGCCGGCACAGGCGCCGCTGGCAATGAGAATCTTCCTTTCCGTCCTGGTAATCGACAAGTACTGACCAAAACCATCAGCTGCGGTGGCTCCCAGTTGAATGGTAGGGCCTTCTCGTCCCAGGGAAAGCCCGGCAAATATCGCTACTATTCCTCCAAGAAATTTGAAAATGAGGGTTGAAACCCAAGGGTTTTTAAAATAGCCCATTATTTGGCCTTTAACCTGAGGGATACCGCTACCACTGATCATTGGATACCGATTAACTATTTTACTAAGCAGCCAACCCATTCCTGCTAATAAAAGAAACATCGGGACAATTAATAATCGGTTAGCTTTAATATAATCGTAGAAAAGAAGACTATAATTTTCAGCCATTGTCAGGGCTATACGGTACATCACCGCGATTAAGCTGACCAATAAACCCACGATTATGCATTTGTAGAAGATAGCCAGTTTCCCAGAATGAAACTGCATCGCTCTTTTATAGTCGTTGATTATTTCCATTTAATTGCCACCAATTATTCTAGACTACGATGATCTTGATTTGTTACCAGTTATTGATTTTTGACGACAATACTTTGCCATTACTTCTCGGTTCTTCTGAGCAGCTTAGATTATTATTTCGGTACCCGCTTTTAAGGGGATGTAGCGATCACCAAGTGTCTTTCGAAATAGTTCAAGGCACCAGTCAGAACTATCATGCGCAGAAAGAGATATCTTCTTTGCTCCCGTATCCTTGATTGTGGTCAAGGCCTGATGAACTCGTTCTTCATTCATACCGCACCAGGGTGGATCATCAGTAGCCACAATCTGTTGCATATTGAAAGGTCCGATGTCCATCCTACCGCCCTTAACCGGATAATGCAATCCTCCAACGATACCATATATAGGTTGATCAAAAAGCAATTTGGTTCTTTCTATAATACTCTCCATACCCTGGTGACCACAACCAATTACCAATACTATTCCCTTACCGGCAACATTAATAGCCAGACTTTGTTCCAGGGTAAGCCCTAACAAAAATAAATAACGTGGTATTACACCAATGCTGGCGATACCTTGGTCGATCAGAAATGGCTCTTCCATCACCCTAACTTTAGGTCCGGGATTCCAACTGGAAGGTTTCAGCTCCACCGGGGAATAAACAGGGATCTCCGGCAAATCGATCACACCCTGCGAGATGCTAAAAGTCCCTTCTTTCTCTTCACGATCGCCCCCGACATGATCGCAGTGCAGATGACTGATATAAATCAGATCGAGATCTTCCATCTTATACCCAAGTTCTTGCATATTATGCAATAAGGGAGAAGGGTGTCTTTGCGCTTTGTTATAACCGCAATCGAAAAGTATAGTTTTTCCATCAGCTTGCAGTAAGTATGAAACACCTGCTTCTGTTTGTAAATTCTCCTGATCGCTATAGTAATCGACAAGCGGCATTATCTTCAACTGTTTTACGGTTCCCAGCGGTTCAATTTTTTTTATCCTAACCTTGCTCTGCTGCTTCAACAATTTCTTTTTCCCTAAGTACATTTGAACCAGCTTAAAACCAACAAAAATCAAAGCTAAAACAATGATCACGAGAATAGTAAAAATTAATACCAAAAAAATATTCATAATCATTCACCCCTTTAACTCAAAATGTCAATTAATCAGCCTGTCCGTTTTTGTGTAAATACCATTTAGGCCCTTCTTCAGTATCTTCAAGCACTATCCCGGATTTATGCAGATATTGCCTTATTTGGTCGGCCTCAGTCCACCTTTTTTCATGGCGGAAAATGTCCCGCTGTTTTATCAATTCATTAACCAATTTTGAGAATAGAGTCGGGATCATTGAAATCGTTTGATCCAGGCCGATGCCAGACAAAACGATCATTTCCCTGAAAAGCTCCCTACCCTGTGAAATAAACTCGGGGTTTTCAAGATCCAGCTGAGCCTGCCATAATAATCGGTCTGCCTCAAGAATCTGCTGGATCATAACTGCGATATTTTTTTCTTCGAGAGCCTGATGAAAAGTTCCTTCAAGATCATGCATTTTATCCCAAAAATCTGGTTTTGTTTTCCCTTCCTCTTTTTTCACCAAAGTTTGACTTTTATTATTTTTGCTTCCGCCCTTAGCTTCAGTTACTGCTCCGTCACTTAAAAAAGCAGTAAAATCTGCTTTGATCAGTTCAAAGGGAATACTATCCCCTCGCACATATTTTTTTTCATAACCCCTATTTCGAATTGTTACCTGGCCTAATCCATCTATTGTGGCCTTTTCCGTAGCAAAATCAAGGATGCATGCCGTATGTTCATCAATTCCCAAGATAGTAGTGCCCGATGGCAGCATTGCTTCAAGAACCTGAAACCTGTTTTCACCCATATAACAAAAACGGGTGTCGTGATTTCCCCCTTCGGCATTGTTCCAGTGGGGAATGACAACCAGATTAAGACCCAGATTGCCAAGTATATTTAAACCTTCGACCCAGTGAACCGGTTCGCCCACCTTGTAAATTTCATAGACAGGAAGTGTAAAAGCGCCAACGGAAAGCGCAGCGGCACTGGCTGCAACCAGGCTGCCCCCCTTGTTAACCATGGTGCCAATCAGAGTAGTAATCGGTGAATCTTTTAATTGGCGTACGATATAGGTTGGGCTACCCGGCCCAATTAACAAATAGCCGGCCTTACTTAATTGTTGAAACAATATCTTTGTCTGATCACTTTTCGCTGCCTCTGCCGATTTATATGAAGCGACTTCCATCCGCTGAAGCACCTGCCGCTTGAAGTAATCAACCGCCCGTTTGGCAAGAAGATCGGCATTTTCCTGAAAACCGGCGGGAGTATCTAGGAATAATACCAGTTCCTGCGGTTTAAGATTGCTTAATAAACGCTTGTGGGTTTCTACCATGGTTCCAGAAAGCTCACCAGATCCAATCAGCGCCACAGTCCCCTTAACATTTGCCATTAGTGCTTCTCCTTCGACCATTTTTTCAGGTCGTTTGCATTGCCATAGTCAGCACATCCCTTAATTTAAGGATATACTCTATCACTTGCTGATTACAATCTCAGTTTATAGAGCTCTGCCCTTGCCACTAAAACATTGATTGATAAAACGGGTTAATTCTGATTCAAGTCGATCCGTTAACTCCTGAAGGATAGAGATCATTTTGTCTAACTTACAAGGTGAAATTATTATACTATGGTAGTGATAGTTTAGATAAAGAACCAGGTAATGATCAAGCTGCAAGGCTGTGACTTTGGACAATATAGCCGGTCTTTTATCAGGAACCGGAATCATCATCAACCTAATTAACCGGTAATGCCAATCAAGACTGCCCGGAATCCACAAATCGACAGTCCGGGCAATAATTAATAAACTATCTTCAACCAGCTGATAGTATTCGTAAAGGCAACTACTGATATACAATATTTTCCTTTGTTTAGGTGAGTTTGCTGCCAAGGGGTATTCTGCCGTAACCAGTACAGTTAACCCTTTTAGTTCTTTCAGGTTACCGATAATCTGATTATAGTTATTTTCAAGATTTTTTCTTGCATTTAATACGACGCCGTGTTCAATAATTACTCTTCTTCCTTTTCCCATTTAAATTTTTCCTTGGCTTCGCTAAAACCGGAAGCCAAAGATTTCCAAGCCGAATCAAAACCTTCGCGTAAAGCCACAAAAGCCTCTTCGTTTGTATCAACTAACTCATTAAGCTTTGCAGATCCTTCCTCGATTTTCTTTTCCAGAATCTTGATCTGATCGGGAAGGTTCTTCATCACTTCAACCCCGGCCTCCTGGGCTTCTTGTTTTAGTTCTTTCAGTTCTTCTTTCCATCTAGCCAACTGTTCCTGAATTTTTTTGCGATATTTATCCTTGGTTTCCATCCTTATTCCCTTTCTCTTGAAATAACTGAAAGTATTTTATCTTTAAGATCACTATAAATACTCTTAATCCCAATCTTATAAAGATTATCCCTGCTTTTACGCAATGCTTCAATTGTTGCTGCTTTAACAACCTGCCATAACATTTCCTTGTCCGGAGTATTTTGCAGGTAGTTTAGTTTCACCTGGTAAGCACCTTTATAACTTCTTCCTCCTCCTGTAGGTGTAATGTTTTTGATAATCCGATTTAAATCGATCGAATCATTTTTTGTTCGAAGCGATACATCAAGATATGTTTCTTTCTTTCTGTGATTTTCAACAATGGCAAAAACAGCCACCAGTTTATGTTCAGTATTTTTTAGAATCATATCGGCAGCAATAGCAATTGAATCTCGATGATTTGACTCAATGAAACCGATGCCATAAAAAGCCCATTCTTTATAAATAATTTCATTTTCTTTAGCCTTGTTAAAAAAGTTAATCGTCTCCGGTGAGATGGGAATGCTGTTAATACTTTGTAAAAGCTCTCGATCTGTATAAACTGCTAAAAAAGATATTGCTTCAAAATCAAGATTACTGATATTCATAAATTGATCGGTATCAGTCTGGATGCCAAAGGTTAAAGCAGTTGCCATCGATACCAAGTCTTGCTCGGTAAAATCAAGATCCAAATATTTGATCATTAAAGCGATTAAAGTACTGGTTGAGCCGACATCTTTACTCAACAAAGAAAAATCTGCTTTTATGGCCTCTTTTGCTTTTGCGTGATGATCAATATGAGCAGCACAAGGGATTTTGACCCCAAACTGATCAATTTTGTTGTTTTGAAAATCAGGAACGATGTAAGCTTGGTATTTATCAAGATTAATCTTTCTGTTAAAATGAACAGGGATTTTTAACTTATCTAAGAAAGCCTTATTCTGACTGAGTGAAAGCCTTTTTTCCGCAAAAATATCCGCATCCAGATCAAGATAGCTTAGAATGATCTTGATGGCGTAAGCAGAAGCAATAGCATCAGGATCAGGGGATCCGGGAATATAAATGATAATCGGATTATATTTTTTTACTGCATTCAAAAAACTAGTAGCTGTTTTTTTCATGACCGGTGCTAGCCTTTTTAGCGATTATAACATTTAAATTAAAGTGAAGTAATTATTTCAAAAGACCATGTTAAGATCTAAGAAACATTATCAATTATCTGATCAGGAGTGAACCGATGATCGCTGATAGTAACAAACCTTTAGGAAGTAGCTATATTCCCAACCTGATTGCTTTTTTTATCAGCCTCGGTATTGCCTACTTCCTAAAATGGGAAGTCAGGGATCTGGTTTGGAGTCTTTGGCTCTGCAGTTTAACCTTGGGATACTTAACAATATTTTCTAATTTAGGAGCTGGTGCGTACCTGGGCTTGCATATTATTCGTCAGAATGATTTTGATCGAGAGCGTCAAATTCCTTTAATCATCGGCGGCTTGGCAATCGGCCTCTTTATACTAGTTTTTTTCTCTTTACATTTTGGGGCATTCCACGCCGGCCACTCGGTATTTCTTAATCTATTTTTCCCAATCGAAGGAATGCCTGGTGACGGTTTTGGCGGAGCTTTTATGAATCCTCCCCTTTTGTGGGCTTTGGCAATCCGCTACCTTTTCAAACCATATGGGATCTTCCTGATTCCAACTATAATTGCAGAAAGACAAGTTGTTTTCAATCCATTTATGCAAATATACCGGGGACTTCATCCGGTTGACGACCAGGATGGCCGGTTAGTAGAAACAGAAATTAAAGCAGCGGATATCAATCAACATCCGATCGGTACAGCTTTATTTCGCCCTTATATCAATGTAATAAGAATGCATTTATTGATCTTCTTCTTTGCTTTTTGCTATGCCCTAAAAATAGATTCATTCATTGTCTATGCTGCCGTCTATTTTGTCTATTTTTTCCCCTGGTCTGTAATCCTAAAGAAAAAAAACTTAGTCCAAAGGGGGACTAAAATTTAATGAATTCTACTGTCGAAGACCAACTATTGTTAGCCCAGGAAGCTGCCCAGCTTGCCGGAAAGATCATTGTCTATAGAATTGGGTTAACAGCAATATCAGAAAAAGCTGATAACAACCTGGTTACTGAAGCTGACTATGCCGCACAGGAAGCAATTATCACGGCAATTAAGGATCACTATCCCGATCATTACTTCTTAGCCGAGGAAAATGATTTATTGGCAAACATTGAAGCAACTAACCTGTGGATTATTGATCCCCTCGATGGAACAAATAACTATGCCCATAAAATTCCTCATTTTTGCGTTTCGATTGCCTATGCCCGTTTGGGTCAGGTTGAAGCAGGAGTAGTCTTTGATCCAGTGCGCAATGAAATGTTCAGTGCGATGAAAATATGGGATCTTTCCTCAATGGAAAACCGATCAATGTATCGAAAACAACTTCCCTGCAGGAAGCGATCATCGCCACCGGCTTCTATTATGATCGCGGGGCAATCATGAAGAAAACCCTTACCGGCATCGAAAAACTATTTGAAAAAGTATCCATGGTATAAGGCGTTTCGGCAGCGCAGCGCTTGATCTCTGCTGGGTTGCTAACGGACGCTATGATGCTTTTTTGAGCACAAGCTCTCTGTATGGGATTTCGCAGCCGGAATGCTGATTGTAAAAGAAGCAGGAGGCTCCTGCACCGACCAGCTGGGAAACCCGCTGAACTTAAAAAGCACAGGCTTTGCCGTTTCCAACGGGATCTTTCACGACGACTTACTACATACCTAAAAAGACGCGGGGACGTTTCATCTGTCTTGTTATTTAAAGGCAATCTGTGAACATAATTCGTCCTCAATGACAATCCAAACAATTTTGTCGGAAGTAATTGTCAAATAGCATGACTAATCGTATATTCTATTACCCCGAATCAACCTCTAAGCTTTTCACCTGGACTGCTATCATGTAACCTGATATGGTTAATAAACTGGTTTTTGTTTCTAACGATAAAAGCGGAATAATAATTTAACCTGAAGTACCAACTTTTACATAGTTTAAAAGATTTAATAAGATTTACGACAGGATCGATCAATAAAACCATGGCAACAAAATATTAATGATATAAGCCTTTACTAAAAATGCGGGAAGTAATAAATTCTTCCCGCCAAACTGCATTGTTCTATAATGACTAAATAGTTGTCTTTTTATCCGGATACGCTCGGAATATTTTTAAATAATAATAGTGCATCAGCATCGCCTCTTTCAGGTTGATCGGTTTCCTCTGCCTACTAATTGTAGGTCACTTCCAGCTCGACATCCTGAACCAGGATAACTAACCCATCGGCAACATCGTTGTTGCTTGTAGCGAGGTATTCGATAGCAAATTGAGCGTATTCTCTACCAGCCGTAGCAACAGATTGAATATAGCTCCCAAGCTGATTGTTATTAATATTGAATTCCCTAAATCCCGGCCGATAGCTGGTTATAGTATTAGTTGCAGCAGTATAATCAGAGGAATCCAAAGAATTACCATAATTGGTGGAACCTATGCTCAGATTTCCGGGCATCGACGGACTGCGAACCGCTGTGCCTTTTAAGCTTAAACGGGCACTCATGATGTTTTTACCGGCAAGTTCGCTTATATCGAAGCTAATTAACCCTCTTACTCTGATGTTTGCTGCTGTATCGCCAACATAAATTGAAGGCGCACCACTGCTGTCAGAAGATTTAAAGACGGGACCGTCCTCATTCACCTGACCGGTCAGGGTAGTAATCGGATCATAGCTCCCCGTCATTTCCGGGCGCTCTTCGGGTTCCGGTAAAAGAGACAACTTAATAACCTTTGTATCGCACGCGCCAAAAGGATCAGTAGCGCTAACTGTAATTCGAACGTTTAAAGCCTCAAGGTTTCCGGCGGGATTAGCCGGAGAGCGCCAGGTAAAAATAAAATGGTGAAGATTTTCCGGAACATCATCGGCAAGCATTCCCGGTCCAAACCAGTCAACAATGCCGTGAGTAGCTTCAACCTGAAAATCTATCGCGCCTTCCCCCTCATATTCTACATTTACTAAAAACCGATGAGTATTCTCTTCATAACACATTGGATAAGATTCATCAGGGCGATCGAGCAGATCAATAAGATCCGATCCGACAATCAGTCGGACATCGATAATCCGGGGACCTGCCGGTTCGGCTACTTCATCTTCTTCCGCATCAGCTACTCCAGTGTCATCATCAGAAGATGCTTCACCACTTAAATCGGCATCAGGTTCTTCTTCATCCTCATCACTGCCAGGAGCCAGCTCGCCAATATCAGCACTTCCTCCTGAATCCGCTCCTCCCGAAGCAGCCCCAACCATAATCCCAGCAAAAAGTTCAAGCTCCGCTTCCACACTACCTGCAGAGTTAGTGGCAAGTGCCCTGAGCAGATAAGTTTCTTCTTCCTCCAATAAGATTAAAGTATGATCGGCTTCCATTTCACCCACTCCATCATTGCGAGTGAAGGTAACTTCTGGCTCTGGTTTTCCTCCAGTTTCTGCCTTGACTACAACCCTGTAAAGCCCGGTTTCCGAATCGGGACCGCTACTTTCTATAACTGACAGCGCCAACTCCGGCTCAGAGACTGAAGGAAGAATCATCTCCTTCAAGGGGCTAATTAAAAAAGCAAAACCATGATGATTAATACTAGCACAATAATTAACGGTACCAATAAATTTCCTTTTGTACCTTTTCCCTGAACCTTTTCTATGTGAAATCCCCCTTTAATAATTATTTCCAGTCTATACTACTTCTGATTCAACTAACCCCTGACCATTTTACGGCCGATCCGGCCGGTCAGGACAACGGGATCGTAAACCGGTGAAAATGGTGGAGCATAAGCCAGATCAAGTTGAAAAATTTGATCTAAATTCATGCCGGCCGTTATCGCTGTCGTGTAAACATCAATGCGTTTTACACTGTCCGCCGGACCGGCAATCTGGGCGCCAAGCAAACAACCATCTTTTTTATCAGCAATTAAAACAAAAGTCATCGGTCCCTGGCCGGGGTAATAGTGAGCGCGGCTGTTTGCCTCCACCTTAAACTTAAAAGCATCAAAACCACTCTTTAGGGCCTCGGCCAAGGTCAGTCCGGTGCGGGCTAAACCGAGATCACCAAACTTGGTGATTGCCGTGCCCAACACCCCCGGAAAAGCTACCTCGCCGCCGACGATGTTAACACCGGCCGCTACGCCTTCTTTGTTCGCTTTTAAATCCAGCGGCACAAAGACCGGCTGTCCGGAAACTAGATTTTTGGTTTCGACGCAATCACCTGCAGTATAAATGTACGGGATGTTCGTCTGCAGAAACTCGTTGACCCTGATCGCCCCCCTGCCCCCGGTTTCTATAACGCATTCCCGTGCCAAATCGCAGTTTGGTTCTACCCCGGCGCCAATTACAACCAGATCGTATGGCAAAGAACCCTGATCGGTTATCACCTCAACCTTGTTAGCAAATACTTCAATTTTTTTCACCGTGTGGTTAAGGTTTAAAACTATCCCTGCCTCAGCCATTGCCGCCAGGGTGAGAGCCGAAATCTCCTGTTCAAAAGAGCGCGAGAGTGAATCGCGGCGGTGGATCATGTGGGTTTCAATGCCCCTTGAATGAAGAGCTTCAAGCATTTCTAAGGCTATGTAGCCACCACCGATGACAGCACATCTATTGGGCTTTTTCTGTTCGAGAAAACTGCGAAGTGCCTGAGAATCATCAAGGGTATGAACGGTGTAAATCAGTTCTGAAGGGCTGTAGCTGATTTCTGACTTTAAGGGGCAGGCTCCGGTAGCAATAACCAGGTAATCAAAGTTTTCCCGTCCATCAATGCCATTTTGATAGTAGGTGATCATTTTAGATTGCGAATCAATGGCGACAACTTCGCAGCGTATCCTCAAGTCGAGCTTTCTCTTCTCAACCGCTTCGGCGGGTGTAACCGTAATCAAATCATCCAGCGTCGGCACCAGGCCTTCCACATAATAAGGTATGCCGCATGCTCCGTACGAGATATAATTTCCCTTTTCAAATACAACCACATCCCAGTCAGGTTTTTGCCGCTTAACCTGGCTGGCTGCACTCATCCCGGCTGCATTGCCACCGATTACCACTACTTTTGCCACTGTTTTCACCTTCTTATTTTAATAATCCCATTCTTAACTTATTATGATCCTTATTTGACCTTTTTAATAAATTTTTACTGCATCTACAGTATTTCTTCATTAAAGGTTAAAAGCGTATAGTATAGAGCCAAAGGGACATAGCTACAAGGGGCAAACCTGGTTTGATTTCGGAGTAAAATAACTGCCAAACTAGTGGGGTAAACTATCGGGCTTCCTGGGACTTAAAAAACTAATAGTCGGAACAGATATAGATCCAAATTTTAAATTGGTTCTTCGCCCCAGCGGTATCTTTTATTGTCAATCAGCACATCGATCTGACAGTTCAGGCAGAGACCGTTGTGGCAGCAAATTGATTCACCGCAATTCGGGCAGCGCCACTTGGATTCTTGTTCTTGAAGGAAATAATCCAATCCCTGCTCTGTAATCCGCTTTAAGTTTTCAATCATACTCAAGTGGTATTTTGTGCGGTACCTTTGATCGAGGTTTTTCAGGCGTTTGCAGGGAAAGCTATCACATTCATAACAAAAGCGCAGCAACCCTTCACCAACAAGTTCGCAATGCGCTTTCATATGCAGGCAGTGTTGGCCGCGCGGGATGCAGCCCGGGCAGTACATTCGGTTAAGCCCCTTTTTTTTCAGATCGTACTTTCCCGCCTGATAGTTAACACACAAGCCACAGTTCATCCCGCAGGGAGCAATCATTTGTTCTTCCATCTTTTGTCCCATCCCTGATCCAGTCTCACTTCCCCCGCTGATTATTGCCGGTATGGATTACAACCCACTCAAGCAAAACTACCCTTCGCCTTTTGTTTTAAATGATACATCAAATAGCATGCTCCGATTAAGGCAAAAACTACTGAAAGGATAACAAAAAACCAAATGTCAACTTCCAGAAAACTGTATATAACGTTAAAGCAAAAATGAATCCAGATCGCATTGAACAAATTATTGCTTCGATCTAAAACCACATTCATAATAACTACCAGCGATGTCATAACCACTACATTAGAAATAACATAGAGGATGAGCGCTAATCCTGCAAAATCAGAATCCACAAACCATAGGATTGTATGCCAAAAAGCCCAAACCACACCTAAGATCAGTGAGCCTTTTACGAAACCGTACTTGTTGTTCAGTTCGGGGCGCAGATATCCTCTCCACCCTGATTCTTCCCCGGTAGGGCCGGATAGAAATGATAAAAGCAAAGCCAGCGGCAAGGAATAAGCTCCGAGACTAAAAAACGAACTAAATAGTGACTGTTTAGCAACTGATAAAACCCATACTGTCAGTAAGATGCCACCGATTACAGCTACTGTGCTTAGAAGCAACAAATCAAGGCGTAACTTTTGCTCAAATGCATCGAGGAAAAAATTCTTGATGGTCATATTGGGCCTCAGCTTTTTGAACATGATCAGCAAGGCAAAGGTTGGCGACCAGGCACAAAGGTTTGCCAGCCAGCGCATTGTCAGCGGTGAAGCATTAAAAACCATCGAGGCCGTTCCACAAATTCCCATCACCATAACCCAGAATAGCAGATACGCAAATATTACATATTTCCACATCTTATCCATGTTTTTAAACTTGCTCTCTAGCGTTGTCATCGTAACCTCCTGTTAATTGGGCAAACTTTAAAGAATCATTGCCGCTTTATTAATAGACTCAAAGCTTTCTCTATCTAAATTTATATTCCTAATTTTCCCATCTCACCCCTGACCTTTTCAATTCTCTCCTCCAGCGTAGAACCATCGTCTGCGGAAAAATGCATTTCACTAACAATTTGACCGTCACGCATAAATAGAATCCGCTCTGTTTGTGCTGCTATCTTGGCATCGTGAGTAACAAACATGATGGTGATTCCTTCCTTATTCAGGGCAGAGAATATCTCCATTATCTCCTGGCTCGATTTTGAGTTCAGGGCCCCAGTCGGTTCATCGCCGAAAATAATTTTTGGGTTGTTGATCAAAGCCCTGCAAATCCCGGCCCGCTGAAGCTGCCCCCCGGAAACCTGGGTGATATCGCGTGTCTCCAGTTCGGCAATACCTGCCTTTTCCATTAAAAGCCTGGCACTGGAAGATATTTTCGACGCACTCTTCCTGTGATCACGCATTGCAGGGAGCACAATATTGTCAAGGATATTTAGATTCTTCAGCATGGTTGGCTGCTGGAAAACAAAACCCATGTTCGTTCTCCTGTAATCAGCCATTTCTTGTTCTGTCAGGGTTGAAATATCCCGGTCATCAAAGAGAACTCTACCGGAATCAATTTGGTCCATCCCACTTAAAGCAAAGATCAGGGTTGTTTTTCCTGACCCTGAAGGCCCCATTACTGCAACAAACTCACCTTCATTAATCTCCACCGAGACAGAGTCGAGAACATTTCTTTTTTCACTGCCTTCCCCAAAGCTCTTAACTATATTTTCTGCAAGGATAACTTTTTTCATCAGCTTACTCCTTTATGTTCTCATAGATTTTTATTAGCCTGATGTCTGCCGTGCCCAGAGCTGTTGCACAGATGACAAAACTTAGCATCACAAGTGGGCTAAGCAGGTAGGCAGAGAGCGGGTTAATCGTAAAAGAAAACGATGAAGCTCCAAAATAGGAGAGCGCGCTACCAGCCAGCGATTCGCCCAGGGTATTGGACAGCAGCGTGCCAATTGCTACTCCCACCAGCAGAACAAATACAGTGCGTGAAACAAACTGTGTCATGATATCAGCGGTTGTAAAACCAAGCGCTTTCATCACTGCAATTGAATAACGGTCTTTAGCAACCAGCATCTTCATGAACAGCAGAGTGACCAGGACCGCAATAAATAACGCGATAATCACTGAGGCATAAGCAGCCTTGCCAACTGAGCTGATTGTAGAGCCATAAGTCTGCGTGACATATTCATCTATAACTGAAACCTTGGCAAAGTCGAAGCTCTGCTGGTATTCTAAAGCTTTAGCCGAAGCAAAGCTCTGATCTAGGAGTTCAATATTTATGATGCTCCACATTGCTTCTGCCGTCTCATCGACAAAAGCAGCTTTGGCAGTTTTACCACCATTTGTTACATCGGAATAGATTCCGCTTACCGTAAAGGTTTTTTCTTTGCCTTTGACCAACAAAGTTATGGGATCACCTGTATCCTTATTCAGCTCTCTGGCATTTAGGATCGATAAGGCAACTTCATTATTGGCAGTTGGCGCTCTACCCTTTGAGTATTCCACGGGAAAAAGAGAATGGTCACCGAGCTCAATTTTTAACCTCACTGTAGAGTCGTCCTCCATCATCACATCATAGGTTTTTGTCGTCAGGAGCGCATACTTGGAAACATCTTTGTCTTGTGCTATCTTTTTTGCTAGCTCCGCAATTTTGCCCTCAATGTTATCGGTCTGTTGAACATCGATGCGCAGATCGCATCTGCCAATACCCATATAAGTAATGAAATTCTTTGAAGAGATAGTATTGTAGAGATTTTGCGGGACGATCATGATGAAAGCTGAAATAGCGAACACTGTCAACATCGTGATGTAGAGCTTTTTCCTGGCCAAAACATCTTTTATGCCGAGGAAAATATTGGGATTAAGGTATTTGTTTTTACTAAGCAGCATCCGCTTTGAGGTGATGCTTTGATCCTGGGCAACGCCAAAGCGGAGCGCTTCGGCGGCTGATATCTTCCGAAAGCCCTTCAAAACTCCATTTACATAAAAAATTATTGCGGCAATGATTATTAGTACGCCGACTGCTCCGAGCAGCGGAGCCAGTGAAGCGTTATCGCTTTCACCCATGAAAAGCCTGATATTTACTAAAAGTAAGTCTTTAAACAGAAAGGATAAAAGGTACCCGATTGCTGAACCCAAAACAGCAATTGCAGCATATTTAGCCAGATATATTTTTTTAATATCGGCCAGGCGCAGACCGATGGCTTTCATAACACCAATCTCGCGGTAATCATCTTCAATTTTAGCCAGCAGGGTAAACCTGATGCAGACAAAAGCAATCATTACAACCAAAATGCTGACCAGTAAGATTACAGCGATCATCATCCCATCAGAGAGCGAATTGATCATTCTAAAGAGCGGATAAGTGATTGTCGGACCATTTGCTTCGAGTCCGGCCGCCGAATATGCAGCTTCAAAGCTGCCAAGATCAGATAAGTCCTTCAGCCTGAATTCAATTAAATACTCAACGTTGCCGGCACTTCTAAAAGCTTCAAAATCATGGTCACTAACCAGAAATCTTTTGGATGAAGAAAGGCTGGCATTCATCTGCGAATCACGTAGAAAACCGGCAACAATAAACTCTTTACCACTGATTGAAGCTTGATCCCCAACCTGAGCTAAGCCTTCTCTCATATAGCTGATGGGAACATAGAGTTCTCCATCACTGGCCGTTATAATGTGGCCGTCAAGATCAAGAAGATAATCAAATATTTTACTCTGCTTCGAGACACCATTGTCCTGGACACTTTGGGCAAGGGACCTGTCCACTAGAATGATTCGTGATCCCTCAATATTGAGGAATTCCAACACCTGAAACTCTTCTACAGCGTTATTGGCCCCGGCAAAGTTAGTTAGACGCTCTAAATCCAGCTCACCGGCATGCATTTGCATAAAATGCGGTGTTTTAGCCTTAGTCATCAGGGAATCTATTGCTCCAGTCAGATTAATGGCCAGGATCATAGCCAGTGATACAAGTAAGGCTGCGGCAGCGACGAAGAATACGGTGGCCAACGTTACTGCTTTACTATTATTAAAATCATTGCTGATTAATTTATAATACAACTTTTATCCCTGCTTTCATTTGGTTCACTGATCTTTGACCTGCATGATCAAAGTCTACGAATCCAGATCAAAATTTCCACGCATCACTAACAACAGAGGAAGCCTTAAATCTCCAATCCTGCTGAGCATACCATGCAACGCAGCCTGATCTTCCACCATCCCGGTAAACCTGGTCAAACCTTCCGGCAGAAGCAATATTTCCATGCCTGGAAACCATTCTGCCCAGCGCTGATCAAGATGCCCCTGAACAATAATAGTGTAGTGCTTTTCTCCCAACTCGGTGGTCAATTAATCACCAGCCTTTCTAATCTATTAATATTTATAATTAAGATTTTTCTTTTCTGCCCCTATCCTAAGGTAGGTTTTAAGATAGGTTTAATCATTTCATTCAAAATTGAACTAAACTATCTTCTTTTAAACAAACAACTGGCTTCGACTCCACCTCCTCAATCGTAAATACATACCGATGCAGGCAAACCTTTCTCATTGACAGCTATAAATAAGCATTGCTATACTTGCTTAAGCAATATAAATCCTATTTTTTACCATGAAACGAGTTGAAACGCTAAGATTGTCAAGTGCAGGAGAGAATAACAATAAAGATAGCACTAAATCCAGCCCACCGCTATTGTCAAAGCTGGCCATCCCGAAGGCTCGTCAGAAACAGGTCAGGCGGGAGCGGCTGCTAAATATTCTTAATCAGGGCTACGAAAATGGTCGACGGCTATCCCTGATTTCCGCTCCTGCCGGATACGGAAAATCGGTGCTGGCAGCTGAATGGGTCCGTAATCTTCAGGCTCGCGGAGACCGCACCACTAAGGTTTTCTGGCTTTCCTTAGAAGAAAGAGATAATAGCCCCGGGCGGTTTTTTTCTTATTTGGCCTCAATTTATAACAACTATCATCTGGATACGGAGTGGTTTGATGATGATCCGGATGGTGACAATCTCCCGGCAGTGATTGAGCAAGTACTTACCGGTTTAATCAACTACTTCGAATCCGAATCGGCCACCGCAGGGATAGGTTGTGAATCGAGCTCCGGATTCAGGCCGGCTGTCCTAGTTTTTGACGACTATCACCGCATCCATCGGCCATTGATTCACAAATCCATGCAGTTCCTGTTGGATCACTGCCCTGAATCTTTGCATCTATTCCTGGTTACCCGTGAAGATCCACCCCTCTCACTCTCTCGCCTCAGAGGACAGGACGATCTTACTGAGCTACGTGCGCGGGAACTGGTTTTTACAGAAGAGGAAACCGCCAGGTTTATGCAAGAAACAATGGATCTGGATTTGTCACGCGAATGGGTAGGTGATCTGGCCAGGCAAACCGAAGGATGGGTGGCAGGCCTCCAGTTGGCTGCCCTCTCACTACGTCAACAAAAAGATATTGAAACCTTCATCCGCCAGTTCAAAGGCACTCATCGTTACCTGGTAGACTACCTGGTGGACGAGGTATTACGTAGCCAGCCGGAAGAGCGCCGCCTGTTTCTTTGTCGCACCTCTATTCTTAAATATTTTAATGCCGAACTATGCGCAGCCGTAAGTGGTTTTTTTAATAGTAATAAACTGCTGGCCGAGATCGAAAAAGCCAACCTTTTTTTAATCTCTCTGGATGATAAGTTGCTCTGGTACCGTTATCACCATCTTTTTGCCGACTGCCTAAGCCGGGAGTTGGAGACAGAAGAGCGAAAAATGCTATACAAGATAGCAGCTAAGTGGTCAGAAGAAATGGGTTATTTTGCTGATGCTGTGGAGTATGTCCTTTTAGCTGCGGATCCTGACCTTTCCGCCAATACTATTGAACGGATTATTAAAAATTCCCGTGCCTGGTCAGGCGGCTTTCTATCAATGTTCGAAAGCTGGCTAAATGCCCTGCCCGGCGACAGTGTAAACTCCCGCCCGGCACTCCAGATAGCAGCTTCCTGGGTATTTTTTTTAGTCGGAAAAATTGAAAAGTCAGAGTTGCTCCTGGATCTGGCAAAACTAACCATGCAGGATAAAGTGGTTGAAGAGAACAAAGAAAACGCTTCCCTTTTAGCTCAAATTGAAATCTATCGGGCTGCCTGTTTAGCGATGAAAGGCAATTTAATTGAGGCGGGGAAAATTCTTCGCGCTGCCCTGGATCATACACCGGCAGATAACCTGCACATCAAGGCCCGGGCAATGGTCTCAATGGGGCTCATCCATGAACTATCCGGCAACACAGAGGAAGCACTTAACGCTTATCATGTAACCGCGGATTATGCTGACACGGTCGGAGTCACTTACCTGGCCGTGCATTCACGCTGTGAGGTGGCGATGATTCTGCTAACACAGGGCCGTCTTTCTGAAGCGGAAACAAAATGCCGGGAAGCGCTGGAATTGGCGGGCAAAGCAGATGAAACTATCCCTCCAGTTGGACTGGCTAAGGCAATCTTGGGCGAAATCAAACGCGAACGAGGCAATCTTTGTGAGGCTGAGCAGTTAATTAATGATGGTATAAAACTTTCCCAGGTAGGTGGAATCATCTATGATCTGCGCTATGACTACTACTTTCTGACCCGCCTCCATCTTTCCAGTGAAAACCACGAAGCTTTGACCGACGCGTTAAGTAAAACGACCCAAATTTTACTGTCTTACCGCATTCCACGCCTGACAAATTTTGCAGCAGCAATGAAAGCATGGGTTGCCCTCAAGACTGGTGATATGAGAACGGCTCCTTTATGGGCGGAAGAATATGAACGACGGAAAAGACTGGAGCCAGTAGAATATTTAAGAGAAGGCGAAGATTTAATTCTGGCCAGAGTTCTATTAGCAAAGCGCAACTATCAGGAAGCCGGGCAATTATTAGAACAGACAGCCGCTTCAGCCAGGATGGGCGCTCGCTCTAGTGTATTGATCGAAACCCTGATTTTAAAGTCAAGGGCAGCATGGAACCAGGGCGGAATCAATGCTGCTAAAGTTGACCTAAGAGAGGCGCTGGCCCTGGGTAACCCGGAAGGTTATATGCGTGTCTTCGTCGATGAAGGAGCAGAGATGAAAACAATCCTGGCAGAATACCTGGCCGTCGAAAAAGATCCCTCTTTGATTACCTATGGAAGAAGAATAGTGGCCGAATTTGATAGAACAAAAACTAGTACTATCTCCCCCGGTGTGCTCAGTGCCCAGGAGATTAGAATTCTAACCCTTCTCGCTGAAGGATGCTCAAACCAGGAAATAGCCAATAAGCTCTTTATTAGTCTGGGAACAGCCAAGTGGCATGCCCATAACATTTATGAAAAGCTGAATGTTAAAAACCGCACTCAGGCAATCAGCAAAGGCCGGGAACTTAAAATCATTTAACTCTCTGGCCTCAGTGTTGCTAAATTGCTCCGTAAACCTTAGAACAGCGAAATAAATCCTCTTGTTACGCAGTATTTTCTGGCTTACAGGGCAAATCCCACCGCGTTTTCCCGTTTTGCCTTCCTATTCCACCTTACTCTATCGCACTCAATAGAGCGTTTTCAATGGTTTTAAGAATTACTTTTGAGCTGGAGGTAAGACACTCATTTCTTTTAAGGATTATAGTGCACATCATGAACACTAAATCGGTACCAGGTGAATTTTTCATCCTCAGGCAGCCAGGATGCCTCTACTTTTACCGGAATAATAATGCCATTTAACTTCTCAACCTCTATAATTTCTGCTTCCCAATCGGTCAGTTCTAGATCGTTAACATCCCGGTATCTTGGTATCAAAACTCTGAGTGGTTTGCCATTTTGATCAAAATAAAAGGTGGCGGAGCCTTTTATTCCGGCATATTCCATAGTTGCCTTAGCACTTAAGTCATCAATCGGTTCCCAGGTAATATAGGGGCTAAGGGCAGCAGTTGGAAACCAGATAATTTCACCCAGGTAGCGTTGCATGGTTGATTCACTTAAGTTTTGGTTGCCTCCCAGATTTACAACAGGGATGAGTCCGACAAGTTTTATTAACATTTTACCTTGTCCGTTGTTGTAATCGTCGCGACCGACAACCGGCAGCCCGAACATCGATGTTTTAACCCGCCAAATAAATTGGGGTTGAATTGCATTAAAAGATTGCTCCGCTTCTGATTTAATCCACTTTTGTTGGTCAGGATTGAGTTTCATTTCTCCTGTTTGCCTAAGGTAAACGGTTTGTATTTCTTCTCTGCCGACGACTCCGCTGTAGGTGAGCCACCTTTGAACAGGAACTGGCAGGCCATTAAGCATATCTGGCTCTATTAAGCTGCTTTCAGCGGCCGGCTGCATGAAAAGCGCTTCAATTTCTCTGCCGGCTTGCCGATTGAAGCTCCAAACTGAGTATAAAGCAATCAAGACGATTAACATGATCAGAACCACTGCATATTTAAACATTTGTTTGCTTCCTTTCACGGTTATTTCTTTTCTGTTCCGGCATTCAATACTGTTTATCAGCTTCATGGTTTATTTTACATAAGAGCGGATAGAATAGAAACCCTTTAAAGGTTTGCTATAGCTGAAGGGATTTTAACAATGGAACGGAATTGATAGATAGAATAAATGGGGGAAGAGGCAGATTACAAGTAATGGTTATAGTTAGTAAAAAGCAAAAACCGGTATTATACTTTTTTGCACTGTCATACATTTTATCCTGGTTGATTTGGATACCACTTGGTCTGCAGGGGCAAGGATATCTTCAATTAGGGTTGCCCTACGGCCTAAAAGACCTTGGCTCCTATGGACCGGGTGTAGCGGCTCTGATTATAGTAGCGTGTGAATATGGTTGGCAGGACATCAAATCTTTACTGTCACGCATTGTAATCTGGAGGTTTAATATCTACTGGTATGCTTTAGTAATCCTCGGAGCAGGATTTCTTGGTTTGGCTGCCCTGCTTATATCAGCACTATTCGGCCAGGCTGCGGTTAGTTTTGTTGGCAGGCCTCCCTTTTATTTATTTCCGCTTTATTTAATCTGGGTTATAATCTTTGGCGGACCGCTTGGAGAAGAGTTAGGGTGGCGGGGCTACGTGCTTCCTGCACTTATGGTTAAATATGGTGCTGTCAGGTCCAGCTTGATTATCGGGGTCCTCTGGTCAGCCTGGCATCTTCCTCTTTTTTGGATGCCTGGAACAGTTCAATACGAGCTTTCTTTTATTACCTACACGATGATGACAGTTCCCTTAGCTTTTATTTATACCTGGATACATTTGGGTACAGGTGGCAGCGTTTTAGCGGCAATTCTATTCCACGGCGCCAGCAATACCATGGCCGGTTTTATCCCCTTTATGCCAGTTGCCCAATCCGGAGGAACAAATACTACTTTCTATATTTTTATAGCTCTGCTATGGGCTATAACGGCTATTATCCTTTTATTGACTTGGAAAAAGTGGTCTTATATTTGAAATATACCTTGTTCGAAGCAGTTTATGTGCCCAGACAAGGGTTTTTCCCTAAATATGATTATGGAATGTATTCATCAGGGCAAACCACTATGATCATCAATGCCGGATTGGGTGAAAGCGTAATTCCTTTTCGATTTAATATGCGGCCCGAAATTGTCCTTATTACCCTTGTTTTTCGTTTATAAGTATTTCGTGTTAAACTTATGCTGATCGAGAGTCGGTTTTTACCCGAAATTGCATAGTTTTTTTAAATCTGGGTCTGTGCAAGAATTGGAATTTGGTTTGTTGCTAAGGGGTGTTATCGGAATGACAGATAATCTAATTGAAGCGAAAATTGTTTCCTGGTTAATCGAAACAGGTGAACCTTGGACCCGTTATCTAGTGGAAAGAGATCTCATAAGCAAAACTTTGGATGATTACGAACTACCTAAAAAACGTCAATTGATATTGAAGGATCCAGCTGTTGAGACACTTCTTTCTAAGGCTTTAACCTGGGATGGTGATACTGTTCTCAAGCGGCATAATGATGCTGCACATCCTCTATATGCAATTTCAACACTGGCCGATTTTGGTTTGACTATTGAAGATCCAGGCATTGAAGAGGTGATTGGGCAGATACTTATTCATCAATCAGAAGAAGGGGCATTTCAGAGCCTAGCCAATTATCCTGCTACTTTTGGTGGCAGCGGTAAGGACGAATGGCTATGGGCTGCTTGCGATGCTCCGACCTTACTTTATGCGCTGCAAGCATTTGGGTTAAAGGATAAACCGATAATTGATAAAGCTTTGATGCACCTTATAGAGCTGGGCAAAGAAAATGGCTGGCAATGTACTTGCGACAGTACTTTAGGAAAATTTCGCGGACCTGGCCGTAAAGATGACCCCTGCCCAATTGCCACGCTTATAGCGCTGAAAGCAATCTCCCTTGCTCCCAAATATCAAGATCATCCTGTGGTAGATGCAGGAATTGAAATGTTACTGAAGCACTGGCAGTTTCGAACCGAAAAGAAATATTACCTTTTTGGGATCGGAACTGATTATAAAAAAATTAAGTATCCATATGTTTGGTATGACATTTTACATGTTGTTGAAGTGCTCAGCAGATATCCTCTTGCGCTCAAAGATTATAGGTTTAAAGAGATGCTTGCAGTAATTTTTGAGCAGGCAGATGAAGAGGGTCGTTACACTGCCGGTTCTATGTACCGAAGCTGGAAAGGCTGGTCGTTTGCAGATAAAAAAATCCCCTCACCCTGGCTCACATTTCTTGTAGCCAGGATCAAAAGGCGGCAGGGATTATCAAGGTGATGGCAACACTACCCTTGTTTTTATGGCCGGACATAGTACCAGTAACCCGACACTTGATTTTAAACCCCTGTGGGTGAAGATGATTGACGAACACAGGATTAATGTAGATCTTAACGGGTATTTTGCGATAACCCAACAATAATAGCCGTTCATCTGCAACAGTTGGGTATTTTTGCAACATATATATTTAGAAAACAAAGCGCTACGTTAGAAGATCTCTTTTTTCATCAGTTCTTCCGTTTTGCCGAAAAAGTAGATCACAAGGTTTAAGACAGCTAATACTATGAAACCGGCTAATCCTGTTAGACCGGTTAGCAGGGGTTTAGAACCTGCAAGAGGCATAATGGACAGGCCGGCTACGGCATTTAAGGAACCGTGCATGATGGCCGCAGCAATAACATTATTGGCTTTGATAGTCACATAACTAAACATGGGGGAAAGAAGGATGCACCAAAATGTCATCATGAATACCCCGGCAACTTCAAAACCCGGATAATTATGGCCCATCAAGATCAACGGCGCATGCCAGATGCCCCAGACAAGGCCGATAAAGATCGAAGACTTCCAGAATCCGGCGGATGCTGTTTCCTTCAGCAAAAAGCCCCTCCAGCCAAGCTCTTCACCAAAGGCAGCCAGAGCATTAATTGTAGGTCCGGCAATAAGACCCTGTAAAAGCATAATCCAGAACATGACAACCGGTGAAAAAGGCATTTCGGACATCATATCTTCAGTAATTGCACCACTAAAATCAATTAAACCGACCATTTCCGAAGAGTAGCTTACCCCGGGCAAGAGAAAACTGACCCCGATAGTAGCGAAGGTAAGCAAAACCGGCAGGCCCCATGCAACCAGGAACCATCTGTTTATCTTCTTATTAACCCCGTAAGTCTTCATGACCGGCTGTTTGTAGATAAACTTTTGCACAATTACTGCGCCGATCAGGGGAAAATACATATATCCAATAGCAAAAACCGTGGCAATAAGATTGCCCCATCCCAAGCCTGATAGATAAAAGAGGCCTGCTGCAGCCCAACTGATCAGAAAAGTAAGACAGATAAATGTGAGTATTTTCTTTCTGTTCATCTTGATTAGATCTCCTTCGTTGTTTGTAAACTGCAGGGTTTTTATGCCAGCGTTTATTTCACTAAAATAAAACCTGGTCTGGTAACGGTTAAAAACTCGACCAATCAGTAAAAGGTAGCGCAACGCACCAATTGAATCATTGTTTTTTGTAAGTTTCGCCTTTAACCCTTATTAGCTCCCGATGGAAAAGTTCCGGCTCGGCCATGAAAGGAGTGTGGGCTGAATTGCTGAAAACAACAAGTTCTTTACCGGCAGGAGCTTCAAGCGAAGAAAGATATTCTTCAACCAGGCTCAGGGGTGTGTTACGATCTTTTGCCCCCGAGAAGAAGTAAACCGGTATATCAATCCGCGTAACTGAGTGGAATAGAATGAAATCCTGGGATTCTTCCCACATCGGCCCGCTACCCCTGGTTGCTCCCTGCAACCAGTAGTAATAATCCTGGAATTTATATTCCGGCGACTGCAGGGCAACAAGGGCCAGGCTTCCGAAGCCTACATCCATATTTCCATCGTATTTGTCGATCAAACCGGCAAATTCCACATAATCAGCATGATCTAGGTAACGGGGATAGCCAAGCCGGTTAAGCTTTTCTAAGTCTTTCCCATTAGAGTCATTCGTAATTTTATTAAGGAGCCACTGGTAGGCCAGCTCCTGAGCGCGACGGGGGTCAACCAGTTGGCTCATTCCAATATAAGCGTAATAGTGCTCCGGGTTGTCGGCCGCGGCGAGAATGCCGATCTGCGTACCCCAGGAATGACCCAGCAGGTAAATCTTTTCGCGGTCGAAGCGCTCTTTTAAGTGTATGGTCAGTTCGATTGTATCTTCTATATATTGATTAACAGTCATAGTTGTTTCATCGAAACAGGGTGGGTTTGATTTTCCTGCCCCGCGCTGGTCCCAGTGCACAACTATAAATTCAGATTCAAGATTGCCGTTGAAATGGCGGGCTGTAGGCATCTGGGCCGCCCCGGGGCCTCCGTGTAGCCATAGCAGAACCGGGTTGTCCTCATTTTCACCCCTGATCAAAATCCACTGTTCCATACCGCCTAGCTCAACCTTTTCCAGCGCTGCAATGCTGCCGGGGATGACCTCTCCTGATGAATCTTTGAAGGGCTCGGTTCTTCCTGATCCGATTTCCAGGTAGATTATGGTAAGGCTCACCAGAACAAAAATGAAAACGACAACTTTTAAGAATAGCTTCATGCAATATCACTTCCTTAAGCAGATCAAGACCTTAAGATTAAATTTTATGTCATCCTAATAGAGCATAAAGGTGGCGATAAGAGTGATCAGACCGATAACCGATACGCCGATATCAACCAAAACTACTTCCCGCCCCCGGTCTTTACGCAGCATTGTCGCTACAGTCCTTTGAAACTTCTGATAATCCAGTAATAAAACCAGGGCTTTAATTGCAGTTAGCGAAAACAACACGGTAATATAGATGGAATTAGCGATATCCAGGGTAAAATGCAAATACCAGGTCAAGGCAATCAAAGCCAAACCCAGTAGAGCAATAATTACAATATAAGGTGGGCGCTTCTTGCTATAAAACTTCTCAATAAAACTCTTTTCATCCCAGGGCAGCAAGTGCATATAAAAGGGCTTCAAAAATGCAGCCAGCCCAAAAACGATACCGAGAATTTTAAAGTAATTCATAATCATCCTCCTCTGTTGCAGTGGTTATTTGCTGCTTATTACAATGTTTATCTCCTCGTTAATTCCTTTAGTAGAGGAAAATACCGATCAACAGGCAGCCGACTCCTAAGAATAAAGCAAATAAATTGATCAAGGCTAAAGTTTTGCGATCTTTTTCCAGTACCCGCACTACAAAAGCCCGGAATTGCTTGTAGTTGAAAAGGACCTGTGACATTTTTGCCAGTGTTAAGGATAACAGCAATGTAATTACTATGGAATATGGAATCCCTGCTGTGAAGTGCTTATACCAGGTAAAAGCCACCAGCCCGAAACCAAACAGCCCTACATACCAGACCCACCGAGGCTGTTCTTCAGTGTAGGCAGTATTTAACTCAAAAGCGTTCCACTGCTTTGGTAAAAACTGGATCGCTGTGCGGGTCAGGATTAAAATCAGCCCAAAAACAATGCTTAATGTTTGAAAGTAATTCATTAAAGATTCTCCTTATTGCTATTTTTTGCAAGCCCGTTTTTTAGGAACGCTGCTAGTTTGAGCGTCTCCGCTTTTAGAGCTTTGCTGTCATCAGCCAGAAACGCTTCAAAGTCAGGGTAGATATCGATGAAATGCAACAGGTTAAATTTTAAGATACGGATGACAAAAACTTTTTCGAAGTCATCCCTAATCTCTCCCGCCAAAAAAGCTTTATCGACCATTGTTTTTACATAATCTTCAAAAGCTCTGTTTAATTTAACAAACAGCCTTTCTTTAAGCGGCTCTTCGTTTATATTTTGCAGATGAACACTAAGTTGGTGCTCCCGGTAATGCTGTCTAGCAAAGTCAACAGAAGCAACCAATTGAAACTCCAGGTTTTCGAAAAAGCTCAATTCTGCAAGCGGTTTGCCTATCCCGGCAAGGGCTTCTTTTAAAAAGATCTCTTTTGTTTCCAGGACCCGGTCAACTAGATATAAATAGAGGTCTTCCTTGTTGGCAAAGTAGTGGTACATACTGCCCTTCGAAATACCAGCACAGGCAATAATGTTGTTTAGTGATGCCGTTTCGAAGTCCTTTTCTGCAAACTCGTCGAGAGCAGCATCAATAATCCTGCTCTGCTCTTCTACTGTTAAATTGAGAAATCCCTGTTTAACCACTAAGCTAACCTCCCTAGACCGGATAGTCTAGACCACATGGTCTAAGCATAGCATCATTTTTTAAAAAGGCAATAGGTTTGATAAAAAAGTATCATTCCTTTTGAAATATAAATCATTGTCGGTGCAATAGAACAACCATAAACCGATTGACCTTATGTGAAATCAACTACTATCAACAGTTGAACCGAGTTTTTCGTGCATCGGTTTCATATAACTGCCAGATAGAGAGTATTTTTCCCTGAGAGCATTTACAACACCATAGAGCTGGTTTTTATAGTCTTTTCCGGCAGCGCCCGTTTTATAGATCATTTGCAGTGAATTGAGTTTTTCTGGGTATTCTTTTGCAATAAAATCAAAAAAGACTGTCCTGGTTTTACCCCGCAGGTATAGTGTACCCGGCAATAAGTAGTCAACTCCACATTTACAGGCTTCAGAAAAAATAGTTTTTAGGTTTGCCTGTGAATCTGTGAGTAGTGGAATAATCGGCATTAGGTGCAAGCCAGTTGAAGCTCTAGTTTTTTTAAACTCTTTCAGCATTGAAAAACGCCTGACAACAGCAACCGCTCCAGGTTCAATCTTTTCTCTTACCACTTCATTAACGGTAGTAATCGACGCAGCAATATTTATATAGGTTAGACGGGACAGTTGATCGATCAAATCATAATCTCTTAAAACCAAATCTGATTTGGTCGAGATAATCGCCGGGTTTTTATATTTAATTAGCACCTTAAGAACCTGGGGCATTAACTGAAATCTAGCCTCTGCCGGCTGGTAAACGTCAGTTACCCCGCCAATATTGATTACCGCTCCTTTCCAGTCAGGTGCCTGTAGCTCTTTTTCGAGCAGCTCGACTACATTGGTTTTCACATAAATTTCTCTGGAAAACTGTTCCGAACCTAGATACTGATGCGAATGGAGAGCATAACAATAGCGACAACCATGCTGGCAGCCCCTGTAGATATTTAGATCCCAGCCATAAGGGATTTTCCTCTTCAGTTTATTTAAAGCACTTTTCACTGTCATTTCATTGTAGTCTACCCTGAACATTTTCAACCTGCCTTATTAAATGATCATTAAATATTATGCCAGAAGTAATTGCCAACTAGCAAATCTGATTGTATATTCTACTTGAGGTTTGCTAACTTAGAAAAAGATATCTGCAAACCTTATATTAATAAAATATTTACTGAAAGGACGATCTGATGAGAACTAGAAAGATAGATCAAAGAGTTGCCGCTCTGCTTTTACTCCTGTTATTTGTCTTATTATCAAATCCTATCCTGGCTGCCCCTTCCGAGAATCCCAAGGAACTTGAAGCTTTTATGGATGGCTTGATCTACAGCCAGATGAAAGAACAGGATATAGTCGGAGTCACCCTGGCGGTAGTGCAAGATGGAAAAATTATCCTGCTTAAAGGTTACGGCTTTGCTGACCTTGAAAATCAAATACCGGTGGATCCATCAAAAACTCTTTTCCGTACCGGATCAACTTCTAAGCTTTTTACCTGGACTGCTGTAATGCAACTTGTGGAAGCAGGAATGCTCGACCTTGATGCCGATGTGACTGAATACCTTGATTTTAATCTTCCGGATCGCCTTATCGGAAAAAATACTGCTCCGGAACCGATTACCTTAAAACATCTGCTCACCCACACTTCTGGCTTTGAAGACCTGGGTTCAGGCCTTTTTGTATTATCAGCTGAAGATTTACTTAGTTTGGAACACTACCTAAAGAATAATATTCCCGCTCGTATTTTTCCCCCTGGAACGGTTATGGCCTATTCCAACTACGGAACTGCACTGGCCGGATACATAGTAGAACGATTATCCGGCTTGTCTTTTGCTGAATACATTGAGCAGAATATATTTTATCCCCTGGGGATGCTTAACAGTACTTTTCGGCAACCCCTACCGGAAAATATAGCTGCAAATATGGCTAAAGCATACAAATTTGTTGATGGCCAATACCACCAAGGCAGCTTCGAATATATTTCTGCCTTGCCGGCAGGCAGTATGAGCAGTACTGCCGAAGATATGTCAAAATTTATGATTGCCCACTTGCAAAACGGTCACCTTGGGGAAAACAGAATCCTGCAAGAATCAACTACCGTACAAATGCATAGCCATTTTTTTTCGCATCATCCAGCACAAGACGGCATGGCTTATGGTTTTATTGAGCAGAAAATCAATGGTTATCGCTTGATCACTCACGGTGGCAATACCTTTCTATTTGCAAGCGGGTGCTGGCTTTTGCCCGAAGAACAATTAGGAATTTTCGTTTCGTATAACGGCGGTACCGGCCTGGAAAGAGAAATGCTGATCAAAGCCTTCATGGATTACTACTACCCGGCAATCATGCAGAAAGATCTTCTTCCACCTCCCGGAAGTTTTGAGCGAACAGCTTTATTTACTGGAGAGTATCTTCCTAATCGAGCTAACTTTTCTACTGTCGAAAAACTGTTTAGTCTTATGTCAGCAAAACAGGTTAAGGTTACTGATGAAGGTTATCTATTGGTGAACCTGCTTGGTTTCCCACAACAGTATGTTGAAACTGAGCCCGGGGTTTATATTAATCGTTATTCAGATCGGGCTGATATGGTTAATAAACTGGTTTTCATTTCAAATGATGATGGGGAAATAATGATGTGCGCGGAAGGCCCGACATTAACGATGACTAAGGTTTCCTGGTATGGAAGTTCATCTTTTGCCGGACTTCTACTTGGAAGTATCTTCTTACTACTTTTTTCCGCTGCAGCTGGTTGGATCTATGCCTCATTAGGAAAGCTCTGGCATCATAAAAGAGGACACGCCCCCCTTAGTGCCTTGATAGCACGCTTGTCGGTGATTTTATGTGGACTGCTCTTTTTTATTCTTTTTGCTGGAATTATTGGTATGATTTCTGATATTGACCCGGCTTTTAATGTGCCACGGATCTTTTTTGAGAGTGATGAGGCCTTAAAATCTCTTTTAGTTATTCCTTATTTGATTGCTTTGTCAACAATTGCTATTGTTGGTTTTGCTGTTTTAGCCTGGCTGAAAAAGTATTGGAATGTCTGGGCTCGTATCCACTATACTTTAATCGCTTTATGCTGCCTGGGGCTTATCTGGTTTATGATTTACTACAATCTTCTTTAATGTAAAGCTTAACCTCGAAAGCAAGGACCGCTGGTCAGTGTTTGCAGCCAGCGGTCCCGGTTTTTCATTGCTGATAGCGCAAAGATTTAATCAAGTTTACAGCTGAGTCGATCAACAAAACCAGAGCGACAACAACAATTTAACCGGTTATGGCTTTGTCCCAAATTATTAAAGGATCTGTTCCGACTGGTATTAATCCAATCTCAAGCCAAAAAGCAAAGAAGGCATCACTCTACAAACCATCTCCTCTAACAAAAAGAATGAATAATCCAATCCCCGGTAAAGGTAT
>CAZAKI010000018.1:16012-38468 GCA_964485855.1 uncultured Syntrophomonadaceae bacterium | reverse complement strand
AAAAAGTGTCAACAACCCCGTCCCCTTGACAATAATCACTACTGTAAAAGCAAGTTTATTAATCCACCTATTTCTCCTTCGACCAGAAGAACATTGGTTTATCAACCATGTCCTCACCTTGTGCGGTCAGCATTGGCTTCGGCGGATCTGACTTCTGGGTTTTTAATGAAACAATAATCAGTGTGGCTACACAAACAACCAGGGCTGGAATTGTTGCAAAGAACAGGGCATCCCAGATTCCTTCATCGGTCCAGTACCACTTTTCAAAATCAACCATGTACCAGTTAGATTCAAGTGTAAAGGGCAGGGCCCAGATAAAACCGATTGCCCATGATACCACGCCGGCAAAGAAAGAGGCTACCGCTCCTTTCAAATTCGCTTTCTTCCAGAAAAGACCGGCAATAAAGGCCGGTACTACTGTCGGCAAGCCGATACAGCCGGCAAAAACAATTAGTTTATAAAGTGAAGGCAAGGCAATAGCGATGATCATGCAGATCAGCGCAGTTAGCGGAATAAAGACCCTCACCGCTTTCAGGGTGTCAACTGTGGTTGCTTTCGGTTTAAAATAGCGGTAAACGTTATGCCCAAGCAGCGTTGAATTAATCAAAACACTATCCCCTGCGGTTGAGATGATCGCCCCGGTAACCATGATGATAAAGAATACCGCATACCAATCAGGCATAAAATTCTGGGTAGCCCAGATTAAAACCTGCTCGTTTTCCGCCGGACTGGCCAGCCTGAATCCGTAAGTAAATACGGCAATACCGATTAAAACCGGGATCATCGCAATTAATAAGTAAAGAATACCGGCAACGATAAAACCGCCGGATGCAGTCTTGGCTGTTTTAGCTCCCAGGGCACGCTGCATCAGGATAGCGCAGCTTAAATCACCCAGACCAACTCCCAGCCAGGCTGCAATGTAGGCAATCCAGCCAAAAAGACCCACGTAGTAGAGGAACCCCCGGGCATCTGAAACAGGCCATAGGGCAAAAGGCGGCAGCTTATCCCAGACTCTAGCATTGTTGACAAAGAATTCCCAGCCCCCAACCCCTTTTATCACTGCCGGAAGCAGAATGACCAGGGCGGCAATAATTAGAACTGTATTCATTGTATCCAATCTGGAGAGCGCTTTTAACCCGCCGCTGTAAGTTACAATGACGATGACAAGAGTCCCGATAATTACAGAAATAGTATAACTGAAACCGGTTGTAACCTGGACCAGCACTCCGGCAGCTACCATCTGACCGGCCAGCCAGGACATAGTCCCGATAATTTGGATAATCATGAAGAGAACGCTCATCTGACGTCCATAGCGGTTGTCATAGAAATCCACAACCGAAGTATAACCGGCCTGGCGTAAACGATAAACCAAAAATACTCCGGCCAGAATCAGGGTCAGAGTCGGTGCCCAGGGGTCATAGATTATCCCCTGAAAGCCAAACATGTAGGCATACCCGGCAGCCCCGAGAATCGCTCCCGCACAGAGCCAGGTAGCCGCAGTTGAGCCGACTAGGTAGACAAATGAAATATCCCTTCCTCCGACGACATGATCATCACACTCTTTTATGCCGCGAGAAAAATATAAACCGATACCGATTACCAGGATAATGTAAGCAACAAGTCCCAAATAGATCCAGTTGGCAATGTGCCCAAACATCGCACCTGATTCCATATAGATTCCTCCTTCTAATGATCTGTTTGCTTCATTCAAAAAAGATAACCAGGATTCAAGATTCGATAAATCATGTACAGGTCATTGCACACTAAATTTCAGAATATTCAATAGGCATCACCAGCTAAACGATGAGGAGGGCTTAAGTGCCCTCCGCATCTGATCTAACTGTAATCAGATCAAGCTTTACTCCATAATATCTTCAAATTCTTCCAGTTCCGGAACCGGGTAATCGATACCCAGCAGAAATGAAACTTCACCATCGGAATTAAAAACCGGGGCATAAGCTGATTTCTGTAGACCATAACCGTAGTCGTCTTCCCAGGTTGTTTTGGATACAGTCGGTTTGCCGGTTTCAAAGGCTTCAATTGTCCATGGTTCTTTTTCATACTCGGTGCCGTACGGATCCATATCTTCGGGGAAAGCTCCGTCTACAATAATCAGGTTATAGTCGCCCCCGCCATCAGCGAAACTGTACAGATAAGTTGCCCCAACTTCCAGCATCCACTCATGGAATAGTTCATAGAGCTCATCATGTTCCGGGCTCTGCCTATTACCGTTGGCAACCACGATGTCATGCAGATCACCGTAATAACCGTCTTTTTCATTTAGACGATCGCCGAGATCGGTTACAATAGCCAAAACTTCTTCCATCGCTTCAGCATTTTCCGGAAAATCATAATCGACATCGTCTGCCGGTTCAGCTTCCTGCTGGGCACAGCCAACAGCAAGACAGAATAATAATACAATCAGGACCAAAAATAAAAGCTTTTTCATTCAATAATCCCCCTTATATTTGATCGACAACTGCCCGCAGAACAATTTGGCAGCGATCACCCTTAAAAAACTAGACATCTTTAGACTGCCTCATTGATTCTAACTGGTATCAGTTGCTCATCGGTATGTATCTATTAAATGCAACTTCTATGCCAACTAGGATCCAAGAGTCGAAAAGTCCCTGTCAATTTGGCATCATTATTGCTTATAAAGTTTAGTAGTTCTTTTTAAAGCGATAAATACTTTGGGGGTGGAATCATTTCTTTCTCAGTCCAATATCAATTTACCTAACTTTGCCATATTGTCGGCATTATTAATCCTATAACTAAGAATGAACTAAGCGTCTTTCTTAAAATTGAGAGGAATCATTATGCTCCAGATCCCCTCTTAACATCATGATAAACTGGAGGTATATTATGAAACTGGCAATTTTAGGCCTGGGCGGTGTCGGCAGAGTAGTAGCCAAAACAGTAGCCTCAACTGGTAGATTTGATCAGGTAATCTGCGCCGATCTTGATCAGTCCAGCATTGATAGTATTGTTAAAGCGATCGGCAAAAACAATTTCAGGGGAGAAATGATCGATGCTTCCAACCCGGAACAAGTAAGAAAAATAGCCACCGAGGCAGACCTGCTCATTAACGCCACCATTCCTCGTTTTAATTTGGTGGTGATGGAAGCCTGCCTGTCCGGAAAATGTCATTACATGGATTTAGCCTGTGAAACTATCTTAAGGCTGCCCGGAAAGATCGATATTTCCGAGCAGCTGGCACTGGACAACAAATTTCAGGATGCCAACCTGCTGGCGCTCTGCGGGATTGGGATCGATCCGGGTTGCAGCAATATTTTTGCCCGCTATCTGGCTGATCAACTTGATTCAGTCGAATCCATTCTGATCCGTGATGCCGATGTTTCTACCGTGGAAGGTTACAAACTGGCGCTTTCCTTTTCGCCCGATACTTTCATCGATGAATGTGTCTCCGAAGATCCTCTTTACTATGAAAATGGTTCTTTTGTCACAAAAAAACCATTACAGGTTTTAGAAGAGTTTACCTTCCCCGATCCGGTCGGCAAGGTTAAGATCTATGGTGTATCGCATGAAGAAGCCTGGACCCTCCCCAGATATATAAAAACCGAGGGGTTAAAAACCTGTAATTTCGGTTACGGCCTGCCTGACGAACTGGTAACCATGATGGATATTTTAAGAACAATTGGCCTTGATAAAGATCAGCCCATTCAGGTAGGAGAGGTAAAAGTAGCCCCCCGTGATGTGGTCACTGCTCTTCTGCCTCAGCCGACCGACCTGGCAGGTAAAATTAAGGGTAATGTTTGTGTCGGAGCCCTGGTCAGCGGTTATCAAGATGGGAAAAAGATTGTCAAATTCATGTACAACACCGTCAACCATGAAGATGCCTATCAAAAAATGCAGGAGCAGGGCACTTCTTACCAAACTGGAACTCCTGCTGCCCTGGCTGCCGACCTGCTGGCTGAAGGTTTAATCAAAACCAGGGGAGCAGTCCCGCCAGAGGCGCTCGACCCTTTGCCTTTCGTCGAACGACTGCCCAATTATGGCATGAGTGTGGAGATCGAAGACCGAAGCTAAAAGATTTTCACCCCTACCCTACCCTCCTCCCTCAGGGGGGAGGGTTTTTTATGCTCTCTTGCTTTATGCTCTCTTGCCAGGAAGAAACTGCTTTTGTGCGCTTGTATTACTAAAGATTATCTAAAAATTGACCGGCTTGTCATCTTCGATGATCGTCTGATCATCTTTTAAAGCGTTGCGGATATCTTTGGGCAGGCAAAACATCCCTTCGTGGGTTTCCCCGTCATAAAACCTAAGCTGGCCGGCAATAGCACCCAGACGACGGTCAATATCAAACCGATCAATCTGCAGCAGCTCCGGCTCAACCCCGGCCAAGATAAAACCCCAGGAGCAATCAAAAGAAGGGATAAAAGTATGGTAAGAGTGAACCTGATCAAAGACCAGCTTCAGGGTATTGCGAATTGCTGCATGGTAACTGAGGTAATCGAGGCCAAATCCTCCTGCCTGAACAGCCAGGATCCCGCCGGGATTAAGCCTGTTTTTAACCGTCTGGTAGAATTCTTTCGTGTAGAGCATTTTGGAAGGTCCTTCTTCTTCCGGTTCTGTCAGATCGCTGTAAATAATATCATATTTACCTTCCGTTTCTTCCAGAAAACGACGAGCATCCTGATGTAACAGCTCTACCCTCTGGTCATCGTAAGCACCCTGGTGCCATTTAGTCAGATATTCCCGGCTAAGTTCGATAATCTTACTGTCGATATCAACCATTGTAATCGTTTCGATCCCCGGATAACGACAAAGCTCTCGCAAGACAGCCCCCTCACCACCACCCATGATCATAATCGTTTTAGGCTTTCGGTGGATGTTGACTGCCGGGTGAATTAAGGCCTCGTGATAGATATGTTCATCAAATTCAGCAGACTGGATTTTACCATCCAGAATCAACACTCGTCCATAGGTAAATGTATCGGCAATTGCGACCTGCTGAAAATCAGTTTCGCCGCTGAACAAATAACGTTTTATCGCATAAAGATAACCATGATAATCAGTTACATATTCAATGTACCAGTATGATTCGGATTGGGCCATCTGTTATCCCCTCTTCTTAACCGGACAGGCCGAGTTCAGCCAGTTTACGGTATAAAGTTGCCCTGCTGATTTCCAGTTTCTTGGCAATGCGATTTTTCCCCTCATAGGTGCTTCCATACAGCTCAAGATATTCTTGCAGGATAATTTTCTCATAGTCTCTTACCCTATCTTTAAGGGGCATATCGGCCACCTGGTTTTTATCCTGGCGGGAACCCCTGATTCGCGGCGGCAGGCTGATCAGGGTTAATGTATCCCCCGCGGCCATATTAACCGCATATTCCACAGCATTCTCCAGCTCTCGCACATTGCCGGGCCAATCATAATGCAACATGCAGTCCATGGCCGCTGGTTCTATAGCTTTGAATCTCTTGTTAAGCATCGGGGCGTATTTTTCAAGACAGCACTGAACCAAAGCCGGAATATCCTCGCTTCGTTCCTTCAGAGGCGGAATGTGCAGGGGAATAACACTGAGTCTGAAATAGAGATCCTTACGGAAATTGCCTTCCTGCATCATCTTTTCCAGGTCACGGTTGGAAGCAGCAATGATCCTGACATCAACGGGTATCTTCTGTGAGCCGCCAACCCTTTCCACTTCCCGGTTTTGCAGAACATGCAGCAGTTTTACCTGCAGATGAAGAGGCATTTCGCCTATTTCATCAAGAAATATTGTCCCTTCACTGGCCAGTTCAAATTTTCCGGCTTTTCCTTCCTTGCGTGCCCCGGTAAAAGCCCCTCCTTCATAGCCAAACAATTCACTTTCCAAAAGCGTTTCGGGAATTGCACCACAGTTAATGCTGATAAATGGACCTTTAAATCTTGCGCTCGCCTGATGGATAGCCCTGGCAAATATTTCTTTACCGGTCCCGCTTTCACCGGTAATTAAGATGGTAGAATTTCCCCCGGCTACTTTCATCGCCTGCTCCTTAACCTGCCAAAGAGCCTTACTTTCTCCGATTATATCTTCAAAGGTATAATCCATCGGGCTTGAGCTCAAATCATAAACCAAGCGGCGCGCTTCAGCGATGTCGCGGAAAGAGATCACCGCACCATCCGGTTTATCCGCGCCCGGGATCGGTCTAACCGAAACGATAAAATGCATCCTTCCTTTACCGTCACCCTGGTAAATCTCTTCCTTTTCTATATATTCCGTACCGGTACGCAGCACTTCAATGGCAGGGGCATCAGCCCAGAAAGTAACTAATTCTTTACCGATAATGTTATCCCGTTTCAATTTAAGCAAGTCTTCGGCTTTAAGATTACAATGGGTAACAATACCTCTGGCATCAATTGCCAGTGCCCCTTCGTGAATGGTTTCAAGAATTGTTTTCAGCTCATTGGAGAGACGAGTCAGCCTAATAACAGCTTCACTTTCCGAAACTTTTGCAGCTAGAAACCGGCTTAAGTGCTGTAAAAAAGATAAAACAGCGTCCGGTTTGGAAAGTAAGTTTTTCTTCTGCTCCTGGTTAAAAGCAACCAAGCCAATGACACCAATGACCTTCTGATCAAGGATGATCGGCGAGCATACTTCAGCCATTTCCGGGGTGGTTCCCTTCAGAGAAGAAGGATCGTAACCCGGATCGCTGATCGGATCCTGAACAACAAACGATTTTCCACTGCGAAGAGTTCTCGCATAAAGATAGTCGCTTTCTAACAATCCCAGTTCTTCCTTCTGGCCAATTTTATTTACATAATTACCGCTGCCGGCTACAACCGTAAGCTCGTGATCAACAATCTCAACTTCAATGGAAAGCGCGGCAGCTATCGCTTGGGCCAGATCCTGAACCATCGGTTGGATTGACATCAAACCTGACATTTTATTGCCTTCTTTCTACGGTCTAGACCGAAATGGATCTATCAGTTTTATTCTTTTCACCTTAGTAATAACCTGCCTGCTTAGCCTTTTCAATAATAATTTTTCTCAATAACGAGATCGATTTTAAGACTATTATAACCGCAATTGGGTTTACGACCAAGTCCGATCGCTGTTATCTGATGACCAACAACAAATCTTTAAGATTCGCTGTACTTATTTTTTCTTTTGGCACCTTTCTTGCTATAGCATAAAGAGCCTGACTCAGTTTATTTTTAGCCGAAGCAGGATAAGCAGGAAAAATGCTACCGGATGCAGAAAAAAAGAAAATTATTTTTATGTTTTAACAGCTAGCCCAATCAAGAATCAGTAACCACGAAGGGAGACGATCTTGCTTGAAAGCATTGGCTTTTCATGCTGAAAAATGTATTGGCTGCAAGCTGTGCCATCTGGCCTGCAGCGCCCAGAATGAGGGCGAATTTAATCCACGTTTAGCCCGTCTAAAGATTAAATCGAATTATAACCGTGAAGGCCTGTTAATCAAGGGCCAAGTCTGCGATCTATGCCTGGCCTGTGTAGAAGCATGCCCCGAAGATGCCATCGTTTTAAAAAACAACCACCTGTCATTTGACGCAGAGCTCTGTACAGATTGCGAAATTTGTGTCGACACCTGCCCACACCAGGTAATCGTAAAGAAATCTAAAGGAATTGGCGTTTGCGTTCAGTGCCAGAGCTGCGTTAACTGGTGCCCTACTGAAGCGCTGACTTTCGAGGAGGTGAAGCAATAATGGCCTACACCAATAAGGTGTTAAGAGTTGATCTGACAACCGGAAAAGCAACAACCGAACCGTTGAATATGGAATGGGCCCGCGATTATCTCGGAGGCAAGGGACTAAGTATAAAGTACCTCTACGAAGAGCTAAAACCGGGAATTGATCCATTAGCGGCAGAAAATAAATTGATCCTGATGACCGGCCCGCTTACCGGCACAATTGTTCCCAACAGTGGGAAACTGGCTGTCGCCTCGAAATCACCGGCAACCGGGACCATTTTAGACTGTTCCATCGGCGGACATGTCGCAGCCGAGTTGAAATACGCCGGTTATGATGCTGTAATCATTGAAGGCAAAGCCAAAGAGCCGGTATATTTAATGATTGATGATGAAAAGATTGAATTGCATAAAGCCGTACCGCTCTGGGGCAAAGGCGCTCACGAAACTGAACATCTCTTAACTGAAAAACTTGGTGATGTAATTACGCTCGCGATCGGCCCAGCCGGTGAGAATTTACTGTCAACAGCCTGCATTAGCTCCGAGCTCTATCGCCAGGCCGGCCGCGGAGGGATTGGCGCAGTAATGGGCAGTAAGCATCTCAAGGCGATCGTCGTTCGCGGCACAGGCGGTCTTAAAATTAACAACATCCGAAAATTTACAGCAGCCATGAACAAGATCAAGCGCGAAGACACCATGACCGACGACAACTTGTGGGCTTACAGCGACGGAACGCCGATGATTGTCGATCTATCCCAGTCTACCGGAATCCTGCCAACCCGCAATTTCCAGGAAGGGACCTTTACCGACTTTGAAAAAGTTAACTCAGATGCGGTTAAGGGAGTGTTAAAAGCGAAAAAAGCTTGTTTCGCCTGCCCCCTGGGTTGTGGTAATTATGTCGAAACCGGTAATACCAGGGTCGAGGGCCCGGAGTATGAAACCCTTGCTCTCTGCAGTTCAAACTGCGGCATCAGCGATTTGGAGGCAGTCATTGAATTTAACCGCCTCTGTGACGATCTCGGTCTTGATTCCATTTCGACCGGTAACACAGTAGCTTTTGCCATGGAAATGACCGAAAAAGGCATCCACGACTTCGGAATTCGTTTCGGCGATACTGATCGGTATCTAACCATGCCGGGATTGATTGCCGCTAAAAAAGAGATTGGCGCTGAATTGGCCCTGGGAGTTAAGAAACTCTCCGAAAAATATGGTGGCAGTGATTTTGCCATGCACGTTAAAGGTTTGGAAATCCCGGGCTATGAACCGCGCGGTTCCTGGGCAATGGGCCTGGCCTACGGCACAGCTGACCGCGGAGCCTGCCACATGAGAGCGTGGCCGGTTGCAGTAGAAGCCTTCGGCGATCTTGATCCTTTCACCAGTGAGGGAAAAGCTGAGCTGGTCAAGGAAATGCAGGACGATAACGCGGTCAAGTTTTCTGCCATCTGGTGTGATTTCTGGGCAATCAGTACCGAGCGGATGGCGGAAATCCTCAGCTTACTGCTCGAACGGGAAATAACCGCTGCCGAACTAACCACAATCGGCGAACGGGTCTACAATCTGGCGCATCTTTTTAACGAACGCGAAGGATTCAGCCGTAAAGACGACTATCTTCCTGCTCGCATTTACAACGAAAAGCTGACCACCGGCGCAACAGAAGGGAAGCTAATGCCAAAGGCTGAATATGAAAAAATGCTTTCAGCTTATTACAAAGTGCGCGGTTGGGATCAAGACGGAAAAGTTACGGCTGAAAAGAAACAAGCCTTAAATCTTAACTAGAAGCAGATAGAGGTGGGAAACAATGGTAATATTTTTGCAACTGAAAGGGCCGCTAAAAAAATACGGTGGCGAAAAAGCGCTGACAGCAGTGGCGGTTGAGGAAGAACAGCCCACGGTGAGTTCAGTGCTGCAAAAAACCGCCATTCCCACCTCATCAATATCCTTTATCCAGGTTAACGATCAAAAAGTTGGCCCTGATTACATTTTGAAAGGGGGCGATACGCTGACTCTTAATCCCCGGGTTGCCGGTGGGTAACTCTTGTTTCACTACTCTATTATTGGAAGGAAGGGACTAGATGGAAGACAGCGTTCTACAAGTATTCTCAACAGCACCTTGGATTTTACTGTTTTTAGGTCTTTATATGGTTGTTATTATCGCTTTGGGCGTCTTTTACAGCCGCCGTGTTCATGAATGCGACGACCTGGTTGTTTGCGGTCGACAGATGAACTTTATCTTCATGGTTCCCTCGATTATTGCCACCTGGATCTGTGCCGGAGCGATGATGGGGGCCGCCGGATATGCTTTGCTTTACGGGATGCAGGGCATTATTTTTGACCCCTGGGCCCCCGCTCTCTGCATGGTAATCATCGGTATCTTCTTTGCCTACCGCATGCGCAAAGCAAAGTATACCACAGTTACCGACTTTTTTAACCATCGTTATGGTCATTTAAGCGGTATGCTTTATACCATTATCCAAATTCTTTCAGCCATTGCCTGGCTGGGTGGACAGCTTGTTGCTCTTGGTGTTATCGTCTACCTGACCACCGGTTTCAGCATGAGCACTGCAGTGATTATTGCCACAATCGCCATCATTGTTGTTACCGCTTTCGGCGGACTTTGGGCGCTTTCCCGGATTGATATGATCGGTTTTATCCTGATCATTGTCGGTTTGGTTATCCTGCTGCCGGCTGTCCTCGGACAGGTTGGCGGATTAGGCGGCCTGATTGAAAACGGGGTTAACTGGGCTGAGCTACCGACCTGGTCAATGAAAATAGAAAGCGAAGCCAACGGTGGTTACCTGGGTTATGTTGGCCTTCTAGCTGTGCTGCTTTACATTTCAGCCTGGGCTACACTTTCACTTGGTGACGTTCCCAGTCAGGTCTTGATGCAGCGTGCCCTGGCCGCCAAAGACGAAAAAACAGCAGTAGCTGGTTTTCTGACCAGTGGTGTTCTTTATCTGACCATCGGCATGATCCCGGTTTTGATTGGCATTGCCGTTTTTACCACCGGTTTATGGGATAATGTACCCAATATTGAAAGCCAAATGGAAAATGCCCTGCCCTGGGCAGCCTATAATTTCCTACCACCCTGGGCCAGTATTCTCTTCATTGTTTCACTGGCTGCGGCAATCGTCAGTACCTCTGGAGATAATGTCCTGATCGTCTCAACCCTGGTTGGTCATAACATCTACCGGAATATCAAGCCTAGCGCTGATAATGTGGAAATCCTGAAGGTTGTAAGGATTTGCATCCCCATTACCGCCCTGTTAGCAATGTCGATCGCCCTCTATTTTGAGACTGTTTATAAGCTGATCGTCTTATCAGGAGGGATCCAGCTGGCTACCATTAGTGCAGCCTATTTCCTCGGATTTTTCTGGAAAAAGGCTAATAGCTATGGGGCAGTCAGCTCATTTATTACCGGCCTTGTATCCTGGGCCCTCCTTTTCTGGTTCTGGGCGATGCCGGCAACTGACTTTTTTGAAGAAGACGCTATCTTTATTGCCATGGTTCCGGCAGCTGTAATCAGCTTACTAACCTTGATTTTTGTCTCACTGGCTACTCAAAAAGTAAATCCGCCGAAACCGATGAGCACCCTTGACGGCGAAGATATGAGCCAAATGCCCAAATTCTTCTGGTCCAAGGGAGCATAATAATCAGGCTCCATCGATCTAACCGCCGTCACTTTTTCGGGACGGCGGTTAGATCATCATAAATAAATCATAGGAGGAGTTAAGATGAAACTACTGATTATCGGTTCAGGAGGAGTTGGTCAATCTGTTGCCATGATTATTAAAAGGGCCGGCCGGGAAGGAGATTGGGCGGAAAAAATTGTGCTTTCTGATTATAATCTTTCCAGGGCTGAAGAAGTAGCAGCCCTCTGTAATGATCCACGCTTTATCGCAGAACAAATTGATGCCGGCAATGCAGACCGGATCAAGGAGCTGATTAAAAAACACGGCATTACCCAGGTTTTAAATGCCGTGGAACCGGTTTTCAATGAAATTATTTTCGACACCTGTTTCGATTGCGAAGTCGGGTATATGGACTGCGCCATGACCCTGTCAAAGAAACACCCTGAAAAACCCTTTGAACTTACTCATATAAAACTGGGCGATTACCAGTTTGCCAGGCATGAGAAATGGGAAAAAGCCGGCAACATGGCTCTAGTCGGTTCCGGCGTAGAGCCGGGTATGGCCGACGTTTTAGCCCGCTTTGCACACAAGCACCTTTTTGATACCGTCGACGAAGTCAATATCCGTGACGGTGATAATTACGAAATCCCAGGCCACGAAGGAGTTGCCTTCGGCTTTTCTATATGGACCACTATCGAAGAATGCCTTAACCCACCGGTCGTCTGGGAAAAAGGCCGCGGCTGGTTCTGCACCGAGCCTTTCTCGGAACCGGAAATATTTTCTTTTCCCGGCGGCATCGGCGATGTAGAAGTAATAAACGTTGAACATGAAGAAGTAATGCTGGTGCCTCGGGAGATAGACTGTAATCGGGTTACATTTAAGTATGGCGTCCCGCGTGAAATGCGTGAGCTGCTGTTAAATCTGCAACAGTGTGGTATGGATGATGCTATCCGGAAGATCAAAGTTGGCGAAAGCGAAATAACTCCCCGTGACTTTTTAGTCAAGGTCGTGCCCAATCCACTTGAACTGGCCCAGAAGATGATCGGCAAAGGCTGCGCCGGAGCATGGGTTACCGGAACGAAAGATGGCCTGAAAAGATCGGTATACCTTTACCAGGTTGCCGATAACCAGGAATGTTATAAAAAGTATGGAACCAACGCTGTAGTTGCCCAGACCGCTTTTAGCCCGGTAATCATGCTTGAACTGATTGCCAAGGGTATCTGGGATCTTAAGGGCGTCCATGGGCCGGAATCTTTTGACCCTGATCCCTTTGTAGCCAGGATGTCCAAGTACGAATTTCCAGGAGGCATGCAGGAAAAAGACTCTGAATATAGTGAAACACTAAATGCCAAAAAACTGATCGCTATGATTTAACCTGATCCAAAAACAGCCGGCGCCTGTAATTAACAATGCGCCGGCTGATCTAGTTTTTATTTTTCATTTAAAGATTACTTTTCTGTCTGCAATTCCATCGGCTTGTTACAGCAAACCAGGGTACCGATACCCTCTTCCTCTACTTTGACAACATTCGTGCAGACCTGGCATTTGTAAACCTGCTTAACCTTGGTCGCCATTTTTTATTCTCTCCTTTTATCTCATTACCAATAGTAATTAGCAGCTGCAATCTCCACAGCTTCTTCCGGGACTGCCATCATTGATGGCAAAACCACCCTGGGGACCATCTTGAAAGTCAATCGACTTGCCTTCCATAAAATGCGATATTCCTTTATCAAATACGATTTTTAAACCTTCCAATTCTTCAACAACATCTTTGTCTTCCTGAATTGACTCATCCAGAGTCAGCCCGTAACGGGGCCCACCTCAGCCGACACCGCTGACATAGATGCGTACATAAGCTCCTTCTTTCTCTTCACTGCTTAGATACTCCATGAATTTTTCTTTTGCCTTATCACTGACAACGATCATTCTACCTACCTCCTTAAAATGGTTCAATGACAATCTTTATTTGCTAGTTTCGAAGAGAACTTTAATAATTTCAGCCGCCTCAGCACTGGTTACCCGATAATAAACTTCCGTTCCTTTACGTTCACCACTGATAATACCCAGATCACGAAGTCTTCCGAGATGCTGAGAAACAGTAGACTGGGACATTTGCAAACAATTTTGCATTGAAGAAACATTACAAGTATCCCGCTGTAACAGCTCCCTGACAATGCAGAGCCTAATCGGATTTGATAAAGCTTTGAGCAGAGATGCTTTTTTCTTAATTACTGCTAGTTCAGCGCTGATATCCATAATAGCCCTCCCCTTAATATATTATTATATCATAATATATTAATTATGCAACCGGTAATTAATGATTTAGCTCATTCAAGCGTAAACTCCCAGGCACAGTAGCTGTCCTCAGGATGTTCATCCGGTGGACAGTGAAGACACCTGGTCTTGATGCGGGAATCGATTGTTTTGGCAAAACCACTATATTCAACCAGACCCACCGGTTTACAAGGAAATTCTGCCATCTTCTTGCGCTTGCGAGCTGATTGGACCCGACAATCCTTCATCTTAAAAATCAACGTCTTGGCATCAGGCTCTTCAGTCTGCTGTTCGTTGATCATGGCATAAAGGCGATAATTAAGCGCCCGCTTCAAAGCTTGCAAACCTTCTCCTGCTTCGATTTTTAAAAAATCCATAATTCGTTTTGCTTCAATGACGGTAAAATCTTCCCAGGCACCGGCATCCAGCTTGATAGCCTCTTCAAGACCATGCACCTTTTCGATCTGCTGAAACCAGAGGCCATCATGGGCCAACCAGCGCTTGGCAAAATCCTGGAGCAATAACTCGAGTTCTGCACGGCTCAAATCCTTTAATGTCATCAGCTCACCTTCCCTTCTTTAAACAATCTCTACCAGGCATCCTACATCAGGTCCGAGGATTAAAGTATGATCATTAACTAGTTCAATTCCCTCCGGAAAAGTTGCAATTATTATATCTACTTTCGCCTCAGGGCTTAACACAACCTTTTGTTTCTGCGCGCTGAAGTTGAGGCATACCACCAATTCCTGTTGTTTAGTCTGTCGCCGGTAACAGTAACATTCTTCGGGAATACCGGATATCATCGACTGGTAGTCGCCTTCAACCAATGCCGGTAACTTTTTGCGCAACCAAATTAGTTTTTTATAAAAACAAAGTAATGACTGTGGATTATTCTCTTCTGTTTCTACATTTCGGCATTCACGCTCCGGACCAAGAGGCAGCCAGGGTTCACTTGCAGAAAAACCGCTGTGTTTTCCCGCTTCCCATTGCATCGGCGTCCGGCAACCATCACGTCCACGATGAAAAGGGTACCATTTTTTCCCAATCGGGTCCAGTAATGCTGATTTAGGGAGCTTCGCCTCTTTCATCCCGATTTCTTCGCCATAATAAATAAAGGGGGTTCCTCTCAGCGTAAGCAGCATCAGGGCTAAAAGCCTGGCCCGCTGATCAGTTGAAACGCCATCATCGTACCGACTGATTGCCCTCATCACATCATGATTACTGAAAGTATAAGCCGGCCAGGATCCTGCAGGAAGGGTTTCTTCCCATAATTGAATACAACGTCTGAAAGCGCCTGCTTTCCAGCGACAGTGCAATAGTTCAAAGAAAAAATTCATATGCAGTTCGTCATTATTTTCACCGTAGTAAGAGGCAATCAGCTTCGGATCATCAGTGATAATTTCACCAACACTGGTCGCACCGGGATAGGTATCAAAGATTTGACGAAACTCCTTCAGCACGGTATGAGTTCCAGGCTGGTGCTGGTTATACTTACGCACCTGCAGCTCCGGGAGAGAGAGTTTTTTCATCAGGTTAGCCATCATAGTCCGATCTGCCGGATCGAGCCCGCCAACCCGGTTCAGACCGGAAAGTAAACTTGGGTTGTCACGAAATTGGGGGTCCTTACAGTAAATATGAGCTACATCTAAACGAAAGCCATCCGCGCCGCGATCCAGCCAGAAACGAATAACCGCCGCAACTGCTTCTCTTACTTCCGGGTTCTCCCAATTCAGGTCGGGCTGTTCTTTCAGGAATGAATGCAGATAGTACTGTTCAGTTTGTTGATCATAGCTCCAGGCCCGGCCAAAAAAGCTGTTGCGCCAGTTATTGGGTGGTTTTTTCCCGCCCTGGCGACCATCTTTCCAGATATACCAGTCACGTTTGGCATTATGACGGGATGAGCGTGATTCAACAAACCATGGATGCTGATCGGAGGTGTGATTAACCACCAGGTCCAAAACAACTCTGATCTTTCTGCGATGAGCCTCTTCAAGCAGGCGATCAAAATCAGCCATCGTGCCATACCGGGGATCGATGGCACAGTAATCGGCAATGTCATAACCGAAATCGCAATCGGGACTGGCAAAAAAAGGACTGAACCAAATTGCATCTATCCCCAGCGACTGATCTGTACCATCGTTCAGATAATCTAAACGAGAGATGATCCCCGGGAGATCACCAATACCGTCACCGTTACTGTCCAAGAAACTACGGGGATAAATCTGATAGAAAACAGCCTTTTTCCACCAGTCTGCCGCATCGAAAAAATCTCTCTGATCTTTGTTAATTGCTTCTGTCACCAAAGAATGCCACCTTTCTATTAACCGACATTTTCGGTTGTCGGCACCGGCTCTAATCCTTCCCAGTCCTTATTACGATAACGCCAATAAAGAAAAATTGAACTAACCGCGTACTGCAAGGCTGTAATCCACCAGATATGATAGATCTGCAAATGCCAGATATAAATGGCCGCATAAATCAGGGGCAAACGAATAAAAAGGTTGCTGTATAAACCGATGCGAAAAGGTCCCTTTGTATCTCCAATCCCTTTCAGTGCTCCCGAGAACCCCATCGTCAGGGCAATGAAAGGTTGTTCAAAAGCAGCAATCTGCAGACATAAAATTCCCAGCCGTAACACCTCCGGGTCAGGGGGATCAAAAAGACTCATAACCAGGTAGGGGAAAAAGAAAAAGATTAATCCAAATAAGCTCATTAAGCAAGTGGCAATCACCACAGCCCAGTATCCGCTGTCGCGTGCCTGCTTAATAAAACCGGCGCCAAGACGCTGACCAACCAGGGTGGTGGCAGCTATGGCAAAAGCCTGGCCCGGCATAAAAGAAAAAGCTTCCGCAGCTATCGCTGCAGCATTGGCGGCAAAAGCCACCGGCCCCAGGAAGGTAATCCAACCAGCGGTTATCATTCTGCTGCCACTATTGGTTAATTCCTCTGCCCCGGCAGGAATACTTAGTTTTAACAGTTTGCGGATGACCTCTTTATCCAGGGGAAAAAGCGAATGCAGTGAAAAAGGGAGCGCTCCGCGCTGGAAAAATAAGTAGGCTAACGACAGAATTAAAGCAATTAGCTGGGCCGAACCGGTCGCCAAGGCAGCCCCTTTAACCCCTAAAGCCGGAAAACCGAAATGGCCAAAAATCAGCAGATAATCGCCGATCACATTATAGACATTGGCAATCAGGGCAATGACCATTGGCACCTTGGTATTACCAACCCCACGGATAATTCCGCTGGCAACCACCAGGGGTAGCAAGGCAAAACCTCCACTGACCAGGGCATAGTAAAAATAATCCAGGGTCAGGGCAACCGTTATCGGATCCTTGATAACTGAACCGAATAATAGTTTATAGCCCAGCAGGCTCAAAGCAGTAAATAGTGCCGTAATGATAAAACTGACGCTTAAAGCCTGACCTCCGGTCAAAGCAGCAGCTTTCATCTCTTTTGCCCCGGTATAGCGGGCTACAAGCGAGTTGGCCCCTATGCCTAAAGCTCCCAGGATAAAAAGGGCATTAAAAAGGACAATCGCTCCAAATTCGACCGCCGTAGCTTCACGGGCGCCCAACCGCATAACCATGGCTGTATCAAAAATCCAGACAAAGGTGTGCAATCCCATTTCAATGACTACCGGCCAGGCCAGCAGCAAGATGCTTCTAATCGGGCGAAACTGACCGGGATCAACAATAGCCTTAAAATTCTGGTTTGCCACTTTACGTTGGGTCAGCCGCATTCTTCGAAATTTCATATCCGCTTCACCATAATCCTTTACGTACATATAAAGCGAGAAGGAACACCAGGCTCCTCCCCGGTAAAATATCCAGTAGTTATCTAGTTAACTAAAAACAATCAAACATATTCCTGACGAAAACTACGATCTTAGATTACACGAATTAAAAATAACTGGCAAGAAGTTATGGCCAAAACCGGGGCAGATTTAAACGGATTCGGCTGATCGCTTAAGAATCATCAACTATAACTTCATATAAAGGTAAATCGATCAACATCAAATAGTCCCTGATCGGTTATTTTAAGAGATGGAATCACCGGCAAAGCCATAAATGAAAGCGTCATGAATGGTTGCGGCAGGGATGAGCCCAGTTTACGGGCGGCTTCCAACAACGCTTTCATTTTTTTGGCAACCACATCTGCCGGTTCTTGAGACATCAGACCGGCCACGGGCAGGGCCAGCTCAGCTTTTACTTGACCATAACGATCAACAACCACCAAACCGCCGCCAATCCGCGCCAACTCATTTACCGCTGCCGCCATCGCTTTTTCTTCGACTCCCGCTACGATAATATTGTGCGAATCATGAGCCACGCTGGAAGCCACTGCCCCTTCGTGTAAGCCAAACCCGCGAATCAGAGCCAGGGCCAGCCTGCCGCTATTCCGGTGTCTTTCTACTACTGCGATCTTATTAATCGAATTGCCGGGATCGGCAACTAGCTCACCGTGCTTATTTCGCGGGGGATCAAGATCTAGCTTTTCTGTCACCAAATCATTTTGCTTAACCCCGATTACAGGGATTTTTCCTCTGGGAGCCGTCAGTAAAAAATCGCTTTCGTCTAAAGTCCTTGGCAAGTGCACTGAATTTAAAGCCTCAGGAGGCAGGCTGGTATGTTTAATCGGAACGATCATTTTCCCCTGGCGGGCAGCCGGATAACCGTTTTTAATCACCAGGTTTACTTTAAAATCCCTCAGATCTTCAAAAACCACCAGATCAGCCCGGTAACCGGGGGCCAAAGCTCCCCGATCGTAAAGACGGTAATGACGCGCCGGGTTAAGGGTGGCCATTTTTATTAACAGCAAGGGATCCGCACCCCATGCTACAGCAGTTTTAAGCAGATCATTTAAGTGTCCCTTCTCGATTAAATCGGCGACCTCCCGATCATCACTACCCAACATGAAGGATTCGACGTTACGTTCGTTGACCAAAGGCAGCAGTTCCTTTAAGCTCGAGGAGGCGGAACCATGCCTGATGATTACCTTCATACCATTGCGCATCTTCTCCCGGGCTTCCGGGGCGCTCAGAGATTCGTGATCTGAGCTGATTCCGCTACTTAAGTAAGCCTGCAACCCGATACCCCCTAGCGCCGGGGCATGACCATCGATCACTTTTCCAGAACGGTGAGCTGCGGCAATCTTTTCGATCACTGCCTGATCTGCCTCAATTACTCCCGGGTAATTCATCATTTCACCAAGGCCAACCACCCCGGGATAAGCTAACAATTTTTCAATCTGCGCGCTATTAATTTCAGCACCGCTGGTTTCCATCTTAGTTGCCGGCACACAGGAGGGAATCGTTGTAAAAAAATCACAGGGTAAGTTAGCCGAAGCCTCCAGCATTAACTCTATGCCTGCAATCCCTAAAACATTGGCTATTTCATGCGGGTCGTTAATTACGCAGGTTGTTCCATGAACAACAATGATCCGGGCCAATTCAGCCGGCACAAGCAAAGTGCTTTCAATATGCAAGTGAGCATCGATTAAACCCGGAGCAAGATACTGCCCTTTCAAATCGATGCTAACTTCAGCTTGGTTGTAATCGGTACCGACAGCAGCAATAAATCCGTTTTTAATCGCTATTGCTGTCTCCATGATCTCGCTGTTGAAAACATTTATTAATCTTGCATTTTTCAACAACAAATCAGCCGGTTCCTTTTTTCGGGCCACTGCAATGCGTGCTTTTAGATCAGCGATCATTTTTTCCTTTTTTTTCAGCATTAATCACCATTAACTAGCGTTTGAATTATCCAACCGGTTACTTAGATATTATACGCCAGGTAACCTCTGTCCTCCTTTGAAAACTTTATTAATTAAAAAGGATTTTCTTTTTGGATAGCGAAAAATAATCAGTGTTAGTTGGAGCAACTTAATTAGTTAGCTTTAGACCTTGATCATCAAAGCTTATAACATCAGAAAAATGAATAGCTGGTCGTTAAAAACCTATTTTAACGAGGGAAAGTGCGTCTAGGGTTCCGCCGCTAATTTTTTATGGTGATCTCTAAAAAAATACGGGCTGGTCCAAGTGACGCAAGCATCCAAAACCACTGTTTTTTGGAGGATGTTACACCGGAGGGACAAAAACCCAGGCGGGTAGGTTTCACTCGATACCTATCCTGTTTGGGTTTATTTTATTGCACGGGAGGTGATCGTTAAATAAATTATCACTCTGGCACCGGTTATTAGCAAAACAATCATTTTCTAAGGAGGATACGATGGAAAAGTTTTTTAAGTTTGCAGAGCATAATACCAATTTAAAGACTGAAATAACTGCCGGCGCGACTACCTTTATGACCATGGCCTACATTATTTTTGTCAACCCCTTCATTTTAAGTGCGGCTGGCATGGATTTTGGGGCAGTAATGACCGCAACAATTATCGCTGCTGGGGTTACCACAATTTTAATGGGGCTGGTTACCAACTATCCCTTTGCCCTGGCGAGTGGGATGGGGCTAAACGCCTTCTTTGCCTTCGTAGTAGCTGCCCAGTTTGGCTGGCAGGCTGCGTTGGGTGCGGTTTTCATCTCTGGTGTAGTTTTCTTCATTCTGTCGGTATCGGGGCTGATTTCGAGAATTGATGCAGCCGTCCCGGCCAGTCTGAAGAGCGCTGTCGCCGCCGGGATCGGACTTTTTATTGCCTTCATTGGCCTGCAAAACGCCGGGATTATCATTAGCAGTGAAGCCACCCAGGTAACCCTTGGCGATTTAACCGCTTCCGGGCCACTACTTTCACTAATCGGCATCCTGATTATTGCTATCCTGATGGCCAGAAAAGTCAGGGGCGCTATCCTGATCGGCATCATCCTGACAACCATAGTCAGCTTTATTATGGGCTTTCAGCCTCTTCCATCGGGACTGGGAGCGATTTTTGGCCCTCCGGCCAGCCTCGCGCCGGTTCTTTTCCAGCTCGACTTAAAAGCTACCCTGGCAATTCCAGTATTTGTGATCTTTTCTTTCGTTTTTGTTGACGTGTTTGATACCATGGGAACATTGCTGGGCACCGGAGCTCGGGCAGGCTTCCTTGATAAAGATGGAAGACTGCCAAAAGTAAACAAAGCCATGCTCGTTGACTCAATCGGCACCATGGGTGGGGCATTCCTTGGCACAAGTACCGTTACCACCTATATTGAATCAACAGCCGGAATTTCTGAAGGCGGACGGACCGGCCTGACATCGGTTGTAACCGGTATATTGTTCTTTCTAACCCTCTTCCTGGCTCCGCTGGCCGGACTGGTACCAGCCGAAGCCACTGCCCCTGCCCTAATTATCGTTGGGGTTTTAATGGTCGGTGCGGTAACAAAAATTAATTTTGAAGACTTCACGGAAGCACTGCCGGCTTTTCTGACTATTATCTTCATGCCCCTGGCTTACAGCATCGCAGACGGCATTGCCTTTGGCTTTATTGCCTTCCCGCTGGTAAAAGTGGTCGCCGGCAAACATAAAGAAGTACACTGGCTCTTATACCTATTGGCCCTGATCTCGCTCATCCACTTTTTTTGGCCTTCGTAAAAAATGGAGATTTGCAATCTAAAAAAGCGTCGGGTTTCCATACCCGGCGCTTTTTATTCATAACGTCTATCAGGAAATTTCTAGCAACAGCGCTACTTTTTATCCAGGGCCAGTATGCTGTGGAGGATAACATTGGCACCTTTCCAGCATTGTTCAAATGAAGTATACTCTTTTTCACAATGGCTGTAACCGGAATCACTGGGCACAAAGATCATAGCAGTCGGAACCAGGTCAGCAATATACTGAGCATCATGACCGGCTCCGCTGTACATCAGCTTGTGAGGATATCCAAGAGCCTTGACACTTTCCTCCACCGTGCTTATCATTTCAGGTTTGAAATCTATAGTATCGCGCGCCCACTGTCTGCGATAACTAATCGGGCAACCACGAATCTCCGCCGGTAACGATTCAATTACTTGAACTACCTGCCTGATTACTTCCGGATCACGATGCCGGGCATCGAGAGTAATCCTCACGTAATCGGGAATAACAGTATGGATGTTGGGCCCACCACTGAATTCACCAGTAGTATAAACCAGGGAGGAATCGAGTTTATCCAGTTCATTATGCAAAGACTCGATTACTGCAGTCATAGCGTAAAGGGCATCTTTGCGCATCGGCATCGGCGTAGTCCCCGCATGGTTGGCCTGGCCCCGGGTGATAATCTCGTAATTGACCATCCCCAGAACTCCTTCAACCACCCCGATATCCTTTTCTTCAGCCTCCAACACCGGTCCCTGTTCAATATGAAGTTCAAGAAAAGCAAGGTAATCCTTGACATTAAAGCGATGGGCTGCGTCACCCTGAAACCCGCTTGCCTTGATCGCTTCGGCAAAGGTAATCCCTTCTTCATCTTTTACCGCCAGCATGGTTTGCTCATCAAATTTACCGGCAATGATTCCAGAGGACATCATCGCCGGCCGAAAACGGGAACCTTCCTCATTCGTCCATACAATTACAGTCATAGGGTGACGGGTTCTTATCCCTTCGGTGATAATCGTCTCTACCGCTTCAAGCCCGGTCAGGACACCTAAAACACCATCGTAATTGCCACCCCTGACCACCGAATCAAGGTGAGAACCGACAGCAATAGCAGGTAACTTGTCGTCTCCCTCTTTCTTGGCATAAATATTACCGAGATCATCAGTTTTAATCTCCATACCCAGTGCTTCACAGCGCCTGCAGAATTCCGCCCGCGCCTGCAGATTAGGTTCAGTAAAACTGAGTCTGGTCACCCCACCGCAACCGGTATCACCAAACTTACTGAAAGTCTTAACCTTCTCCTCCATTCTTTCCTTGCTGCAAGTGATCATCTTTATAACCCCTTTACCAAGTAATCTTCAAATAATAAACCAAAAAACAAGACACGGGGACG
>CAZAKI010000018.1:0-15912 GCA_964485855.1 uncultured Syntrophomonadaceae bacterium | reverse complement strand
AAGACACGGGGACGTTTCATCTGTCTTCTTTTTTTCTAAGCAGTATTACCCGCTCCTTTATTTTAAGAACATAATCGCTATCTATTATTGATCATTGATATTTTATTCCAACGGCGGCCGAAGATCAGACCAGGGTTTATATTTTTCGAAACAAGCTGCAGCCAGCAACAACTCACGTTCGCCTCCCGGTTTGCCGGCAATTTGCAAACCGACCGGGAATCCGTCATCAGTCCAACCACAGGGAATGCTAATCACCGGCAGCCCTGTAACCGAAAAAGCATAAGTCAGCATAATCCAATCAATGTAACTTTTCATTTCCTGACCATTTATTTCAGTCGGATACGAAGTATCCAACAGAAAAGGCTTTATTGGCACCGTTGGCACCGCTATCAGGTCATAAGAATCAAAAAAGGCTATCATCATTTGCCAGAGTCTCGAGCGATGTTGCTCAGCTTTGGCAATCTGGGATGCGCTTAGCTCCAAACCCTGTCGGGCATTTTTAATAATATTGGGATTGACCTGCTCAAGAAACTCCGGTTTGTCCAGTTCATCTTGGTAGAGGGCAGCATAACGGACTCCTCGTAAAATGGTGGCAGTATCATGTAATCCTTGGAAATCAAGACTGTCTTCTACCACCGTGCAGCCCATTTCTTCAAATACACCGATTGATGTCCTGGCTACTTTCAGCACTTCTGTGTCGACAGGTGTTAAGCCTAAATTATCACTCCAAGCTACTTTTTGACTGCATTTACTATTTTCCATTTGCTCTATACATGCAAAATAACTACTCTCCTTCGGCATCAGCGCCACTGGGCTTCGAATGTCAGGCCCTGCCATGATGTCGAGCATCAAAGCCAGATCTTTAATATTCCTTGCCATTGGTCCTTCAAGAGACATAGTATCCCAGTAGAGATCATTGGGATAAAAGGGAATCCGGCCGGGCGAAGGCCGCATCCCGACAATACCACAAAAGCTGGCCGGGATTCTGAGCGAACCACCAAGATCATTCCCCTCGGCTGTAGCACAAAGACCTGCAGAAACCGCGGCAGCCGAACCACCACTTGAACCACCGCTGTTATAGGCTTTATTCCAGGGAGTGCTGGTAGGACCAAAGAGATCATTATAAGTTGAACCACCGGCAGCGAACTCCGGCGTATTAGTTTTACCGATGATTATTGCCCCGGCCGCCTTCAAGCGCTCAACTACCAAAGAATCAAATTCCGGCACATAGTTACGGTAAAGTTTCGAGCCAAAAGTTGTTCGAATTCCTTTTGTAAAAGTTACATCTTTAATTGAAACCGGCACTCCGGCTAACGGCCCGGCCGGCCGGCCGGTATTGATGACCTTTTCCAGACTACGTGCCGCCTGCAAAGCCTGCTCCCCTGCAACCGTACAATAAGCATTAATTAGCGGATTAATCTTTTCAATCCGTTTAAGAAAAGCATTAACCACTTCCACTGGCGATATTTTCTTGTTTTTTACTATTTCGGCAATTTCATAAGCCGGTTTGTAAAAAAGCTTTGAAATTTCATTCATCAGGATCAGCTCCCCTTACCGCCTAAAATCATCCAAAGGAATTCATACAAAGAAACATTATTATTTTTTCTGCGTGATCAATCAAAATCCTTTTATTACTTTATTCCAAGGTAAAGGACTAAAAGGATTCAAAATAATCCCATTATCAAATAGACAAGCCGATTTTAAGCATGTTATAATCAGCGGCAGTGGAAAAAAGCAGACGGATTAACATGATCAATGAAATAGCAAACTCGGTGACGCATGGCATCGGTGCACTGCTGGCCATTGCCGGTTTGGTGCTGCTGGTAGTTTTTGCTGCCATCTACGGTAATGCCTGGCATATTGTCAGTGTCAGTATCTATGGTTCTACCTTAGTTTTGCTTTATTTGGCATCCACTCTATATCATGCTATCCAGGCACCTGAAACAAAACGAATCTTGCGTATTATCGACCACTCAGCAATTTACTTGCTGATAGCCGGAACCTACACCCCATTTACCCTGGTTACACTGCAGGGTGCGCGTGGGTGGGTAATGTTTGGCGTCATATGGGGATTAGCCATTCTCGGTATTCTATACAAAATTTTTTTCATCAACCGACATGTGGTCATATCCACCCTGTTCTATCTCTTGATGGGTTGGTTGATTGTCTTTTCCATCGGCGATCTCTTCCGGGGTTTGAGCAGGGGTGGCATAGTTTTATTAGGCGCTGGCGGACTATCATATACTTTGGGGATGATCTTCTACGCTGGACGGGAACGCCTCTTGATGCATGCTATCTGGCACCTATTCGTTCTCGGTGGCAGCATCTGTCATTTCTTCACTATCTTTTTTTACGTCATACCGCTAAAAATATAACCAGTATCGCCTGAAAATAATACATCTTCATTTAGCTATGGCGCTTACATTTTCGATTTAAGTAGCTGATTATTGTCATGAATAATTCAGTTAAGACAGTGTAATGAATTTTTCATTCTCCACATCTACGATAGTGGAAAGAGGAGATCTTGATGAGTAAGCTCAATATTACCCCTGGTGATGTGCTATCCTTTCTGCTGATTAGCATCTTTTTTGCTATCCTTCCCCTGTTGGTTGTAAGCCGCATTGATTGGACTCCCGGATGGATTTATGCCGCATTAACTTTTTTGTCGATAGTTGGCAGCCGTCTACTGGTAGCCAGAAAGAATCCGGGCATATTGGCTGAACGAGCCAGATCTTTTGAGGCTAGCGACGCTAAGACCTGGGATAAGTATTTAATGTTAATGGTCGGTTTGATTGGCCCAATCCTTGTCTTACTAGTTTCAAGCCTTGATGTTCGCTTCGGTTGGAGCCCTGATCTAGATGAATCAATTAATATCCTTGGTTTGATCATTCTAATCTTCGGTTTGCTGTTTTCGACCTGGGCCTTTCTTGAAAACAAGTTTTTCTCTGGAATCGTTCGCATCCAAACCGATCGTGGCCATTACGTTATCACCAGTGGCCCATACCGATTAATCAGACATCCTGGTTATGCGGGCGCAATGTGGATGTATCTTGGCATTCCCTTCTATTTCGGTTCTATCTGGGGTCTTATTCCAGCTTTTGCATTGATGATATTATTTGTCCTGCGTACCTCCCTGGAGGACAAAACCCTGCAAAAAGAACTGCCTGGCTACAATAATTATATCCAGAGCACCAAGTATCGTTTATTGCCCTTAATTTGGTAATTACCACGATCCTCCCTACGCAAAACATCAAGCAAGAGAAAATCAAGACAGCAGAATCAAGACAGGGGGACGTTTCATCTGTCTTGTTATTTTCATCATTCAATTTAGAAGAAATAGCTGGAGAAGCAATCATCATTGATGACATTAAATTTGGCGGCAAGGGTGCTCTCCCTTCCTTTTAATTTAGAGATAAATGAAATACAAAATAAATGTCACCCTTTAATTATTATCTTTCTCGCAATTAATTCGGCAGGTTTTCGTGAGATCTATATAGAAAAAAACCGAAATGAATTGAAAAGCCTTAAAACGGGAGGAAATAACAATTAATAAAACTACTGCGGGTATGGCGGTTATCGCCGGACTGTTGATTCTGATCGCCTATCTGCAGGGTGGACCTGCTCTGGTTGGCAAGGGTTTCATTGGTGGCAGCTTGAAATTGATCGAGTTACTGCCGATTTTAATTCTCGCTTTTCTAGTTGCCGGTCTGGTATCCGTATCAATTCCCAACAGGGTGGTTTCCAAGTGGCTCGGCAAGGAAGCAGGCTGGAAAGGCCCTTTTTTAGGCTCCCTGCTTGGAGCGCTGGTCCCAGGTGGTCCATTCTTTTTTTACCCTTTAATGGCAACTCTTACTTTATCAGGGGCCAACGTGGGAACAATGGTTAGCTTTGTAGCTGCCAAAACTCTCTGGAATGTAACTCGCCTTCCGATCGAAATTGCTTTCGTTGGGGTTGAAATAACTGTGATCCGGTTTTTACTTACCTTTCCTATTCCGGTCTTAGCTGGAACATTCGTTGATCTCTTTTTGCCCACCCTAGCTGATGCAATCAGGCAAGATATAAAACTTCTGCAGCTGAAGTCCGACCAACCTAAAAAAGGTGGCGAGCATCATTAACAATGCATTAATAGCCTTAACGGTAATGGCCTTGGTTGTATTTTTTGTTGCATTCCGGCAGGGAAAACACTGGGAAGGAGTCAAGGAAGCAAAAAAGTTATTTATTAACGTTTTGCCCCTTCTCATATCTGCATTTATTATTGTTGGTTTTATTGACCTGTTAATCCCCAAAACTCTATTGCAAACCTGGCTTGGCCCTGGATCAGGTTGGAAGGGACTAATCATTGGTCCCGCTGTAGGCGCTCTTGTCCAAGGTGGTCCTTATGCTTTTTTCCCACTTTTTGATGCAGTTTTCCGTGACGTTGTGTCAACTGGAACTGCAGTCGCGATGATCACTGCTTGGGGTATGATTAATATTGGACATCTTCCATATGAGCTTACATTTCTTGGACCGCGCTTTGTAATCTTAAAATACTGCCTCTACATTGCCGTCCCTTCTCTGGTTGGCCTGTTGGCCAACTTATTATTTGGCTAAACTGCCCTTTAGAATTATCGATCTCGCTATTCAATTGTTAATGAATTTACTTACTTGGCGATATTAAAACTGAGGGATCAAAATCTTCGATTGGGCCACGATAGGGTTCACCCCGCTCAGGGCGATGCTCGCGTTTCATATAAGTGATAGCCGCTACCGGGCAAAAATCATAACATCGATTGCAGAGTATACAAGTACCCTTTGTTTCAATGCTATCATGCAGATAATAAAGATTGCCGACTGGACAGAAGCGAACACAATCGCCACAGTTGATGCAAGTCTCTTTATTTACCGCAATGTCATCCTGCAATCTACTATAGTAGTGACGATATGGAACCCTTTGCATAGATCCCAGCAAGTAGGCCAGGTAGTTAAACCCTCTTTTATAACTTTTCCCCTTGGCAATAGAATCTGCAAAACGCTCGATTCTTTTACTGGCTCTCTTCCGGATTACCGCCAGGCGTTTCGGATCATTGGTATAGGGCAGACGAACGATGCTGACAGAAATATTATTAGGCATTAAAATGTGCTCGCCCCACTGAACCAAAAAACCTTTTTCCTCAAGCATTGAGGCGCCAATTGCTGCACCATCTCCAGACCAAAGCCACTGGGTACAATAAGTAAATGCCTTTTTACCGGCAGTTTGAGGCAAGGTCGCAATAAAATCTTTCATTAACTGGGGCAAATCAGAACCATGAATAGGATAACCAAAACCAACCAGGCAAGAATCATTAATCAGATCAGCCACGGCTTCCGATCTGACAGCTTCGATTGAATAAACTTGACATTGAAACCCCTTTTCCTTAAGCTTTCCGGCCAACTCTTCCGAAACCCACCACGTATTACCGGTGCCGGAAAAGTAAAAAAGCACTGCATTTCGATTATCACTACCAGACATCGCTAATCACCCTTTCGTAAAAGAAAAGACACGGGGACGTTTCATCTGTCTTGTTTTACTACTCTTTCAATGGCCGTTTTTCCTATACCTAAAACCCTACTTAACTGCCTGATGCTCGTTTCAATATTGCTATATATTTCTTTTATCATAGCGTCCTGTTCTTTTTTGGGAATCGATTTAATATCTCGGATAGCGTATTTATTAATTATAAGCTCTCGCAATCTTTTGTCGTTATACTTCACAACACGATTCTCTTCCAGACACTGGTCTTCATTAGCCGCACACATGAAAGTCCTGAAATGATCAAGCGTTTTAAAATAGGCTTTTATCAACTCTCCACTGATAAAAGGAGACTGTCCCTTATAAAACTTTTCATATTGCTGATAGCTGCTCCATCTATAGTCTTCGATGTTCTTAACCATTCCAGCTTTCAAAGGATTTTGATGAATATACCGGAGCACAGTTAAGAGGTAACTTTCTGATTCTACAGGTTCACTTAAGTATCGGTTCTGGAAAAGATGCCCTGTCCTTTCGTATTTTCTATTATTCCAGCCAACATATCCGACAGTAATCCTTTTTAAGACAGTGCCAGGTTCTTCAACAGCCTTCAATAGCAGATGAACATGATTACCCATAAGACAATAACCGTACAGCTCAAAGTTACCCTTTCCCATAGCTTTAATCATGCTGTCAATGAACTTTAAGCGATCTTCATCATCTAAAAAGATATTTCGCTTATCTAGACCTCTCAGCATAATATGGTAAATACCAGTCTCGCTTTTTTCTCTTGCCAGTCTTGCCATATGAGATGCACACCTCCCGCTAAAATATATCAATAAAAATAAAGCAAGACAAGTGAAACGTCCCCCTGTCTTCATCCCCCTGTCTTGCTGCCTTGACTCGGTTTTGCAGTCTAAATAAAACGGTGGGATAACTTTAGAAATGAATGTTATCCCACCGCAACTACTTGCTAATCTATTTAAGTTAATTTACTTTATCTTTTAAAGCCTTCCCGGCTTTGAAGGCCGGCACTTTTTGGGCGGCAATCTTTATTTTTTCGCCTGTGCTTGGATTACGTCCTTCACGGGCCTGGCGCTGTCTTACTTCGAATGTCCCGAAGCCAACCAGCTGAACCTTATCCCCTTTAGCTAAGGCATCACTGATCCCCTCAATTATTGACGCAACAGCTGATTCACTTGTCTTTTTGCTGAGATCTGCTTTTTCAGCAACCAAATCGATTAACTCTTTTTTGTTCATGCAGTCTTTCTCCTCTCGATTTATGATTATAGCAACGTTAGTTATGATACAGTTTTTTTCATAGCAAATCAACTCTATTTTAATGTTATGTGAATGAAAATACTTTTCGATCGTTTGAGATACACATAAATCCATCGATAGAAACAAGACAGATGAAACGTCCCCCTGTCTTGTCCCTGTCTTGTTTGTTTACCTGTCATACCTAGCATTGGCCATACTCAAAAAGAAGGGCACGCTGTATGAATTTAGCTTCATAGATTGGTGCCCTTCGTAAGTGAATAAGCCTTAACCTATTTGTGTTTCAGGAAAGTAGAAAGATCTTTTTTACGAATAGTTGTCAGATAGTAGACCAGTCCGACAACCAGCCAAATCAGAAATAGAATAAAGCCGACACCGTCGATAGTGGTAAGCGCAATAAGCAAAGCAGCCAGTGATGCAATCATCCCGATAATGGGTAAAACCGGATAACCGGGAACCAGATAAGGCCGTTCAAGATCCGGTTCACTTTTACGAAGCATCATTACCGAGAGACAGATAAGGATGTAGACAATCACTATAGCGGCTGAGGAGAGTTGAAACACTACTAAGATTTCCTGATAGAGAGCACCGGCGATGCCAAAAATCGTGAGAGCAATTAAGGCAATATAAGGAGTGCCATATTTAGGGTGAATTTTTGAAAATACTTTTGGCAGGGCGCCTCCTACAGCCATACCATAGATCAGGCGGGAAGCACCGATCATAAAGGCATTTAAGGTTGTAACCAAACCTAATGCGCCGGCAATCATAATTACTGCTGCTCCGGAATCACCCAGAAAGAGAGATGCCACATCAATTAGCGGCACATCAGAAGTGCTTCTCATTAAAACATCGGGAGCCGCTCCACCGGCCACCAAAAAAACGCCCAAGTAAAAAACGGCAACAAAAACAATCGAAAGTGGTATCAAAAAAACTACTTTTCGAAGAGGGGCATTAACCTCTTCTACAGCTTGCGGAGCAATATCAAAACCCATGAAAGCCAGCATCATTAAAGGAATAACGGTAATCATGCCAACTACGCCCTGGCTGAAGAAAGGAGTAAAGTTAATCGGGTTAACACTGCCTATACCGCTGATGATAAAAGTGCCCATTCCAATAAAAAGCAAAGCAGCGAGAATAAGCTGGACTATCGCTGAGAATTTGACCCCTAAGATATTAATTAACCCAAAGATGACAGCTATTGCAATCCCGGCAACAATTATCGGCATGCCTGGCGCTAGAGTGCTCACAATCCTGGAAAGTATGATCACTTCGCCTGGCATCATCGTACCGTAAGCCAGTAGCAAAAACCAACCTGTTGCAAAACCCCAGAATTTTCCTATCGAGCGGCTGGTATAAACATACTCACCACCCGCAAAAGGAAGAGCACCACAAAGTTCAGCGTAACAGAGGCCGATAAAAATACAAAAAACTGCTGCCAGGCAAATCGACAAAATAATTGCCGGTCCGGCAATCCCCAATAAAATGGACGTTAGAGTTGCCCAGGCCATTCCGATCATCGAACTGGTCAAAATAGCAAAAAGCGGTAACAGGGTAATCCCCTTTTTTAAACTTAGTTGATTTTCCAAGACATAACCCTCCTTTTCTGGATTGGAATTCTTGTGATTTCAAACTAATAAATCTTTAAGCAAGTTAATCAATTTAGATCCAAATCACCTCATCTTTCTTCAATTGCTCGAGATCAGTATCACTTAAATTTAAAAGTCGTCTCAACACGTCATTGGTATGTTCACCGAGCTTGGGATCTAGTTGGTTTTCACCGGGTAAGACCTGAGATTGGGCATCAACAAATAGAACAGGATTGTTAAAAGTTTTTACTTTTCCAAGCACTGGATGCTCAACATTTACTACCATATTGCGGGCCAGCAGTTGAGGATCTTCAAGCAGTTCATTAACATTTTTAACTACTCCGCAGGGGACACCCATTGTTTCGAAAAAGTTAAGTATCTCCTCTGCGGTTTTAGTCAATGCCCAACTGGCAAACTCGCTATTTAAATAGTTGAGGACCTTCGATCTTTTTTCGAAGGCTTCTTCATCATCCCCTGCATATTCAGTAGCCAGATCTTTGCGTCCTATGCTTTCATAGATCTTTATAAAGGCATCACTGCCGATCGCACAAACCATTACCCACTTATTATCACTGGTCTGAAAAGCATCCCAGGGAGCGCCGAGCGGATCCGTATTCCCCCTGGCTGGAAGCGCATTACCAGTTAGGCTTGTTCTGATTACCGACTCTTCCAGAACTGCAAAAACACTATCCATCATTGAAATGTCAATCTTACTCCCTCGGCCTTCTCGATCACGCAGGATCACCGCCGAAAGAATACCGATCGCCATATTCATACCGGCCAAAGCATCAGCCACAGCCGGTCCCGTTTTAACCGGCGGTGATCCCGGAAAACCAGTCAAACTCATCAGGCCGCCCATTGCTTGCGCTACAGGATCAACACACTTTTTCTTCGAATAAGGCCCTTCAGCGCCAAAACCATTAATTGATGCATAAATAATTTTAGGATTTACCTTTTTTGCTTCATCGTAACCGATGCCAAGCTTTTCAAGAGTCCCGGCAGTAAAATTCTCAGTAACAATATCAACTTTTTTGATCAGTTCGAAGTATATTTTTTTACCCTGCTCAGACTTAAGGTCCAAGGCAACTGATTCCTTGCCACGGTTTAACATATAGAAATAACCACTCCAGCTATTCTTTAACGGCGGAACGATTCTTGTCCAGTCACCAAAAGGTGGTCGTTCAACCTTGATTACTTCGGCTCCTAAATCAGAAAGTAACAAAGTGCCGTATGGTCCGCTATAAACCCAACTAAGGTCAAGGATCTTTATTCCTTCCAGTGGCTTCATTGATATTTCTCCCCTCGGTTAGTTTTCTTCAAGTATAAATTCCCAACGACACATTACTCCTTCAACTCTTTCGTCGGGATGGGCGTGAAGGCAGGTTGTTTTAAACTTTGGATTTACTGTCGTTGCTAATGCAATATACAAAGGCGGTGCACCAATTTTACAGGGAAACAGTGGCAAGTTTTGGGAATCTCTAAATGTACCCATCGGACATTTATTGACCTGCATAATAATCTTGTTATCAGTAATCTCTAAAAATTCCCATTCAAAACCGGCAGTAACCCATTGTGCCGCACAATATTTTAGAACTGTCGCCAGTGCCTGGACATCCTTCCCCAGCTTGAACGCCTTGATTAACCGATGAGCCTGTGCCTTGGCCATATATTCCCAGATTTCACCATCAAGTCGAGCAGCACTATCAGTCCCAAAATCTCTCTCAACAAATAGCAGCCAATAACCCTGGTTGCTCCAATAATTCTTTGCCCAGGCATTAATTAATCCGATCAAAACCTCTTTCGGCTGTTCCAGCAGTTCACTTTGGAGCATCTCCCAACTTACTTTTCCCGGTTCTGTCTCATAAACACTTAACATCCTTTAACTCCACCTTTCCCTGATTTAATTCTTTCTGCGTATAGATCGAAATTACCCCGCAGCAAAAGTCGACCGACTTCATCCAATTCTGTGGAAATATCGCCTTCATCAATTTCCAGCAATCTTTGCAGCATGAAACCATCAATTGCTGCATTGATAATAATTGCGGTTGCCCTGCTGGTTTTGGTCCTGGGCACGCGAAATACTTCGGTGACAATTGTTTCTATTGAATCAAGCCATAGCCGATATTTTTTGTGAATGTTAGTTTTTATTGCTTCGTTTCCCATGATTGCTTCAAGAAAGAGGTAGAATAAAATTCTATTGTCATCAAGACCTTCGATTCGCTCTTTAATCTTGTCTGTCAGGAAACCGATTATCCCTTCTTCAGTAACCTTTTCATCGATTTTTCCAGACTTGAATGCTTCAGCGATATGATATGATTCGCTGGTATGTGAATCCATAATGTCATAAAGCAGATCGTTTTTGGAGGGATAGTAATAATAAAGCGTACCGATGCTGATACCTGCCTCAGCAGCAATAGCCCGCAGGGTTGCTTTTTGCACACCCAACTCACTGACAGCTACTTTTGCCGCTTCAATAATCCGTTTTTTGGCATCACTGGATGTGTTCATGCAAATCACCCTTTAGTCAGTCGGTTGACTGACTAAAGTTTAAAATATTATGTTTATTTTGTCAAGAAGAAAGATTGTTCTTATTGTGCTTTTATTGTGCAGCCTGTCGCTAATTAGTAATGATTATTAATTTGTTGATATGAAAACGATAATAGGTTATACTTAACAAGTTTCCCGGCACGCTGAAATACTTTGAGCATGCTAAGGGCAAATCTTAAAATAGGTGATGGTCACCTGAGTCTTTCTAAGCAATTGGTGAAACCGAACTCACCTTTTTTAGTTGAAGCAGTTTACATCATATTTAGAAGGGAGGGAAATGAAAATGCTAATTTACTTATTGCAGTTGGACAAAATGAGGACATTACTAGCGGTTTTTATCCTAGCTGCAATTTTACTAATCCCTGCTGTATCCTATGCTGGTGATGAAACCGCAGTAGACACTCAGGCTGAATCTAGTTCTTCTGATACAGCGAGTGGATCATCAGAAAGTGAAGACAGTGCTTACGCTGAAACCACTACTATAGGAAGTTCTTCTTCAAGCAGCACTACCGCTAGCGGGGGTACTATGAATACTGAAGGAGCCTCAGCTTCAACACCCAGTGCTGATATACCAGGAGAAAGTGAAGTGACAGCGGATAATAGCAACAATGACTTAGATTCAACAAGCGCTAACGAAAATGAAGATAGTCCTGATTCCGCTACACAATCTTCTTCTAGCGATGAGCAGCCTGCGGATTCAAACATCAACAACACTGACGAGCTAGTTTGCGATCCTGAACAAGACTCACAGGATACTAATCCCCAAGGTTCCGGCAGTGAAGAGCAAGTTGCTTCTGAAAATGAAGAAGTTGATATAAAAGAATCTGATCCTGCTGCTGATGATGTGGTAACTGATCATAACACCTCTGATAAAGAAGGATTATTTCAAGATACTGACATTGAAAACCAGGACAGCAATTTCGAAACTGAAGATAGTGATACTGAAGAGGTCCACGCCGTTGCAATAGTGGAGGAAGAAGAAGCTACAAGTGAACCTTCTAGTAGTAACAGCATAGCTGATACCAAAGATTCTCAGGATGGCAACTCTTACAAGGCAGAGATTGAAGTTGCTAACGGACCTCCTCATATGGAGCCTGACGAAAATGCAAATGTAAAGGTTACCTTCACCGAACTTGGTGAAGTCACCCCATTGGGCTCGGCTCGCGTCTATCTTGATACTGTTTTTAATTATACCGATTACTCAGACGGCAATTCTGTTGGCCTATCAGTCAACTCCAGTTATGGCGATGATGGTGATTCTCGCTGGAACGCTGTCTGGCAAACTGTAGATACCCAACAAACCATACTGCTTACTGCAGATTATACTGATGCAAGCAATAATGGCTATCTAACAAAGGATGAATGGGTCTCGGTTCTTTTTAACGCCCAGGCACCTTCAAGTGAAGGAGAACATGAGTTTGAAACCGCAGCCTGGACAGATCACGGAAGCACCACTATCAACAACATGCATCCCGATTACCGTGATCCAACCATCGTTGTTTCTGACGAGGTTTCTTACCGCATCATTGAAAATATCAACACCGGAGCTGAATTAAAACAAATCCTTGAAGATGGCAGCCGCACTAACGTTCCTGATCCGATGCCTCATCCAGATGAAGATCTCCTTGATTTAGAGATCGAGTACCAGTTTGATTTGCAGGTTGGACATCAATACACAGAAGGTGCGTTTTATGAATTTGCCCTCCCGGATGAATTTGCTGTTTACAACGAAGTCACCGGTGATTTGGTCGACGGAGAGTCCAATATTTTTGGACAGTACCTACTTACGACAAATGGAACAGTAAGACTTACTTTTAACGATCAAATCAGCGCTTATGAAGCATCAGGGCTGCAGGGATGGGTAAATTTCCAGACTGAAGTCCGCGAAGATCTTGATGGCGACCTGCGCCGGGAGATTGAAATTAACATTCGTGATAACACCCTGGTCAAGATTCCGCTTAATTTTGAAGCAAAAGCGGGCTCATCGATCGACAAGAGCGGTGTGCCCAATCGTGGTGAAACAGCAAACCAGACCTACAACGCCGACTCAATTACTTGGGAAGTTGATTTCAACAAGGATCTACAGACTATTGGAAGCGCTGTTCTGAGCGATCCCCTTGGGGAAAACCTGGAGTTGGAAAATGGTTCTATTGAATTGTATTTCCTCAGGGTGCAGCTTGATGGTTCAGTTATTCAGGAAGCTGCTGTTGCTGATAATGATTATGAAATCGTTACCAGCGCTGACGATCCTGAAGTTGAAGGGTTTGAAATTCGCTTTAATAGCGAGATAAGTGATGCTTACCGTCTGGTATTTAGCACTGATATCGATGAAGATGGATTTACTTACACCAACACGGCTGAACTTAGCGGTAGTAATATAGAACCGCTTCTAGCAGCGTCAACCGTGGACGTGGATCGTGGGGCAGTGATTGAAAAAGAAGCAAGTGACTATGATCAGAATGTTCAGCTTGTTGATTGGGAAACTCGTATCAACTATAACCTGAAAGTGATCCCTGCTGCTGACTCTACAGTCACAGACACCTATGGGCCGGAACAGGCATTGGTTGCCGGTTCACTGACCGTAAGCCTGGTTACCCTAGATGATGACGGTGTTGAAACAGGTGTAACCCTTGTAGATTCAGACAGCTACACATTTAATGAAGTCAAGGACATAGATGATAATATTGTCGGCTTTGAAATCACTTTCAATGACAATATAAACAGCGCCTACAAGATCAATTACCAGACCGAGCCGGTTGATCGGGTTTACGGCACTGTTACCCTTGACAATACTGCTGAATTTAGCGGTGAAAGTGACGGGGCCAGTCAAACCCTCGACCAGTCGATCCTTTCAAAAACACACCAAAAGGTGAACTACTCGGATAAAACCGTTGAGTGGGAAATTGTCATTAATCGTGATCAACACGAAATGAACAATCTGGAAATTACCGATACTTTTACCAACGGCGGGCTGACCATCACGCCAGGAGATCCCAGCAATCAGGAAGACCTTCGTAGTGCAGTTGCTGTGAGCGGCCTGCCGGCTGGAGTGGATTATGATATAGAACTTATCCCACTCATTGATGGAGATGGTTTCATTATTAATAACTTCCGCGATGGTTCAGGCAATCCGGTTACTATCGCAGAAACGATCACTGTAGCCTATACCACCATTTTTGCCTATGAAGATCTCACCAATCCTGCAGATAACTTCATTAATAATGTCAGATTGGATTGGTTGGATGTTGATAATGAGCCACGTAACCTTAATGTCACAGAGGTATTCTCACCGAATGATGAAACTAGGCAGAACGGTTACAAGGGCGGCTCGTATAATGCCACGACCAAGAAGATAACCTGGACTATCGGGGTTAACTACAACTTGCGGGAGATAGACAGTGTCCAGGTGTTTGACTACATCCTCGGCAACCAGACCCTGGTTGATGATTCGATTACCGTTTACAATGCAACCATCGAACAAAATGGCGAGGTGAACCGGGGAGCAGATCCCCTAACAGTTGGAACCGATTACCAGCTGGATCTTTCTGTAACCGGCCCCGATTCTGAAGATAATCCAGGCTTTAGGATTACCTTAGGCGACATTGACGCCCTATACATCATCGAGTACCAGACAAGTCTGGATGACAGAATTATTGCCGGGCAGTATGACAATACAGCGTACCTTTACTCAAACGATGAATTACAAACCGAGCTTGATGCTACTGTCAGCAACCAGAACTGGGGTATCTATACCAGTAAACAGGGTAGCAATGAAGGCCGTACCGTTACCTGGCAAATTGATATCAACCCCGGCCTGTCGCAGCTAACCAATGTGGTTATTGAGGACAGCCTTAGTCCGGGTCAGCGTATAGACCAGGATAGCATTAAGGTCTACACTACAACGATTACCGGTGAAGACGGCAGCTATGGAAGAGATGCTGAGCTCACACGGGACACAGATTACGCAGTCACTTTCTCCGGCGACCTCAACGATGGTGAGAACATGGTGTTGAGCTTTATCGGTGTTTACAGCACTATAGACACGGCATACATCGTCGAATACCAGACCTTTATCGAGTTTGTATTTCAGGGCGAGGTTTCTAACAGCGCTGTATTAACTGCTACCACAGAAGAATTGCCTGATGATACCGGTGATTCAGAAGATATTGGCGGCAGGATTACCTCCGGCGAAGGCGGAATCAGCGGTTTTTTAGGACGTCTTGTCGTCCGCAAAACCGATGTCTCGACAGGATCACTGCTGCCGGGAGCGGAGTTCGAATTGCGTCATGAATCCGGAGATACAGTTATTGCTACCGCAACATCCGGCGCCAATGGGACTGCTGTATTTAACAGCATCCTTTTTGGTAACTATAGAGTTACCGAAGTGCAGCCTCCTTCAGGTTACGATATTGATGATCGGGACCCCCGGGAGGTTACAATTAACAGCAGTTCAACCACTGTTACTTTCAGCAACACCCAGTTGACCGATGAGAATGGTAACGGTGATAACGAGGACCCTGGTGATAATGGAGACAACGGATCATCCGTAGGCGGTGACCCAGGTTCGGGATTTGTCAACGGAACTGGTAACCCTCATTTCTGGCAAACATTAAGCTCAGGCATCCAGAGTTCACATCCCGGTAAAACACCTGATTCGGAAACACAGTTATCCGGAAGTGTCAGGGAATTGCCACGCACAGGAGGAGGAATTGGTATATTGCAAATCCTCTTCCTATCCGGGCTTGTCATAACAGCAGGACTCTTTGCCTTTATCAAAGGTTTGAGGACAAACGAAAAGTAAAATTTACAACAACGAATAATTTGTATATAAACTGTTTTTTTATATTAAGGCCGTCTGCTTGGCAGGCGGCCTTTTTCCTTCTCTTAAATAATATCACGGCTTTGTTTTGTTCGGTTTGAAAAAAACAAGATTTTTTATTTGCAAGGCATAGATCCTAGATAAAAAAAGCGTGAGCAGATAGAAAAACAAGACAGATGAAACGTCCCCCTGTCTTC
>CAZAKI010000017.1:29518-39275 GCA_964485855.1 uncultured Syntrophomonadaceae bacterium | reverse complement strand
CGGCCGATTTTTTTCATCTTTTTTTTACCCTCTTTCTGTTTCTCGAGCAGCTTACGCTTGCGGGTAATATCCCCACCGTAAAGCTTCTCGGTTACATTTTTACGCAGGGCTTTGATTGTTTCCCGGGCAATAATTTTATTTTCTACCGCTGCCTGGATGGGAATATCAAACATTTGACGGGGGATGATCTCGCGTAACTTTTCCACCATTTCCTTCCCCTGCTGATAGGCTTTATCGCGATGGATAATGAAGGACAAAGCGTCAACCTTTTCGCTGTTAACCAGGATATCCATTAAAACCAATGGTGATTGGCGGTAGCCGTGCATCTCATAATCCAATGATGCATAACCACGCGTTTTTGATTTCAGCAAATCGAAAAAATCGAAAATAATTTCCGCCAGGGGCAAATAGTAAGTTAATTTAACTCGACCCGTATCAAGATATTCCGTATCCCGGTAGTCTCCCCGTTTATCCTGGCAGAGTTCCATCACCGCTCCTGTGTATTCAGCAGGCATGAAGATCGAAGCATTGACAAAAGGCTCTTCGATGGCAACGCGCTCATCAGTAGCAGGCATTAGGGCCGGATTGTCAATTTTTACGGTTTCGCCGTTACGCAGGTGAACTTTATAAACCACGCTCGGTGCCGAGACAATCAGCTCCAGGCCATATTCCCGCTCTAATCTTTCCCTGACAATATCCATATGCAGCAAGCCAAGAAAACCACAACGAAAACCAAGACCAAGGGCTACTGATTTTTCCGGCTCATAGGTAAGCGCGGAATCATTCAGTTTTAAACGCTCAACTGCTTCCCGCAAGTCAGTGAAATCGTTGCTGTCCTTGGGGAAAAGACCACAATAAACCATTGAAACTACCTGACGGTAACCGGGCAGAGGCTGGTCTGCCGGTTTGTCAGTTCCGGTAACAGTGTCACCAACCTGAGCGTCACCAACTTTTTTTATCGAAGCCATCAGATAGCCTACTTCACCGGCGTTAAGTTTTTCAACCGCCTTCATCGACGGTATGAAGATGCCGGTCTCAGTCACTTCAAAATTTTTACCGGTATTCATGAATCTAATGTTCTGGCCCCTGCAAACTGAGCCTTCCATCACCCGGATATATGCGATGACACCACGGTAGCTGTCATAATTTGAATCGAAAACCAGGGCTCTGAGTGGTGCATCCTGGTTATCGGCAGCAGGAGGTGGCGGCACTTTTTTAACAATCTCTTCCAAAACAACATCAATATTTGCTCCCTGCTTAGCTGATATCCGCAGCGCATGTTGTGCGTCACTACCGATGATATCAACCAACTCCAGTTGAACCCGATCCGAATCAGCATTGGGCAAGTCAATCTTGTTGATTACCGGGATTATGGTCAGGTTCTGTTCAAGGGCCAGATAGACATTGGCCAGGGTTTGCGCCTCCACCCCCTGAACTGCATCAACTACCAAAATCGCTCCTTCGCAGGCAGCAAGACTGCGTGAAACCTCGTAGGTAAAATCAACATGGCCCGGGGTATCGATCAGGTTGAGAATATATTCTTCCCCATCCTTTGCCCGGTAATTAAGGCGGACAGCCTGCAGCTTAATAGTAATGCCGCGTTCTCGCTCAAGATCCATTTGATCGAGCACCTGCTCCTTCATCTGTCGGGCAGTCAGCGTCCCCGTAGCCTCCAACAACCGGTCGGCCAGGGTCGATTTACCATGATCAATATGAGCGATAATACAAAAATTTCTAATTCGATCGGATCCCAACTACTAAACCTCCACTAACACAAAAACAACACAAGGGGACGGTTCTTTTGTGTCATTTATTTACCAGCTTTTAAATATAATCTTTATATTGATCGTATCACACTAAAACTAACTCCAGTGAGTCGCTCAATCTGCCTGATCGATAAACCCTTTTCTTTAAACTCTTTTATTAAAGCATTCCTATTTTGCTTACTAAATGTGCTGATAGTTTTTAAATCGGCCATCCCTAAATCAGCTAATTGCCTGATCAATTCAGCCGCCTCCAGATCATTTAACCTGATATTTGAATCGTAATCTAAGCATTGGTCATCTGTTTCACCACTGTGGAATTGGATCAACAGTTCTTGTGCTTTAAATTTATTTTCGGAAAAGAATTTAAGGACATAGCTGGTATTGCATAATAGGGGTTTAGTTTGGTATTCGCGGTAACTACTCCAGGGGTAGTCTTTGAGGTCTTTAATAAGACCTGCTTTCAATGGATTATGATGAATATAGCGCAAAACAGTAAGGAAATAATTATCCTTTTCCACAGCTTCACTAAGGTATCGGTCCTGAAATAGGTGACCAACGCGATTGTACTTCCAATTATACCAGTATACAAAACTGGCGCCAATCCTTCTGAATGAATCACCAATTCTTTCATTACCTTCTTTCATTAACAAGTGAATGTGGTTATTCATCAGGCAGTAGGCGTAGATTTCGTATTGACTAATTTGCTGGTATTTCTCTAAACGGCTAAGAAAACAGCGATTATCTTCATCGTCTTTAAATATTGTCTGTTTATTAATACCTCTAAGAACAATATGATGGATACCAGTACTGCTTTTTATTCTTACATTTCTCGGCATATAATCACCCCGCTTAAAATATCAGAGAGCAAAGAAAAAAGCAACACAAAAGAACCGTCCCCCTGTGTTTTTTTCGTTTTTTTATTTTATAGTTGCTTTTTCATCTTTTGTGTCATAATAATAAAGAAGGTCATGCCTGAGTATTAATTAACGGGCGCTAGAGAATCTGAATAGAGGACTATAAATTGAGTAACAGCAGCAATAATTACAGCTTAGCGATTGAAGTAAAAGGTTTGACTAAAAAATACAAGGACTTAATCGCTGTGGATGAAGTTTCGTTCAGCGTTGCTCGCGGAGAGGTCTTTGCTTTCCTCGGGCCGAATGGGGCAGGAAAAACTACCACTATCAAAATGCTGACCACCCTGATAAAACCAACCGCTGGCACCATCAGACTAAATGGTTTTGATCCAGTCAGGGAAAAAGACGCAGCCAGGCGCTCTTTCGGTATTGTTTTTCAGGATCCCAGTCTCGACTTTGAGCTTACTGCCTCTGAAAACATGGTTTTCCATGCTGTTCTCTATAATCTTCCGAAGGCAATTCGCGAGGAACGCATCGAAAAACTGCTGAAGTTGGTGCAACTATGGGAACGGCGCAACGAGCTGGTTAAGAATTATTCCGGTGGGATGAAACGACGGTTGGAAATTGCCAGGGGATTGCTGCATCACCCTCAGATTCTCTTTCTAGATGAGCCAACTTTAGGTTTGGATCCCCAAACACGGTTTCAGGTCTGGGAGCACATTAAAGACCTGAATAAAAATGAAAGTATCACTGTCTTTTTAACCACCCATATCATGGAAGAAGCGGAGAGGGTCGCTAACCGGGTTGCAATAATCGATTACGGTAAAATTATCGATCGAGGCAGGCCGGCAGAATTAATAAGCAGAACCGGTACCGCCTCGCTGGAAGAAGCCTTTCTGGCTCTTACCGGCAAAACAATCCGGGAAGAAGCAGCGGAAAGTTCCCATCAGGTCTTAAGAAAATATTTCAGGGGGAGATGGTAAAGCTGAATGTGATCTACATTCTCTGGCTACGTCAGATGAAGAGATATTTCCGTTCCAGGACCAGGATCATCGGTGCTTTGGGACAGCCCCTGCTCTTTCTCTTTGCCCTGGGTTTCGGTTTCGGACCAGTATTTGAGCGGGCCGGCGAAGGCAACTACCTACAGTTCCTGGTGCCAGGCATTATTGCGATGAGTATCCTTTTTACATCCATGTTTAATGGGATTGAAATAATCTGGGACCGCCAATTCGGTTTTCTGAAAGAAACTTTAGTTGCCCCGGTTTCAAGGGTTAATATCATGCTGGGCCGAACAATCGGCGGAGCAACCGTATCAGTTTTTCAGGGCATAATCATCCTGATTATTTCTTTTTTAATCGGCTTTCGCTTATTAAGCCTGATCTGCCTGCCGATTGCCCTAGCTTTTATGTTTCTGATTGCTCTTCTTTTCACTGCACTAGGCACGGCCATTGCTTCAGTGCTGGAAGATATGCATGGCTTCCAGCTAATCATGAACTTTCTGGTTATGCCGCTTTTCTTTTTGTCCGGGGCACTGTTCCCCCTGCAGGATCTCCCGGGAACAGTAAGCATTATTGTCCGTATCAATCCTCTTTCCTATGGTGTTGATGGGCTGCGCGGAGCACTAAGTGGCATTTATCACCTGGGAGTGTTCACCAATCTAGCCGTCCTGGGGATTAGCTGTGTTATTTTAGTAATTATCGGCGCCTTCCTCTTTTCGAGGATCGAGGTCTAAAATAGGCGGAGGAGAGAAAACCTTTTAGTTTACAATCTCCGACAATCTAACCACAACAACAAAACAACGAAGAAATCAATGACACAAAAGAACCGTCCCCCTGTGTTATTTTGTTATTGGGTGGGGGTTATGGTTGGAAAAATTTCAAATTCTTCACCGTAGGTCTGGAAAGTGATCGCTCCGTGCCAGTCATTGCGATAGATTTGTACCCCGGCTGCTTCTAGAGTTTCGATGACCGAAGGGTGGGGATGGCCGAAAGAGTTTGTCCCCACTTGGATCACGGCATATTGAGGGGACGTAACTGCCAACATATGATGCAGTGAAGGCTGGTTACCTCCATGATGAGGTATTTGCAACAGGTCGGCCTGCAGGTCGGGATAACGACTCAGTAGATCGATCACAGCTTGATCTTCAATATCCCCGGTTAGCAAAACCTCGATTGCTTCAAACTGAAGAAGAATAACCAGTGAATTGTTGTTCAGATCACTACCGCTACCGCTAAACAGTTCTGCAGGCGGGCTTAGAATTGAAAACTGAAGATCATCTCCACATTGCCAACTGTTACCCTCTAATCCCAATGTTACCGGAACACCTGCGGCATCGGCTTTTTGGAGAAGATCTCCATAATAGGGCGAATCACCAATAACCGGAGAGATGATAAGCTGATCAATTGGGATCTGTTCAATCAGGCAAAGATAGCCACCAAAATGATCCTCGTGGGGATGAGTAATGATAGCCAGATCGATGCTTTTAATACCCCGGTACTGCAAAAAGGGTAAGACGATCTTTTCCCCGATTACTCCCGGATCACCACTGTAAGCCGGTTCTCCCCCGGCATCAACCAGAATATCTTTACCACATGGAGTTTCAATTAACACTGCTGCACCCTGCCCGACATCGATGAAAGTTAGCATCAAGGGATGCTGAGTGGGAAAAATAAAGCCAAACCAGACTAGAATTACCATCGTTGCTAAGCATACTAAAGCCAGGTTAGTCAGCATTTTCCGTTTTCCGGCCCACAAAGCATTGGTTTTTTCAAGGCAGAATAGTAAAAAGGTACTGTCGTGATTTATTAAAGCATGTTTTTCCCACCGGTAGTAGAGAACCAAAAAGCCAATCATAAAGGCATAGATGATCAGCAGTTCAAAAAATCCGGGTGGATTAAACGCAATATACAAACCTGGCAGATTGCTGAAACGGGTTATGATGATCATAAACTCCAGCAGAGGCCGGACGGCCCAAAGCAGTAAAGACCCTACTGAGGGCAGTAGCAACCCAGCAAGTGAACCTGCAAGTCCAAGGCCGACAATAAAAGCTACCAGTGGGAGCAAGATCAAATTGAAAAATAAAGCTCCAACCGGCAGATAATGAAAATAGTAAATACTAAGGGGCAAAATGCCAATCTGGGCGGCAAGAGTAACACTCATGGGGATCAGCAAAATAGGGGGCACCCGTAATGTTTTTAGTAATTTTTCCAACGGTCGGTAGAAATAAATCAAAGCCAATGTAGCCGCATAGGATAGCTGAAAACCTACTGCAAAAAGATTTAACGGATTAATTAATAAGGTTACAAGGGCAGCAAAAGCTACTGCCGTAATCAGGTCTTTTTCACGATCTAAAAGGAGCGCACCCAGTGAAAGGGCAACCATCAGGGCTGCGCGAACAGCTGAAGGCCTCATCCCGGTCAGGAATGCGTAGGCTAGCACTAAGCCAATTGAGAAAATCAGGGGTAAGCGTCCCTGAAAATGAAAAAGACGCCACAAGCCAAGAACCAGAGCGGCAACCAGCCCAACATGCAATCCGGATACCGCCATCAGGTGCCCGGCACCCGCTTTTCTAAAATTTTCTTCAATCTGATCGGGTAATTGCTCTCTCTGTCCGAAAAGAACAGCTACCAGCAGATCAGATGCCGGCGATGGAAGGGTCGAATCGATAAAGAATTTCAGGCGGATCCGCAAATTAATTGCCGACGCAACAACCGGATTAGTTGAGCCTGAGCCGAGTGATTCAATGTTTGATGAATATGGATAGGCCAGTGCATCAATACCCTGGCTGCGCAAATAAAATTGATAGTTGAAGCCCCCGGGGTTTCTTTGACTTCTTGGTTCCACAATCGAGGTGCGAAGGCGCAAGCGTTCACCAAAAAGATAGTGCTCGGCCTCGGAATCATAAACCTTAAATAATAGTTTCCCTGATGATCTTTTAAAACCCGACTTGGTTTCTACTATTTCAACCTGCAAGCAGTAAGCGCTGTGGTCCTCAAAATACAGAGGTTCCTCGCTGACGATTCCTTCTACATACAAAGGTTCTGTGCCGGCAAAAATTAAGATACTATCCCTGGCAGGCAGCGAAAAATAGTAGCAAGATACTGCCCCGGATAAAACAACCAGAATAAGAAGGCTGATCTTGTAAAAATCGATCAGCCTTAAAAAGAAAAAACAACTCAAACTTATTAAGAGGATGAACGCAAACCAGGACAAATATGTTGATTCCGACAGCCAAAGATAGCCACAGATAATTCCCGCAATATAGGCCAGGGTGACCAGGACTAAATAGCGTTCAAATAATTCACTGCTGAAGTTAAGAGTTTTTAGGGCTGCGTTGTCTGCTCTGATCACCTGTTAGTTCTAAACTGGCTATGATTTAAAAACCCGGTCGAACAAACCAAACGTTTCGGCCTGCTGTTTGGCCGATGGCGCCGGAGTAAGGTATGAAACCACCACCAGGATTATTATAGCTAAAATAAAAGCTGGAAATACAGGCATAAAACCAAATGTGGTCCACTTAGGCAGCAGTTCCAAATACCACAGATGGAGCATAATCGCCGGCAAGATTAAAGCGGCACAGGCCCCGTACTGATTAGTGCGCGGCCAGTAAAGAGCGCCGATCATTACCGGCAGCATTACCGAGAAACCGGAAAAGGCAAAAGCGGCAATGCTTAAAATTGCTGCCGGCCTGACCAAGGATATGTAAAATGCAATGGCGGCAAAAACCAGCAACAGGATACGCCCCCAGAAAACTGCCCGTTGGGTAGAGATCTTACGGAAACGGGATAACAGATCATCAGTAAACAGGTGGGCAACCGAGAGCAGTTGAGAGTCTATGGATGATTTGACCACAGCCAGGATTACCACCAACCCTAAAATCATCCAGGTTGGAGAAAGAAACCGCTCAATTAACAGCGGAACGATGTTATCCGAATCCTTACCGACCAGTCCGGGTATAGCAACTGAACCCCAAACTCCGATCAGGGTTGAAATGGCAAAAATTGCGGCCATCGCCAGGGGATAAAAAGTACTTACTCTTTTCAGGTTAATGCTACTGCGGGCGGCAAGGATTCTGGTAAACATCTGGGGGAATACAATTACTGCGATCGAGTTGATAAAAGCAAAACTGAACCAATTAATGGGCGCGAGTTGCGGAGAAAGGCTCCTCTGCAGCATGGCTGGATTTTCATTTACTATACGCTGGGTAATCACTGAGAAACCACCCAACGACTGGGCAATAGCAAAAAGTAAGAAGAAGGCCACCACTAAAAATACAGTGCCCTGGAAAATATCTGTCCAGACAGTACCGCGTAATCCAGCCGGCACAGTATAGATAAGCGATACCCCGATAATCACCAGGGCCGAGAGCCAGTAAGGAACTGCACCTCCGGAAATGGTGGTAAAGGCCAGGCTGCCGCCGATAATACTAACAACCAGGTATGGAAGGGTGTAATAAAGCAGCAGAATAGCAAATAGCAGGGCTACGAGACGGCTTTTTAAAATGCCGCCAAAAACCTGGGGCTGAGTGGCATATCCATAGCGCTTGCCGAGTAACCAGGAACGATAGCCGACCAGGTAATAGGTGAAAGGAGTAATAAAAATACTCCAGCCGATGACATAGCCATAGGCACCAAAACCGGTGTGATAGGCAAATCCTGAATAACCGATAATCGTAAAAGCAGTAATATTACTGGCAAAAAGCGCCATGAAAACAGCAACACTGCCCAGGCCACGTCCGGCCATGAAATAATCTTCCCTGGTTTTCTTCGTTACCCGGGCACCGAAAGCACCGATCACTAATAAAACTGTAACATAAATGACTAGTATGGCAATACCGAGTGGGGTATTCATCGTTCTGTCTGCTCCTTGTCTTCGTTAAAGTCAAACAGGTCTGCAGGCGGATCGGGCCAGGCCAGCTTAATAATGACAATGATCGCCAACACCGAAAGTAGTGCATAGAAAATGTAAAATGAAAACGCAAAAGGCATAAAACCAAAAAGCAGGGGAACGCGACCGTCAAGATCCCAGAGCCAAAAGCTGTTATGGAGAATAAACATTACTAATACTATGATGGCTACCAGGGTCAGACGCACCTTAAATTTCATTGCAGAGGACGCCTCCAATTTTTATTGCCGGGCTAAGCCCCGGCTGAATATCTCTCTGCTTATTCGACGAGCTGTCCGTTATTCCTGCCTAAAAGCTAAAAAAACAACCAGACCGGAAAAAAGATCTCGTCCGAGCCTGGCTGATTCTGATGAAAAATCAAGATAATCTAGAATTGTTTTACAGCAAAAGCTAGGGATTTGAGTCTCTCTGACAATTCCAACCTTTCTTGTTCGCTTAACAAGTAAGTATAGGTCGCCAGCAATTCAAGCAGAGAGTCTAGTTCTGCAACAATGATAATCATTGCCTGATCAGGGTCGGAAACAACACCATTTTTCAGGCTGGCAACGAGCAACTCCAGCTGTTCAATCCTTTTGAGCAGCTGCCGGTAATAATCACCGTTTAAGAAAGCAGATGGCAATGGCATCGTAGGAAAAGCATGACTGAGAAAAACAGCCCCCCCGGACAAATTATATAAAGGCGGCTCACCGCCAGGCTTCTGCTCTGCACCTGGTTCTTGCGGATGCGGCGGCCCTGAAGGTTCTTCGCTAATCTGCCACTTCAAGATGGGATATGCCAAAAAATGATCTAGATGCCAAATCTCTGCAAAATCAAAGCCGGCAAACGATGCCGCCTCCTGCATCTCAACTCCGGTTAGACCAAGACCAATTGCTGAAGTTTCCTGGCCGCTGGCATCAAGATCCCAGTAGTTGTTGATGCTAGACAATTTACTGGTGCTGTGACTATGACCAACCAAACCTCCGGCTGAGGTAGCATTCTCAATTGTCGGGTTTACGCCGGCCACCGAATGGCAGTTTACCAAGATATTGTTTTTAGCAACTTCGCCAGCGAAACCACCAACGCTTCCTGTGCCGCTAACCAAACCGGCGGCGTATGAATTCTTAATAGTGCTGCCACCAGCTAAGGAAACATAGCCAACCAGGCCTCCGACACCGCTATTCCCCGATACTATACTCTCGGCATAGGATTCCTCAATAACAGCGCTCTTACTAATGCCGATCAAACCACCAACAT
>CAZAKI010000017.1:0-29418 GCA_964485855.1 uncultured Syntrophomonadaceae bacterium | reverse complement strand
CCGGCAACCTGTTTAATTTCCAAATTGAGATTTTTGATTGTGGCTCCGCTGGTGTAGCCGAAAAAACCGGAATGATCATTACTAATATTGATAAATAGTCCACTGATCGTGTAATCGAACCCATCAAAGATACCTTTAAAGGGATTGCCGGCAGCACCGAGCGGTGTCCATGACTCACTTTCGGAAAGCGCCAGATCGTTAGCCAACCGGTAGTTACTATTAAGACCATTATTTACGGCAATCAACTCTTCAATTGTCCTGATCAAGATATAGCTATCGGTAGTTTCCGGTTGTAAATCTATGGCAGAGGCTACAGGTTCAATAAAAAGCGGCTCTTCCAATACTTCGCCGGCACAGCTTGCGGCTATCAAATCTTCCGCGGCACCAGATCGCAGCTGAACTTCAGACTCAGATAAATCACTATCGGAACTGCGGTCAGCGCTACTGGCAAAATCCTCGTTAAATAAATTTTGATTATCCTTAAGATCAGTATCAAGCTTTTGTCCTGAATTTTCTTCCCCAGGCTGAGAACAATACTCATTTAAAACTGGCTCCGGATCAGTTGAATCGTTCTCCAGTGAATCATTATTAACCTGTTTGGTTTCCCCTTGATGTTCTTCCTGTGGACTGTGATCGTAATTATCGGCCAGGACGGCCGGCACCGCGGAGCAAAACTGTAAGAACAATAAAAACCAAAAGACAATCAAAAAACGGCAGATCAGTTGTGTTTGCATGGCTGCGTCCTTTACTAAGATTATTGCTGCGATAAGACTGGAAAGCAAATTAACTTTGATACCTGTTTGATTTGTTAATTTTACTCTTTAATCAAGACTTCACGGGTAGCGCGAATTTGTCCCCCTACCAAGGCTATGATCCTGAACAAACCCGGGCTGCCAAAATAGACCAGGCTATAAAGCTCGTTTTCTTCAATATCAACATCATAAACTTCCTGGGCCAAAATTTTGTCATTTTCAGTATCCAACAGCTGGAAAGTAACCTGATCAAAACCAAATGAATCATTGTTGTTAAAGTAAATGTAAAAATCCTGGTTGGGCTTAAAAGTGTCCCCCGGGTTAAGAATCTGGTTATTTTCGTCAAGCTCCAGGCCGGTAATTATTACCGCCCCTTCAACTGAAGTACTTTGGGGTATCGGCACTGCTTCATTAATTAAAAAACCGGATAGGATAACTGCGGCAATAATTGCAAGAATTAAAACGATTAGGGCAAAGCGCATCACCATCGTCATTTGCTCCTCAGTTTAAAGTACTTTCTCTTATTCTACTTGATTCTGAACTTTCTTCAAGAGCAATTTTTAAGATCTGAAGGAGTTAGATTAAACTCTGTAGAATACAACCCTGGTTAAACAAAGAGAACAGACCAGGAATTGGAGGAGTTAACAATGAACTTATCAGTCCGAAAAATTGTAATATCTGGCATTCTCGGCGCTATTTCCATCCTGCTGGGGATTACCCGCTTAGGTTTTATTCCGGTACCAACCCCTGCCGGTCATGCAACGATTATGCACATCCCGGTTATCCTGGGAGGCGTTCTTGAAGGACCAGTTGTAGGACTGATTACCGGTGCTATCTTTGGTCTTTTTAGTTTCCTGCAACCCGGTGCACCATTTTTTGCCGATCCGCTGGTATCAATTCTTCCCCGTCTCTTGATCGGGATTACAGCTTACCTGGCATATACCGCAACCAAAAGAATTAACTCAATCCTGGCCTGTGCCCTGGCAGGGGCAATCGGCTCAGCTACTAATACTATTCTGGTTCTCGGAATGGCCACCTGGCGGGGTTATCTTCCTGCTGAGTTATCAATATCCATCGGTCTGTTACACGGGATTCCTGAATTAATTGTCGCTGCCATCCTAACGGTTATTTTGGTTAAAGGCATCCGTCGGATCAGACCTGAAGAAGAGCAGGAATTATCGTCTTAACAAATATGGAGTTGTCACTAATTGGCTAGATTAATTGAGGTTAATAACCTCTCGTACACGTACCGCTCCGGCAGTGCAAATAAAGTCCAGGCTCTTAACAGGATTACAATGGAAGTTCACCGGGGCGAAATACTGGCAATAACCGGGCAGAATGGTTCAGGTAAATCAACCCTGGCCCGTCATTTTAACTCCTTGCTGATCCCAACCAGCGGCGAGGTTTTAGTTGACGGGCTTTCTGCTGCCGACAAGAAAAACATAGCTGCCATCCGAAAAATGATCGGCATGGTATTTCAGAACCCCGACAACCAACTGATTAGCAGTTTAGTCGAAGAGGACATTGCCTTTGGACCGGAAAACCTTGGTCTGCCTGCTCCGGAAATTAAAAAGCGTGTCGACTGGGCGCTGGAAAGTTTAAACATAACAGCACTTCGCCAGGCCTCACCCAATAATCTATCCGAAGGGCAGAAACAGCTGGTGGCCATTGCCGGAGTGCTGGCGATGAAACCAGAGTGCATTGTGCTGGATGAACCGACAACTCATCTTGACCCGCGGGGCAGACGGGAAGTACTGGACAATATATTACGCCTAAACCGGGAAGATGGAATAACTATTGTCCTTGTAACTCATTTTATGCAAGAAGTTGCTCACTGCGACCGGATGATTATTATGGAACAAGGAAAAATTAAAATGTCTGGAACTCCGCGGGAACTTTTCCGTTACCCTGAAAAAATAAGATCTTTCGGTCTCGATTCTCCGGTCGCCTCGAAGATTGCGGACGGATTGAGAAAAATGGGTTTTAACTTGCCGGATGATATCCTGCTAAGCGAGGAGCTTGCTGATAGTCTATGTCAATTATTGTAGAAAACCTTTGCTTCAGTTATAAAAAAGGCACTCCTTTTGAAAAAAAGGTTTTGCACGATATATCACTGACTGTCGAAGATGGAGAATTTCTAGCCCTGATTGGGCCAACTCAATCCGGTAAAACCACCCTGGCCCAGCATTTCAATGCCCTGCTGATTCCCCACTGCGGACGGGTAATGGTTAACGAAGCCGATACCCAAGACCCCAATACTGATCTGGTAGCATTGCGTTTGCAAGTCGGTTATGTGTTTCAAAATCCCGATTATCAGCTTTTCGCACCTACTGTCGGCGAAGACATTGCCTTCGGCCCCCTTAATCAAAAGCTGCCCCGAACGGTAATCAATGATCGAGTGTCTGAGGCAATGAAAATTGTTAATCTTGTTCCCGAAATCTTCCTTAATCGCGATATTTATGCACTCAGCGGCGGTCAGAAAAGAAGAGTAGCCATTGCCGGTGTTTTAGCCTGCCAGCCGCAGATAATGATTCTTGATGATATAACTGCAGGGCTCGACCCCCGGGGAAGAGATGAAATTTTGGCAGTTATCCGCAGGCTTCATCGTGAACAAAATATTACGATTATCCTGATATCGAACAGCATGGACGAAGCGGCAGAAATGGCCGATCGAATTATTGTTATGAACCAGGGACAAATTACCCTTGAAGGAAAAGCCAGGGCAATCTTTTCTCATTTAGACTTATTACGCTCAATTGGTTTGGAACTTCCGGAATCGATGAACCTAGTTCAACAACTTCAGGAAAGAGGTCTTGCTATCTCTTCCGTGCCGCTGAATCTCGATGAAACTATCGATCTGATTGCCGGCAGTTTCAGGAAAGGTCAGGGGACAACCTGATGGAGTTAACTAAGAATATTACCCTGGGCGTATACCTGCCAGGTCAATCTTTGATCCATCGGCTTGATCCCAGAACCAAGATCATTTCTGTTACGGCGATCGTGATCTTACTGTTATTGATCAAATCATATTATGCTTATGCTGCAATGCTAATCTTGCTAGCCTTTGTGATCTTCATTGCAGAAATACCTGTCGGCTATGCTTTTCGTGGCCTGAAGCCGATGTTACCTGTCTTAGTCTTGATGTGGGTTTTCCAGCTTTTTCTCTATTCGGGACCAAGTCCTAAGCTTTTATTTACCTGGTGGTTTTTTTCCGCGACAGAAGCCGGTTTTCATATGGGGAACCTGATCACCCTTAGAGTTTTTTTCCTCTTCACCTTTACCACCCTTCTGACCCTGACTACTTCGATCGTCAGCCTGACTGACGGCCTGGAAAGCCTGTTAAACCCTCTGAAGCGGATTGGAGTCCCATCCCAGGAGTTAGTGATGACGATGATTATAGCCCTGCGTTTTGTGCTAATCCTGGCAGAAGAGCTTGATAAGATTGTTAAGGCCCAAATGGCTCGCGGTGTAGCCTTTGACCGCGGTAGTTTCATTCATAAAACCAAAAAGATGTTTCCAGTGTTTCTACCATTGTTTATCAGTGCTTTTAAGCGAGCTGAAGAGTTGATCGTAGCAATGGAAGCACGTAGTTACACGGGCGGTAAAAACCGGACAAAAATGAAAACCCTCCACTTGGGCAGGGTTGATTTAGTCGCCGGTCTGGTAATGATTGTTTTTTCGACACTGGTAATGGTTCTGATTATTAGCGTTAAGCCACAAATCTAGAGAGAAGCAGCCGCCTGCCTTTAAAACTTACAACCGAAAGAGGTTCCTACTGCCAGTGCAGCGCGAACCTGATCACTTTGCGGGTCAACCTGCTTGGTGCCGGCAACAGCTTCTGCCAGCGGGACCGAACCTATACGGTTGCCACGCAAACATACCATTTGATTTAAAACTCCTTCATTAATCAGTTCCACCGCTTTAACCCCGAAGCGGGTTGCCAGGACCCGGTCATAGGAAGTCGGGCTGCCACCACGCTGAAGATGGCCCAATATTGTGGCCCTACTTTCCATTCCGGTCAATTTTTCTATCTCCCTTGATACCAGCGGCCCAATACCGCCAAGTCTTTTTACATCGCCTTTGACCTGATAAAGCGGTTCACCCCCGGCGGGATAAGCACCTTCAGCAACCACAATAATGCTGAATTTTTTACCCCGGCGGCGACGTTCTTCTACTTTTTCCGCGATACAGGAATATTGAAAGGGCAGTTCCGGAATAAGAATAATATCGCCACCGCCTGCCATTCCAGCCTGAAGAGCAATCCACCCGGCATGCCGCCCCATGACCTCTACCACCATAATGCGGTGGTGTGATTCGGCAGTAGTATGGATCTTATCAATCGCTTCTGTTGCTGTAGTCACTGCCGAGTCAAAACCAAATGTTATATCAGTAGCAGGCAGATCATTGTCAATTGTTTTAGGGATGCCGATAATCGGTACTCCCAATTCACTGAAGCGATGAGCTAAAAGCAGGCTGCCGTCACCACCGATAACCACCAGGGCTTCAATCGACCACTGATCGAGATTTTTTAGCGCATCAGCAGAACGGTCCAGACCGGTGTTGCTGTAATCTGAACCTTGTGGGCGGTAATCAAAAGGATTGTCCCGATTAGACGTTCCTAAAATGGTTCCACCACGGTTAAGAATACCTGATACTGATTTATCATCAATAATCTGGGCGTTATTCTCGACTAAACCCTTAAACCCATCATTAAAGCCAACTACATCGAGCCCGTACTGGTAATCGGCCCCTTTAACCACAGCCCGGATAACCGCATTTAAGCCGGGGCAGTCTCCACCACCGGTCAACAAGCCGATCCGCCTGGACTGACAACCATTCCTTTTTTTAGCCTGATTGTATTGAGGATTTTGAACGGTACCTCCCGGGCAACCGTTGGCAATTACTGACCGGGCAAGTTTATCCACCCTGATATTAAATTGATCCCCGGCATGCCCTTTGACCTTGTTCCACTTTACTTCGCGTTCGGCTGAAAGCTCCAATAATCTTTCCCATAAATCCCGATTTTCAACTGGTTCCCCCTTGGTGCTTAACCAGCCATTTACCTGCCAGCGTCCGATCCAGTTTTGATTAAAACAGTTAACCAGGTAGGCGCTATCACTGAAAAGGCTGACCCGGCTGCCTGGAGGAATAGTCTCAAGCGCTTTGATGGCAGCAGACAGCTCCATCCGCTGATTGGTTGTATCATCAGCATTTCCGGAAATCTCTTCTTCCTCATCACCATTAACAATTAAAGCGGCCCAGCCACCGGGGCCCGGATTACCGGAACAAGCTCCGTCAGTATAGACCAGATATTCCTTCTTACTCACAGCAGGTTCCTCCTCATTCGGATCACTCGGCCAGACTGGATAAATCAGCTAAGATCTGTTCCAACTCCCGGATCTTTTCACCGTAACCGGCCCAATCACCCTGCTGCTGCATTTGGAGGGCTTCTTCATATACTAACTGCGCCTTCTTGATTAACTCCAGCAGGAAACTATCTTCAATCACCGGCAGCTCATCCGTCGTAGGTATTTCGTCATCCGGAAGTTCAAGAGGTAAATCATCCGGATCGATATCAGGAGACGAGGGTTCAATTTCACCAAAAATCTGGATCAGTGAACGTTCAAGAGTTTCTTCCATCACAACCGTTTCCCCGAAAACGACGATAACCCGAGCCAGTTCAGGTAACCCGCCTCTTTCGGCCTCAAGGAATATCGGCTCGACATAGAGAAGAGCGTTATTAATTGGCAAAACCAGTAAGTTGCCACGGATCACACTGGAACCAGCCTGACCCCAAAGTGTGAACTGTTCAGAGATTTCGGTATTCTGATCAATCCTATTTTCAATCTGCTTGGGACCGAGAATAACCCTTTCCTTTGGAAAGAGTAAAACCTCGACCTTGCCATAGTTTGGTTGATCGCAACGGGCAACCATCCAGGCAATCATGTTATTGCGCTTATCAGGAGTAAAGGGAAGGATCAGCACATATTCCGGTTCAACATAACCGGGGAGTTGAAGGATTGTATAGTATGGTTCCATTTGCTGTTCCTGACCAAAGGACTGTTCCAGGGGCAGCGCCCAGAGATCTTCCCGGGTATAAAAGACATTTGAATCGATAATATGGTATAGGGTAAGGACCTGCGACTGAACATTGAAAAGATCCTCAGGATAGCGGAAGTGGTGCATCAGGCCTTCAGGCATCTCTTCCACAGGCCGAAATAGTTCCGGGAAAATGCTGGCATAGGTTTGCACCAAGGGATCTTCCGGATCAATAATATAATAGACAACACTGCCATTATAGGCATCAATTACCACTTTTACCGAATTGCGAATATAATTAAAGCTGCCATAAGGCGCCGAATAGGGGTAGCTGTCCGTTACCGTATAGGCATCCTGGATCCAGAATAATCTGCTATCGTTGACAACAATATACGGATCACCGTCATACCTGAGAAAAGGGGCAAGTTTACGCACCCGGTCGTGGATATTACGATCAAAGAGAACTTTACTGTCGTTACTTAGTTCATTCGAGGCAACGATTCGATACTCGCCAAATTTAAGCGCAAATAAAATCCGGCGTAAAAATGATTGAATGGGAATTCCGGCCTCCCCTTCATAGAAAGTAAACTCGTTTAAATCGCCGGCTGTCGCATAATGGAATTCCGGGGTTTCAGTATTAACAATAACATAATCATCGGTCAACTCTCCGAAATAGATCGCCGGATTGTCAAGTTCCAGCTCACCACTCGGCGGAATATCCCCTAATATATAGCGGGGCAGACCTTCAGGAGTTACCTCGTTGACAGGGCTCATCGTCACCCCGTAACCATGGGTCCACTGCAGTCGCAAGTTAACCCAGGTTTGAGCCTGCTCGGCGAGGCGACTCTTATCGAGTTCCCGCGCCGCAATCATGATCTGGCGATAATCATCATTAATGCGATAACGATCGATATCAACATCACTAAAACGATAATAAAGGCGTATCGCCTGGAGCTCATTAACAGTAGTCAGCAGGGGTCGATAATCCCAGAGGCGAACATTTTTGATGGTCCCAGGATTTTCACGCAGATCATCCCAGGTCAGGTCTGCACCAGGATCATAACGTCTGGTCGCAAACTGATCCAAACCGTAAGCCCTGCGTGTGTATTCGATGTTATAATCAAGATACTCCTGCTCAAAGCTAAACTCGCTCGGTTCGACTACAAAACTCTGAATCGCTGTCGGATAGGCCCATCCGCCCAGCATGGAAACACCAATTAAAATTAAGATCCCATAGATAAAGAGACGGAAGCGACGCAAGAAAATATTAACAATAAAAACTAAGGCCAGAGCGATGGCCAGGTACATTAAGATCATCAAAACTGGGTAATTGGCATGAATATCGGCATAACCGGCGCCATAGACTACACCCCGTTCTGATAATACAAGCTCAAGTTGCTTTAAATGGTAATCCCAGGCCTTAAGACCAAAAAGTAAGGCTAGGATAACCGCTAAATGGCTGACTCCCCGGCCCGGGGGCAGCATCCAACTCTGCTTACCCGCTGACGGTGGATTGAGCAACAAGTAAATAGCCCCAGTAATAATCAGGTTAATGACAAGAGTCATCATCAGAAAACCATAAATAAAACGATAGAAGGGTAGTCGAAAAACATAAAAGGAAATATCTGTCCCAAATACTGGATCACTGATCTCAAAGGGGACATGGTTAATAAAGCGTAGCAGGTCCATCCAGAAACCACTGACATAACCGGATAAAATATAAGCCAAAATCACAGATGCAGTTAAAAAATAGTAAACCATCCGGCGTGGGGTCAGGAAACGCATCATTCCAGTGGCCATCAATCTTTCCCGCAAGGCAAGGTTTGGAAAACTCAGGATGTACCGTCTGGTTAACATCAGGTTAATGAATAGAACGATAAAAAGAAAGAGAAAAGCACCAATCCTCATGCCCCACTGGGTTAGGTACTGGGTCCAGAAGACCTGTGGAGCTTCAAGATCCTGGAACCACAGAAGATCTAAGTAAAAATTAGTGCCTGTCAGCAGAATTGAACTAACAATGATGACCGCGATCACAATCAGAACAAAGCGGTTACGCATTTTATCCCCTCCGTAAAAATAAATACCGGTTCATTCACCGGTCACAATATATGCTTTAAATATTGTATTCTATCAGCTGTCACCTTGTCAAAGTTGACCCTACACCGATAACCGTAAGCTTGGTTAAGAGATTATCGATACACCGGAGCTGGTGCCGATTCTGGTTGCCCCGGCATTAAGCATCTCCCGCGCTGTTTCAGCCGAACGGACTCCACCTGAGGCTTTAATCCCAAATTCTGAACCAACTGTTTCGCGCATCAACTGAATATCAGCAACAGTTGCCCCACCCGGTCCAAAACCGGTTGAGGTCTTGACGAAGCTCGCCCCTGCCTGTTTAGCTAAATTGCAGGCTAATATTTTTTCAGCTTTAGTAAGCAGCCCTGTTTCAATGATTACTTTTACCGGAGATCCTGCTGCCGCTTTAACAACAGCAGCAATATCTGCCAGGACATAATCTTCTTTTTGTTCTTTCAGAGCACCGATATGAAGAACCATATCAATTTCTGTTGCCCCGTTTTTGATGGCCTCGGCTGTTTCATAAGCTTTTACTGATGTGGTTGTCGCTCCCAGTGGAAAGCCGACTACGCAGCAAACCTTGACTGTGCTGCCATTCAGGGCATGCACAGCAGTCTTCACATAAGAGGGATTGATACAAACTGAATAAAAACCGTATTCAACTGCCTCGTGGCAAAGTTCTATAATCTGCTGTTCCGTTGCTTCCGGTTTTAAGAGAGTATGATCAATATAACCGGCCATTTGCTCTGACATCCTTTTCACCAACCTTAGATTTTTATTCTACAAAACCAAGGATTAATTGATCCTTTTTTATTTTTTCTTCCTGAAAACTAAAAGCATCTGCAATCATCTGCTTTAGATCAGTGATCTGCTGATCAGACGTCTGCGAATTAAAAAAAACTTTTGCGAGTGGATCTCCGGGAAAGACTTGGTCTCCCACTTTTTTTTCAAGGATAATTCCCACGGCCGGATCAATTACGGAATCTTTCCTTTCCCTACCGGCACCGAGGTTCATTGCTGCAAGTCCGATCGTTTCTGCCTTTAAATTACTGATATAGCCCCGGGCCGCAGTAACTACTGCTACTTCGTGATCTGTTGATGGAAGCAGATCTAAATGTTCAACGACCTGATCATTTCCCTGCTGGTTACGAATCATTTCTTTAAATTTTTCAATGGCCGAGCCGTTGGAAATTAAAGTTTTGAGATGCTCCCGACCCTCTTCATGATCTGCACTTCTTCCAGCCAGGGTTAACATCCACCCACCGAGTTGAAGACAGAGCTCTTCGAGGTCGGGCGGACCTTCACCACGAAGAGTCAAAATGGCTTCCTTAACCTCAAGGGCATTGCCAACTGCCCGACCCAGTGGCTGATCCATATTTGTGACTAGCGCAACTGTTTTCCGACCGGCTCCGTTGCCGATTGACACCATCAGCTCAGCCAGGGCAAACGCTTCTTCCCTGGTTTTTAAAAAAGCGCCATCACCAGCCTTCACATCAAGTACAAGAGCATCAGCTCCGGCAGCCAGCTTCTTACTCATAATACTGCCGGCAATTAAGGATTTATTGTCAACCGTTGCCGTAACATCTCGCAGCGCATAGAGCAATTTATCAGCCGGCACCAGGTTGCCAGTTTGTCCGGCAACGGCTACCCCAATTTGCTTAACCGCCCTGATTAAATCGTTCACAGACATTTCGGTCTTAAAACCGGGAATTGATTCAAGCTTATCCAGAGTACCTCCGGTATGCCCCAATCCCCGGCCGGAGAGCTTTGCTACAGGGGCTCCGGCGGCTGCGACCAGTGGGGCAAGCACTAAAGTGGTTGTATCACCAACCCCACCGGTGCTGTGTTTATCAACCTTAGTGCCGGGAATTTCTTTTAAATCGATCAGATCACCGGAGTGCATCATTGCCATTGTCAGGTGCAGAGTCTCTTCCTCGTTCATCCCCTGGAAATAAATGGCCATGGCCAGGGCAGCAATCTGATAATCGGGGATATCTCCATTGACATAACCACTAATCAAATAATCAATTTCTTCTTTGCTCAGCGTAGAACCGTTGCGTTTTTTTAAAATTAGATCATATACACGCATTAAGTATGCCTCCGTTAGCGGTTACCACTATTTATCCAGCTTTAACGCTTGCCCTTGTCATAGGGCTCCCCGATCGCTTTTGGTGCCTGGGAAGACTTAGACGAAAGGATCAGGGCAATTAGGGTAATAACATAGGGAAATGTTTTTAAATAAATACCGGGAATCTGGGCTAAAACCGGGATGACCTGAGAAACATTGGCCATGGTACTGGCAAAACCGAAAAAGAAAGTTGCCCCGAGAATGCCCCAGGGTTTCCACTGCCCGAAAATCAGGGCAGCCAGAGCCAAAAACCCCAACCCAGCGGCAGTGCCGTTATATTCACCTGACAAAGTGACAATAAAAACTGCACCACCCAAACCGGCACAGGCTCCAGAAATAACCACTGCCATGTAGCGAACCAGGTAAACATTGACCCCGGCCGAATCGGCAGCATGGGGATGTTCACCACAAGCCCTCAATCGTAAACCAAAGCGGGTTTTATATAATAAAAACGTAGCCAGGGCCAGAATCAGCAAGATCAGCCAAGTCGAAGCATAGGTTTGGGTAAATAACAATCGGCCAAGGATCGGGATGTCTGAAAGGATCGGAATTGTGACCCGCGGCATCCCACGGATGATTTGCACATTGCCGCTGCCGGTCAAAAAACGGGCCAGATAGATGGTTACCGCACTGGCAATCATATTAATGGCAATACCGCTGATTACCTGGTTGGCATTTAAGGTAACACAGGCAAAAGCATGCAGCAGGGCATAGATTGCCCCGAAAACGGTCGCAGCCAGCAGGCCAATCCAAACCGCCGTGTCGGGATAGACTCCCTCGATACTTGAAATGACATAGGCGCCGACAAACATCCCCATCAGCATTAATCCTTCAAGGCCGATGTTGATAACACCGCTTCTTTCACTGAAGAGTCCGCCAAGAGAAGTGATCAGCAAAGGAATGGTAAAAGCTATGGCATAAGGAAAGAGCTGATAGATAAGATCTACCATTACTGTTCACCTCCAGTTTCTACTTCCAGCTTTCCCTCTTTGGATCGACCTAACAATTTGCCAAGATTGACTTTTTTAAACTTGTCCCAGTTTCTTTCAATTAAAACACTGGTCGCTGCAAAGTAGATGATCGTGGCAATGATCGTATCAGCTATTTCGGGGGGGATTGCGGTCATGGCATTCATAAAACCTTTTCCAGTATGAAGTAAACCAAAGAAAATTGCAGCAGCAAAAGCACCCCAAGGCGAGTTTGCCCCAAGCAGAGCAACGGCAATTCCGTCAAAACCCTGGGCCGGTAAAACACCAATTTGCATGTTGGAGGCAAATCCAACGTAAAAGGTTGCCCCACCCAATCCGGCCAGGGCTCCGGCAATGGCCATTGATAAGATAATATTGCGGTTAACATTAATACCGGCTGCTTCAGCGGCATCACGATTATATCCGACCGCTTTAAGTTCGTAGCCGAGAGTAGTCCTTTCAAGAATAAAAGCGCTGATTACAACAAGGAGAATGGCAAGGAAAAACCCCAGGTTAATATAAGAACCACTGAAAAGAGAAGTTAACCAGGGAACTTTTAAAGACGCGGCAATCGGAATACGTTGTGATTCAGTTTCAAGAAAGGGACCTTTAAAATACTGAGGAATAATATAAAAAACTACCCAGTACGCGATCCAGTTCATCATAATTGTAGCAACCACTTCGTGAACATTAAATTTAGCTTTTAACAGTCCGGGCAGAGCGGCCCACAGCGCTCCGCCGATCAGGGCCCCAATAATCATAACCGTGAGCAATATCGGTTTTGGCCAATCAAAGGTCAAACCAATTGCCGTTGCACAAAGACCGCCGATCAGCATCTGACCGGCTCCTCCAATATTGAAGAGACCGGTTTTAAAAGCAAAAGCAACAGATAACCCGGCAAAAATCAGGGGAGTAGCAGTTGCCAATGTATTTCCAATACGTTCAATATTCATTAATCCGCCGCGGAAAAGGAAATAGAACCCATCGAGAGGATCATTACCAGTGGCAAGCATCAAAACAGAACCGGCTAGCAACCCTAGTATTACTGCAAAAACAGACATTAATAAATCTTTCTTTGCCCTCACTTTTGTTTTCAAGCAACTGCACCCCGCTTTCCTCCAGCCATCATCAGACCAATCTCGTTCTCATCTGTTTCCGAAGCATTGACCACACCAACCATTTCTCCATTGTAGATAACGGCAATGCGATCGGAAAGATCCAAGATTTCATCAAGTTCCAGGGAAATTAACAAAACCGCCTTACCCTGGTCTCGTTGTTCTAAAAGCCGTTGATGGATATACTCAATAGCCCCCACATCCAAGCCGCGAGTAGGCTGGACCGCTATGAGCAAATCGGGATTGCCGTCAATTTCGCGGCCGACAATTGCTTTTTGCTGATTACCGCCGGAGAGCGAACGGGCAAGGGATTCAGCACCCTGCCCGGAACGAATATCAAAATCATCGATCACTCTTTCCGCATGTTCGAAAACATGATCCCAATCAATTAAACCCCGCTGGGAATAGGGTTCTAAATAATAATTCTTTAAGATCAGGTTTTCCTGAACGGTGTAGTCAAGAATTAAACCATGTTTATGACGATCTTCGGGGATATGAGCCATACCGATTTCGATCCTCTGCCTGGTCGGCATACAGCAAATATCCTGATCCTGGAGCAGGATACGCCCTTCTTCAGGTCTGCGCAGGCCAATGATTGATTCAACCAGCTCTTTTTGACCATTGCCATCAACACCAGCCAGGCCGACAATCTCTCCACACCTTACTCCCAGTGAAAAATTCTTCAAACCAAGCATCCCACTGCTGTTTTTGACCGAAAGGTTTTCTATTTTCAGGATCTCCTCCTGCGGATTTGCTTCTTTCTTATTCAGGTTAAATAAAATTTTGCGTCCAACCATCATTTCGGCTAACTTCTCTTCGGTGGTTTCCGCAACGTCAACAGTCCCGACTACTTTTCCCCAACGGATTACTGTACAACGATCAGCGATAGCCATAATCTCACGTAATTTATGGGTAATTAAGATGATAGTTTTGCCTTCATCAATTAGATTGCGCATGATTTTCATCAGATCACGCACTTCCTGGGGGGTTAAAACAGCGGTTGGTTCATCGAAAATTAATATCTCTGCGTCGCGATAAAGCATTTTCATGATTTCTACCCGCTGTTGCATCCCAACCGATACCTCAGAAATTTTAGCATCAGGGTCAACATTAAGGCCGTAGCGCTTTGACAGTTCACTGATGCGCTCTGAAGCTGAACGGGTATCAACCATTAAAGCCCTGGTCGGTTCAAGACCAAGGATGATGTTTTCTGTTACCGTAAAATTATGGACCAACTTAAAGTGCTGGTGAACCATCCCGATACCTAAATCATTGGCGATGTTGGGGTTGGCAATATCAACCTTTTCTCCGCGCAGGTATATTTCCCCCTGATCCTGCTGATATAAACCAAAAAGAATATTCATCAGAGTTGACTTACCAGCTCCGTTTTCACCCAGCAGGGCATGGATTTCACCTTTTATGACTTGAAAGTCAATATTATCGCAGGCGACTACCCCGGGGAAACTTTTACGAATATTTTTCATTTCGACAATAAGTTCCAAACACATCAGCTCCCCTGTGACAGTAAATAACTGATAACCGGCAAAAAATTAGCAAAAAAGGGCGGGTAAAACCGCCCTTTTCATGATAACACTAAAAAACCACTACTTGATCAGGTCGCCCTGAACATCGGAAACAACCAATTCACCGGACTGCATGGCCGCAAAAGCTTCCCACACGAGATCTTCAACTTCATCATCAAGATTCGGGTTTTCCTGAGGAATACCGATACCGTAATTCGAAGCGTCCAGTATCAACATCTGGCCTCCCGGGAATTCGCCGTCGAGTTCAGCCTTGATCATGTCATAAGCCGCAACGTCGATATATTTCATCGCTGAAGTCAGGATGATTGAATTGGTACCATCATAAATACCTTCAGCATACTGATCAACGTCAACACCGATGATCCATACTTCTTCACCGGCAGCAGCCCTGGTTTTTGCTTCATTGATTGCACCAATTCCAACCCCGCCGGCAGCGGCAAAAATTGCATCCACCCCTTTGTCATACATGGCAGCAGCAAGGACCTGGCCGGCAGCAACATCGTCAAAGGTCCCCTGGTAGATGAAGTTTTCGGGATTCATGACAATCTGGGTGTCGTAATTCTCATTGGCATAGAGGACACCCTGCTGAAAGCCCCAGTTAAATTTTTGAACTGCGGGGATTTCCATTCCGCCAATAAAGCCGACTTCGCCTTCCTTTAACTGTAAGGCAGCAGCCAGACCACCCAGGAAGCCTGACTCCTGTTCGGCAAAAAAGATCGAAACAACATTGTCGTTAACTACCGGAGTCCAGTCGCCGGCATGGGGGTAACCGTCAATCAATACAAACTTAGCATCGGGATAGCGGGTCTGCACATCAAAAATCGCCGTTTCAAATTTAAACCCGGGGCAGACTACAAATTTAAAATCGGCGTCAACCAAGTTGCCAATTTCTGTAATATAATCTGCTTCGGTGGTGCCACCAGGCTGTAAATACCTGGTCTCAAGATCAAAATCCTCCGCAGCAAGCAAAATCCCTTCCCAGGTGCCCTGGTTAAAAGATTTGTCATCAATGGTCCCGGCATCGGTTACCATTCCAACCTTCATCCCTGCCGGTTCATCAACAACTGCATCATCACCGTCTTCAGCAGGCGGAGTTTCCCCACCGCAGCCGATCACGGCAAATACGAAAACTACAACCAAAACCAAAGCTAACCACTTTTTCACGTAAAAACCTCCTCTTTTTGATGATTCATTTGTACACTACTTAAAGATTTTAAGCTTGTCAAGCAGATGAACAAGGTCCTGCAGTAATCAAAGACCATCTTAATAGTTCTTCACTAATTTCATAATTCCTTCAAATCTAGCATTTTTTTAGCCTCAGCAGAGGAGGATTTTTCCTGGCGATTAAGAAGTAAGGAGAGTCATAAAAAATTTTCTAAAAGAACTGTTCCAGGAGGGTAAACAATGAGCAGTATCAGGGATGTTAAACTGGCCCCGGAGGGGCACCGCAGGATTGACTGGGTAAGCCGCCACATGCCTGTTTTAAATCGGCTGATCGATCAACAGCGTAAGAATAAACCATTTGCAGGAATTAAAATGACAGTCTGCATCCATTTAGAGGCAAAATCAGCTTATATGGCAAAAGCTTTTCAAGCCTGCGGAGCTGAAGTAACCATTACCGGCAGTAATCCGTTATCAACACAGGATGCAATTGCCGCTGCCCTGGTTGAAGATGGTATTGAAGTATTCGGCTGGCATGGTGCAACTTCAGAGGAATACAGCAAGCATATTCACAACGCTCTTGATCATGGACCGCAATTGATTATTGATGATGGCGGCGACCTGGTTGCTATGCTGCACAATGAACGCCGTGATCTATTAGACCAGGTAATTGGAGGCGCGGAAGAAACTACAACCGGCCTAATCAGGTTGAGGGCTATGGCTGAAAGCGGTGAACTAGAATTCCCTGTGGTTGCCGTTAATGACGCCATGTGTAAATATCTGTTCGATAACCGCTACGGTACGGGACAATCTGTCTGGGATGGAATCATGCGCACAACCAATCTATTAGTTGCCGGTAAAACTGTGGTTGTGTCCGGCTTTGGCTGGTGCGGTCGCGGTGTAGCGATGCGTGCCGCCGGGCTTGGAGCTAACGTTGTCGTAACTGAAGTTGATCCAGTCCATGCTTTGGAAGCAGTAGTTGAAGGATTTAGAGTGATGCCGATGAGAGAAGCCGCTGCAATTGGCGATATTTTTGTTACAACCACAGGTTGCCGGGAAATTATCACAGAAGAACATGTTGAATTGCTAAAAGACGGAGCCATATTAAGCAACGCCGGTCATTTTGACGTGGAAATCGATAAAAAGGCTCTTGATAAATTCGGAAAACTAAACGGACAACCACGTCAGAATATCGATGAATATCTGATGAAAAATGGCAATAGGCTTTACCTGCTGGGGGAAGGCAGGTTAGTTAACCTAGCTGCAGGCGATGGTCATCCAGCAGAAATAATGGATCTCTCTTTTGCCCTCCAGTTTGGGGCCATGCAATATTTACTGGCAAATGGTGAAAAGCTTCCTAAGGACGTCATTAAATTGCCGGCTGAATATGATCGTCAAACTGCTTCAATTAAACTGGAAGCGATGGGCATCGCTATCGATTCACTAAGCTGCCGTCAGGAAGAATATCTAAAATCTTGGCATATTTGATTAAGGGTCAATAGATCGTGATTAGATCGGCAATATTTTGATAGGTTTTTTCACCGATCCCGCTTACATCCATCAACTCCCTGGGATCAGAAAAATATCCGTTTTTTTCACGATAAGCAATAATTTGCCCGGCTCGAACTTCACCGATACCGGGCAGGGTGGTTAACTCATCCAGGGTAGCCTTGTTAATATTTACCTTTTGCTCTTCCGCTAGGGGATTAAAGGAGCGGACAGTCGAATCGTAAAAATTGATATAAATCTGCTCGCCGTCAAAAAGAGGTCGAGCCTGATTAATGCTGTCCTGGTCGGCATCTTCAGTAAAACCACCTGCTGTTTCAATTAGCTGGTATACACGCGAACCGGCCGGCAGCTCGTAAACACCCGGATTATTGACCGCACCAACCAGATGAATTGTTAATACTGAAGACTCTGGGTTATCTTCAGTTGCTCCTGACTCGCTTCGACTATTAAAACCAGCCTCGACTAGATCTGAATTATATCGACCCGATTCAACCGCTCTCCAGAGCCCCCCACTAACCAGTAAGAGTGCCAGAAAACCGAGAACAATTTTTTCCTGTAAACCCTTAGCCATTCCTTTTTTACCTCACAGGCTCTTAGCTTTAAATAAAGATGTAAATAAACAGCATTGTTATTCTCTTTCTCCAACGGTAATCCCTGCAAAAAAAAATAAAAACCGACGCTGTTTTGCGACGGTTTTTATGATCATATCATCTAAAAAAGAACTACTTTTATTCTTCTTCATCTTTCCCGGCGTTTTCTTCTTCTGTTCCGGGAACTTGGATGCCCTGCACGTTAATATTGATCGCTTGTACTTTTAACCCGGTAGTTTTTTCAATATTATTGCGGATTTCCTGCTTGAGTTTTTTAGTTGCCTCAACAATTGAAACCCCATATTCGGCAATAACATTTAAATCAACGATAACAGAATCTTCATTAATCTGTACTTTTATCCCCTTGGTCAGATCACGTCTGCCGAGTTTTTCTGCGATGCCGCCAACCAAGCCGCCGCTCATTCCGGCGATTCCGGGTACTTCATTTGAAACTAAACCGGTAATAACAGCAATAACCTCTGACGATATACGAATGCTGTCTTCGGCTTTTGCCGGATCAGGTTTTAAAACTGCTTCTACTTTTTTTGCAACTTGTTCTTTTTTTTCTTCACTCATTATATTTCCTCCTTTTTAGATTTTCTAAGATTATAAAAGCCGGAAGAATTTGCCGGCCATCATCCAATTGATAAATAGTACAATTTAAAGGATTATTTATTATATTATATAATTTTAATATAGTTAAGTCAAGCCAGCCAGAGCAACAAGGGCAAACGCTATTCTGTATCTACCTTACTAAATTACTAACAATTTCTCTGAACACCCTGGTGTGCAGCTCAATGTCATCAGGGCTGGTCTGTGGAGATATTAAGGCCATATTATGAAAGGGTGTCATCAGAATGCCCCGGTTAAGAGCTGCTAAATGCATATAGCGATCCAGTTCAACGTCGATTGCCTCGGCGGCTTCCTGACCATTTCGAGCGGGATTTGGCCTGAACCAATACTCTGAACGGCAGCCTAAGCGAGTGACATTCCAGGGTAGCTCGAACTCGCGGATTACCTGATTAACTCCGGCAACAAATTGATCGGTAAGGGGCAAGGTGATATCGTAAGCTTCCTGGGTTAAAACTTTTTCGAGGGTTACGCGCATGGCGGCCACCGAAAGAGCATTGCCGGCCAGAGTCCCGCCGATACCTCCGGTATCACAATCCTCGATCTCAATTGAATCCTGGATTAAATCAGCAACCACTTCTGAAAAACCATACACGGCAGCAGGAATACCACTGGCAATCGGTTTGCCCAGGGTCAAAATATCGGGTTCAAGACCTTCCAATGCCGTGTAACCACCGGGACCGGCACAAATAGTATGGGTTTCATCGATGATCAATAAAGTACCGGTATTCCTGGTCAAATCGCGTAAGGCCGAATGATAACCTGGTTCGGGATGAATTATACCGATATTTGTCATTACCGGCTCAGCCAATACACAGGCAACATCTTTGTCTGCAAGCGCTTTCTCCAAAGCCGGCAAATCATTAAACTCAACTACCTTTGTGGTCACCGAAGGTTCAACCGGAGGCCCGAGATTACCCTGTCTTGCTTTTGCCATCCCATCAGGATAAAGGGTAATGAAACTTTCATCAACTGTGCCGTGATAACACCAGTTAAAAACCAGAACTTTTGGGCGACCGGTAATATGTCTGGCCAGGCGAATAGAAAAGCGATTGGCATCAGTTGCGGTTAAAGCAAACTGCCAGTAAGGGAGACCAAAACGCCTTTGTAATTCCTGACCTACAAAAATAGCATCTTCGGTTGGAAGCATCAGGGTAGTACCGTTTTTGATTCTCTCGATGATTGTTTCAAGAGCTTCGGCCGGTGCATGCCCGGTCATCGCACCGGTATCGCCAAGACAGAGATCTAAGTAACTGTGACCATCAACATCGGTAAAATGTGCTCCCTTTGCTTGATCGACAAAAAGCGGAAAGTCTCCAGCCCATTTAACCATCCAGTTCATTGGTACTCCGCCAAGCAGATTTTTTTGAGCTGCTTGAAACAGCTGGTGTGAATAGGGATGGTTATCAATAAACACTTGTCTTTCGCTTTTCAATAACTCAGGAAGCTTGATGAAGGTCATGCATTCCACGCCCCTTATTTATTATGATCCCAGCTAGTTGCTAAATAAATATTGCCAATATTTTACCAGCTTACCTCTGATCATAAAGGATTTAAGATTTTGATGCAACAAATATTTCGACACCGCAGATTGATCAATATAATGATATCCACTGTTAAACCAAGCAGATTGGCAGACCACCAGCTGATAGGGAAAGATAGTGTTCGCCACATAAGTCATAACCGGAAAGATCAAAGGAGGCGGAGGGCAGAAGGATAGAGCTGTAGGAAGCAAGGGCTGAAAAACTGCCCAATGCTGAACGGTAATCACTGACTACCAGCAGACCGGCACAACAAATGGTTCCTCCGAACCAAAGTGACGGCACTGTCAGGAGATCAAGATTGTCGATCATGCTTGTCTGCAGAGCAATCTGCCACCGCTGTAAAGCCGGAACCGACAGCAACATCAAGGTTTTTCCCTCTGGATCGATCCTTTTCTGAACCCGATCAACCTGGTCCGGATCAAGATCGTAGGCAACAGTGATCCCCGGGCTGACATCCTTCTTTTTCAGGATCAAGGTAGAAAACGATCTTCCTTTCCTGTATAAATCAAGCTTCGGGTTGTCCTTTTCAGTCAGCAGCCTGAAGGCCTCGACCCTGCTGAAAGGTTTCTTATTATTCACCGCCTTGATCAGGTCACCGACCACCAAGCCCGCCTTATCCGCTGGACTACCACTGATTACACCGGAAATCACCGGTTTTAGATCTGTAATTACAGGCGGCTCGATCAATAGCGGAGCGCTTAATCGCTGCTGTAGCTTTTCTGCAGTATTGTAAATAATATTTGTAGTTCCAGTGGAAGGTATTAGTTCAGCCGGCGCTAGCCGGGTAAATCCGGGTAATAGTAAACGGATTGTCCGGGATCCAGCCTGATCCAAGGCAATTAGGGTATTTTCCAAATCATCGAAACCGACAATTTGGGGCAAGGCCACTACACTACCATGAAACTTGATCTTAAATCGTTCAAGCAATTCAAGTGAGGATAAAGCTGTTAATGGGTCTTGATCAGCCATTAGCTTTTTTCTGCCGGCAACCGAGATGCTGTTGATCGATACGATTATTTCCAGTGGTTGTAGAAAAGCCAGTTTGGCAATCATCTCTTCGGTGAGCAGAGAACCATTTGTAGTGATCTGAATTATGGTTTGGGGGTAAAGCTGACGCAGCTTTTCGACAATCGTAAAAAAATGAGGATGCGTAAGCGGTTCCCCCTCTCGCAGACGGGTAGCCGACTCACCAATAATAATTTTTTTCTGCGGATCGAGATATTGAAGTAATCTCTGTATCGAATTTAAAGGCAAGTGGTTAAAACTAGATGCCTTTGTGCCAGAAGGGTTAAAACGGTGACTGCAAAAAATACACGAAAGGTTACAACTTCCGGTTAGCGGTAAAACATTATGCTCCCTAATCGCTTCTACAATCAACCTCTGTAATAAAGATCCGCTGATATTCTCAAACAAGGATTTTTCCCCCGGTCAGCGGACAACAATGTTAACTAATCGACCGGGAATCGCTATTTCCCGGACAATCTGTTTGTTTGCCAACAGCTCTTTTATTCTGTCGCTGCTCTTGGCAATTTCCAGCAATTCAGTTTCAGAACAAGCAGTTGGAACTGTAACCCTGCTGCGAACCCGCCCATTAATCTGCACAACTACTTCAACCTGGTCGACAATCAACTTGTCTGGACAAAATTTGGGCCACGGCTGTTGGTGTACCGATCCTGACCAGCCAAGTTGGTGCCAGGCCTCTTCGGCAAGGTGCGGGGCAAAAGGAGCGAGAAGCAAAACCATGCTCTGCAGGGCTTCAAATAAAATATTATTATTTTGTTTTTTTAAGGTAACATTTTGGCGGTAAGCATAGATGGAATTAACCAGCTCCATAATCGCACTGATCGCGGTGTTGAAATTAAAACGCTCCTGAATGTCAATCGTAACTTTCTTAATTGCGGCATGAACGCTTCGTTCAAGTTCCTCTTGATCAGGATCGCTGCTTCCGGTTGTAGAAGAATTAGCAAGCTGTTCCCGGCACTCGTCAATCAAGCGCCATACCCGGCGCAAAAAACGGTGACATCCTTCAACTCCCTGGTCGCTCCAATCCAAATCTTTTTCTGGCGGGGCGGCAAAGAGGATAAAAAGTCTGCCGGTATCGGCACCGTATTTTTCAACTATTTCATCGGGAGTGACCACGTTGCCCTTGGATTTAGACATTTTTGCGCCATCCTTGTAAACCATCCCCTGGGCCAATAAACGGCTAAAAGGTTCTTCAGCCTGAAGCAAGTCGGAATCAAAAAGTACCTTGGTAAAAAAGCGAGCATAAAGCAGATGCAAAACAGCATGCTCAATGCCCCCAATATATTGGTCGACCGGCATCCAGTAATCAACAGCTTCCTTTTCAAATGGAGCTTCTTGGCACTGAGGACTGGTATAACGCATATAATACCACGATGAGCAAATAAAAGTATCCATGGTATCAGTTTCGCGGCGAGCATTACCACCGCAGGTAGGGCATTTGGTACTGATAAATTTTTGATCCTGGGCCAACCCGGGAACTCGATTGCCGGAAAGTTCGACCTCCAGTGGAAGCACAACCGGCAAATCCTCTTCCGGAACCGGCACAATTCCACACTGCTGACAATAAATGATCGGTATCGGGGCACCCCAATAACGTTGCCGGGATATCAACCAGTCCCGAAGGCGATAAGTGATTTGAAATTGCCCCAAACCCCGCTTTTCAAGATAAGCTGTAACCTGTTTAATCCCCTCGGTGTTGTCAAGTCCGTTAAAATCTCCGGAGTTAACCATTTTTCCTGCTCCGGGATAAGCTTCGTTCATGGTGTCACCAGAAAGCTCCTGCCCTTCAGGCTGGATAACAACCCGAATCGGTAGGTGATGCTTACGGGCAAAATCAAAATCTCTCTGATCGTGGGCCGGAACCCCCATGACTGCTCCTGTGCCATAAGCCATCAGCACATAATTGCCAACCAAAATCGGAACCTCTTCGCCGTTGATCGGGTTGATAACATGCCTACCGGTGAATAGTCCAATCTTTGGTGCTTCTTCGGCAGTTCGATCAATTTCGCTGACCCTGCGCATGGAAGAAATAAAAGCGGTCACTTCTTCCTCACGGTCTGTACCCTCGACCAGTTTTCTGACCAGGGGATGTTCCGGCGCAAGAACCATTGATGTTACGCCAAAAAGTGTATCAGGCCGGGTAGTAAAGGTCCGGATCTCTTCGCCGGGAAACTCCTTGATACTAAAAACAATTTCAGCGCCCTCGCTGCGGCCAATCCAATTCTGCTGCATGACCTTAACCCGCTCCGGCCAATCTTCGAGGCAGTCGAGATCATTTAACAATCTTTCAGCATAATCGGTAATGCGTAAAAACCATTGTTCTAAATCCCGGGTTTCCACCACAGACGAGCAGCGCCAGCATAGTCCTTTTTCGACCTGTTCATTAGCCAGCACTGTCTGACAGCTTTCACACCAGTTAACACTGGCTTTCTTCTTGTAGGCTAAACCTCTCTTATACATCAGCAAAAAGAGCCATTGCGACCAGCGATAATAGTCGGGCGCAGAAGTATTAACTTCGCGGCTCCAGTCATAGCTGACCCCCAGTCGGTTCTGCTGCTTTTTCATATGTTCAATATTCTGGGCTGTCCATTCAGCCGGGTTAACCCGGTGTTCAATTGCAGCATTTTCAGCAGGAAGACCGAAAGCATCCCAACCCATCGGATGGATAACATTATAACCGCGCATCCTAAGAAATCTGGCCAGCACATCACCAATCGAATAAACACGCATGTGACCCATATGCAATTTGCCAGAAGGATAGGGAAACATTTCCAATACATAGTATTTTTCTTTTTCCGGTTGAATTGAAGAATGATAAAAATCTTCAGCTTCCCATTTTTTTTGCCAGCGTTGTTCAATCTCTGCCGGGTTGTAGTTATCCATTCTTTTCATACCTCCATCCTGAAACAAAAAGAAAATAAAAAATCCGCCCGGTCAAGGGACGGATCTATACCCGCGGTACCACCCTTATTGGTCAATCGTTTTGGTGGAGCTGGCGGGAGTCGAACCCGCGACCTCTTCCATGCCAAGGAAGCGCGCTCCCACTGCGCCACAGCCCCCCGTTTGAATGCCCTCTTTCAACCGTTAACGCCGGTCAGCCGGCAGTGGCTAATTCTTTTCACCACTGCTTCTCCGGAACGAGTTCAGCAGCTCTGCCTGCCGGTTTGCACTGTGATCCGGCTCTCTAAGAAAGCATCCCTGCTTACTATTTCCCATCATCGAAGGATTTATGGCACCTCGAGTACATTTAACATTATATGCACGCATTATGGCCTTGTCAATAGCATTGACTAAGCATAATCGTTAATTAGCGACTTCTATTTTGTATGCTTCTGCTGTCTGCATATCGATAATCAGAAGAATGTTTTCCGGCAAGACTCCATCCAGACCAACCAGATATTTTACTGCTTCTGAAACCTGCCACGCTGCCAGCATAGCCGGAGTTGTCGCAGGGTTGCCCAGTTGAACTTCCACACCCCGGGTCATCCCACTTTCGGTTATTGATCCATAGATGGATTCGAGTAAAGGTTTCCCTGGCCTGATAACCGCAATCTGACCAAGCATCCCGGCTATTGCCCCGTGAACAAGAACCAAATTTAAGCGGCTGCATACTTTCTCCAGGTCAAAGCGGGATGGCAAATTATCAAGACAATCAATCACCAGGTTGCAATCTTTAAGTAAAGGTGGAAGATTTTTTTCAGTACCGATCAGGTGATAACTATCGACAATAGTTGAACTGTTTACTAGGGTAACTCGTTCTGCGGCAGCTTGTGCTTTTGATTGGCCTAAATTCTTTTCAGTAGCAAGTAATTGACGGTTAAGGTTGCTGTCGGCAAAACAATCGCCGTCAATCGCTATTATTCTACCAACTCCCATTCTAGCCAACATTTCAATTACGAAACCACCGAGCCCGCCGTTACCAACTACTGTTACAGCAGACTGAAGCAATTTTCTCTGGCCGGTAGCACCAATCGTCCCAATGTTACGCTGGTATCGTTCAGGAATAATATCTAACTGCAGGGCTGCCAGTTCAATTTCACTAACGGTAATCTTGAATTCTACAGCCAGCTCAGCAGTAGTCTCCAATGAAAGAAAGCGGTATTCCTTACCAGCAGGATCCTGACCGCTATGAGAAACATCAAGCAGTAAATTATTTAATTTTTGATGATCCATCTTAATCACCAGGCTAAGATAATTTATTGGGGAGCGGCAGGTAAAGTATTGCCCTCGCTGTCAATAAAAACCTGTGGAGCTTCATACCAAAGACGTTCTAAATCGTAAAATGATCGGGCTTCGGGCTGAAAAACATGGATCACTAAGAAACCATAATCGATCACTACCCACCATGCTTCTTTGTAACCTTCCACCCTTAATGCATAGTAGTTTTTCTGTTTTAAAGTTTCAAGCAGGTGATCACAGATTGAATGTACCTGTACCGCTGTATTGCCGGTGCAAATTAAGAAAAAATCAGCAACAATCGATACTTTCCCAACTTCCATCAATTTAAGATCATGCCCTTTTTTTCCTAAAACCAGTTGTGCGGCATACAGAGCCAGCTCCCTCGAGCTATCGGCCGGTTCCTGCGCCAAATAGAATCACCTCCATCCCAACTGTTTTTCCTCAGTTTTTACTAAAGTCTGTCTTCATAATTAATCTGTTTCGAAAAGCAATAGAATGCGGGTGTAGAATCAGCCCTCTGGTTAAAACAGAACAGATAGTGTGGTCAACAGCTCTTAGTAGTGCTTTGTCAAGATCGAGATAAGCGACAGCGCGTATTTTGTCAACTCCCTCAAAACATCGGCTCTCCTCAATAAAATCCGCCAGGTAAAGCACCTTGCCCAGCAGGGACATTACTTCATGCCCTGTTGTATGATAAGCGATGGCCTCTAAAATGTCTGGGTCCTCAAACCCGATTTCTGTCCTGAGCAATGCAGATCCCAGGGGGGCATGCAACAGCTTCCCTTCGTGTCTGATAATCGGATCCAGCTTCAACCCAAGCTGGTCAGCCTTACAATACATGACTTCTTTGCTATACTGCTTGGCGTAATCATGAAGCAGTCCTGCAATATAAGCTTTCTCAACATCCGCACCATAGTGAGCAGCTAAAGCAGCGGCTGCCTCTGCTGTCCCAAGACTATGCCTGAACAGCGTTTCACTTAAAGTTCTTTGCATTAGGTCACGATAGTAATCTTTCTTCATCCGCCAGCCTCATTCGCATCCAGAAATGCACCTAAAAACTTACTGCTCACGTGGTTTGGCTTCGTTTACTACCAGTTTTCTGCCGTCCAATTCAATTCCGTTTGCTTTTTCGATGATCTCCTGCAGATCGTCGTCACCTACTTCCACAAAACCATAACCCCGGGAACGCCCAGTAGCTCTTTCGGTGATAATCCTACACTCCAGGACTTCGCCAAACTGGCTGAAAAGTTGCTGCAAATCTTCTTCCTTGGTGCTCCAGGGAATATTACCTACGTACAAAGTTTTTGCCATCAAACCCACCTCCGGATATAATCAGACCCCTTGCCGGGTCAAAAAACCTCACTTCACAGCGAAGACCTATAAAGACCGTGTTTTCTGATATATTGTTCAACAGGTTCAGGAGTTAAATATTTGATTGTTTTGCCCAGGACTGCCCTTTCACGAATAAATGTTGACGATACTGCCAAAGCAGGGATTTCCAAAAGGTGTATTTGCTGTCTCATTTCCGGACAGTTTCGTTCAAGAGTATCATGAAAATGATCAAGCGAATAACCGGGTCGTGAAACGGCAATAAATGTACACAGCCTGAGCAGTTCCTTATAATCTTTCCAGGTAAATATTTCGAGAATAGCATCGGCCCCGGTAATAAAATAGATATTGGGTTCCGGTTTGTGTAAAACGGCAAAGTGCCTAACTGTATCAATAGTGAAAGTAGCATTCTGCTGATCGATTTCAAAGCGTGAAACAACAAATGAAGGGTTTGACATTACGGCAAGATTTGTCATTAGATAGCGATGTTCAGCCAGGGATATTTTATCTTCATCCTTGTGGGGAGGAATACCGGCCGGCACAAAAATAACATAGTCAAGATCGAACTGTTGCCTGGCTTCTTCCGCAGTTACCAGGTGCCCAACATGGATTGGATCGAACGTTCCGCCCATCAGCCCGATATTGGGGCTGCTGTTTTTATTACCCGGGGTATGAGGAAACAAAAATATACACCTTTTCCTTATTCATAATAAGTAAACTCGGTTGCACCAATGCGAACACTGTCGCCTTCTTTAATCCCGATTTTTTTTAACTCTTTCTCCAAACCGCTTCTGCGGCAATAGTTCTGAAAGCGGAGCAGTGCTTCTTCATTATTAAAATCGGTGCGGGCTGCTGCTCTCTCCACCGCGCTGCCGCTTACCAGATAAACACCGTCAACCTTATGAATAGCAAGAGGTTTCTCCAAGGTTTGAAGTGGTCTGATTAATTCTTCCTCATCGGAACCCTTTTTCCCTGCAGAAAGTTCATTAACTCTGTTCAATAAATAATTTAATAACTCAGTTATCCCATGCCCCGAAATCGCCGATATACCAAAAACCTTCGTCGCTTGATGATCTTGCTCAGAAATATATTGATTAAGAATCTCCAGTTGTTCACCTGCACCTGATAAATCTAATTTGTTACCAACCACAACTCGCGGGTAGGAGGCAAGTTTTTGGTTATATTGGGAAAGTTCTTTATTCAGAAGAATGTATGCATTTATCGGTTCAGGATCTGCTTGGGGTGAGAGATCGATCAGGAAAAGCAGCAGTAAATTGCGTTCAACATGCCTGAGAAATTGATGACCAAGACCGGCGCCCAAATGAGCACCTTCGATTAGACCGGGAAGATCGGCCACAATAAAGCTGCCCCGATCATCAACCGGCACTACACCGAGATTGGGAGTAAGTGTAGTAAAAGGATAGGCGGCAGTTTTCGGTTTAGCCGCGCTGATCCGGCTTAACAGTGTAGATTTTCCGGCATTGGGAAAACCAACTAAACCTACCTGGGCCATTAATTTTAGCTCCAGGGATATGATTCTTTCAACACCGGGTAAACCCTTTTCAGCCAGGCGCGGAACTCGCCGGCGCGAAGTGGCAAAACGGGCATTCCCCTTGCCGCCTCTGCCTCCTTCCGCCACAAGGGCTTTTTGCCCGGGGCGAATTAGATCAGCGATTAGTCTTTGTTGCTGATCACGTACCACCGTCCCCAGAGGGACGGGAACTAAAAGGTCACTTCCGGTAGAGCCATGACGATTCTTACTCCGACCGTGACCACCATCATCGGCTTTAAATCGGCGGTTGTAACGTAAATCCAGGAAGCTGTGTTTTGAGGTATCGGCCCAGAGGTAAACATTCCCACCATTACCACCATCGCCACCATCGGGGCCTCCCTTGGCGATATATTTTTCCCGCCGAAAAGACAGAGCGCCATCTCCTCCGCGCCCCCCACATACCGCTAGTTCGAACTCATCAACAAACATTTATCCGGGATCACCTGCAAAGCCTTAGCATAGATAAAAAACAAAAGTCCGGGCTAAGCCCGGACCAGCAAATGGCGAAACTAATTAACCGCCGCTATTTCTTCCGGGTAAACACTGACCTGCTTTTTCGCCCGACCGTTTACCTCAAATACAACCCGTCCATCGACAGTCGCAAATAAGGTGTCATCGCTTCCCTTGCCAACATTGAGACCCGGATGGAAGCGGGTTCCCCGCTGCTTAACTAATATACTGCCCGATTTTACAAGCTGGCCGCCAAAACGTTTGACACCCAGTCTTTTAGCTTTACTATCCCGGCCATTTCTTGAACTGCCTACACCTTTTTTATGAGCCATTTAGAACACCTCGCTTTCATTCCGGATCAAAACATTGACAGCTAACAATTCTTTACGCTTTTATCGCGCTGATTAATACTTCGGTAAAGGGCTGACGATGCCCCTGTTTCCGACGATAATTTTTCTTTCGCTTATATTTAAAAACAACAATTTTTCTTTCGCGTCCATTTCTGACTACTTTTCCTTCAACCCCACACCCTTCAACATAGGGATTACCAATCTTTACTTCGTTTTCCTGGTTTAACATCAAAACTTTATTGAAAGTAACCGTTTCACCTTTTGCTGATGGCAGCTTTTCAACACGAATTATTTTGCCTTCCTCCGCACGATATTGCTTGCCACCTGTTTCAATAATTGCGTACATAAATATACCCCCGTTAAGGACTCGCCGAAGCTGGTAGCCCTATTCAAACCGGGGCTTTATCAACCTTCTTCGTGCGGTTTAAAGTCTACTCGAGATTTTAACACGCCGGCGAAACCTTTGTCAATCAAAAGCATTC